>CAZVHI010000029.1:0-40034 GCA_964627205.1 uncultured bacterium
CTGCTTTCGGGCGGGCCGCCTTTTTCCGTTCTTGTTCTGACGAATTGGGGCTAGTCGAGACCGTCTACACGGAAGACGGCGATAGGGATTTCCTTCGCCCGCCACCCGGGCTCCCGTCGCTCGCACCCCGCTCCTCCGATCTCGGTTACCCCTTATACCTCAGCGCCGAAGCCTGGGTGGCCACGGAGGTCGCAATCGGCTATTACAACGACCTCACCGAGGCGATGGCCTGGAAGTATCTGGAGTCGGACCTCTCCGTGGGCCACGAGTTCAGCCAGCCGGTTCGCACCATGGCCTCCGACCGGGGCGTGCTCCACTGCCGGATCCTCTCCCGCGGCGCTTTCGAGATCCTGAGCGGCCGTTTCGAGAAGGCGCTCGACTGCGTCTATCTCCATGACATGGGCCTCTTCGAGGTCTCTGAGGGCAACCCACCCAATTCCTTATACGTCCGTATGATCGACTACGGCCGCGTCGTCTACGCGCCCGGGGTGGGGCCCGTCTTCAGCGAGCAGCGTGCCTATGTCACCGTGGGCGAGGAGGGCCCGAGCCCCGGCCTCGGCATGTGGGTCTTCGAGTTGGCGGGGAGCAGCGAGAGCCAGTAGGACCGCACCGGGACCGCGGCCCCATCCATCCATTGACCGCCCGCGCGAGGCGCGGTAGAACCTTGCCATGGCGGGCCTGCGCGACACGAGCCTCTTTCTGGGCCAACGGCTCATCGGTCTCCTCGAAGAGATCGGCGGCGGGGCGATGCTGTCCTGGCAGGTCGTCAAGCTCACGCCACGCGTCTTCCAGGCGGGCCGCCTGCTCGCCGCCCAGATGCTCGAGATCGGCAACCGCTCCCTGCCGCTGGTCATCGTGGTCTCCGTGTTCACGGGCGCGGTGGCGACGGTCCAGGCCAGCTATCAGTTCGAGGCCTGGGTTCCGCTGCTCTACCTTAGCAGCACCGTACACCGCTCGGTGATCATCGAGCTGGGACCCGTGCTGACAGCGCTCGTGGTGGGGGGGCGGGTCTCGGCCTCCATCGCCGCCGAGCTGGGCAGCATGAAGGTGACCGAGCAGGTGGATGCGCTGGAGGCCATGGCCATCGATCCGGTGCGCTACCTGGTCCTGCCCCGCTTCTGGGCGGCGACGATCATGCTGCCGGTGATCACCGCGCTGGCCAACGTACTCGCCATGGGCGGCGCCTACGTGGTGGCCATGCTCTCGGTGGAAGGCATGTCCCACCACATGTTCATGGAAGGGGTCAAACTCAACTTCTACATGCACGACCTCTGGGCGGGCCTGTCCAAGGCGCTCGTCTTCGGAATGATCATCGCCTCGTCCGGCAGCTTCTACGGCCTGCGCGCGCGGGGGGGCGCGGAGGGCGTGGGCCGGGCGACGATGAAGGCCGTGGTCGGCAACTGCCTGATGATCCTGATCCTCGACTACTTCCTGGCGACCGTGATCTTCCAGATCCTACTGGGAGGGAGCTGACGTGATCCGCGTGCGCGAGCTGCACAAGACCTTCGGCGAGCTGTCCGTGCTGCGGGGCGTCGACCTGGACATCCGCGAGGGCGAGACGCTGGTGATCATCGGGCGCAGCGGCAGCGGCAAGAGCGTGCTGGTAAAGCACTTGCTGGGGCTGATCAAGCCGGACGAGGGCAGCATCGACATGGACGGCCAGGAGGTGACCGCCCTCTCCGGCCGGAAGCTCTACGCCCTGCGACGCCGCTTCGGCTATCTCTTCCAGGGGGCGGCGCTCTTCGACTCGCTGACCGTGGGGGAGAACGTCGGCCTGGGCCTGCGCGAGAACACGAAGCTGCGCGAGAGCGAAATCGCAGCGATTGTGAGCGAGAAGCTCTCACTGGTCGGGCTGGAGGGCGTGGAGGACAAGAAACCGTCCGATCTCTCGGGCGGAATGAAAAAGCGCGTGGGTCTGGCCCGCGCCATCGCCATGGATCCGGACGTGGTCATCTACGACGAGCCCACCACGGGTCTCGATCCCATCATGGCCGACGTCATCAACGACCTGATCCTGGACCTGCAGAAGCGCCTCGAGATCACCTCGGTCGTGGTCACGCACGACATGGTGAGCGCCTACAAGATCGCGGACCGCATCGCCATGCTCTTCGAGGGGCGGATCATCAGCGCGGGCACGCCCGACGAGGTGCGCGGCACGGAGGATCCCGTGCTGAGGCAGTTCATCGAGGGCCGCAGCCAGGGGCCCATCCAACTCCACTGAGGGAGCGTTACGTTTGGCCAAGGGGGCTGTCTTGAATCGAAACACGGAACTGCAGGTGGGGATCCTCGTCCTCGTGGCGATCGTGACCACGGCGACCTGGCTGCTCGTACTCAAGGAGTTCAAGTTCAAGACGGCCACCTACCCCGTGCACGTGAGCTTCCACGAGGTCGCCGGCATCAAGGCCGGTGCCGGGGTGAGCATCCACGGCGTGAACAAGGGCAAGGTCGGCGAAGTGGAGCTGCAGCGCGACCGCGTTCGGCTGACCCTCGAAATCGAGGAGGGCACCTTCATCTCCCGCGACGCCCGCTTCATCCTGCAGTTCGACATGATCAACCCGGCCTCGATCCGGGTGGAGCAGGGGACGTCCCCCGAGGCCATCGCAGCCGAGGCCGAGATCGAGGGGCGGCAGATGGTCGGCCTGGGCGCCGTGCTGGAGGGTAGCACGAGCCTGCTCGGGGCCCTGCACTTGCTCGCGGCGCGGGTGGATTCGCTCACGGCCAGCGGCCGCCTCGATCGCCTGGTCGAGGAGTTCGAGTCCGGGGCGCGGGGTCTGCGCAAGTGGACCGACGAGGGGCGGGGCGAGACAAAGCGGGTGCTGAAGCGCATCGACTCTCTGGCCTCCACCCTCGAGGAGACGGTCGCCGAGAACCGCGCACCCCTGGGCGAAGCCATCGAAGGAGTGGGCCGTTTCTCCGTACGGGCTGACAGCCTGGCGGGCGAGCTACAGCTCCTGGCTGGAAGCCTGCGGGTGAGCAGCGCGCGCCTGGAGGCCGGCGAGGGCAGCCTCGGCCGAGCCATCGCCGACGAGGAGCTCTACGAGAACCTGACCCGCAGCATCGCCCGTGTGGACAGCCTCGTCGAGGAGATCCGGTCGAACCCGAAGAAGTACTTCAGCTTTTCCATCTTCTGATCACCCTGGCCCGCATCCCAGCAGCGCCTCCCGCCTGACAGGCGCCTATCTTGCGTGGCTGCCTGGCCTTGGGCCTCTCCCCATCCTGGATTGCCCGAAGCTGAGCCTTTCCTGCCATGACAGATTGACATTGGGTGCGAGGGGGAAAATGCCGTCGCCGCCTTGATGAGCACCCACTCTACCCCTAGAGTAGAGATACAGGCATTTGTTTCCTAACCTTGAAATCTTAGCAGGTTCATCATGACGGCGGTGAGGTACGTCAGAAATCTCGCGAGTATCGCGGCGATACCAGAGGGCGAGCAGGCCGCCCTCGTGGGTGTCGTGGCGCGCTATGCCTTCCGGGCCAACGACTACTACCTCTCCCTGATCGACTGGACCGACCCCGCCGATCCGATCCGCCGCATCGTGATCCCCCAGCTCGGCGAGCTCGCGCCCTTCGGCCGCCTGGACGCCAGCAGCGAGGCGAGGAACTACGCCGCACCGGGCTGCCAGCACAAGTACCGGGATACCGCCCTACTCCTGGTCAACGAGGTCTGCGGCGCCTTCTGCCGCTTCTGCTTCCGCAAGCGGCTCTTCATGCGCGGCAACGACGAGGTGGAGTACGACCCGAGCCCGGGCATCGAGTACATCCGCGCTCATCCGGAGATCACGAACGTCCTGCTCAGCGGCGGCGACCCACTGCTCCTATCTTCTCGGCGTATGGATCGCATCCTGTCCGAACTGCGGGGCATCGATCACGTAGGCATCATCCGCATCGGCTCGAAGATGCCGGCCTTCAATCCCACGCGCATCAGCGAGGACTCCGAGCTGCTGGCGGTCCTTGCCAGCCACAGCAAGCCCCGGAAACGGATCTACGTGATGACCCACTTCAACCATCCCCGGGAGTTGACGGACGAGGCTTACGCGGCCCTGGACGCCCTGCACCGCGCGGGCGTGGTCCTGGCCAACCAGACGCCGATCCTGGGCGGCATCAACGCCGATGCGGACGTGCTCGCCGAGCTGCTGCGGAAGCTCAGCTTCGCGGGCGTGCCGCCCTACTACTTCTTCCAGTGCCGCCCCACCGAGGGCAACCGGCCCTTCGCGATCCCCCTCGTGCAGAGCTACCAGGTTCTGCGCCAGGCCATGAGCCAGGTGTCCGGCCTCGCTCGCCGCGCCCGTCTGTCCATGTCCCACGATCTCGGCAAGGTGGAGGTGCAGGCGGTGACCGACGACCGGATCATCTGCCGCATCCACCGCGCGCGGGCCCCCGAGGACGAGGGCCGCGTGCTGATCTTCAATCGGGACGACACCGCCCTCTGGCTCGACGATCTCCTCGCCCAGCGGCAGGTACGCCGGCAGGGGAAGGCAATCGAAGCCCACGCCCATGCCGCCCGCCGGGGCAGCGGCGCCCACTTCGCCGACCGAGGCCACAGCGATTGATCATTCCGTTATTCAAGGCCGGAGCAGCAGCGCCTTGCGGCTGCGCGTGCGGTCATCGGCGCGGCAGCGGGCGAGGTAGAGGCCGCTGGGCAGCTCCCGCCCGGTAGCGTCGCAACCGTCCCAGACAAAGATCGAGTCCAGGCCCGCCGTGTCCGGTCCGAGGCGGCGGACACGGCGCCCGCTTGGGTCGAAGATCTCCAGGTAGAGCTCCTTGACGGGGCTCCCCAGTTCCACCCGGAAGCGCAGCGGCGCGGGGCCCGGATTGGGCCAGGCCTGAGAGAGGACGAAGTCGTCGGCGGGAGGTGCGCCGCCGGGCGGGCCGACGACATAGTTTCCCTCCCGCTCGAAAGGCACGGGCTCACCCCAGGCGCTCACCGCGGACGCCCCCGGCGCCCAGACGCGGAAGCCGAGGGTCGGGTCGGAGAGGAAGACCGAATCGCCGTCGTAGGCGGCCGAGCCCCGCTCGTCCAGCTCGGCGAGCAGCCTGCCGTCCTCGCGGAGCAGCGTGCCCCGCAGCAGCAGGGTGCGGGTCGCCGCGCCCTCGCGTTCGACCAGGGCCCAGGCGCCGTCGAGCCGATCGGGGCCGATCACCAGCGGCGCCTCGCCGAGACCGGCGGTCAGGAGCAGCTTGCGTTCCCGTCCGCCCCGGCGCGAGTGCAGGCGCAGCCCGTTCTCGAAGCGCTCCGTCGATGTCGCGGGCTCCTCCTCGCCGGGGGAGAGCGGGTTCCACTGCCAGACGAATTCCGCGTGCTCGCTCTCGTGCGTGACTCGGAAGACCTTCGTGTCGCGGTCCACGCTGTCGTTCGTGAAGTTCGTGAGCTCGTAGGAGACCTCGCCGGACGGTGGCTGGTGCAGGAAGATGCGCAGGGAGCCTTCCGTGTAGGACGCCCGCCAGAGGCCTTCGCCCCCGTCCTGGAAGTCGAGGAAGCGAGTCATGTGCTGCCGCCATTCGATGGGCAGGGGCTCGTAGGACTTGTGCGGGTAGAGCAGGTCGCGCAGGTAGATCTCCGGCATCTCGCCCGGGCCGCCGGTGAGCACCAGGAGCTCGCGCCAGGCGTCGGTCATGGGGTTGCCGCCATCGTAGCCCCAGGACCAGTCGCTGTCGGGGAAGGGGTAGCCAGGGTCGTTGAAGGGGGAGTGGGTCGTGTAGGCGGCGGTCATGTCGACGCGGACGAAGTCGAAGAAGGAGCCGTCCAGTTCGAGATGCAGCTCGCCGTCGGTGCCGATGGCGTTGCCGGCGTTGTGCTGCCCGAGGCCGCCGACGAGCGGCAGGTTGTGGCCCTCGGTCTGCTTGGAGTTGGGTCCCCAGCCGTTGTCCAGCGCGAAACCGTAGCCGTGGGCGCGGAGGATCAGCTGCCCGATGTCCTCCTGCGCGTGTCCGCCCACGAACTGCCCGCCCTCCATTGTAAGCAAGTAGCTGCCCGCGACGGGTACGCCGGGCCAGCCTCGGCGGCGGACCCAGAAGCCCTCTCCCGGCCAGAAGCGCGTACCCTCGACATCTGCCGGCCCGATCTCGGGGCCGTCCTCGTGCCAGAGCAGGGTGGCGGGCACGTCGCTCTGCGTTCCCCAGGAGTGGCCCAGGTCGCCGGAGACGCGGCGCAGGAGCCAGCGCGCGAGGCCTGGATCGGGGCCACGGCTCGTGCCCCACTCGAGGAAGCTGTGGTGGCGGGAGATCATGCAGTCGCGGGTGTTGTGGTCGTTGCGGTTGAGGAAGTAACCCTGCCCCGAGGGGAAGCTCTGCCAGGCCGTCCACTCCAGCGCGCGGGCGAAGCGATCGTCGTCGATGAGCTTCAGGCCCTCGAGGCGCGCCGCGGCGTGCGCGGCGGGCAGCAGCGTTCGCAACGCCCAGGACATGTAGCCCGAGCCCTCGTGGTAGGAGCCGTCCTCGCAGAGCAGCTCGCCGAGGCACTTGGCGAGCAGGGCCTCGCCGAAGGCCCGGGCGTCGCTGAGGAGGGGCTCGCCGGGCAGGTCTGGCGCGAGCGTGAGCTGGGCCAGGATCAGGTTTGCGCCCAGGCTGATGCCCTTGTTGCTGATGTAGGGGTTGTGGAGGTAGTTGGTGAAGGCGTCGACCACGAGCATGGTTTCGAGGTAGAGCAGGATCTCGTCGACGACGAGCTGGCGCGTCGCCTCGGGCGCCTGGGCGAAGGCGTTGTCGTAGGCCCAGCAGAGGTTGTGCAGGCGCAGGATGGGGCCGAGGATGGCGAGGAAGTCGTCGGTCTCGGCGTCATAGGTCTCGATCTGGTAGAGGATGAGCGTCTCGAGGAGCTCCCGCGACTCGCCTGAGAGGGGGCCCGGCTCGCACTGGGCGATCAGGCAGAACTGCTCGATCTCCTCGTAGGCAAAGCTGTCCATGAAGAAGACCTCCGGATCCCTCTCGAGCAGGATGACCGCGAGATCTTGCAGCTCGAGCCAGACCTCCCAGCGCCGCGGCTGGGTCTGGATCACCGCGTAGAGCGAGTCGCCGCCGTTTGCCCCGAAGAGCAGGCGGGGATGGTTCTGCGCGTGGGGGGGAAGCTCGGCCGCGGCGGGCGCCGGGCGTAGCAACACTGTGAGCAGAATGACGAGAAGAATCCTGCGAACGACCGTGCGGCGGCGCGTTCGGCGGGCGAGGGTCATGGGCCTCTCGGGTCCGTCGCGGGTCCGGCCCCGGGAGAGTGCGGGCTCCCCGGGCGTCTGCCCGGAAGTCTAGCAGGGGTCTTACCAGTCCGGCAAGGCGGCGCGAGGCTTTTGCCATTGGCAACGCGGGTCTCCCGCCTGGCCGCGGCTCCGGCACTTACCTTGCAGCGCGGCCAGTGACTCCTCCCTCGGGCTGTGCTAGATTGGGGTCGTCATGGCGAAGAAGAGCACACGCTATCTCTGCAAGGAATGCGGCGAGGAGACCGGGAGCTGGATGGGGCGCTGCCCCCACTGCGGCGCCTGGGACTCGCTGACCGAATTGAGTCGTGTCGTCGGCAGAAAGGCCGCCGCGGAGTCGGGCGGGGCCGGGCGAGGTTTTGCTGCCGGCCTGGACGCGCTGAGCGTAGAACCGACGCCCTTGGCCGAGGTCCCCATGGACGCCGCCGAGCGCCGCCCCAGCGGCCTCGAGGAGCTGGACCGCGTCCTCGGCGGCGGCTTCGTGCCCGGCTCGGTGCTGCTCGTGGGCGGCGACCCCGGCATCGGCAAGTCCACGCTGCTGCTCCAGGCCGCCCACGCCGTTGCCGAGGGCAGGGGCGAGAGCGTCCTCTACGTTTCCGGCGAGGAGAGCGCCGGCCAGGTGAGGCTCCGCGCCGAGCGCCTCGGCGCCCTCGCGCCGAACCTCTACTTCCTCGCCGCCACCGACCTGGACGCCGTGCTCCGCGCCATCGAGAAGCTCGACCCCGGCCTCGTTATCCTCGATTCGGTGCAGACGGTCGGCGGCCCCGATCTCGAGGCCGCCATGGGCTCGGTCGCCCAGGTGCGTCACGTCACCCAGCAGCTCACGCGCGCGGCCAAGCTGCGCGGCTTCCCGCTCGTGCTCATCGGCCACGTCACCAAGGAGGGCCAGATCGCCGGCCCGCGCCTGCTCGAGCACATGGTGGACGCAGTCTTCTACTTCGAGGGCGAGGAGGCCGGCGTGGGCCGCATCCTGCGCTCGGTCAAGAACCGCTTCGGTCCCACCCACGAGGTCGCCCTCTTCGAGATGACGGGCCAGGGCCTGTTGCCGATCACGGACCCCGCCGGCTTCCTCGGCGGGCGCCACCTGAAGGGCGAGCTGGGCTCCGCGGTAACGATCACGTACACGGGCTCGCGCCCGCTGGCCGTCGAGCTGCAGACCCTACTCAGCGCGCCCCGCTACGGCACGCCCGCGCGCGTCGTGCAGGGCGTCGACCCCCGGCGCGTCTCCCTGCTCGTCGCGGTGCTGGAGAAGCTCGCGGGGCTGGCGATCGGCGGCGGCGACCTCTTCGTGTCCGTCGCCGGCGGCCTGCGCCTCGACGACCCCGCCACCGACGCCGCCCTGCTCGCCGCGCTGGCCAGCGCCCACACGGGCCGGCCCCTGCCCGACGGCACCCTATTCCTCGGCGAGGTCGGTCTGCGCGGCAACCTGCGCCCCGGCTCCCACCTCGAGGAGCGCTGCCTCGAGGCCGCGCGCCTGGGCTTCACGCGTGTCGTGGCGCCCGCGCCCGCCGCGAGCCTCCCCGGCCTGCCCGCCGGTCTGGTCCGCGAGATCGAGACGGTTGCCCAGCTCCTCGCCCTCGCCGGCGAGGAGGGTGCGCGTGAAGCGGGCAGGGCCGTGCGCGCGGAAGGAGCGGGGGGCGCGAGCGGATCGTCATGAGCCGCGGGGCGGAGGCGCGCAGGCAGGCGAGCTTCCGCTTCTATGCGGAGCTGAACGACTTCCTCCCCTCCGAGCAACGCGGGCGTGAACAGGTCCACCGCTTCCTCGGTCGCCCCGCCGTGAAGGACGCCATCGAGGCGCTGGGCGTCCCCCACACGGAGGTGGAGGTCATCCTGATCGGTGGCCACTCCGTGGGTTTCGATGAGCGCCTGACCGGCGGCGAGCGCGTGTCCGTCTACCCTGTCTTCGAGAGCCTCGACGTCTCGCCCGTCCTCCGCCTGCGGCCCGAGCCCCTGCGCGAACCGCGCTTCGTCCTCGACCAGCACCTCGGCAAGCTGGCGCGCCTGTTGCGCCTGCTTGGCTTCGACTCCCTCTACCGCAACGACTACGAGGACGCGGAGATCGTGCGCGTCGCGCTCGCCGAGCGGCGTATCATCCTCACCCGGGACCGCGGCCTCCTGAAGCGGGGGGACGTCACCCACGGCTACTGGCTACGCTCCACCGCGCCGCGCGAGCAGGCGCGCGAGCTGCTCGAGCGCTTCGACCTGCGCGGCCGCGTGCAAGCCCTCCGCCGCTGCGTAGCCTGCAACACGGAGGTCCACGCCGTGGCCAAGGAGGCGATCGCGGAGCGCCTCCCGCCGAAGACACGGGAGCACTACGACGAGTTCTGGCTCTGCGATGGCTGTGGCCGCGTCTACTGGCGTGGCTCGCACTACGCACGCTTGCTCGAGATCATCCGGACCCTGACAAGCTGACGTGGGCGCGCGGACACGCGCGCCGTGTCCACACGAACACGATCCGCTTGCGACACCCCGCCAAGTCCTTGCCGCACAATCCCGGCCTGTGGGTACAGCACCTGCTCTTCCCTCGTCGTGAAAGGCGAGAGGAGGAGCCATGACCCGCCCGACGATCCGCTTCCTGTTTCTGATCCTGATCGCGACGCTCACGCTGGCCGCGCTCGCAAGCGCGCCGGCGGCCGATCCCGCCACAGCTCCCGACGTCCGCGCGGCGGAGTCCGAGTCCAGCGCGCGGGCGGGTACCCGCTGGGAGCCGGGCCCGCCCGTCGATCCTGGCCAGCTGGGCGCCGGCGAGTGCCTCCTGCGCATCGGCGACAAACTCCACGCCCTGCCCATGCTCGCGACGGCCGTGGAGCTGGAAGTCACGGGTTTGATCGTCCGCGGCCAGCTCAGCCAGACCTTCACAAATCCCACGAGCGAGGTGATCGAGGCGGTCTATGTTTTCCCACTGCCCGAGCGCGCCGCGGTGGACCACATGGAGATGCGCATCGGCGAGCGGCGCATCGTCTCGGTGATCCAGGAGCGGCGCCAGGCCCGCAAGACCTACGAGAAGGCGAAGCGGACGGGCCGGAAGGCGGCGCTCGTCGAGTCCGAGCGCCTGAACCTCTTCACCAGCTCGGTGGCCAACATCAATCCGGGCGAGACGGTCGAGGTAAGTCTCGAGTACCTGCAGGAGCTGGACTATCTGGACGGCGCCTTCCGCCTGGCCTTCCCCCTCACCTTCACGCCGCGCTACCTGCCCAGTCCCAGCATCGCGAACGCGGCGCAGCGGCCGGGCGCGCCGCGTTTCGTGACGCCGGTCCTGCCCGTGCCCGGCGACGGGCGGCAGCCTGCGCTACCGCGGCCGACCGTGCTGGACGGGGAGCGCATCACGCCGCCTTTCCTGCCCCCCGATGCGGGTCCGCCGCCGAGGGCGGAGATGAGGGTGGCGCTGGATCCGGGTGTGGCGCTGGCGGAGGTCGTCTCCCCCTCGCATCCCGTGCGCGTCGACGAAGAAGGCGGCCGCTGGACGATCCAGCCCGCCGGCGAGGGCCTCCGCGCCGACTGCGACTTCCTGCTCGAGTGGCGCCTCGCGGCGGGCACCGAGCCGCAGGCGGTCGTCTTCACCGAGGCCCGCGAAGACGGGCGCTACGCCCTACTCATGCTGCTGCCGCCCCCGCACGAGGAGTCCGCGATCGACACTCTCGGCCTTGCCACCGAGACCCTCTTCGTCGTGGACGTCTCCGGCTCCATGGCGGGACCTTCCATCGAGCAGGCGCGCGAGGCCCTGCTCGCCGCGCTCTCTCGCCTGCGGCCGGGGGACCGCTTCAACTTCGTCGCGTTCAACAACCAATGCTGGAGTTACCGCGCGGGTTTCGTCCCCGCCACTGAGAGCGCGTTGGCGGACGCTCGGCGCTGGGTGTCGGCCCTCGCGGCGAATGGCGGCACGGAGATCTACTCGGCGCTGCTCGAAGCGCTTGCTCTGGTCGGCATCGGTGATCCCGAACGCGTGCGCCGGATCGTCTTCCTCACCGACGGCGCGGTCGGCAACGAGGATCAGGTCTTTGCGGCCATCGCGTCGGGCCTCGGGCCCGCGCGTCTGCACGCGATCGGCATCGGGTCGGCGCCCAATCGCTACCTGATGAAGAAGATGGCCCGCTTCGGCCGCGGCGCCTGCGAGTTCATCAGCCAGGGCAGCGGCATCGGCGAGCGCATCGGGAGCTTCCTCGCGCGCATCGACCGTCCCGTCATGGGCGATCTCTGGCTCGGCTGGGAGGGGGTGGAGCCTCTGGAGGTCTACCCCGCACGACTCCCCGACCTGCACGACGGCGAGGCGCTGCTCGTCTCGGTGAAGCTTCCTGTGGATTCGGAAGGTGGCCGGGCCGTGCTGAGCGGCCGCCTGCCGGCGGGGCGGGTGCAGACCGCGCTAGAGATCGCAGACAATGCCGTCCGGGGCTCGGGCGTGGCCACGCGCTGGGCGCGGGTGAAGGTGGGCTCGCTGATGGACGGCCTGCACGGGGGCGCGGATCCCGTCGCCGTCCGCGCCGAGGTCATCGACGTCGCGCTCGCCTTCCGTCTCGTGACCAAGTACACGAGCCTGGTCGCGGTGGAGAGGCACGTGAGCGCGCAGGGTCCGCCCCGCAGCGCACCCGTGCCCAATCACCTGCCCCGCGGCTCGCAACTCCTCGGCGGCGGGCTGCCGCGCGGGGGGAGCTTCGCGCCGCTGCGTCTGCTCGTCGGCCTCTTGCTCCTGCCCGTCGGCTTCCTGCTCATCCTGGCCGGCCGGCACTGGGAGCGCTCGTGATCTTCCCGCCGTGCAGGGGGAAGGCGGCCCGCCGTCCCGTCCCGTATGCGGGGCGGCGGGCTTGGTGGCGTGCGCTTGGGCGCCTGCGTATCGCCGCTCTGGTTCTGCTCGCGGCCTCACTCGCGCTGCTCGGCGAACGCGCCTGGCTCTCCGGGAAGGCCCTGGTCGCGGACCGTCTCATCGCGCGTGCCTACGCGCGCCACCTCGCCGACGGTGAGCCGCATCCCCCTTGGTCCTGGGCCGACCATCACCCCGTTGCGCTGCTGGCAGTGCCGCGGCTGGGGCTGCGCCGCCACGTCCTCCGCGGCGGCACGGGCGCCACCCTCGCCTTTGGCGTCGGGCACGTCGATGGCAGCGCCGCCCCCGGCGAGGCGGGCCACTGCGTACTCGCCGGCCATCGCGACATGGCCTTCCGCTTCCTGCGCGAGCTCGCGCCGGGTGATGCTCTTCATCTGGAGAGCCGTGGCGGCGTGTACCGCTACGAGGTCGTCCAGTGCTTCGTGGTCTCGCGCGAGGAGACCTGGGTGCTCGCCCCGGACCTGGGCGACCGCCTGACGCTCATCACCTGCTATCCCTTCGACGCGTTCCTCGGCGGGCCGCTGCGCTACGTGGTCGTGGCCGAGCCGCATGGCGATAGCTGATCGCGCCCGCAGGAGAGACAAGCCGGAAGAACCCTGCTAGAGTCTGAGGAGGGGGACGGTCCGGCGCGCTGCCCCTCCCGCGGCGAAAGGCGGATCCCATGACTGGCGGCAAGCTCGATCGCGCGGAGCTGAAGGAGCGTCTCGCCGCGCTGCGCGGCTCCCTACCCCTGACCGAATGCGCCACCTGCGAATGCCTGCTCGGCTACCTCACGCAGCTCGAGATCGATGCGGGCGAGGGCGCAGCCGCCCTGACCGGCACCCTGAAGGATCCAGAGGCGACGCTGCACGGCTGCCTCGGTTGCGATCCCTGTCCGCCCGCCGAACAGTTCGCGGACTACCTGTCCATCCAGAAAGCCACGGGCGGCGGGGCGCCCGGGTGAGCGACTACTACTCCGAGAAGCTGTCCGACGAGCGTCTGCGGCGCTGCTACGAGATCGCGCCGCCGCGCGTGCAGCGCTACCTCGATGCGGAGATCAGCTACCTGCGGGGCGCCTTCGCACAGCTCGGGCTCGGGCCGGGCGCGCGGGTGCTCGAGTTGGGCTGCGGCTACGGGCGCGTGCTCGCCGCGCTGGCTGGTGCGCCTGTGGAGCTGATCGGCATCGATACCTCGGCCGCGAGTCTCGCCGACGCGTCGAGCCTCCTCGACGCGCATGTTTGCCGCCTCGCGCGCATGGACGCAGTGCGCCTGGGCTTCCGCGATGGGGCTTTCGACCTGGTCTTCTGTGTCCAGAACGGCATCGCCGCCTTCGGCGTCGACCCGCGCACGCTGGTCGCCGAGGCGTTGCGCGTGACGCGGCCGGGCGGCTATGCGATCTTCTCGAGCTACCTGGCGGAGTTCTGGGAGCCGCGCCTGGAGTGGTTCCGTCTGCAGGCCGCAGAGGGCCTGCTCGGCCCCATCGACGAGGAGGCCACGGGCGATGGCGTGATCGTCTGCACCGACGGCTTCCGCGTCGAAACCATTACGCCCGCCGGCTTCGCCACGCTCGCGGCCGTCAATGCCGCAGCCTGCAGGCTCGACGATGTGGATGGATCCAGCCTCGTCTGCGTCATGCGCGCTCCCTGAGCGTGGTTTCCAGCCGGCTGTAATCCTGGTCTCCACGGATGACTCCCCGCTTTTCCTGTGTTAGATTCGCGGCATGAGCCTGCCTCTGTGGAGCATCGTCGTGGCGGCCGGCGCGGGCCGCCGCCTGGGCGCCGAGACGCCCAAACAGTACCTTGCCCTGGCTGGCGAGCCGCTGCTCGTACGCGCGCTCCGGCCCTTCGCGCACTGGGCCGACCCCGGCCGCCTCGTGCTGGTCGTCCCCCCCGGCGACGAGGACGAGGCGCGCGCGCTCGTCACGAGCGCCCTGCCCACCCCCCCCCGCATCGTATCCGGCGGGCGCACGCGGCAGGAGTCCGTGTGGCTGGGCCTCCAAGCCATCACAGATGATCATGGCTTCGTGGCCGTCCACGACGCCGCACGTCCCCTCTTCGACGGCGCGCTCCTGCCCGGCTGGTGGCAGCGCCTCGAAGGCCTGGGCGAACGCGGGGCGCTGGTGCCCGTGCTGCCGGTGGCGGACACCGTGCTCACCCTCGACGGCGAGGAAGCCAGCGGTCTGGTCGACCGCAGCCGCCTGGCGCGCGTGCAGACGCCACAGCTCTTCGCTCTGCCGCTGCTCCGCCGCGCTCACCGCGAGGCGCAGGCCCGCGGCGAGACCGATGCCAGCGACGACGGCAGCCTGGTGGTCGCGCTCGGCGAGACCCTGCTCACCGTGCCCGGCGACCCAGGCAACTTCAAGATCACGACCGCGGGCGACCTCGCCCGCGCCGAGGCGATCCTGGCCGCGCGAGGTGAAGAGGGCGCGACAAGCGCCACGACGCGCACGGGATTCGGCTACGACTCCCACCGCTTCGCGCCGGAACGTCTCCTGATCCTGGGCGGGGTCGAGATCCCCAGCGATGCGGGGCTATCCGGCCACTCCGACGCCGACGTGCTCACCCACGCGATCATGGACGCCCTGCTCGGCGCGGCCGCGCTGGGGGACATCGGGCGCCACTTCCCCGACGACGACGAGCGCTGGCGCGGCGCGCGCAGCCTCGACCTGCTCGCCCGGGTGCTCGCACTGCTGGTGGAGCACGGCCTTGCGCCCGCCCATGTCGACGCCACGCTGATCGCCGAGCGTCCCCGCCTCGCGCCCCACTTCGACGCGATCCGCGCGAGCCTGGCCGCCGCTCTGGGGCTTCCCGCGAGCAGCGTGTCGGTGAAGGCGACGAGCAATGAAGGCATGGGGGCGATCGGTCGAGGCGAGGGGATGGCGGCGCTGGCTGTCGCCACACTGACGGAGAGGCGCCCGTGAGCGCCGACACCGCTGGCGATCGCAGCGCCTCGAGCGCCCCGGACGAAGCGGCATCCGCCGAACGCCCGCTGCGGGTGCGCTTCGCGCCGAGCCCCACGGGTAGCGCCACCAGCAGCCTGCACGTGGGCGTGGCGCGCACGGCACTCTTCAACTGGCTCTTCGCTCGCCGCCACGGCGGCACCTTCGTCCTCCGCATCGAGGACACCGACCGCGAGCGCTCGTCGGCCGAAAGCGAAGATGCAATCTTGAGAAGCCTCCGCTGGCTCGGCCTGGACTGGGACGAGGGGCCGGACCGGCCGGGCGACTGCGGCTCCTATCGCCAGAGCGAGCGACTTCATTATTATCGTGCCGCTGCCGAAGGCCTGAGGGCCGCGGGCAAGGCCTACCCCTGCTTCTGCAGCGAGGAGCGCCTGGCCGCCGCGCGCGAAAATGCCCGGGCGGAGGGCCGGCCGCCCCGCTACGATGGCGCCTGCGCGGGGCTGGACCCCGCCGAAGCGGCGCGGCGCGCGGAGACCGAGGCGCACACGCTCCGCTTCCGCGTGCCCGAGCGAGAGGTCGTGGTCAAGGACCTGATCCGCGGCGAGGTGCGTTTCGCCGCGGACACGGTGGGGGACTTCGTGCTACTGCGCGCGGGCGGCCTGCCCGTCTACAACTTCGCCTGCGTGGTCGACGACGCCGCCATGCGCATCAGCCACGTCCTGCGCGGCGAAGACCACCTGCCCAACAGCCTGCGCCAGCTCCTGCTGTACGAAGCCCTCGGCGAGGCGCCGCCCGCTTTCGCGCACCTGCCCATGATCCTGGGCGAGGACCGCAGCAAGCTGAGCAAGCGCCACGGTGCCGTGTCGGTGGAGCAGTACCGCGACAAGGGCTATCCGCCCGACGCCCTGGTCAACTACCTCGCGCTCCTCGGCTGGAGCCCCGGCGACGGCCGTGAGGAGATGGAGCGCGCGGAGATCACGGCGGCCTTCGACCTCGCGCGGGTGGGCAGGAGCGCGTCGGTCTTCGATCCCGCGAAGCTGGACTGGCTCGCGGGGCTCAAGATCCGCCAGGCCGGTCCCGATGCGCTGCTCCCAGGCGCCCGCCGCTTCCTCCCCGACGAGGACGACGAGCGGCGCCTGCTGATGATCCGCGCGGTGATCGACCACCTGCGTTGCGCGTCCGACCTGCCGCGCGAGCTCGAGCTGCTGCGCGGTCCGCCGCCTGCCCCCGACGAGGACGCGCGCGACTGGCTGGACCGACGCGATCTCTTTGCCGCTTTGATCGAATCCTTGGCGGTCGGAGAGAGTAGTGGGGAGGACGCTCTCAGTGCCGACGAGTTCAAGGCGGCAGTTAAGTCCGCGGGGAAGGCGCTGGGGCTGCGGGGCAAGGCCCTCTTCATGCCCCTGCGAGCCGCGTTGACCGGACGCACGCAGGGGCCGGAGCTGCCGGCCATCGCCGCCATACTGGGGCGCGAGGAAGTGCTACGACGATTGCGAGGTCTGACATGACGGCAAACAACGGGAAGCTGAGACGATCGAAGGACAGGGTGATCGCGGGGGTCTGCGGCGGCCTGGCGGAGAAGTACGGCTGGTCGCCGGACCGCACGCGCCTGGTCTACGTGCTCGTCTCGTTCTTCAGCGTGGCCTTTCCGGGCATCCTGGTCTACCTGGCGCTCTGGTTCCTGATGCCCGAGGCGGAGGACGAAGCTGAGATCAAGGCCGAGGTCGAAGCAGAAGTGGAATGAACGCGGCGCAATGACTCTCATTCGACCTGAGTGTACCCGGGTATAATCGTGACCTGCCCTCAGACATCGAGTGGTGGGATCACGTTGTTAGGAAGGAAGCTATGCCATTGATCTTGGATGCGAGCGGGATTCTCTACCAGCGTCTCGTCTACGAGAGGGAAGCGGAATTCGAAGCGGACGTTGTCTCGCTTGCGGATCAGATCTTCGGCTCCTCTACCATCTACATCGACGTGAAGAAGAAAATGTCGGGGAGTGGGATCGTCACCATTCCCGACGGATACGTTATCGACATGACGGACCTGGAAGAACCTAAACTCTTCGTCGTTGAGAACGAAATTGTAGGGCACGATCCCTTCGGCCATATTGGGATTCAAATGCTCAAGTTCGTTACCAGCTTCGACGAGGGGCGGCGGGCAGTCCGCAACTTCCTCATGGCCGAGATCCAAAAGGATGAAGTCAAGCGCCGACGTTTCGAGGATGCCTGCAGTCGCTCTCACTATCGAAACGTTGATAGCTACTTGGACAAGGCGGTATTCCGGCCATTCCAAGGTTTGGTGATCATCGACGAAGCCCGATCAGAGCTTCACCGCGTGATTCGGAAGATCAATGCGAACATATCTGTCCTGGAGTTGAGCGCTTATATCGCCGATGGTGGTAAGAAGCTGCATGTCTTCGACACTCTGTACGAGGAAGATGCCAACGGCGTTGGTGATGAGGTGAAAAGGAGCCCATCGAGCGAAGGCAGGGCCGCTAGACGCGTACGGCGAGCAGCATCGGACACCATCATAGTCCCTGCTCGAGAGGATGGCTTCCAGGAGACCTTCCTAGGTGAAAATCGATGGTATGCAATAAAAATCGGCGCAGCCATGAAGGATCGGATCAAGTACATTGCCGCTTATCGCGTCGCACCGACCAGTGCTGTCACGCATATCGCAGAAATCAAGGAGATCCTGCCTTATGAGGATTCGGGGAAGTATCTGGTCGTGTTTGAAGGTTCTGCGCAAGAGATTCGAGCTGTCCCACTGAAAGTGTCGAAGAACTCTCCCCAAGGGCCGGTTTACGTCAAGCGGGACGTGCTTCTGAATGCAGAATGTCTTGAGAATGCACTCCGAGTGACGGAATGAAGCCAGGACTCATGATATCTGAATCGAGATCATGCATCCGTACGCTAGCTCTCGCACTTGCGCTCGCGGTCGCTGGTTGCGGGGGCCCTTCGAACGGCGATGCTGTGAAGCTGGAGTTCCGGCGCGCGGAGTTCGTGCCGCTGCCGGGTCTCGAGAGGAAGACTCTCGAGGGCACAAGCGTCGACTTCTACCTGCACGACGAAGTTGTGCTCGACGGGAGTGACATCGCGTCGGCGGAGGTCGTGACGCAGAACAGCGAACCAGCCGTGTCGGTCGTGCTCACCGAGGCCGGCCGCGAGAAGTGGGCGCGCGTAACCGAAGAGAGCGTCGGCAAGCCCATCGCCATGCTCGTGGATGGGGAGCTCGTCGCCGCGCCCACGGTGCGGGCGCCGATCACGCAGGGCCGGGCGATCATCACGGGGCGCTTCACGCCGGAGGAAGCGCAACACATCGCCGACGGCCTCGATCCGAATCGCGCCGAGACGAAGGAGCGGTAGGCCGAGACATGGCGTCATCCTCGAAGAAGGTCATCCTCGCCGCGCTGGCGGGGAACAGCCTGATCGCCGTGACGAAGTTCGCGGCGGCGGCGGTCACCGGCAGCTCGGCCATGCTGTCCGAGGGCGTGCACTCGCTCGTGGACACGGGCAATCAGGTGCTGCTGCTGCTCGGCCTGAAGCGCGCCGCCAGACCCGCGGACGAGCGCTTCCCCTTCGGCCATGGCAAGGAGGTCTACTTCTGGAGCTTCGTCGTGGCGATCCTGATCTTCGCCGTCGGTGCGGGGGTGTCGGTCTACGAGGGCGTCCAGCACCTGATCCACCCGCACGCGGTGGAGAATCCCGCCATCAACTACATCGTGCTGGCGCTCGCGTTGGTCTTCGAAGGCGTGGCCTGGCTCTTCGCCTTCCGCGAGTTCTCGCGCGCGAAAGGGAAATGGGGCTACTTCGAGGCGGTGCGCCGGGGCAAGGATCCCTCGCTCTTCGTCGTCCTCTTCGAGGACTCCGCGGCCATGCTCGGCATCCTGGTCGCCTTCGCGGGCGTCCTCTTGAGCCAGCTCACCGGCAATCCCGCCTTCGACGGCATCGCCGCGATCGTCATCGGCCTGATCCTCGGTGGCACCGCCATCTGGCTGGCCGTGGAGACGAAGGCCCTGCTCATCGGCGAGAGCGCGGATCCGGCGGTGGTGGCGGAGATCCGGGAGATCGCCCGCACGCACGAGGCGGTGGAGCGCGTGAACGAAACGCTGACCCTGCACATGGGACCGGAGTTCATCCTGGTGAACCTCAGCGTGGACTTCCGGGACGAGCTGCCGGCGGCGGAGCTCGAGGAGGTCATTGCCCGCCTGGACGCGGAGATCAAGGCCGCGCAGCCCCAGGTGCAGCGCGTCTTCATCGAGGCCGAGGCGCGGCGCGGCTCCCGGCCCGCTCCCTGATAGAATCCGAGAGTTTCTTTCCCTTCGGATGTAACCCCCGACGGCCCAAACGCGTCATAGGACCTGTAGAAAGGGGAAGCGGATGAAAAAGCTGGCGGCCGCCCTCGCCCTCCTTGCCATCCTGCCCACATTCCTGAGCGCGAGCGAGAACGGTGTCTACGAACGCCGTGTCTACGAAACGCGGCACGTGAACCCGTCGCCGCCGCTGCTCGACGGGATCCTCGACGACGCCTGCTGGGACGAGGTCGAGTGGGCCGGCGACTTCGTGCAGTGAGAGCCCAAGGAGGGCGCGCCGCCCTCCCAGCAGACGGCCTTCAAGGTCCTCTACGACGAATCCAACCTCTACCTGGCCTACCGCGCCTTCGACGACGAGCCCGAGAAGATCGAGAACCGCCTTGCGCGCCGGGACTGGTTCCCCGGCGACTGGGTGGAGGTCAACATCGACAGCTACTTCGACCACCGCACGGCCTTCTCCTTCACGGCCAGCGTCTCCGGCGTGCGGGGGGACGAGTTCATCTCCAACGACGGCAGCGACTGGGACTCGAACTGGGATCCCATCTGGGAATCGGCGGCGAGCATCGACGAGCGGGGATGGACGGCGGAAGTGCGAATCCCCCTCAGCCAGCTTCGCTATGGCGACAAGGAGGAGCAGGTCTGGGGCATCCAGGTCCAGCGCCGCGTGTTCCGCGAGGAGGAGCGCTCGCTCTGGCAGCCCAAATCGAAGGACGAGGTGGGCTGGGTCAGCCGCTTCGGCGAGCTGCGCGGCATCCGCGGCATCCGGGCACAGCGCCAGGTCGAGCTATTGCCCTACGGCGTTGCTCGCGGCGAGCTCTACGAGGAGGAGGCGGGCAACCCCTTCGCCGACGGCAGTGAGGGCAAACTCTCCGGCGGCCTGGACGGCAAGATCGGCGTCACCGGCGATCTCACCCTCGACTTCACCGTCAATCCCGACTTCGGCCAGGTGGAGGCTGACCCCTCCGAGGTGAACCTCTCGGCCTTCGAGACCTTCTTCCAGGAGAGGCGGCCCTTCTTCATCGAGGGCAGCAACATCCTGGACCTGCAGATCGCGCCCGCGGTCACCGGCGGCGGCTTCACGCGCGACAACCTCTTCTACTCGCGCCGCATCGGTCGCCGCCCCCATGGCTGGCCCAGTCTCGCGAGCGAAGAGCACGCGGATCTTCCTGACAACAGCACGATCCTGGGCGCCTTCAAGCTCACGGGCAAGACGAAACGCGGCCTGTCCATTGGTGTGATGGAGAGCGTGACCGCCGAGGAGAAGGCGACCGTCGACGGCCCCGCCGGCCGCCGCGAGGAGACAGTTGAGCCGCTCACGAACTACTTCGCCGGCCGTCTCCAGCAGGACTTCCGCCACGGCGACACCCGCCTGGGGGCTATGCTCACCGCCGTGAACCGCCGCATCGACGAGCCCGCCCTGGCTTTCCTGCACGAGGGCGCCTTCGCGGGTGGCCTGGACTTCTTCCACTTCTGGTACGACCGCTGTTTCTACACGGCCCTCAATGTTTTAGGCAGCCAGGTCAAGGGAGACCAAGAGGCCATCCTGGCCACGCAGACCGCGCCGGCCCGCTACTACCAGCGCCCCGACAACGCGCAGGAGTCTGTGGACTCCACACGGACGAGTCTGGCCGGGCACGCGGGCTCGCTGCGCCTCGGCAAGGCCGGCGGCAACTTCCACATGGAGACCGGCGTGGCCTGGCGCTCGCCGGGTTTCGAGATCAACGACCTCGGCTACATGCGTCAGGCGGACCAGATCAACCAGTTCACCTGGGCCGGCTACAACATCCGCGACCCCTTCCTCATCTTTCGCCGTGCCAGCTTCAACACGAACCAATGGACGAACTGGGACTTCGGCGGCGAGGACCTGAGCAAGGCCTTCAACGCCAACACGCACATGACCTTCCGCAACAACAGCAATCTCGGCGGCGGGGTGACGCGCTCCCAGGGGGGGATCTCCAACACCGCGTTGCGCGGCGGGCCGTCGATGATGATCGAGGGCGACTGGGACACGAACTGGTACTTCAACTCGGACCACCGTTCCACGCTCACCTACGGCGGGGGCTTTTGGACCGGTAGAGGCGACGAGGATTCCTGGGACGGGCGCAGCTTCTGGGTTCACATGAGCTATCGTCCGAACAACGCCCTGCGCCTCTCGGTCAACCCCTCCTGGTCGAAGAGCCGTAGCGATTTACAGTACGTGGGCACAGACGTCTTCGGCGGCGAGGACCGCTACCTCTTCGGGCGCATGGACCAGAAGACGGTCTCCTTCACCTTCCGCGCGGACTATGCCGTCACGCCGAACCTCAGCATCCAGTACTACGGCATGCCCTTCGTGTCCGCCGGGCGCTACAGCGAATTCAAGCGTGTCACCGACCCGCGCGCCACGGAATACCGTGACCGCTTTCATGTGTTCGCCGCCGACGAGATCGCCTACGACGCCGGGGAGGACGCCTACTTCGTCGACGAGGACACGGACGGCACGGACGACTACCTCATCTACGATCCCGACTTCAACTACCGGGAGTTCAACTCCAACTTCGTCCTGCGTTGGGAGTACCAGCCCGGCTCCATCCTCTACCTGGTCTGGTCGCAGTCGCGCTTCGGCTTCGTGGGCGACGGCCGCTTCTCCTATCGCGACGACCTCCGCGACCTCTTCGACGTCCACCCCCACGACGTTTTCCTGATCAAGATCAGCAAGTGGCTCTCGCTCTAGCACGGGATTCCTTCCCGTGCTAGTCTCGCCTCATGGAGATACGTCCCTACGCGGAGTCGGACGAGGCGGCGGTCGCCGCCCTCTGGCGCGAGATCTTCCCCGACGCGCCGGCGCACAACGTGCCCGAGCAGGACATCTGGCGAAAACTCTCCGTGCAGCGCGAGCTCTTCATCGTGGCCTGCGAGGACGAGGAGCTGATCGGCACGGCCATGGCCGGCTTCGACGGCCACCGCGGCTGGGTCCACTTCGTCGCCGTGAGCCCGCGGCACCGGAAGCGGGGCGTCGCCACGGCCCTCATGTCGCGGGTCGAGCGGGACCTCGCTGAGCTGGGCTGCCCCAAGCTGAACCTGCAGGTGCGGGCGGAGAACATCGGCGTCGTGGCCTTCTACAGGAAGCTCGGCTACGCGATCGAGGAGCGCGTGAGCATGGCCAAGCGTTTGCAAACCGGCGATGCAGTCTCGCCTTCCGATCGCGACGAGCCCGCCGACGCAGGCGACCCTTGAGTCATGTCGATGAGAATCCACATCACGGGCGCATCCGGCTCCGGCACCAGCACCCTGGGCCGCGCCCTGGCCGAGCCGCGCGGCTGCCCGCACTTCGACAGCGACGATTACTTCTGGCTCCCCGATCCCCCCTTCGAGCGGCAGCGCCCGCAGGCGGAGCGCGAGGCGCTCCTGCTCGCCGACCTCCAGCGCCACGAGTCCTGGGTGCTCAGCGGCTCGGTCTCCGGCTGGGGCGACATCGCCATTCCCCTCTTCGATCTCGTTGTCTTCCTGCTCGTGCCGGGAGAGACCCGCATCGCACGACTCCGCACCCGGGGGCGGACCCGCTTCGGCGAGGCGGCGCTGGCGCCCGGCGGGGAGATGCACGAGAAGCACGAGGCTTTCATCACCTGGGCGATGGCCTACGACGACGGCGGACTCGACATGCGGAGCCGCCGCCAGCACGAGCAGTGGCTTTCGGCCCTGGCCTGTGAGACCATCCGCCTCGAGGGCGAGCGCAGCGTCGAGGAGAACTTGCGAACGCTGCTCGTCACCCTGGACTCGAAGCGAGACGCTTGAACGCAAGAAGCGAGGAACGTCATGGCCTTCATCGACTACCTGCCCCAGGACGCGATTCCGCCCGAGCATCGCGTGGACGACCTCGACAACATCATCCAGATCCACGGCGTGCACAGCGAGGTCATGCCCCGGCACCTCGACCTCTACCAGCAGCTGATGCGCCGGCGCGGGCCGCTCCGGCGCGCGCAGCGCGAGATGATCGCCGTGGTCGTCTCGGTGGCGAACCACTGTCGCTACTGAATCGTGCACCACGCGGAGGGTCTCCGCGTCGCCCTGAAGTCCCGCCGCCTGAACGATGACGAACGGGAACGCCTCGTCGCCGGACTGATGAGCGACTATCGCGATCTCGATCTCGATGAAGCCGACCGGGCCATGCTGGACTATACGGACAAGCTCACGCGAACGCCCTGGGAGATGGAACCGGAAGACGCCGCGCGTCTGCGCGACGCGGGCTTCGACGATCGAGGCATCCACGACATCTGCGCCATCGCTGCCTACTTCAACTTCGTCAACCGCGTCGCGGACGGCCTGGGAGTCGAGCTGGAGACAGGAGATTGAAGACGCCCCTTTCCCGGGCAGCCTGGATCAAAGGGAGAAGGAGATGACGAGCCTGGACGTCCGCGACATGACGCGCGAGGACGAGTACTTCGTCGGCACCTGCACACACGAGAACGAGAGCGAGGAGCTGGACCGGGCGGGTCAGTGGCGAGCTCGCTGGCTCCAGGAGCGCGAGCCCGCGGGATTGCGGGTCAAGGTGGCGTGGCAGGACGGAGCGCGCGCCGGCTTCCTCTACCTGATGCCCATCGAGATCTGCCCCTGGGGCCCCCTTGGGAGCGAGCTGCTGGTCATGCCCTGCCTCTTCGTGACGGAGCATGCGGCGAAGCGCGGTCTCGGCGCCATGCTGATCGCTGCCGCGGAGGAGGAGACGCGCGCACAGAACAGGAAGGGCCTTGCGACCGTTGGCTACCATCACGACTTCTGGTTCATGCCGGCATCCTACTTCGAGAGCCTCGGTTTTACGGTGGCCGATCGCAAAGGCGACACGTCCGTGCTCTGGAAGCCCCTCGCGACCGGCGCCGAGCCACCGCGCCTGCTCTCCCCCGACTACCGCTTCGAGCCTGCCGAAGGCAAGGTGGCCGTGGATCTCTTCTGGAACGGCTTCTGCCAGACCTGCGTGGTCGAGGCCGAGCGCGTGCGCGAGGTCTGCGCGGAGTTCGGCAAGCGGGTGCGGCTGCGCGAGTACTGCGCGGACGATCGCGAGACACTGCTGCGTCACCAGATCCCGCGCGGGATCTTCGTGAACGGCAAGGAGATCGGCTGGGGCTACGAGGCGCCTAAAGACGGCATCCACGATGCCATCGAAGGCGCGCTGGCAGCGCTTTGAGCAGGGGCGTCGCGAAAGCGCCGCCAGCCGATCTCCATTGGCGATCCGGAGGGCGTCGCGTATACTCTGAGCCCCCTACCGAGAGGTCCACGATGCCGGAATACTGGCATGGCCGGCCCGACTCTTCCGAGTACCCTGAGTCCTCAGAGGCCTATGTGCGCCTCGTCCCCGAGAGCACGATCCTCCCGGTGATGACCGAGCAGCTCGAACGCACCCTCTACCTGTTGGGCGGGATCGACGAGGCGCGAGCGGGCCATCGCTACGCGCCGGACAAGTGGAGCATCCGCGAGCTGGTTGGTCACCTGATCGACACGGAGCGGATCCTCGCCTACCGCGCGTTGCGCTTCGCGCGCGGCGATCGGACACCGCTCGCCGGCTACGACGAGAACGACTACGTACGCGCCAGCGGCTTCGATCGCCGGGCGCTGAGCGAGCTCGCCGAGGAACTGCGCCTGCTGCGGCAATCGAGCCGCATGCTCTTCGGTAGCCTGCCGCCGGAGACCCATCTCCAGAAGGGCGTTGCCGACGGCAAGGAGTTCACGCTGCGCTCGCTACCCTTCATCCTGGTCGGGCACGAGCGCCACCACGTCGCCGTGCTTGAGGAGCGCTATCTGCGCGGAGAGGTCCGGCCGTGACGCTGAAGGGCCTGCACCTGCTGCTCACCTACCAGTGTAACCACGAGTGCGATCATTGCTTCCTCTGGGGCAGCCCCTGGCAGAGTGGCACGCTCACCTTGGGCGGGATCCGCGAGATCCTGCGCCAGGCCGGCGAGCTGGGCACGGTCGAGTGGATCTACTTCGAGGGCGGGGAGCCGTTCCTCTACTACCCGATTCTCGTGACGGGCGTGGAGCTCGCCGCGGCGGCCGGCTTCAAGGTGGGCATGGTGAGCAACGCCTACTGGGCCACCGAGCGCGAGGACGCGCTGGCCTGGCTGCGTCCCTTCGCGGGACGCGTGCGGGACCTGTCCGTCAGCAGCGATCTCTACCACTGGAGCGAGGAGATCAGCCGCCAGTCGCGCCTGGCGACGGAGGCGGCCGGCGAGCTGGGCATTCCCGTCGGCACGATCTCCATCGCCCAGCCCGAGCAGGCCGCGGAAGTCGGCACGGGCAAGCTGCCCGAGGGGCTCTCGGGCGTGATGTACCGCGGGCGCGCGGCGGTGGAGCTGGCGGGGCGCGCGGCGAAGCAGCCCTGGCGCGGCTTCACCGAGTGCCCGCACGAGGACCTGCGCGAGCCGGGGCGCCTGCACCTCGATGCCCTGGGCTACGCCCATCTCTGCCAGGGGATCGTGTTGGGGAACGTGTTCCAGAGTACGTTGAAGGAGATCTGCATGGCCTACGACCCGGAGTCGCATGAGGTGATCGGCCCGTTGCTCACGGGCGGCCCCGCCGAGCTCGCGCGCCGCGGGAATCATGAGCCCGCCGAAGGCTACGCCGACGCCTGCCATCTCTGCTACGAGACCCGCCTCGCCCTGCGCGCGCGCCATCCCGAGATCCTCGTCCCCGACCAGGCCTACGGCGTTCCCGAGGACTGAGGCGTCCACTTCGTTCTGGAATTCACAAAGAGGTTTTACTTCTCAGGCGATAGCGTTGTTTACAGCGGTAGGCGCTGGTGTAGACTCCATGCCGTGCAGATGGAGAGTCCCGCCGGGGACTCCAGACATCTCGACTTGGTCGACTTCGCGAAAGGGATGGAATGATCGTCATCGCCAGGCTTCACAGCAACAACAACCCGGACGTCACCTGGGACTACATCGTGGAGAACCACGAGGCCATGAACGAGAGGCTGCGGGATGACGTGCGGCTGCTCTACATGACCCGGAGAGGCCGGCACAACGATGTCAGCCTTTTCATGCATGTCAACGACATCGATGCCATGGGTCAGTTCATCGCCGATGAGGTGGCGCAAATCGAAGACGTGGACGACGTCTGGATCATCAACCTGTTCAACTCCAGGTTCTTTCCGGTCCCCAAAGAAACCCTGCCCGATCTGTCTCGTTTTACGATCACGATCCAGGTCTATCCAAGCCTTCTGAAGGAAATCCATGATGCACTCTGCACTACTCCCTCCACTCCCGAGTTCGCAGTGATGTACATCGCGAACACCTTCCATCTCTATGGAGTGAGCATCATGGTGTCCGTCCTCGCCAAGCATAAGCGGAACGTGAGAAGCTTCATCTCGAAGCGCATCAAGACGATCCCGGGCGTGCTTCGCACACATGCCTACGGCATCCTGAAGACCCACCGGCTGCTCCCGCGCGAGGAGTGGGAGAAGTACGCGCACATCTTCCCGGAGCACGAGACCCCGAGGACTTGATCTCTGGCCAGGACCAGGCTGTATCTCACGGCGTGCCGCCCCCGAGCGCGGCGAGGCGCGCGCGGGCGTCGGCGAGCTCGGGACGGTCGGGGTCGGCGCCTGCCCACATTTCCAGGAAGCGCTCGTAGGCGGCCGCGGCCTGGTCCGTCTCGCCCTGTTCCTCGAGTAGCTGGCCGAGCAGGTAGTGGTAGCGCGCCCAGCCGCCCGCTTGGCGCTGCCACTGGCGGACGGCCGCCAGCGCCTTCTTCGCGCGGCCGAGTCGCCGGTAGGCCTCGATCTGCACCTCGCTCAGCCACTGGGGGGGCAGGGCGCCGGCGCCGATGCGCAGGCTCTGCTCCGCGAGGGACGCTGCGAACTCGGCGTCGCCCTCGGCAAGCGCGAGCCGCGCGGCGAGGTCGAGCGCCTGGGCGCGCGCCGCCGAGTGGGGGCCGCGCTCGGACGCGTTCGCCTCGACCTCGGCCAGGGCCGAGCGCGCCGCGGGCAGGGAGCCCAGCTCCGTGAGCACCCAGCCGCGGGTGAGCGTCCAGCCGCGCCGCAGATCCTCGTTCCCCTCGAGCTCGTCGCGCAGTTCCTCCAACGTCATCAGCGCCTCGGTGGGCCGGCCGGCGTAGAGCTGGGCGATGGCCCGCCAGTGCCTCAGCGTTGCGGCAGAAAGGGGATCGAGCTCGCCCGCGAGCAGGCCACGGTAGAGCTCGTCGGTGTCGGCGTAGCGGCCGGCCGCCTGGTAGTAGATGCCCAGCCACCAGGCCCACATCTTCGTCATCCAGACCGGGTTTCCCCCGGCGCGCAGCTTCTGTTCGCAGGCGGCGATGGCGGCCTGCAGCTCGCCGCGCAGGTAATCCGTGTGGACGAGGTTCCGCTCCGAGGCCCAGAAGCCGGGCGACAGGGCCAAGGCCTTGCGGAAGGCCGCCTCGGCGCTGTCCGGCTCCGCCCGCCGCAGGTGGATGTCGCCCAGTGAATCCCAGGCATTGGGGTTGTCGGGGAAACGCTCGACGTGGGCGCGGATGGCGGCCAGCGCCTCGTCTAGGCGGCCGAGCCCCGCGAGGATGTAGACGTGGTTGGTCTGGATGTCACGGTCGTCGGGGTAGTGGCCCAGGGCGCGCACGGAGAAGCCGAGGGCGTCCTCCAGGAAGCCGTCGCGCCACTTCGAGATGCTGAGCGCCGTCAGCGCGTCCTTGTCCTCCGGCCAGCGGGCGAGGATCTCCTCGCTCGACGCCAGCAGCGTCTGCTGCTCCCCGCCCAGCCGCGCCCGGAGCATCTCGAGCTTGAGGCGGTCGCGCACGCCCAGGCGCGCGCGCAGCGCCCAGGCCCGCTCCGCGGCGGCGAGAGCCTGTGGCGGATCTTGCAAACGGACGTGCACCTTCGCCATCTCGGCGTGGGCGAGGCCGAAGGTGGAGTCGAGGGACACCGCCGTGCCCAGCTCCCGCCGCGCATCCTCGAGGCGCATTTCGTCGTAGGCGAGCTTCGCCGCCGCGAAGTGACGGAAGGCTTCCGGCGAGGCCGTGGTCAGCTGAGCCACCGGCGCGGGTTCTGTCGGAAGCGGCGCGGCGCACTCGCCGGCCAGGAGTGGCAGCACCCCGGCCAGGGTGCTGTCGGCCAGCGTGGCGTAGTCGACGCCGGAGACGCGGCGGCCACCCAGTGCCTCGCCGGTGCCTGCGTCCACGAGACGCCAGGTGACGAGGATCCGCTCCGGCCCCTCGGCGACATCCCCGAAGAGCAGGGTCGTGGTCCCGCCCTCCCGAGCCAGCGCCAGCGCCTGCTCCTGCGCGATGGGTCCCCACGCCGACCCGAAGAGACGGCGGCGCAGGTCCTTGAGGAACTCCAGGCTGAGAACGCGGCAGGGGCTGCTCTCGATCAGCCCCACCTGGACGAGGCTGGTCATGATGGTGCCGAGGGTGGGATCTTCCGGGTCCACCAGGTTGCGGAAGTCGATCACGGCGACGGTCGGCTCCCGGGCCGTCGCCTGTGCTACGGGCTCCGCATCGGGACGCGGCCGGAACGCCCGCCATCCGGCGACGACTAGCACCGCCCCGATGAGCACCCCGCCGAGGATGCGGAAGAGCCCGGCCCGGGAGAGCGCCGGGCGCGGGGCGCGCCGGGCCCGCGCACGCATCCGCGCGGCGAACGTGCCCTGCTGTTCGTCCTGCAGCTCGGAATTCACGCTCGCGATCTCCGCCCGCAGCTCGAGGGCGGACGGATGGCGGTCCTCCGGCTCCTTGGCCAGTGCCCGCGCGATGATCCGCACCAGGTGCCGCGGCGTGCCCCGCTTGAGCTCGTTCAGATCGCGGGGCGTGTCCTTGAGGATCGAAGAAAGGATGGAGATCCCCGTCTCGCCCTGGAAGGGGCGCAGGCCGGTGGCCATCTCGTAGAAGATGATGCCGAGGGAGAACACGTCCGAGCGCGAGTCGACGGGCCGGCCCTGGGCCTGCTCCGGCGACATGTAGTTGACCGTGCCGAGGATGCGCCCCTCCTGCGTGGCGGGGATGTCCTGCACGAGGGTCGCTGCGTCGTCGCCGCTGGGCGGTCCCGCGTGCTTGGCCAGGCCGAAGTCCAGCACCTTCACGCGGCCGTCGGCACTGACCATGATGTTGTCCGGTTTGAGGTCGCGGTGGGTGATGCCCTGCTTGTGGGCGGCGCTGACCGCGTCCGCGATGGGTAGGGCCAGGTCGAGGAAGCGCGGGAGGGGGAGCCCGCCTGTGGGGATCAGATCCGAGAGCGTGCGGCCCTCCACCAGCTCCATCGTGAGGTAGTGGACGCCCTCATCCTCCTCCACGGAGTGGATCGTGACGATGTTGGGATGGTTCAGCGCGGCGATGAGCTTCGCCTCGCGTTCGAAACGGGAACGTCGCTCCCGGTCGCGGGCCATCTCGGGGGGGAGTACCTTGAGCGCGACCTTGCGGCCGAGCTTCGTGTCCTCGGCGACGTAGACCTCGCCCATGCCTCCCGCGCCGATGCGCTCGAGGACGCGATGGTGTCCCAGCTGCTTGCCGATCATTCCCACGTCTCTCCCGGCGCCTCGGGCTGCTCGGACCGCGATTTAAGTGGCTGAGATTGGGCCGGCTACGAGCTTCACGCAGCATAGTGTCTTCCGCGGTGCGAGGTCAACTTTACCGACCCCGGCGGGCTGCGATATAATTGTAGGCGTCCCATCCCGAAGATCCGCGGCCAATGCCTCGCGCTCGGGCCCTGAAGCGAGGCGAGGCCGCGATTCCATGTACGATGGCCGAGAGGAAGATGCCGATGTTCCGCTTTTCACGCGCCACCGCCCTGTCCCTGTTGATCCTGCTCGCGCCCGCGTTCGCGGGTGCCTTCCAGCACGCCGTTCCCGCCAAGTCCGCTGCGTTCGAGCTGCAGACGCCGGCGCCCACGGGGCGCATCGTCGTGAAGTTCGCGCGCGAGGCGGATGTGACGGTGGGGGAGGCGGGGCTGATTTCGAGCGGCTCGGGCGTGGCGGCTCGGGTCACGGCACTGATCTCTCGCATTGGCCCGGGGGCCGTGATCCAGCGGCGCTTCTCGCGACCGGCGGATGTCGTCGCCGCCGAGCGCGAGGCCGTCGAGGCGCGCCTCGGCCGGCAGCTCCCCGACCTGAACCGCTGGGCCCAGATCGCGGGCGCTGCCCCGGCGAGCGACCGGGACGCGCTGCTGGCTGTCGTGAAGGCCCTGCTGGCCGACCCGGCCGTGGAGACGGCCTTCCTCGAGCCCGTGGCCGTGCCGGCCGCGCTTGGCTTTGATTCGTTCACCGGCGGCGTACCCGCCGCCGACCAGCCCGCCCCGGGGCCGATCAGTGAGCGCGACACGCCGGACTACAGCTACCTCCAGGGCTACCTGAACGACCCGCCCGAGGGCATCGGCGCCTGGACCGTGGCCGGCAACCCCGGCGCGCTGGGCGCCAGCGTGCAGGTGATCGACATCGAGGGTGCCTGGCTCTGGACCCACGAGGACCTGCCCGACCCCATCGCCGAGATCGGCGACCAGATCGACAGCCAGAGCTGGCGCAATCACGGCACCGCGGTCCTCGGCGAGATCCGCGGCATCGACAACGGCTACGGCGTGCGCGGCATCACGCCCCTGGCCGGCGTGGGGGCGTCGTCGATCGGCAGCCAGTCGGTGGCCGACGCGATAGACAACGCCTCGGCTGCCCTCGACCCCGGCGACATCATCCTCATCGAGCTGCACGCCCCCGGCCCCAACGCCAATGGCGAGGGCCAGTACGGCTACGTCTGCATGGAGTTCTGGCAGGACAACTTCGACGCGATCCTGCTGGCGACGGCCACTGGGCGCATCGTCTGCGAGGCGGCGGGCAACGGGCAGCAGGACCTGGACGACCCCGTCTACCTGGGTCTCTTCGACCGTGAAGTGCGCGACTCGGGCGCGATCATGTGCGGTGCCACGGACGGCTCCTCGCTGATCCCCGCCTGGTTCACCAACTACGGCTCGCGCGTGGACCTGCACGGCTGGGGCTACTATGTCACCACCTGCGGCTACGGTAACCTGCAGGGCGACCCGCTCCCCGAGGAGGAGTGGTACACCGACAGCTTCAGCGGCACCTCGAGCGCGTCGCCGATAGTAGTCGGTGCGGTTGCCGCCCTGCAGGGCATGGTCGAGAGCGCCTACGGCTACACCCTCGAGGCGAGCCTCGCCCGCGACATCCTCGTGGCCACCGGCACGCCCCAGGAGGAGCCGGAGACCCACATCGGCCCGCGCCCCAGCTTGGAAGACGCCTGGGCGCTCGCCGATGCTGGCATCGGCGAGGTGGCGGGCACGGTAAGCGACTCGGAGACAGGCCTGCCCATCGAGGGCGTGCGCGTGTGGCTCCACGAGACGGGCGCGTTCGTGCACACGGGCGCGGACGGGCAGTACAGTATCCCTGCCCTCGCGGACGACTACATCCTGCGCTTCTCCTCGTTCTACTACTTCGACCGCCTGATCCCCATAACGATCGCGGCCGGCGAGACGACCGTCTTCGACCTGCCGCTCGATCCCGAGCCGCTGCACGACGTGAGCGGCTGGGTCTACGACGAGGACAGCGATCCGCTGCCGGGCGTCCGCGTGACTCCGCTCGAGATGCCCTTCGATGCAGCGATCAGCGACGCGGAGGGCGTCTTCACGATCACGGGCGTGCCGGTTTCGGTGACCTTCGACCTCCACTTCGATGGCCTGCCTGGCTACGGCGCCGCCTGGGACTACTACACGAACGTCGGCATCCCCGGCGAGGACCTCTCCATCCACGTCCCCGTGCCCTTCGCCGACGAGGACTTCGAGGCCGACGACGGCGGCTTCACGACCTCGGGCGATCCGGTCTGGAGCTGGGGCACCCCCGCCGCCGGCGGGCCCGAGGGCGCTGGCTTCAGCGGGCTGAACTGCTGGGGCGTGGGCATGACGGGCGACTACGGCGACAACGAACACGGCTTCCTCGAGAGCCCGAGCTACGACTTCAGCGGCGCGCCCTGGCTCTCCCTGAGCTTCCACTTCTGGCGCGAGACCGAGTCCGGCTTCGACGGCGTGAACCTGCAGGTCTGGACGGGCGGCGACTGGGAGATCCTCGAGCCGCTCACCCTCTACACGGACCTCATGCTCGGGGGGTTGGGCCACCAGCCCGGCTGGGCGGGCAGCGGCGGCGGTTGGGAGGGGGCCGTCTTCAATCTGAGCGACTACATCGGACCCGACGTCCGCTTCCGCCTCGAGTTCGGCTCTGACGGCGGCGTGATCGGCGAGGGCTTCTGGGTCGACGAGATTGCCTTCGACGACGGGCTGACGATCACGAGCGCCGCTGCGGGGGACGCTCCCGCGCAGTCGGGGCCGCGGCTCGCGGTCTACCCGAATCCTTTCAATCCTTCGACGACCGTCGCCTGGTCGATCACCGAGCCGGGGCGGCTCGAGATCGCGGTCTACGACCCGAGCGGCCGGCGCGTGCGCACGCTGCTCGACAGGGCGGTTGCGGAGACGAGCGGCGCGGTCACCTGGGACGGGCGCGACGAGCGCGGCCGCCCGGCCGCCAGCGGGATCTATCTCGTGCGCTCGCGTTCCGCGGGTGGAGAGAGCGCGAGGCGGGTCGTGCTGGCCAAGTAGGCAAGGAGGCCCGTTTGTGCAGGGCGAAGCCTATCTGACAAACGCGCTCGTCGAGTTCCGCAAGCTGCGGCAGCTCGGCGAGCACGCTCTCGCGCAGACTTCCGACGAGACCTTTTTCGCCGCACGGGGTGCGGACGCGAACAGCATCGCGCTGATCGTGAAGCACCTGGCGGGCAACATGCGCTCGCGCTGGACTGACTTCCTCACCACAGACGGCGAGAAGCCCGACCGCCACCGTGACCGGGAGTTCGAACTCGGCGCGGGCGACACGCGCGAGGCACTGGTCCAGAGCTGGGAAGAGGGCTGGACCCTGCTCTTCGAGACCATCGGCTCGCTCACCCCCGCCGACCTGGAGGCCACGGTCACCATCCGCGGCGAGCCCCACACCGTGCTCCAGGCCATGAGCCGGCAGATGACCCACTACGCCTACCACGTCGGTCAGATCGTGCTGCTCGCGAAACAGGCCGCGGGCGCGGGCTGGCGGAGCGCGAGCATCCCGCGGGGGAAGTCCGCGGAGTTCAACGCGCGCATGCGGGAGAAGCACGACTTCTGAGGGCGCGCTCGCGGGCTGCGACTTCTGTTCTCTTGCGCGGGCGGCTGTCCACCTCTAGGATTCCCCGATCATGAGAGAACGCGAAACCCACGACCCCCGTGCCGGCCTGCGGCTCTTCGAATACGAGCTACCGGGGAACTGGACGGTGCTGGCCGGCCGTACCGACGCCGACAACGACCGCCTCAGCCTGAAGGTCGCGAGGCCGGGCGACTACTGGTTCCACGTGCGCGGCATGTCCGGCAGCCACGTGCTGCTCCGGGTCGAAGACGACCGCGAGCCGGATCGGGAGACCCTGGAGGCCGCGGCGGCCATCGCCGCCTGGCACAGCAAGGCCCGCGCGGGCGGACAGGTAGCCGTGTCCTGCACGCTGGCGCGTCACGTCAGCAAGCCCCGGGGCGCGGAGCGTGGAACCGTGCAGATCCGCAAGGAGCGCGTGCTGAAGGTCCGGCCTCGGTTGCCGGAGGGCTACGGAGAGGAGAGCTGATCCCGTGACGAGACCATGCAGCGAACTTCCACTGTGGCGGGGCGCGGTGCTGTGCGCGCTGGCCGTGGCCATTACCCTGCTGGTGCCCCCGGGCATGGCCAGGGCGGGATCGGCGTCAGTGGCGATCAGCCTCGGAAGCTACGCGCAGCGCACGGTGTCCGCGCCGGATCACGTCGCACGCTACTACTCGAACTTCGAGTCGCGGCAGAGTCTGGGTCTCAGTGTCGAGGCTCAGTTCGGGGGTTTGATCCACGACTACAGTGGACCGCGCCTCGGCTTGCGCTTTCGGCACAGTTCGGCGAAGACATACGCCACGCCAGTCGAGGAGTTGGGACTCGATCTCTGGGACGGCCGCGAGACCTACCTGAACGAGCTCCTGCTCACCGTGCAGATACCGGTGTTTCGGCGCGGCCGCGCTCTGATCGCGGCGGAGATGGCCGGGGGTGTCTTCTTCAGCGACTACGACGATGCCCACCATGCCTGGTGCGACGCGCCCTTCTGCGGCCTCACGCTCGAGGCTGGCGTGATGGCTCAGCCGAGCCTGCTGGCGCTCTTCGAGCTGCGCGGGAGCCTGGCCCTGCAGGCACGGCTCGGCTATTCGGTGCTTGGCATCAGTGAGAGCGCGGTCTACCCCTTCGGCAATGATGCGCTTCTCGAGTTCGGGCTGTACTTCGAGATGCCACAGTCCGGCGGAGCCGGCAGCTAGCGGGGCCGGCTGGGAAGGCGCCGCGCGTTCGCTGTGCGGGTCGGCGTAGGGGTCTCCAAGGGTGCTCCGACGTGCAATCCCTGTGCCGCGATTCTCGCGCAACCCATTAATATTAAATGATTTAGCCCTTGATCCGCCCGCTCGGATGTACTATCTTGAGGGTCTCCCCCTCGTCTCCCGCCTCCCGCGATTTCCGTCGAAAGCGATTCCCTCATGAATGAGATCCGTGCGGGCCTATCTGCCCGTGAGGCGCACGAGCAGCTGCTCACCGCCCTGGCCGAACTGCGCCGGGCCGAGCGCAGCGCCCTGCTCTGCTTCGCCGAGATCCAGGAGCGAAAGCTCTACCGGGAGCTCGGCTACTCCACGATTCATGTCTATGCCAGCGAGGCCCTGGGCTTCTCCCGCAGCAAGACCTTCGAGTTCATCCGTCTGGCCGAGAAGCTGAAGAAGCTGCCCAAGCTGAAGCGCTCGGTCGAGAGCGGAGAGATCCCCTGGACCAAAGCGCGTGAGGTGGCGAAGGTGGCCACGTCGCGCAGCGAACGTCGCTGGATCCGGGAGGCGAAGAACTGCGGTCGACGCGAGCTGGAAAGGAAGGTGCGAGAAAGCCGAGCCTGCGCGAAGGCGGCGGCGAAGTCCGATCGCCGGCAGATCTCCCTTCTCGATCCGGCCCCCGCCAGTCTGGAGGAACGATCCGTGGACATCCCCTGCCCTCTCACGCTGAACTTCAGCGCCGAGCAGCGGGCGCGATTCGAGGCCATCGTCGAGAGACTCCGCAGGACCGCAGGCCGATCCTCGACTGGCTCCATGACCCGGGAGGATCTGATCCTCGAGGCACTCGCTCTGCTCCTCGCAGGTGAGGGTCCCGGGCGCGGGAAAGGGAACGCTTCGTCAGCGGACTCCCTCCCCGAGGAAGGCGGATGCGGATCCGAGCCCGGGGGTGGACCCGACCGCGGACCCGAGCGAGTCCACCCGGGTGGACTCGCAAGCCCTTATCAGATCATCGTATACAGATGCGAGAAGTGCGGCAGGGCGAGCGTCCAGAGCCCCGAGGGGCTTCAGCCCCTGAGCGCCGTGGAGCAGGCGCGCATCGAATGCGACGCGCGGGTGCTCGCGCCTGGAGAGAGGAACCGAGCGACGATCCCGCCGGCGATGCGACGGGAGGTGCTCGCACGGGACCGGCATCGCTGCCGGGTCAAGGGCTGCGGACGCGCCCAGTTTCTGGAAGCCCATCACCTCGTCCCACGCAGTGCGGGAGGAAAGAACAACCCGGAGAACCTGGTCACGCTCTGTTCGAGCTGCCACCGGCTCCTCCACGAGCGCGGCTTGGCGGAAGGCGTGCTGGAGGGACTCCTCCGCGCGGGCCCCTAGGCGCGCAAGTACCTCGCCGCGCAGGGCGTGGTCCGCACATGCCGCGTACACCTGCGCGCGGGTCCTTAGCCGCGCTCGCGGCGCAGGATCCTGTGGCGGGGCGGCGTTCCGCGTGCTAACGTCCCCATCGAGCGGGCCGGTGGGCTCGCGATGGAATCGAGCGGCGGGAGTATATAGATGAAACGAATCATGGTGCTGGTGGGCGGACTGTCCAACGAGCGCGAAATCAGCCTGAAGACGGGCCGTTCCATCGCCCGGACGCTGGCTGGCCTGGGCGAGGACGTGCGCGTGCTGGATACCGGACGGCCCGATCAGCCCGCGCTGCCCCTGGACGAGTTCGAGCGTCTGCTCACGGCGGGGGAGGATGCCGCGCAGCCGGATGCCGGCGGGGAGCCGGACCGCGCCCTGCTGGCCCAGCGCTTCGGCGACGCCTGGCGTCCCGACCTGGTCTTCATCGCCCTGCACGGAGGCATGGGCGAGGACGGCACCGTCCAGGCCCTGCTGGACTGGCTCGGCCTGCCCTACACGGGCTGCGGCATGGAGGCCAGCGCTCTGGCCATGGACAAGATGACCAGCAAGCGCATCTTCCGGGACTCGGGGCTCGAGGTGCCCGAAGGCTTCGGCGTGCGCGTGCCGCCCGAGCGCATCGGCGATCCCGCCTTCGTCGACGAACTCGCCCGGAACATCGAGGCGGCCCTCGGCTTTCCCGCCGTGATCAAGCCCAACCGGGAAGGCTCCAGCGTCGGCCTGGCCGTCCTGAGCAACCGCGAGGAAGCCTCGCTCAAGCTGCCGCGCGTGATCCGCGTCTCGGGCGAGCTGCTCGTGGAGACCTTCATCCCCGGTCGTGAGATCACGGCGGCCGTGCTGGGGGGCGAGGTTCTGCCGCTGGTGGAGATCCTGCCCGAAAGCGGCCTCTACGACTACGAGCACAAGTACGAGAAGGGCCGGACCCGCTACGACTGCCCGGCCGATCTCGAGCTCGATCTCGCCGAGCGAATCGCCGAGGAGGCTCGGCTCGCCTGGGACCTGCTGGGCTGCCGTCACCTGGCCCGAGTCGACTTCCGGCTGGACCCCGAGGGCACGCCCTTCATCCTGGAAATCAACAGCATCCCCGGCATGACCGAGACCAGCCTCTTTCCCATGGCGGCCGCCGCGGCGGGGCTTGACTTCCCCGCGCTCGTGGCGGAGATTGCACGCCTATCTCTCGAGGAGTAATCCCTTGAAGACGCTCTATGGGGTCATACACCTGGGCGCCCTGCCGGGCGCGCCGGCCTCCAGCCTGAGCCTGGACGGGGTCGAGGAACGTGCACAGGCCGACGCCCGTTGCTACGCCAAGGCCGGCTTCGACGGGCTCGTCGTGGAAAACTACGGCGATGCGCCCTTCCTCGCGGGTCGGGTGGGGCCTGAGACCGTGGCCGCCATGACCCGCGTCGCGCGGGCCCTGCGGCTCGCCCAGCCTGACATGACCCTCGGGGTCAACGTCCTGCGAAACGACGGGGAGGCAGCGCTGGCCGTGGCCGCTGCGGCCGGGGCGGAGTTCATCCGCGTCAACGTCCTCGCCGGCGTCGCCCAGTCCGACCAGGGCACCCTGACGGGCGAAGCGGCCCGGATCCTGCGTCTGCGCCGGAGCCTGGACTGCGGGGTGCGGATCTTCGCCGACGTGGATGTCAAGCACGCGGTCCTGAGCTCCCACGCCGACCCGCTGCACCAGGCCGAGGACCTGGTGGAGCGAGCGGGGGCCGACGCGCTGATCGTCTCGGGGCGGGCGACGGGCGAGGCGCCGGAGCCCGATCAGCTCACCCGCCTCCGGGGGCGCTACCCCGACTTCCCGCTGCTCGTGGGGAGCGGGCTGAACGAGGAGAACGCGCCCGTGCTGCTGGGCTCGGCCGACGGGGCCATCGTCGGCAGCTCGGTGAAGATTGGCGGGCGAGCCGAAAGACCCGTGGACCAGGACGCTGCGAGCGCTCTGGTCTCGGCCGTCCGGCAGTTCGAATAGTAAGGAGAGGCAGCCATGTCACTGCGTGTCTACGATCCCATCCGCAAGAAGAAGGTGGAGTTCCAGCCTGTCGAGGAGGGAAAGGTGGGCATGTACGTCTGCGGGATGACGGTGCAGAGCGAGCCCCACATCGGGCACATGCTCGCGGCCCTGACCGGGGACATGGTGCGCAACTACCTGGAATACAAAGGTTTCGGCGTCACCCTGGCCACGAACTTCACGGACATCGACGACAAGATCATCGAGAAGGCCGCAGAAGAAGGCGTCGACTACCAGACGATCGCGCAGCGGAACATCGATCTCTACTTCGAGCAGGCTCGGGCCCTGGGCATCCGGGACGCCACGGTCTACCCCCGGGCCACCGAGCACATCGCGGAGATGCACGAGCTCATCGCCTCCCTGATCGAGAAGGGCCACGCCTACGATTCGGACGAGGCCGTGTACTTCGACGTACGGAGCTACCGGGACTACGGCCGGCTCTCCGGCCGCCGCGTCGACGAGCTCTATGCCGGTGTGCGCGTCGAGGTCAGCGGAGGCAAGAGAGACGAGCTGGACTTCGCCCTCTGGAAGAAGGCCTCGGAGGACGAGCCGGGCTTCCCGAGTCCCTGGGGCTGGGGCCGCCCCGGCTGGCACATCGAGTGCTCGGCCATGTCCATGAAGTACTGCGGACAGACCCTGGACTTCCACGGCGGCGGCCTGGACCTCCTCTTTCCCCACCACGAGAACGAGCGGGCCCAGTCGGAGGCGTCCACCGAGCAGACCTTCTCGAATCACTGGCTCCACAACGGCCTGATCACCGTCGGCGGCGAGAAGATGTCCAAGTCCCTGGGCAACTACGCCTCCATGGCAGAGCTACTCGAGGAGCACGATCCAGAGACCCTGCGCTTCTACCTGCTCTCCACCCACTTCCGGAGCCGGGTCGAGTTCGAGCACAAGCAGCTCGAGCGGGCTCGGGGGAGCCTGGAGCGGATCCGGGAGTTCAGCCTGGCCCTCCACGAGCGTCTCGCGGCGGCGCCGGAGCATCTGGAGGTGCAATCCGAAGCGGGGCAGGCACTTAATTCCGCTGTCGACCTGGCCCTGGAGCGCTGGCACGAGGCTATGGACGACGACTTCAACACGGGCGGCGCCATCGGCCACATCTTCGAGCTCGTGCGGGAGTTCAACCGTCTGGTGGACGAGGACGACGGGGCCCTGTCCGCGGACCGAAAAGTCCTTGAAAAAACGCGAGATAGCCTGGAGACGATGGCCGGCATCCTACGCCTCTTCCCGAACGGGTTGCCCACGGAACGAAGCCTGGAGATCCCGGCGGAAGTCCAGGAGCTGCTCGAGCAGCGCGAGCGAGCCCGGGCAGACAAGGACTGGGCCGAGGCCGATCGCCTGCGCGATCTCATCGATGAGTCGGGCTACCAGGTTCTGGACGGCGCCGAGGGGACTCGCCTGAAGCGGAAATAGGCGGCGGGAAAGGGTAGATTTCATGCTCCGGGGAACGCCCCCGGAGGGCCGGGGAAATCTCGCCCGAATCTGAGCAATCCGCTTGACAAATCGTGGTTTCGAGAATATCATGCCGCCTCGGCTCACTTTGCGCGGTAAGCCTGGGTGGCTCGGTGTCTTTCCTATTAAACTGATTCCCAAACCCATCACAGTCACAAGCTGAGCGTGTGCTCGATCGGCTCGGCGGGGGACTGGGATCGCGGGATCGGGCGCGCGCGATCGGGAGCTGCCGAGGCTGGCGTAGCTCAAATGGTAGAGCACCTCACTTGTAATGAGGATGTTGGGGGTTCAAGTCCTCTCGCCAGCTCCTCGGTCGGTCGGGGGGGTTCCCGAGTGGTCAAAGGGAACAGACTGTAAATCTGTCGGCGAAGCCTTCGGAGGTTCGAATCCTCCCCCCCCCACCCGGCGACACTCCGGCACGACCGGGGCTGTTTCGTTTTTGCGGGAATAGCTCAGCTGGCTAGAGCATCAGCCTTCCAAGCTGAGGGTCGCGGGTTCGAATCCCGTTTCCCGCTCCGAAGAGCAGCAAGGCCCAGATAGCTCAGTCGGTAGAGCACATCCTTGGTAAGGATGAGGTCGTCGGTTCAAGTCCGATTCTGGGCTCCTGGCTCGAGTGGGTGGAGATCAGTTCAGGCCCGAACGCAGTCGATGAGGAGGTCGATTCGTCATGGCGAAGAAGAAGTTCGAGCGCACGAAGCCGCATGTG
>CAZVHI010000030.1:0-39173 GCA_964627205.1 uncultured bacterium
GGCGACCAAAACATGAACCGAACTTCCGCGAACTCCTTTAGCTGATATCGTGCGTACTTGCGTTGCCGCTGGTGTTTCTTCTTGATCCGCTCAACTGATGTCTTGTTGTCCTTGTAGAGCAAGCCTCGAATATGAGTCGTAACCTCGCAGACGTAGGCTGTCTTCGTCTTGAAGTTCAGGCCGACTACGTCAAGCTCTTCTAGGCCACGCACGCCTCCTCCTGGTGGACGGACGTTGTAGGTGACGAAGTCGCAGCCCTCGATTATCTTCAAGTACGCTCCAACCAAATGCTCGCCTGGCGTTGGTGTCATATCCCGTCCTCTCGAAATCGCTCATTTGCATGATCTCAGCTCGTGATTCTCTCCGCGAACCTGACATTTGCACGCAGAATCACATCGAATTCCTTACCGTTGATCGTTTTCAATTGAACCGTTCGTCGCCCTGCGGCCAGCCGCTCTCTGGCCATAGGTGCATCGGCGAGATCCTCTAAATACTCTTGGTGCAGCTCAGGAGCAGGTTCTATGGATTTGTGCTTCTTGTCCGTTCGCAGTGTGATGGAATCTGGATAGACTTCGAAAATCGATCGTGGCACGCCCGTAACCGGTGCGTAGAAGCCGATTCCCCAGGTGCCGAAGTTAAACGTGAAGCCCTGGCCTTGCCAGTAGTCGCCCCAGCGCTCAAATGCAGTTCGCATGTCTTCCGGTAGCTGGGAGCATAGGCTGGCCAAGCTAACCTGTTCCTTGGCTTGTTTGGTATTCCCATCGGTGCTAACAGCGACTTCGACCTCCGGTCGTGTCTCCCGGTACTGGATTCTCACAACGGCTCTTGTCTCCTCCACGGTGCGGCCAACGATCTCCGGTACAATCAACAGCGGCCAATCCCGATCTGTCTGTAGGGGGTGCATCTGAAGCTCGACGAGTCCGAACTGGAACTCCAGCCCAGGAGCACCATGGATAGCGGCGCTGAGCATTGCGACGTTCGGCGAAACACGATCACCCACGATCAGCAATAGGAATCGACCATGATTCAGACTTGCGATGAGATTCTCCTGGAATTCGTGGAAGTCCCTCTCTGCTTCAGCGAGCAGAGGCACGATTCGATCGCGGATTGACCGTGCGGGATTCTCCTCCATGCCACGTGCGGCCGACAGTACGGATCCATCCAGATCCTCGTAGGACCAGGTGGCTAGTTCCTTCGCATAGTCGATGACCTGGGCGACGACGACGCGATGCTTCTCCGGATTCTTCCAGAGCTTCGTCTCCACTACGACAAGTTGCCCCTGGCTGGTGGTGAAGAGGAGGTCGATGGGGCCTGCGTTCGTGTCGATCTCTCGGCCGAGTGGGATCAGCTCGCCGATACTCTCGTTGAAGTCCGATAAAGGCAACAGCTCGGGGCGGGCGTGAATCAGCGCCTGCAGCCAAGATTCATCCTTGGTATCACCAACCTGGGATTCGATCCTGTCGAGGATCTTGCCACTGTCCGAGATCCCATTCAGTAGAATTGGATTACACTTCATCCCATCGTCTCCTTGTAGATTCAGTCGCCTGCCAGAATAGCATTTAGCCTGATCTGAACACAGTCTGAAGGCATGCCTGCAGGCGGGATTTCGAAAAGGGGAAGAACTGGGAAGCAAACGGGAAGTCTGGCCGGCCCCTCACAGAAACAGGCCGCCTCCAAGTCCTTGGAAGCGGCCTGTTTGTTCAGGTGGCGGGGACAGGATTTGAACCTGTGACCTTTGGGTTATGAGCCCAACGAGCTACCGGACTGCTCCACCCCGCGTCAGTGGTGCGCCAATATAGGCTCGCTTCAAGCCCGTGTCAAGCCCGCTTGGCGCCCGCCAAGTCCTTGCCAGTCCGTCAGATTCAGGCGCGGCCCCGCGTTGTCTGCCCCTGGGGTTCTTGCTATATTGTGGGACCTTGAGCTCCTGTTGCAATGAGAGCTCGGACGCCCGTTCCTCTATAAAGGAGATACCCTTGGTGCGGAAGCCGGCCCAGGCGGGTAGCGGCCTCGAGCCTGGTGCGACCCTTGCGCGCCGCCGCCTGGAGATCCGCGGCCGCGTGCAGGGCGTGGGCTTCCGCCCTTGGGTCTACCGCCTCGCTACCGAGCTCGGCCTCGCCGGGCACGTGGGAAACGACCCCCGCGGCGCCTTCGTCGAGCTCGAAGGCCCGCCCGCGGCCATCGCGCGCTTCGGCGAGCGGCTGCTCGCCGAGCAGCCGCCGCTGGTCGAGATCTGCGAGCAGGACGTCAGCGAGCTGCCGCCGGAAGGCGAGCGAGTATTCCGCATCCTCGCCAGCCGCCACGAGGGCGAGCAGCGCGCCGAGATCACGCCCGACACCGCCACCTGTCCCGACTGCCTGCGCGAGCTCTCCGACCCGGCCGACCGCCGCCACGCCTACCCCTTCATCAACTGCACCAACTGCGGCCCGCGCTACTCGATCATCCGCTCGGTGCCCTACGACCGCGCCCGCACCACCATGGCCGCCTTCACCATGTGCCCCGACTGCCAGGCCGAGTACGACGACCCCGCCGACCGCCGTTTCCACGCCCAACCGGACGCCTGCGGGATCTGCGGCCCGCGCGTCTGGCTCACGGACCCCGCCGGCGACGAGATTGGTGGCGAAGCCATCGCCGAGGCTGCGCGGCGCCTGCACGCGGGCGGCATCGTCGCGATCAAGGGCCTTGGCGGCTTCCACCTCGCCTGCCGTGCGGACGACGACCGGGCCGTGGCCGAGCTGCGACGCCGGAAGGCCCGCGAGGCCAAGCCGCTGGCCGTCATGGTCGGCAGACTGGATAACGCGCGCCAGCTCGCAATTCTCGACGAGCCCGCGGAGAAGATCCTCACGAGCCCCGCGCATCCCATCGTGCTGGCGCCCAAACGCGCCGGCGCGCCCGTCAGCGAGCACGTGGCCCCCGGCACCGACACCCTCGGCCTCATGCTGCCCTACACGCCCCTGCACGCGCTGCTCTTCGCCGCGCCGGTGGGGGACGGCGGCGCGGGTGAACCCGAGAGCGGTACCAACACCCTCGGCCCCCTCGTCATGACCTCGGGCAATCCCAGCGCCGAGCCCCTCTGCGCCGACAACGACGAGGCCCTGCGCCGCCTCGGCCGCATCGCCGACGCCTTCCTCCTCCACGACCGCGACATCGAGCGCCGCGTGGACGACTCCGTGCTCATGAGCGTCGCGCTGCCCGGTCGCGACGGCGGGCGCGATCAGCGCGTCATGCCCCTGCGCCGCTCGCGGGGCTACGCGCCGGCGCCGGTGCACGTAACGCGCGCGGCGCCCGCAACCATCCTGGCCCTCGGCGGCGAGCTCAAGTCCACCGTCTGCCTCCTGTCGGGGCACGATGCCGTGCTCAGCGAGCATCTCGGCGACCTCGACAACCCCGCCGCCTTCCGCAACTTCACCGGTGCCATCGCCCGCCTCGAAGAACTCCTGGGGCAAAAGCCCGAACACATCGCCTGCGACCTGCACCCCGACTACGCCGCCACCCGCCACGCGCGCGAACTGGGCCTGCCCGTGAGCGAAGTGCAGCACCACCACGCGCACATCGTGAGCTGCATGGCCGACAACGGGCTGACGGGACCGGTCATCGGCCTCGCCTGCGACGGCACCGGCTACGGCACGGACGGCGCCATCTGGGGCTGCGAGCTGCTGGTCTGCGACGAGGCCGACTTCGAGCGGGCCGGACAGCTGCGCTACTTCCCGCTGCTCGGCGGCGACGCCGCCGCCGTTGAGACCTGGCGCCCGGCCGTGGGCTTCCTCGCCGAGACCTTCGGCGCGGATTGGCCCGAGGCCTGCCCGGACGTCGCAAGACGCATCGACTCCGAGTCCCTCGACCTGGCCCGCCGCTTCCTCGCCTCGCCCGAGTCGCCGGCGATACAGACGAGTAGCCTCGGCCGCCTTTTCGACGCCACCGCTTTCCTGCTCGGCATCTGCGAACGCAACCGAGCCGAGGCCCAGGCGCCCATGGCCCTCGAGGCCGCCGCCGCAGCTTGCGAGAGCGCCGAGCCGCTGCTCTGGTCCCTCCTCGAGTCCGAGGACGGTTCCCTCGAGATCGACTATCGCCCCCTGATCCGCGACCTGACAGATGGCATCGCGACAGAGCGCCCCGCCGCGGAACTCGCCCGCGCCTTCCACGAGGCGCTCGCCGCCGCGCTGGCCTTCGGCGTGGAGCGCGTCGCGGAGCGCAGCGGCCTCGAGCGAGTGCTGCTCTCGGGGGGCTGCTTCGCGAACCGCTTGCTTTTGGCCCGGCTCTGGAGCCTGTTGCGGCGCTCCGGGCTCGACGTGTATATTCAGCACCGCGTTCCGGCGGGAGACGGCGGAATCGCCCTCGGGCAGGCCGTGGCGGCCGCCGCCCGGCTGGAGCGCGGCTCCGCCTGAACGCTGCGCCTGCGGCGCGGCGTCGACGGCGGTAACTTAAAGCGCGCGCAAGACGCGCAGGTCAAGAGCGCGAAGCGCGCAAAGCGCGCACTGCGCGCGCAACGAAAGAGGAGTCCCTCATGTGTCTTGCAGTCCCGGGTAGGATCCTGAGCATCGAGGACCGCGGCGATCCGCTCATCGGCCGCGTGGCCACCGTGGACTTCCAGGGCAGCCGCATGGAGGCCTCGCTCGCCATGACCCCCGAGGCGGGCAAGGACGACTGGGTGCTCGTCCATGCCGGCTTCGCGCTCACGGTGCTAGACGAGGACGAGGCCCGCGAGACCTGGGAAAACCTGAAGATCATCCTCAGTGAGGGCGGTCAGAACATTCCCGGCGTGACGCCAGATGCCGGCGCTGACGCGAGCGCAGACGCGGACTGACGAATCCCGAGGAAGGAAAGCCCATGCAGCGACAGGAAGTCGAGCGCGTCGCCCAGGAGATCGCCACCGAGTGCGAACGCCACGGCCCCATGGCCATCATGGAGGTCTGCGGCACGCACACGGTGAGCCTCTTCCGCAGCGGCGCGAAGAGCCTGCTGCCCGAATCCCTGCGCCTGATCAGCGGCCCGGGCTGCCCGGTCTGCGTGACCAGCCAGGGCTACCTCGACGCCGCCTGCGAGCTGGCCGCCCGTCCGAACGTGACCATCGTCACCTACGGCGACATGCTGCGCGTGCCCGGCCGCTTCGGCAGCCTGGAGAAGATGCGCGGCGACGGCGCGGACGTGGCCGTCGTCTACTCGGCCCGCGACGCGCTGGGCGTCGCCGAGGAGAAGCCCGAGCGCGAGATCGTCTTCCTCGCCGTGGGCTTCGAGACCACGACGCCAGCAACCGCCGTCACCGTGCTCGAAGCGGAAGAGCGCGGCCTCGAGAACTTCTCGCTCCTGCCCGGGCACAAGCTCGTCATCCCCGCCATGGACGCGCTGCTCGCCGGCGGCGAGGTGCCCATCGACGGCTTCCTCTGCCCCGGCCACGTCAGCGTGGTCATCGGCTCGGACGCCTACCTGCCCATCGCGGACGGTTACGGCAAGCCTTGCGTCGTGGCGGGCTTCGAGCTGACGAACATGCTCGCGGGTATCCTGCATCTCGCCCGGCAGACGCGCGCGGGCGAAGCCCGCGTGGAGAACGTCTACGGCGTCGCGGTGAGCGAGGCGGGGAACGCCCCCGCGCAGCAGCTCATGGACCGCGTCTTCGAACCGGGCACGACGACCTGGCGCGCCATCGGCGACATCCCCGGCAGCGGCTTGGAGCTGCGCGGCGACTACCGCCGCTTCGACGCGCGCGAGAAGCTCGGGGTGGCCTACGGCCCCGACCTCCACCCGCCCGGCTGCCTCTGCGGCGAGGTCATCCAGGGCAAGGTCACGCCCGCCGAGTGCGAGCTCTTCGGCACGGGCTGTACGCCCATCGACCCCATCGGGCCCTGCATGGTCAGCAGCGAGGGGACCTGCGCGGCCTGGTACAAGTACAACCGCGCCGACACTGCGCGATCGGAGTGAGCATGGTGAACGAAGTCACGGGCCGGAAGGCCACAACCGAACGAGTGGTCCTGGCGCACGGCGGCGGCGGCGAACTCACCCGCCGTCTGCTCGACGCGCGCATCATCCCCAAGCTGGCCAACTCGCTGCTGAATCCGCTCACCGACAGCGCCGTGTTGCCGCCGGTCGAGGGCCGGCTCTGCCTGACCACCGACTCCTTCGTCGTGCAGCCCCTGGAGTTTCCCGGCGGGGACATCGGCAGGCTCGCGGTCTGCGGCACGGTCAACGACCTGGCGGTGATGGGCGCACGCCCGCTCGCGCTGAGCCTGGGGCTCATCATCGAAGAGGGTCTGCCGCTAGATACCCTCGACCGCATGGTCGACTCCATCGCCGCCGCCGCCGAAGAGGCCGAGGTGCCCGTGGCCACGGGCGACACCAAGGTGGTGGAGCACCGCGGCGGCGACGGCCTGCTGATCAACACGGCCGGCCTCGGGGAGCTGCGGGACGACTGCGAGATCGACGCCGCGCACATCGAACCCGGCGATGCGATCCTCGTCAGCGGGCGCATCGCCGAACACGGCCTCGCGGTCATGTCCGTGCGCGAGCACCTGGCTTTCGACACCGACTTGAGAAGCGACGTGGCGCCGCTCAGGGGCCTCGTCGAGGCGCTGCTCGCGAGCGGCAGCGAACTCAGGTTCATGCGCGATCCCACGCGTGGCGGCGTGGCGGGTGTCTTCTGCGACCTCGCGAATGACACTGGGCTGAGTCTCGAAGTCGAGGAGGATTGCATCCCCCTCGGCAACACGGCGCTGCACACGGCCGAGCTGCTCGGCATCGATCCTCTGACCGTGGCCAACGAGGGCAAGCTGGTGGCCGTGATCGCCGCCGCGGACGCGGAGCGCGCGCTCGCGGCCTGCCGCGAGCATCCCCTTGGTAGGGGCGCCGCGATCGTGGGCCGTATGGTCGAAGCGCAGCCGCCGCTGGTCGAGCTGATCACGCGCGGCGGCGGCCGCCGCATGGTCACGCGTCCCTACGGCGAGCAACTACCGCGGATCTGCTGAAGGGCGAGGGGGGAGAGCGATGCACGAGATGTCCATCGCCATGGAGCTTCTGGACCGGCTCGCGGAGCTGACGGAAGAGCACGGCCTGGAGCGCATTGAGGCGCTCACGGTAACAGCCGGAGTGATGCGTGGCATCGTACCCGAGGCGCTCGAGCTCGCCTTCGAGACGGCAGCAAAGGGGGGCTCGGCCGAGGGGGCGGAGCTGAACCTGGAGATCGTGGACGCGCTTGCGCTCTGCCGCGGCTGCGGGCTGCGCTTCGCGCCGGAGCCCTCGTCCTTCCTCTGCGCAGGCTGCGGCGAGGCCGACGTGGAGATCATCCAGGGAAACGAGATCGTGTTGAGCTCGATCAGCGGCGAACAGAGAGCGGAAAGGGATCAGGCATGAAGATCAAGGTCGTCACCAGTGTGCTCAAGGCCAACGACGCGGTCGCCGAGGCCAACCGGCGGCGCATGGAGGAGGCGGGTCTCCTGGTGCTGAACATCACCAGCGCACCGGGCAGCGGGAAGACCGCGCTCCTGGAGGCCACGATCCCCGCCCTGGCGCCGGAGCTGCGCTCGGCTGTGATCGTGGGCGACTTGCAGACCACCCGCGACGCCGAGCGCCTCGGCGGCCTGGCCGCTGCGGTGACGCAGATCAACACCGAGGGCGGCTGCCACCTCTCCGCCACGCAGGTCTCGGAGGCGCTCGATGGCCTTCCCTTGAGCGAGCTGGACCTGATGTTCATTGAGAACGTGGGCAACATGGTCTGTCCGGCGGGTTTCGACCTGGGCGAGCACGTCCGCGTGGCCATGCTGTCCGTGCCTGAGGGACCGGACAAGGTCGCGAAGTATCCCACCCTCTTCCAGCCCGCCGACGTGATCCTGCTGAACAAGGTGGACCTGGCCGGCGCGCTGGACTTCGACACTTCAATCGTCCGCGACGACCTCTCCCGCATCAACACGCGCGCGCCGCTCATCGAGCTCTCGGCGAAGACGGGCGATGGCCTAGGCCAGTGGCTCGACTGGATCCGCGCGCGCTGCCGCGAGCGGATCGGCCGCTAAGCGACTCCCAACGCCGAACTCCACCGCCCGGACCGTCAAACCTTCGAGCTCCGACAGCGCTTGCAGCGACGGGCGCCGGTCGACTAGACTCGATGGAAACGGGCCGGGGTTGTGGATGCGTAACTCACCTACCAATCAGAAGAGCTTCGGGAGACTCGTTCAGGAGTTTACCGTCGGCGCCAGCAGCCTACCGCGGATCTGGGGGCGACGGGCCTTCTGGCAGGTGAGGATGCGCTGGGTAGTGCCGCCGATCATGGTCTTCGCCGCGGTCATCGGACGCCGTCTGGGCTTCGAGTTCGAGATCCTGCCCATCCTCTACGTGGCGACGGGCATCCTCGTCTACAACGTCGTCCTCGCTCTCGTCTTCACCCATAGCCGCCGGACCCTCGAGGGCGACCCCAGGCTCGATCGCCTCATGACCACGATCCAGGTCGTGATCGACTACACGGCCGTGTTCCTCCTGATCTACTACACGGGCGGGCCGGCCAGCCCCCTCGTCTTCTTCCTCATCTTCCACGTCGTCATCGCGGCGATCCAGTTCCGCCCCAGCCAGGCTTTCCTCTTCGTGATCTTCGCCACCGGCGGCCTCTGGCTGATGACCTTGCTCCAGCTCAACGGCGTGCTCGGGAATCCCTGCATCGCCTTCCGGGGATCGGAGTTCAGCTTCCTGGATTGGCCAGGGCACGTGCTCGTGGGTCTGGGTTTCTTCACCGCTTCCCTCGCCATCGCGGCCGTCATCGCCACGCGGATCATGAGCCGCCTTCGCGAGCGCCTGGTGAACCTCGCGGAGACTACCGACGAGGTGGAGCGGCTGAACAAGGGCCTGGGCAGCCTCTATGCAATGCTGCGAGCCGTGGGCTCGGAGGTGCGACTCGGGCCCATGCTGGACATCGTCACCAACGAGCTGGCGAAGATCCTCACGGTGAGGGTCGTCGCGGTCAAGCTGCTCGACGAGGAGGGCGAGACCCTGCGCTTTGTCGCCGCCCACGGGCTGCCGCCGGAGTTCCTGGATAAGAAGGTCCAGCAGCCCGTGCGGAGCCCTCTGAACCAGAGGATCATCGAGGGGGAGACGCTCGTCCACGGCCGCATCGACACCGACACGGAGCTGGAGCTGCACGCCGATCTCGCCGAGCTGGAGATCAAGTCGGTGGTGTTCACGCCGCTGAAGCACGAGGATCGCATCATCGGCATCCTCGCCGCCTACTGCCACATCCCCGACCGCTTCGACGTGGAGGACACGCACTTCCTGCGCCTGGCGGCCGAGCTGGTGGCCATCGCCATCGAGAACGCGCGCGGCTACGAGGCGATCGAAAACCTCATGCACGAGCACACGAAGTTCATGATGCAGGTGGCGCACAACATGCGCGCGCCCATCGGCGCGAGCCTCAGCATGCTGCAGCTGCTCGCGGAGAGCTACCTGGGCGCCGTGAACGAGGAGCAGATCGAGTATCTGAAGCGCGTGGAAGACCGGCTCAGCTCCCTCAACGAAACCATCGGCGAACTCCTGACCCTGGGTCTGACCCGCGACCGGACGCGCGAGATCGAGGACGTGCGCGTCGATATGAACGAGCTCGTGGAACGAGTCGAGAGAAACTTCCGCGACGAGGCGGAGGGCAAGGGCCTCGACTTCCAGGTCCGCGCACCGGGCGATCTGCCGCTAGTGGACAGTGGAGCTGATCTACTCGAGCAGGTTCTGGAGAACCTCGTCTCCAACGCGATCAAGTACACCCCGGAGGGGGGCACGGTGGAGCTGGTCCTCCTCGGCCCGGCGAACGGCAAGATCGAGATCAAGGTGCGCGACACGGGCATCGGCATCCCGGTCGGCGAGCAGGAGCAGCTCTTCAAGGAGTTCTTCCGCGCGTCGAACGCGCGGAAGATGCGGGAGGTTGGTACGGGTCTGGGCCTGGCCTTTGTCAAACAGGCGGTCGAGCGTCACCACGGCCGCCTGCGCGTGGACAGCGAAGAGGGGCGGGGCACCATCGTCACGCTGCAGCTACCTGTGCGGCAGAGCGTCAATCCCCCAGCTTGACCTTGAGGAGCACGAGAAGCTGGTCCTTGTTGAGGGGCTTCTGGAAGATGCCCGCGAGGCCCAGTTCGCTGTAGTCGGTGGCCATGCTGAGATTGTCGCCGGTGGAGCTGAGCATGTAGATCGGGGCCTCGTTGCCCTGGAGGCGGAGTTCCTTGACGAAGGTCGTCCCGGCGTCCACCTCCTCCATCATCAGGTCGACGATCAGGCAGTCCGGCTGGACCTTCTCGTAGACCCTGAGCCCCTCCTCTGCGCTCTCGGCCGTGGCCACGATGTAGCCCTCGGCCTCCAGCACGATCCTGAGGAAGGACAGGATGTCCGGATCGTCGTCGATGCAGAGAATTACGTGTTTTCCGTCTTGCATGGCACATCCTCGTTCCTGGGTTCGATTCCGGCCTCGGCCGGGTCCCATCCCTCGTGTCTCACTTCTTCGAATTCCTGCCGGCGGGCGGCCTCCTGCACCCAGCTCAGCGCCTCCGCGAGGTTGGCGCGGGCCGGGGCCGACAATCCTTCGCCGAACTCGTCGAACTCGTAGCCCCGGATGCCCATGAGGTAGCAGTCCGGCTCGGCGCCGAAGAGATCCCTCGCCAGGGTCAGCAGCGCTTGGGGTTCCACGCTGTGCGTGCTGAAGCTCACGCTGCTCGCGGCCGGGCCGATGCGCCGCACCCAGAAGGGCTCTGGACCGGCCGCGGCGGCATCCACCAAGAGGACGCGATTGTGCGCGGCCACGGCGGCGGCGTCCTCGACGCCGAGCTGGTAGTCCGCGTCGACCGTCAGGCCGGAGAGCCCGAGCTCATCGACGGCCCCTGCCAGCGCGGGCCCCAGGCCGTCGTCCCGGCGGCCCGGGTTACCGAAGCCAATCAGCAGCGTCCCCTTCACCGGCGCGCTCATAGCGTGGACTTGCGGTCCAGGGTCCGGCCCTCGTGGTCGAGCAGCTTCACCTCGAGGGGCATCTTGCCCAGCGCGTGCGTGGCGCAGGATAGGCAGGGGTCGTAGGCGCGGATGCCCACCTCGATGTGGTTCAGCATGCCCTCGGTGATCTTGGACTGACCGGAGAGGTGGTCGTCCGCGATCTTCCGCACGGCCCGGTTCATCGGCTCGTTGTTGCTCGTCGTCGACACGATCAGGTTCGCCATCGTGACCTGGTCGTTCTCGTCCACCTTGTAGTGGTGGAAGAGCGTGCCGCGCGGCGCCTCGACGATGGCCGCGTATTCGCCCCGCCGCTTGCCCTTGGTCACCAGATCCTCGCCCTGCAGGTCGGAGTCGTGCAACAGCTCCTGGATCTTCTCGCAGGCGTGCAGCAGCTCGATCATCCGCGTCCAGTGGTAGGCCAGGGTGATGTTGTTGGGCTTGCCATCTGTGACAGCCATGAATTCCTTGCGGGCCGCCTCCGCCTCGGGTGTGTCGATGAAGTCGCAGGCGTTGATGCGCGCGAGAGGGCCGACGCGGTACCAGCCGTCCTCCGGGCCGATCTCGCGGATGAAGGGGAACTTCATGTAGGACCAAGGCTTGACCTCTTCCGCCAGGACCTCGTTGTAGTCCTGGGGGTCGACCTGGTCGAAGATCTTCCCACCCTGCGGATCGATGGCGCGCAGCTTTCCGTCGTAGAGGTCCAGGCAGCCGTCCTCGCGCACGATGGAGAGGTGGTTCGAGTCGAAGGAGCCGAAGCCGGCGGCCATCTTCAGGTTCTCGACCGTGTAGTCCTTGGCGATCTTCAGCGCGCTCCGGCTCCACTCCATCATCTGCTCGATGTCCGCCAGGAAGACGTCGCGCTCGGTGATGCTCAGGTTCTTGTTGATCCCGCCGGGGATCGCGCCCGTGCCGTGGATCTTCTTGCCGGCCGTGGCCTTGATGATCTCCTGGCCGTACTTCCGCATCATCACGCCCTGGACGGCGAGGTCCGGGTGCTCCGCGGCGACGCCGATGACGTTGCGCTTCGCCACGGGCGCGTCGAAGCCGAAGAGCAGGTCGGGCGACGCGAGGTGGAAGAAGTGCAGCGCGTGGGACTGGAAGGTCTGCCCGTAGTGCATCAGGCGGCGCATCTTTTCCGCCGTGGGCGTGAGCTTCTCCGCGCCCACGATGCCGTCCATGGCCTTCGCGGCGGCCAGGTGGTGGCTTACCGGGCAGATGCCGCAGAGACGCTGGACCAGCACGGGCACCTCCCAGAAGAGGCGTCCCTGGATGAAGCGCTCGAAGCCACGAAACTCCACGATGTGCAGGCGCGCCTGGGAGACCTTGCCCTGCTCGTCGAGCAGGATGGTGACCTTGCCGTGTCCCTCGACGCGGGTCACGGGCTCGATGACCAGTCGTTTCCGGTTTGCGATTGCCACTTCTTTCTCCCTTTCCTGCTTAGTCGTACTTGATGAGCTGGTAGGGCAGCTCGACCGGCTTGTCGGATAGCAGCGCGACGAGGGCTTCCCAGAGCGTGTCCGCGGGCGGCGGGCAGCCCGGGAGGTGATAGTCGACCTTCACCACTTCCTGACAGGGGAAGACCCGATTGAGCAAGAGCGGGATCTCCTTGTCGTTGGGCAGCTCGCCGGTGGGATTGTGGACCGTGACGCCATTCAGGAAGGCCTCGTCCAGGCACTCCTTCAGCGGCACGGTGTTACGCATGGCCGGGATGCCGCCGCCGATGGCGCAGTCGCCGATCGAGATGAGGATCTCGCAGTGCTTGCGGAAGTCCTCGAGCACCTTGACGTTCTCCTCGTTGCAGCAGCCGCCCTCGATGAGGCCCACGGTGATGCGCTCGCCGTCGAATTCCTTGATGTCGTCGATGGGGGACTTGTGAAAATCCACCAGCTCGACGAGCTTGAGGATCCGGTCGTCGATGTCCAACAGCGACATGTGGCAGCCGAAGCAGCCTGCCAGGGACGTCGTCGCAACTTTCGGTTTCGCCATTTCTCTCCCCCTATTCCGAGCTGACGCCCTGCTCGATGTCCGAGCCGATGGGTTCCTGGTCGTAGAGGCGCTCGCCTACCGGCACGTCGTAGCCCACGCGCTTGGGCATCAGGCAGCCTACGGGGCAGGCCTTGATGGCGCGGTCGCTCAGGCTGAGGTTCGTGTCCCGCAACGACCCGTTGGCGTTGACCGCCAGGATCTTCTCCGGGCCGCGGTCGACGAAGCCGAAGACCTGTTTCCCGTCCCACTCGCGCGAGGCCCGCACGCAGCGCGCGCAGAGCACGCAGCGGTTGCGTTCGATGAAGACGTCGGGGTGCGAGGCGTCGAGCTCGCGCTCGGGGAACATGTACGGGAAGCGCGGCGCGGTGATGCCGAAGCGGTAGGCAAGGGCCTGCAGCTCGCAGTTGCCGCTCTTCTCGCAGTACATGCAGTAGTGATTTCCCTCGACGAAGAGCATGTCGACGATGTCCTGCCGGATGGACCTGATCTTCTCGGTGTCGTTCTCGACGATCATGCCCTCGGCGATGGGCTGTGTGCAGGCCGACTGCGGCCGGCCGTTCACCATTACGGTGCACACCCGGCAGCTGCCGAAGGGAGACAGGTCCTTGTAGGCGCAGAGGCGCGGGATGTAGACCCCGTTCTTGCCCGCCGCGTCGAGGATGGTCTGCCCCGGCTGGCCCTTGATGACCTTACCGTCGATGGTAAGGGTGATCGTATCGCTCATGAGTCGTCCCCTACCCTTTGAAGTGAACGGATTCGCGTCCGGTGAGCTCCACGGCGTCGCTCAGGGCGTCGTGGATGTCGAACGCCGGCTGCTTGCCCTCGACCGCCTCGGTCAGGAGCTCCTCGTAGAGCGGCCGGAAGCGTTTCAGCGTCGTCAAGACGGGATTCGGCGAGGTCTGCCCCAGCCCGCAGCGGCTGGCCGTCTTGACCGTCTCGCCCAGCTGCTGCAGGTAATCCAGGTCGGCGAGCTCTCCCTTGCCGGCGAGGATCCGGTCGAGGCGCTCCTTGAGCAGAACGTTGCCGACACGGCAGGGCGTGCAGTAGCCGCAGCTCTCCTCGATGAAGAACTCCATGAACTTCGAGGTGATCTCGAGCAGGTTGCGGTCCGGCCCGAAGAACATCAGCGATCCGCCGGTGGCGAGATGGTCATAGCAGATGACCTTGTCAAAGTTCGCCAGCGGCACCATCTGGCCGCTGGGGCCGCCCACCTGCGCGGCCACGGCGTCGTCCGCGTGGCAGAGGTCGCAGACCTCGCGCAGGGAGATGCCGAAGGGCACCTCGTAGACGCCCGGCCGTCCGCAGTCGCCGGAGATGCTCAGCAGCTTGGTGCCGGTGCTGCCGGGCGAGCCGAGCTGGTTGAACCAGGCCGCGCCCTTCTCGATGATGCGGGCCACGCAGCAGAGCGTCTCCACGTTGTTCACGGAGGTCGGCGACTCGTTGTAGCCCTTCTGGGCCGGGAAGGGCGGGCGGTTCTTCGGGTCACCCCGCAGCCCCTCGCAGGAGCTGATCAGGGCTGTCTCCTCACCGCAGATGTAGGCGCCGGCGCCCATCTGGATGCGGATGTCAAAGTCGAAGCCCTCCTTGCCGCCCACGTCCTTGCCGAGGAGTCCGGCCTCGCGGCGCTGCGCGAGAACGTGCTCGAGGAAGTCCTTCAGGTAGCTGTATTCGGCGCGGAGGTAGACGATGCCGGTGTCCGCGCCGATGGCGTAGCCACCGATGGTCATGCCCTCGAAAAGCAGGTCCGGCGTCTCGGTCAGGATGACGCGGTCCTTGAAGGTCCCGGGCTCGCCCTCGTCGGCGTTGCAGATGATGTAGCGCTGCTCTCCCGCGGCGCCACGCGTGAACTCCCATTTCATGCCCGTGGGAAAACCGGCGCCGCCGCGGCCGCGCAGGCGCGAGGTCTTGATGCCGCGGATCACCTCGACAGGGCTCATGGCGATGGCCCTCGTTAGCGCCGCGCCCGGCTCCATGTCGGCGAAGATCACCTCGCCGCGCAGGCGGATATGATTGTGCACGGCAGAGCGCACGAGGTCGTGGGAGTTGTTGCCGTCGCCGTAGCGACGGATGAGCTTGCGCGGATTCATGTGCTCCCTGAGCTTCTGCACACCCACGCGCGCGATGTCCGCGCCGAGGTCGGTCACGGGAACATCGCCCACCAGCGCCGCGGGGGCCTGGTCGCTGAGACCGATGCAGGGCGTGTACTCCAGCGAGAACTTGCCGTCGGGAGTCGTCTCACCGAACTCGATGCCGAGCTCGTCCACGAGGGCGTTGGCCACGCGCCGGCTTCCCTTGAGCTCGTCGATCACGTCGTTGCATAGGCGGATGACGATCTCGCCCTTCGACTTGCTTGAGAGGAAAGCGTAGAACGTGACAACGCTCTCGACCTCCACCCGCTCCGCGGAAACCTGCCGGGCGATCAGGTCCTGCGCTTCACTGCTCACGCAGTCGAAGCGCTCCTGCACGGCGCGGACGATGTCCATCATGCGGGAGCGGTCGTTGCCGTTCTCCCTGCAGATTTCCTTCACCGCTTTCTCGAGTGTCGAACTCATGGTCACCTCGTGCTTGGGACGTTCTGTATGAGGTCGAGAAGAGGCCTTGTCCGAGTGGTATGAGCCCCTTACTGGGGCCACAAGCTAGCAATCACGATCCGAAAAGCAAGCTCCTGAGCGCCGGTATTCCGAAAATGAGAAAAGATTCACAATCTCAGAAATCTCTCATCTTATTGCATGGCAATGAGCTGTTGCGGTGCTCGGTAAATCACTCTGAGCGGCGGATATGGTATATCTGTTCTCCGGGCTCCATGTAGCCCCATTCCTCCCGAAGGATGCGCTTCCGGTAAGCGGGGTCGCTCTCGAGCCTCTCGGACTCCGCCTCCAGGAGCTTTTCTTGCCTTTCCAGCAGCTCGACCTCGTGGGCCAGGTGCCCCTTTCGCGCCTGCAGGCGCAGCTGCCGGAACCAGCCCGATTCGCCCAGGAGGAGGAAGTATGCGAGGAATGCGAGGACGAGGATCAGCGCGCCCTTGGCGCTGCGGCCGCCGATGCGACCCCGGGTCCAAGGTCGGCGGAGATAGGGAGTGTGGGAGGGAGTCCTCTCTCCGGCCATGCCTGTCCTCGATGGAAGAGCGCTCTCGGCCTCAAGCGCCGAAGTGGTTGAACGGACAGAACATTCTAGTCCGTTCGAGCTTCTTTGGTGCTACGCACCAAAGTTGAGCGCCTGCAGGCCCTCGAAGCGGCCCTGTTCCTCGAGCTCCTCCGCGATGCGGAGTAGCTCGTTGTACTTCGCGACGCGGTCGGTGCGACAGAGGCTGCCTGTCTTGATCTGACCGGCGTTGGTCGCAACCGCGACGTGGCTGATCGACACATCCTCGGTCTCACCGCTGCGGTGGGAGATGACTGTGGTGTAAGCGGCTCGCTTGGCAGTGTCTATGCAGTCGAGGGTCTCGGTTAGCGTGCCGATCTGGTTGAGCTTGATGAGAATGGAGTTTGCGATGCCCTCGTCGATGCCACGCGCCAGGCGATCCATGTTCGTGACGAAGATGTCGTCGCCCACGAGCTGGATGCTGTCTCCCAGCTTTTCGGTGAGGAGCCGCCAGCCTTCCCAGTCGTCCTCCGCGAGGCCGTCCTCGATGGAGACGATGGGGTAGCGCTCCACCAGCCCCGCGTAGAAGTCCACCATCTCCGCCGAATCGAGACGGCGGTCGCCCTCGCCCGCGAGGACGTAGGCGCCGTCGTGGAAGAACTCGCTGGCCGCGGGATCCAGCGCGAGGTGGATGTCCTCGCCCGGCCGATAGCCCGCTTTCTCCACAGCCTGCATGATGACCTGCAGCGCCTCCTCGTTGCTGCCCAGGTTCGGCGCGAAGCCGCCCTCGTCTCCGACCGTGGTGGCGAGGCCCTTCTCCCGGAGCACCGAACGCAGCGTGTGGAAGATCTCCGATCCCATGCGCACGGCCTGGGGGAAGTCGTGCGCGCCCGTGGGCATGATCATGAACTCCTGCAGGTCGACGTTGTTGTCCGCGTGGCTGCCGCCGTTGAGGATATTCATCATGGGCACGGGTAGTGTGCGCGCACCCACGCCGCCGAGGTACTGGTAGAAGGGCAGGTCGAGAAAGGCGGTGGCGGCCTTGGCCACGGCGAGGCTGACGCCGAGGATCGCGTTGGCGCCGAGCTTCTCCTTGTTGTAGGTGCCGTCGATCTCGATGAGCGTCGAGTCGATGTGCGCCTGGTCGAGGCTGTCGAGTTCCAGGAGCTCGGGACGGATCGTCTCGTTCACGTGGCGGACGGCCTCCAGCACGCCCTTCCCGCCGTAGCGTTCCGGGTCTCCGTCCCGCAGCTCGACGGCCTCGTGTTCCCCGGTCGAGGCCCCGGACGGCACGGCTGCGCGGCCGACCTCTCCACTCTCCAGGTAGACCTCGACCTCGACAGTGGGATTCCCCCGGGAATCCAGGATCTCGCGGCCGAGGATGTCCTCGATACTGCTCATGGGACGGCTCCTTCCACGGATGGCGTGCGTGGCAGCCCGACTCCGCCGGCGGGCCTGCTCGCCTTCGGTTTTGACACCGGGCCTGGCGGCCGTCAAGGGGAAAGCGAGGGCGACCTTTAGCTCCACGGACGCCAGAGCTTGCGCAGGTTTGCAGCGAACTCCAGAGGTCGGTTTTCCTGGCTCTCGCCGGGCGGAGCGAGTTCGTGCCCCAGGGGACGCAGGGCGACGCGGGCGCTCAAGGCGGCGTGCAGGGCGGGTAGGGCGCCCAGGCCGAGGAAGATCCCGAGGCCGGACAGGACGAGGAGGAGCCCGAGCAGCTGCCGTTGGGCGAAGTCCGCCAGGACGCGGCCCGGCCTGCGCAGGACCAGGAGCAGCGTGAGGCGCGCGCTCTCCCGCAGCGAATCGTTCCGGGCGATCAGCAGCGGCAGGAAATGGAAGCTCCAGAGCCGCGCGAGCGCCCAGAGCCAGAAGCCGGCCCCGAGGGAAAGGAGTAGCGCGAAACCATGAAGCTCTCCACTGCCACGCAGGTATAGTGCGAGGTTCTGCAGGAGCACGGCCAGCAGGAGGAGCTGGACGAGGTTCCAGGCCAGGAGGATGCCGTAGCGGCGTCCCAGCCCCGCCCGCCAGCGGGGCGCGGCGCCCCGAGCGATGGAAGCCCCCAGGTGCTGGGCTCCCCCGGACAGGTAGGGCGCCAGCAGGACGGCTGCCAGGATCGTGGCGCCGATGAGCCAGGCATAGGGGCGAGGGCCGATCGCGTCGGGCGAGAGGAAGGTGACGAGCAGGGCCGGCAGGAGCCAGGGCAGGGCGCGCAGGACCGAAACGAGCAGCAGGAGACCGAGATGCTCGTAAGCCAGGTGAAAAAAGCTTCGCAGCACGGATTCGCTCATCCTAGACTGCTCCGGTTCGCTCCGGGATGGCTGCGGGGACTCCGTGTTCAAGGTAACCATTCCGTAAATACCCCGTAGGGAGGTAACGAGGAGTGAGTGCTGAGGACCGCGAGCTGATTCGCCGATGTCTCGGCGGAGATCGCAAGGCCTACCAGTCGCTCCTCATGCGGTATCAGGATCCCGTGTTCAACTACTGTAAACGAATGCTTCGGGATCCCGCACAGGCCGAGGACATCGCGCAGGAAGCTTTCGTCCGGACGATGACCCGGCTCGAACACTACGACGAGCGATACAGCTTTTCAGCATGGATTTTCAAGATCGCAACGAACCTTTGCATCGATCACCTGCGAAAGGCGAAGCGCATCGCGTACTCGCTGGACCAGGAGATCGACAGCCGGGAGGGCTCCTACCGCCGGGAGGTCGCCGGGAAGGAGCCCGATCCGTCGGCGCGAACCCTGGCCGGCGAGCAGATGGCGATGCTCAACGAAGCCGTGGCCGAGCTGCCGGAACACTACCGCTCGATCTTGCTGCTCCGTCACCAGGAAGACCTGAGCTACGAGGAGATCGCCCGGGTTCTGGATCTGCCGATCGGCACGGTGAAGATCCGCATCCACAGGGCGCGGCAGCAGATCAAGAGGAGGTTGGATCGTGATGAGGTCCTCTGAGCTGCGTTGGATCCTGGCACCGCTCCTTCCCGTCATCCTGCTTGTCGGGATGCCCGCGGGACCGGAGGATGCGCTCGCCAAGGAGGTGAAGCGCGGAGAGATCCGGGAGATCACCGCCGAGGGCGTGAAGGGCCTCGTGGTGGAGAACATGAGCGGCTACCTCGAGGTGCGCGGGGAAGAGCGGGCGGACATCCAGCTCGAGATCCAGTATCGCGTCCGCTCCCGCAAGGCCGAGCGCGCCGAACGCGCTCTCTCGCTGCTTACCCTTGCCGCGGTGAGGGACGGCGAATGGCTTCGACTCGGCCCCCGCTACGATTCGGAGGTTCCCGCGGGCCGGGTGGAGGAGCTGATCCGGCGCGTTTCCGTCCGGATCGACATCCTCGCGCTCGTGCCTGAGGACATCGCCCTGGAGGCCAGCGTGAGCAGCGGCGATCTCAAGGTCTTGGACCTCGCGCGGGGGGTGCAGATCACCACCACCAGCGGCGACGTCGAGGCGAGCCGTATCGAGGGCTACTGCGATCTGAGCCTGACCAGCGGCGATCTGTTCATCGAGGATCTGACCGGTGATCTCACCGTACACTCGACCAGCGGCGACGTCGAACTGCGCCGTGTGGGCGGGGACGTCCGGGTTCACTCCATCTCGGGCGATGTGCGCGCGGAGAAGGTCGGCGGCGGCCTGAACGCCCAGAGCAACTCGGGCGACCTCGCCGCCATTGGGATCGAGGGGGATGTAACCCTGGCCAGCAACAGCGGGTCGGTCCTCGTCGAGGATGCGCAGGGACTGCTGCGCGCCAACACCTCCAACGGCGACATCACCGTCCTCGGGGCCGGCCATCCCGGACAGGCCCTGCACCTGGCCAGCTCCAGCGGCGAAATCGAGGTCTACCTGCGGCAGGAGGCCTCCTTCTACATCGACCTGAACACCACCCTGGGGGGCATCCGCTGCCGGCTTCCCCTGAGCATCGAAGACGTCTCCCGCCGGCATCTGGCCGGCCGGATGGGCGGGGGCGAGAGTCCACTCCACGTTGTAACCGCGTCGGGTGACATCCGTATCGAGCTCATGGAGGAATAGAGATGAACACCCCCGACCGACATCACAGTTGCCAGGACGCGAAAACTTCCCTGGGCGACTACCTAGAGGGCCTCCTGGCGGACGACGCGCGCCGGGACCTCGAGGCCCATCTGGCGGGCTGCCGGTCCTGTCGCCTCGAGCTGGAGAACGAGCGCCGGACCTTCGCGCTGCTCGACGGGCTCGAGCGCGAGACCGCGCCGGCCGGGTTCGGCGACCGGGTCATGGCCGCTCTCTTCCCCGCGCCCGCCGCCCGGCGCGCGCCGCGCCCCGCCCGTTCCCGCCTCGCCGAGCGCATCGCCGCGATGCGGCCACTGGGCTCCCATCTCGCTTTGAGCGCCGCGCTGATCCTCCTGCTTCTGGTTCTCGCCCAGTGGTTCCGACCGACTCTGATGCAGGAGAACGGCCCGGAGAAGCTCCGGAGCACGGCGACCCTGGCCCTCCTCGAAGGCGGCCGCGAGCTTTCCGGCACCGTTCAGTTCATGGAGAAGGCGAAGGACCGGCTGGGGCAGATCTCCCGGCCGGTAGCGACGAAGATCCAGAGCCTGGTCAAGATGGAGCGCCTTCTCCGGAGCGCCGTGCCCGGGAACGTGTTCCTGCTGATTCTCCTTGTAGGGCTCACCCCGCTCGTGCTTGTTTTCGCTGTCTATCGTTTGAGGATCAAGGGAGCGATGAGTCATGTCCTGGTCCTGCCCGTCCCCCGCTAGCTTGCGCATTGCGCTGAGCATCCTCGCGGCCCTTCTGGCCCTGGGCTTCGTCACGTCCATCGCACAGGAGGGCGATTCGACACCTCCACCCGCGGAGGACACCGGCCAGGTCGAGAGCGCCGAGCCGGCCCCGACCGCGGAAGTCGAGGATGAGCCGCGCGTCGTCCACGAGGTCATCATCGACGACTCGGGAATCGTCCTGCGCGAGGGCGACGACGAGATCCAGATGGACCTGGACCGCGACGAGAACGCCCTGGACATCAAGATCCGCTCGGGCAGCGGGCGGATCCGCCACGAGGTGGAGGGCGACGAGCAGGTCTCCTTCGGCGAGGACGTGGTCATCGAGGCCGACGAGATCGTTCACAACGACATGGTCATCATCTTCGGCGACCTTCGCGTCCACGGGAAGGTCGTGGGCGACATCGTCGTGGTGATGGGCGACGTCAACCTCTACGACGGCGCGGAGATCACCGGGGACATCGTCTGCGTCGGCGGAGAGGTGGACCGCGAACCGGGCGCCGAGATCATCGGCGAGATCACGCCGGTGGGCACGAACTTCTCTCACTTCTTCGAGAACGACTGGGATTTCGACGGCTTCGGCTACCGCGCCGGCCGCGCGGCCCTGAGCTTCGGCGACGCCGTCTGGCGCCTCGTCGAGATCCTGATCCTGGCCCTGGTGGGGCAGCTCCTGCTTTCCGCCCGCGTCGGCAACATGAGCGAAGGCCTCCGCCGGCGGCCGGGCTACAGCTTCCTCGTCGGCCTCCTGACCCTGCTGGCCGCGATCCTGCTGCTCATCCCCGCGGCCCTGGTGATCATCCTGGTCGCGCTCACGGTCGTCGGCATTCCCGTGGCGATCCTGGCGATCCTGGGCATTGTCGGCCTCGGCTTCCTCGGCTGGCTCCTGCCTCTCTGGGCCTTCTCGCGCTACACTTTCGAGGCCCGCGGTCTGAACCGCTACCTCTCGGTGTCGATCTGGGCCGGCATCTTCTGGCTCGTGCACATGCTGGGAAGCAGCGTGAGCACCTTCGGGCTCATCGGCCTCGTCGAGTTCGTGGTCTTCCTCTTCGGGATCGGCGCCCTCGTTTTAACGCGTCTCGGGGCCCGCGAGCTCGCCTCCAGTTGACCGCATCGCGAATGGACAGCTAGTATCCGGGCGGGGGTCTGCCATGCCCGCTCGGTGTTGCCGCGGCCGCTTCAGGCGGCTTTTTTTCTACCTGACGTTCTCCGGGCCTCTCCTCGGCCTCGCCGCGACCTGTCCCACGGCCGTAGCCGACTCCGCGGACGAGGTGGCCACCCGGCCGCGTGCGGTCGTCGTTTCACCGCCTCCCTCCATCTCCTGCCATGATCCCGAGAACGCCTTCCGCGCCGAGAGCTCCCAGGCGCTCAACGGTCAGCGGATCCTCGAGATCCGCCTCGAGGGCAACCTCGCCACCCGCGACGCGACGATCCTGCGCGAGCTCTTCCTGCAGCCCGGTGATCCCTACGACGCGGATCTCCTGGCGCGGGATCTCCGCTTCCTGGAGGGGCTGGGGATCTTCGCCTTGGTGGGTGTCGTGCCGCGAATGGCTCCCGGCGGGATCATCCTGACCTACTGCTTCGTCGAGCGCGGCGAGCTGCGCTACGGGCTCCTCTATCCCTTCAGCGACTACCGCGACGACAACCGTATCCGCGCCGGCCTGGTCTACCGCCACCGCAACCTCTTCGGCGGCCGCGAGAGCCTCTGGTTCAAGGCCGCAGGGGGCTGGGAGGAGCGCGTCGAGCTGAGCATCTCCCGGCCCTGGCTGGGCGCCTATCCCATCGAACATCGACTGGGTTTCGCCTACCTCGACAACAACGACGAGGGGGACGTCCGCCTCTATCACCTGTCCATGGGCTTCTGGCTCTCGCTCAGCCATTGGCGTCCGCTGGCCCACCGTTTCCTCCTCCAGGTGAGCGTGGGGGAGCGGCGCGTGTATCTGGAGGACGACGACGGGAGCGTCCTCGAGAAGATTGCTTCCCTGACCCTCGGCTACTCCCGCGACACCCGTGACAGCTTCCTCCGCCCCGGTCGCGGAGGATTCCTCCGGCTCATCGGCACCCTCTACGACCCCGTCCTGGGTAGTTCGGTCGTCCTGCGGAGGGGGATCCTGCGCTGGGGCCGATACCAGCGGCTGCCGCTGGGCTGGACCGGCGTGCTGGCCCTGGACGCGGACCGGCAGTGGGGGGACCTCTTCTACCGCGGGGTCCATTCCCTTGGCGGCATGGACACGGTCCGCGGTTACAGCAGCGGCGCGATCTCCGGCTGGGACGAACCAGCGGATCCGGCCGAGCTCGGGGAGCAGCTGGGGCGGAACCGGCTCGTGCTCCACGCGGAGCTCCGCCGCGACGTGCTGCCGCGCTTCACCCTCGACCTGCCCGTGCTCGGCATCGTGGACGTCCAGGGCGAGGGGCTCCTCTTCGTCGACGCCGGCTACCTCTGGAGCGCCGAGGAGACGCTACTGCCTTCGCGGCCGTGGAAGAGCGCCTACGGTTTCGGGACCGGCCTGCGCATCTACACGCCCATCGGTGACGTCCTGCGGATGGAGCTGGGCCTTGCCGAGGCCGGCCGCTATCACATCCACCTCGGAAGTGGTTTGAATTTCTAGACTTGTGACTCCGGGGGATTTCCCCCATCTCATCCCGCCGTGGTGGAAGCTTCCATGTCCTTGAAAGATCGAAGGTAAGGACGCTCCCGCGCCCAGCGCGCGGGGCTTTTCCCCCATCCCCTTTCCGATCGCCAGCCGGAGCTCCCGCGGCCTGTCTTTCTCCGCATTTTCCCGACCGTCCCAGGCTGCGAGATCCACGAGCAAACGATTGAAAGTGCGGAGCTTCGGAGCTCCGGAATCCGTGCAGCTTGCCCGCCTCGGTCCCACGGGCTCGCCCCGCCTCCAGCTGGGCGCCGGGGAACGAGCGTTGCGCTAAGGGGGGTAACGCCAACCAGGAGCCCCGAGATGCGCGAAATGACCGAAACGAGCCGAATCCCGAACCCGCTGCTGCGGGTCGCTCTGCTCGTCCTGGTGGCGCTTCTCTTCAGCTCCGGGAGCGTCCTGGCCGAGCAGCAGACCGGCACCCTGAGCTACCGGGACCTGGACTTCGCCGGCGGCTCCGTGGCCCGGATCTATCCTCCCGACTATGTGCGGCAGGAGTTTGTCGTCTTCGAGCAGGGTTCGGCCCGGCTCGAGTTCCCCGGTTACGACTCCGTTGAGCTGATGCTGCCCGACTCCGAGGGCGGCAAGTGTGGCTATGACGTCTTCCACCCCCACGCGCTCGGCGACGTCATCGAGGCCCTCGAGTCCGTGAGCTACCCGCGGCCGGTCGCCGAGCTGGAAATCGTCATCCTGCCTTACCCCCGGACCAACATCACCAGCAGCTCGGCCATCGGCAACATCGTCTTCCTGAGCCCGGGCATCCGGACCGTGCCGGCGGAGGTCACCCACATGGTGACGACGCACGAGCTCGGCCACGTCTTCCACAACGAGAACATGTCCGACGAGGAGGGCAAGCACTGGCAGGAGTATCGCCGGATCCGCGGCATCGAAGACGAGACGGTCTACTGCCAGTCCTCCAGCCACGATGATCGCCCTCACGAGATCTTCGCCGAGGACTTCCGCTACCTCTTCGGCGGCGCGCTGGCCAAGTACAGCGACAGCATCGAGAACGCCGACCTGCCCACGCCGGACCAGGTCTTCGGCCTCTACGAGTTCTTCCTGGCGGTGACGACGGAGCAGACCCTCGTCCCGGCGCTCGCCGAGACGCGGCTCGAGGCCAGCAACCATCCCAACCCCTTCAACCCCTCCACCCGCATCACGGTGAGCGCGGAGGCCGCCGACCTGGGCAGCCCACTCAGCGTGGAGATCTTCGACGCCCAGGGCCGCCACGTGCGGAGCCTCCACCGTGGCGAGCTGACGCGAGACCAGATGCAGTTCGAGTGGAACGGCCGGGACGACCGCGGCCACGAGCTGCCCTCGGGTGTCTACTTCACCCGCGTCCTGGTCGGGCAGATGCAGATCACCCACAAGATGATCCTCGTCGGCTAAGGGCGCGCCGCCGCCGACCAGCCTACCCCTCTCCGCGGTCCAGCCGATTGACAGTCTTTCGGGGCCGGCCTACCTTGGAGGACCGCGACTCCGGAGGTCCGCCCTTGCCCCGCAAGATCATCGTCGCCCGCAGCGCTGGCCAGTGCTTCGGCGTGAAGCGCGCCTTCAACATCGCCATGGAGGCGGCCGGCAGCGAGGATTCGGTCGTCATGCTCGGCGACATCGTCCACAACGAGCACGTCGTCAAGCGCATCGACGAGGCGGGCGTGAACGTGGTGCCGGAGGTGGAGAATGCCGGCGCGGAGGGCACGCTCCTCGTGCGCGCCCACGGCGCCGCGCCCGAGGTCTACGAGAAGGCGCGTAGCCAGGGCCTCAAGATCCTCGACGCGACCTGCCCCCTCGTCCACGAGATCCACCAGGTGGCCCGCGAGATGGAAGCCGACGGCTACCGCCTCGTTGTCATCGGCGACCACGGCCACGATGAGGTGATCGGCATCACGGGGCAGGTCGAGGGGGCGATCGTCCTCGCCCGGCCCGAGGAAGTGGCGGACCGGGTGCCGAAGCGACTGCGCAAGGCCGGCGTGGTGGTGCAATCGACCCAGAACATCGAGAATGTGCAGAAGATCCTCTTCGAGCTGCTGCCGCGCGTGCGGGAGCTGCGTTATGTGGACACGATCTGCGGCCCCACCAAGACCCACCAGCGGGACATCCACAGCCTGCCCGGCCAGTGCGACGTGATGGTCATCGTCGGCTCCTTCACGAGCGCGAACACCTGCCGTCTGACCGAGATTTCCCGGGAGAAGAACCCGCGCAGCTACCAGGTCGAGGACGCCTCCGGCCTCGATCCCGAGCTCTTTAGGTCCGCGAAGACGATCGGCGTCTCCGCCGGCGCGTCGACACCGGACTGGATCATCGAGGAAGTGGTCCAGGCCCTGGAGAAGCTGCCGGAATAGCCATCGCTGGATCGTTCCAAGCCTATATGGTAGAATAGACTGCAGGATCTCAATCGACTCGGATACCGCGGGCTCGGACGCCTGCGAAATCCCTTTTCCCTGGACTCAGGACGGCTCAGCATGGGTTTGATGTCGACGTGTCACAGGGGGCGGAGTTTTTCTGCCCTCCTCGCCCTAGTTCTCCTCGCTGCGACTGCGGTCGTGCTCGCCGCCAGCGAGCTTCCCCTGGACGAAAACGGTCTGCCCCTCTGGGTCGAGCGCAGCTACGCGGATTTCCCCGTGCGCGTTCACCTGGAGGACGCTCGCGCGCTCGACCGCCTCCTCGAGCGTGTGCCCATCGCGTCCTTCCACCGCGAGCAGGTTCGCATCGTCTACGACACGCCCTACTCCTACTCGCTCGAGTTCGAGCCGCGCGTCACCGAGAGCGAGCTGCGCCGTCTGGAGCAGGCTGGCTACAGCCCCCGGCGTCTTCCCGATCGCGAACGCGAGACCTGGGAATGGTGCCTCGATCGGTGGGCTCAACAGGCCGAGCGTGGCGGCGAGGTTTTCGCGCGCGGCGAGCGCGGCGTCTACCACACCTACGCGCAGCTCGGCGAGATCATGGCCGACGCCGCCGCCGACCACCCCGCCATCTGCGAGCTCGGCTCGATCGGCTACTCGGTCCAGGGACGCACGCTCTGGACTCTCAAGCTAAGCGACTCCGTGGGAACAGAGGAGGTGGAGCCCGAGGTGCGCATCTCCGCCAACATGCATGGCAACGAGAAGATCTCCATGGAGATGTCCATCTACCTGATCGAGTACCTGACCGACAACTATGGACTGCCCGGTTACGAGGACGTCACCTATCTCGTCGACAACTACGAGATCCACTTCCTGCCCCTGCACAACCCCGACGGCCACGTCGTGAACCAGCGCCGCAACGCCAACAACGTCGATCTCAACCGCAACTTCCCCGTGCCAGACGGCTCGCAGGGCGAGGACGGCACATACGACGAGGAAGTCGAGACCTGGCAGTTCAAGGACTGGTGCTTCGACCAGGACTTCGTCATCAGCCAGGATGGCCACAGCGGCGTCCTGGTGGTGAACTATCCCTGGGATTACACCTTCGATCTCACTCCGGACAACGAGACCTTCATCCTGCTCAGCGAGGAGTACAGCTGGTACAACCAGCCCATGTGGAACGGTGACTGGTACCACGGCATCACCAACGGCGCCCAGTGGTCCCGGACCTGGGGCAGCTTACAGGATTGGTCCTATCACGAGACTGGCTCCATGCATGTCATCGTCGAGTTCAGCGACTACTACGCGCCGCCCGCGGGCCAGCTCGACCAGTACTGGGACGACAACCGCGAGAGCTTCATGCACTGGATCAAGGCCGCCCGCTACGGGGTGAACGGCGTCGTCACCGATACGAGTACGGGCCTACCGCTCGCGGCCACCGTCACCGTGGCCGGCAACGCCAAGCCCGTCTACACCGACCCCGACCACGGCGACTACTACAAGCTGCTCGAGGACGGGAGCTGGGACATCAGCTTTTCGGCGCCGGATTACATCACGCAGACCGTCTACGGGGTCTCCACGACCTGGGGCACGCCCACGGTCCTGAACATCCAGCTCGTCTCCGACGGCACGGCCAGCGAGCCGGCGCCGCCCCGGCTGAGCGAGCTGATCGGCGCCTACCCCAATCCCTTCAACCCGCGGACGACCCTGCGCTTCACGCTGGCCGAGGCAGGGCGCGCGCGGCTCGCGATCCACGACATCCGCGGTCGCGTGCTGCGCACGCTGGTTGACGGCGACTTGCCGGCCGGCGAGCGCGAGGCCGCCTGGGACGGGCGCGACGGCGCGGGCGAATCCCTGCCGAGCGGCGTCTACTTCGCGCGTCTCGAGCTTGGTAAGGAGCATTACAGCAGCAAGCTGCTGCTTCTGAAATAATCATGGCTGCACGCGGAACACGTGGCATTGCGCGCGGGTTTCGCCACAGCGAGGAGGAGTTCATGAAGCGAGTCCGGAGATCCCTACTGCTCTGCATCCTGCTGCTGGCCTTGGCCGGGATGAGTCCGGACCTGCGCGCCGAATCGCCTGCCCCGGCGGGCTGGGAGGCCTTCGTGCCGGCTGGTCTGGCGGCCCTGCTGGTGGAGGGACCGTGTCCGGTCTGGCTCTTCTTCACGGACAAGGGGCCCGGCGAGGACGATCCCGCCGCTCTGGCCGCGGCGGAGGCGCACTTGAGCGAGCGCGCCCTGGCCCGGCGGGCCAAGGTGCTTCCGGCCGGAGAGCGCCTGCGCTGGCAGGACCTGCCTCTCGCGGAGAGCTACCTCGCGGAGCTCGCCGCGCGCGGCTTCGCGATCCGCGCCGAGAGTCGCTGGCTCAACGCCGTGAGCGTCGTGGCCGGTGCCGCGGAGCTCGAATCTCTACGCCGCTTGCCCTTCGTCGCGCGCATCGAGCCCGTGCGGCCCTCCGAGCGGCGCGTGCTTCCCACGGGGCCCGTCGCGCCCGGCGCAAACAAGCCCGCTCCCGGCAGCCCCTACGACGAGACGGGCCGCCACACCGGCAGCATCGGCGAGCGCGACATCATCGACTACGGCGGCAGCCTGTCCGAGCTGACGCAGATCAACGTGCCCGCCGTGCACGAGCTGGACTACAGCGGCGCGGGCGTCATCGTGGGCATGCTGGACACGGGCTTTATCACGACGCACGAGGCGCTGGAGGATGTGAACGTCCTGGGCACCTGGGACTTCATCAACGACGATGCGATCGTCGCCAACGAGGAGGGCGACGGCGAAGGCCAGCACAACCACGGCACGATGACCCTGTCGACCGTCGGCGGCTGGGAGCCTGGCGACCTGGTGGGGCCGGCCTATGGCGCGTCCTACTACCTCGCGAAGACCGAGGACACGAGCGACGAGCAGCCCATCGAGGAGGACTGGTGGGTCGAGGGCATCGAGTGGCTCGAGTCCGAGGGCTGTGACGTGGTGAGCTCTAGCCTGGCCTACAAGGACTGGTACGTCTTCGACGACATGGACGGCAACACGGCCGTCACCACCATCGCCGCCGACTGGGCGGTCTTCCTGGGCGTGACGGTCGTCAATAGCGCGGGCAACTGGCGCCAGAGCGAGTGGGGGCACATCGCCGCCCCCGCCGACGGCGACAGCGTGATCGCCGTGGGGGCCGTGGAGGAGACCGGCGAGATCGCCGGCTTCAGCTCGCCGGGTCCCACGTCCGACGGGCGAATCAAACCCGACCTCTGCGCCCGTGGCGTGTCCAACCACGTAGTGACGCCGGGGACCGCCGACGAGTACCAGAGTGCCTCGGGCACGTCTTTCGCCTGCCCGCTCACCTCGGGCGTCTGCGCGCTGCTCCTGGAAGCCCGGCCGAGCTCGACACCCATGGAGCTGCTCGCCGCCCTGCGCGCCACCGCCAGCCAGTCCGACAGCCCCGACAACGACTACGGCTGGGGCATCATCGACGCGCTGGCCGCTCTGAATCACCTCGTGCTCACGACCGCTCCCGAGACCGCGCCCCACTTCGCGCTCGCGGGCAACTGGCCCAATCCCTTCAACCCGTCCACGCGCATCGCCTTCCGTCTGGCGACTGGTGGCGACGCGCGTCTGGCGGTCTTCGACCTGCGCGGCCGCCGCGTGGCGATCCTGCACGAGGGGACACTGCCAGCCGGCGAGCACAACGTCGTCTGGGACGGCCGCGACGGTGCGGGCCGCCAACTCGCCAGCGGCGTCTACTTCGCGCGCCTGAGTTTCGCGCGCGGCACGGCCGAGCAGAAGATGATCATGCTGAAGTAGCAAGCGGGAGTCGCTGCAGATCTCCCTCTTCGCCGGAGCCGCCTGCGCGGCTCCGGTTTTTCGTCGGTCGCACCGCCGGACACGCCGTCGTCATGTACACAATGGCACTTTACAAATCGGGAGCTTCCCCGGAAAGTAGGCGACCAGGCCGCGTGGCTTTCCAATGAAGACGCGCCCGCGGCTGGGAGACGGCGGACCCGCATGAACGTCATCCTGAGAAACTTCCTCTCGCTCGCCCTGGGGCGCTACGTCGCCATTGCCATCGGTGCGGTGGTGGCGCCGCTGCTCGCGCGGGCGCTGGGCGTGGAGGACTACGGCCGCTTCATCGCCGCCCTGGCCGCCAGCCAGATCTTCGCCGCCTTCCTCGACCTCGGTCTCACACGCATTCTGGTGAAGGAGGGCGCGGCCGAGCGAGAGCGTGTGGGCGCGCACCTCGGCAACATCCTGCTCGTCAAGGGCGTACTCGCGCTGGCGGTGCTCGCGCTCGTGCATCTCTACGCCCTGCGCGAGGGCTGGGCCTCGCCCCTCTACCGCCTCACGATGCTGCTCGCCCTCTGCAAGGTCGCTGACAACTTCAACGTCACCTTCGACGGCGTCTTCCAGGTCTTCCAGCGCATGGAGTTCTCGGCCCTGATCCTGGTGACCGGACGCGTGGCGCTGTTGGCCGCAGTGCTGGTCGGCTGGGCCGGCGCGGCGAACTTGCTCTACTTCGGCTGGGCCTACTTCCTGGTCAGCCTGGGCACGGCCGTGGCGACCGTGCTGATCAGCGGGGTGAAGTTCGCGCGGCCGCGGCGGGGAGATGTCTCCCTGCGGGAGACGGTCGGCCGCGAGGGCGTGTTCTTCGCACTCTCCAGCCTGCTCATGCTGGCGGGCTCGCGCCTCGACGTGGTGATCCTCAAGGAGTGGGCCGACGCGGAAACACTGGGCCTCTATGCCGTGGTGGCGCAGGTAATGGCCGTATTCCAGGTCCTGCCCCAGGTGATGCAGACCTCGGTGTTGCCTCAGCTCTTCTACCTCGGTCGCCACGACCGCGCGGGCCTCCAGCCCTTCTACGCCTCCTACCTGCAGCGCTCGTTGCTGCTCGCGCAGTTCCCGATCCTGTGGGGGCTCTTCCACCCCGAGGCGATCGCGGCACTCTTCGGTGCGGACTTCGTGCCGGCGGCGCCTTGGCTGCGACTCCTGGTGGCGGTGCTCGGGCTGCGTTTCGTTTCGCTGGCGGCGGGAAACGTGTTGACCGCGCTCGACCGGCAGTGGGAGCGAACGATATGGACGGCGCTCGGCGTGGGCACGAGCCTCGTGCTGCTCCTCGTGCTCGTGCCGACGCGCGGCGCAGCCGGCTGCATCACGGCTCTCTGGGTCGGCGAGACGCTGATGGCGCTGCTCAACCTGGCGGCTGCCGCCCGGCTGGGCTATCGGCCCGCGGCGGGACCCGTCCTGCGCGCGCTCTCGGCGGCCGCCCTCGCGGCGCTGCTGCTGTGGTTCGTGACGCGGGTTCTCCCCCTGGAGTTCTTCTCGAGCCTGGCCGTCACAGCGCTCGTCGTCTCGCTGGCGATCCTGCTCACGCGCGCCGCGCGCTGGGAGGAACTGCGCCGCATCCTGCAGCCGCCCCGTTCGAGCTGAGCCACACCTTCCACGAGCCGATCCCGCACCCCACGGTGGGCCCATATAAAAAGCCCCCGACATGATCGAGGGCGATATTTCGGCATCACAACAACACAACCCTCGGTCAGCTCAAGGACGTCGATGGTGGCCGACCCAAACTCGAGATGTATGCGCCGAGAATTATTTCGCTATCTTAACAGAGCCGGCCGGACATTGCAAGACTTTGAAATAATCCGATTTATCGATCCCAAATACCGATCAACGCGTGCGCAGCGTGTAGGTCAGCACCGTTTCACCCTTCGCGGGGACCTCTACCCGGAAAAGTAGCTGCCGGCTAGTGAGCTTCTCGTAAGAGTGGCTGGCGTTCCGCACGCTCCACTCCTGATAAGCGGGTGTCTGCTCGATGACGTCCACCTCGACAGCCTCGTCCTTGTGGTTGCGCAGCGTGATCTTGAAATCCCGTTCGACGAGCTTGCGCCCCATTTTCTGGTCGAAGCGGGTCTGGACGCGCTCGCCGCGTAGGTCGAAGGCCTCGCCCAGCTTCAGGCGCACGCGCTCGCCCTCGGGGGTGTGGGGGATGAGGTCCTCGCCCGCGAACTGGAGCTGTCCGCTCTGGTCAGCCTGGTAGACGCGCACCGTACCCTTGGGCAGCGGAATGCCGGGCCCTTCGCCCTCCTCGTTGGAGAACTCCATCACGACGGAGATCGCGCGCGGCTGCCGGTCCTCCTGGTAGAGAGGGGATTCGAAGAGATAGCGGCGCTCGGCCTTCACGCCGGCCTCGTGGAGCAGCTCCACCTGCTTCTGCTCGTTGTCGAGCACGCTCGTGGGTCGCCCCAGCGAGTAGAGGTGGTACTCGAAGAACTCCTCCTCCACGAAGCCGCCCTTGCCGGGTGCCGCCATGGCCATGACCTCGCGCCCGCCACGGATGTGTATGTCCCGCGGACGCACGCGGTGTACGTCGCCCGCCACCAGCTTGAGCCGCGCGTCCAGGTAGTCCATGCCGCTGCGGTTGTTCAGCGTGACCCAGCCGGTGAGGTCGAGCGTGTTCTGTTGGTCCACCACGGCCACGTAGTCCGCCCGCCAGCTGAGGCCCTCGGTGAGGTAGCTCAGCTCCACGTCGTGCATGCCGCCGCGGCGGGCGTCGAGAAGCCAGACCAGCGTGGGCTCGAGCAGCAGCCCCTCGGGCAGCTCGGGCAGGATGAAACCCTCGATGTGGATCTGGCCGTCCACCTCGAGGATTCGGCCCAGCGCCTGGCTCTCGCTCGCCGGCGTGCCGTGAGCGAGCAGGCGCACGGTCCGCCACTCGCCGTCGACGAGCGCCCGCACCTCCTTGCCGCGGTAGCGCTCGAGGAGGCTGGCGCGGCTGAGCAGGTCGTAGCGGTAGTTCTGCTCGAGCACCGCCGTTCCCTCGGGGTCCGTCGCGCTGAGGAAGTGCACGGTCTGCGGTAGCAGGCGCTCGGGCACGCCCGTGAAGGAGAACTCCTGCACGCCCCTCTCCAGCTCGATGCTGCGCAACTCCTTCACCAGGGCGAGGTCGTTGTTGTAGACGGTGAGCTCGAGGGGCCCTTCGCCGCCGGCGGCAGCGCCGGCCGCGAGGAGCATTAGGGTGGCGAGGATTGCGCTTTTCATGACGGTCCTCCTGACGGGAGTTGGCGGTTCCGATCTCGAGTACGGAGCCTGTGGGGATCCTAGACTCGTTGGCCTTGGGCGACAAGAGCCGCCTTCGCGGCCGCAGCAATGGCTTGACGATCCGGCGGCCGATCCCGTTTACATGAGCGGGTGAGTTTCGAGCCCTGACCGACGAGGAGCGCGCGTGTCCCTGCACTGGCTGGACATCCTGGTCATCGCCGTCTACCTGGGCCTGATGCTGGGCCTGGGGCTCGCTTTCTCACGGCGGGCCGGCAGCTCCACGCAGGAGTTCTTCCTCAGCGGGCGCAGCCTGCCCTGGTTCGTGGCGGGCACGAGCATGGCCGCCACCACCTTCGCCTCCGACACGCCCCTGGTCGTCACCGAGATCGTGCGAAGCGAGGGCGTCACGGGCAACTGGGTCTGGTTCAACTTCGCCATCAGCCACCTGGTGACGACCTTCTTCCTCGCCCGTCTCTGGCGCCGGAGCGGTGTGACCACCGACGTGGAGTTCTGCGAGCTGCGCTACAGCGGTCGCGGCGCGGCCAGCTTGCGCCTCTTCAAGGGGCTCTTCTACGCGCTGGTCACCAACGTCGTCGTGCTGGGCTGGGTCATCCTGGCCATGACGGCCATCGCCGGCACCTTCGGCGTGCCCAAGCTCGTAACGCTGGTCGCCTGCATCGCGCTTGCTTCCCTCTACGCCTCGCTGGCCGGCCTCTGGGGCGTCGTGGCCACCGACCTGCTGCAGTTCGTCGTCGCGATGGGCGGCGCGGTACTGCTGGCGGTCAAGGTCCTGAGCGCCGAGGGCGGCCTGGCGACGCTGCGCGCAAAGCTCTCCGGCCTCGTCGATGCCGCCGGCGAGCCCGCCGCGCGCATGGCGCCCCTGGGCGGCGACTTCGACTGGTCGAGCCCTGGCTTCCGCGGCGCCTTCCTGGGCTTCCTGGTGGCGGTGCTAGTGCAGTGGTGGAGCTGGAAGTACTCCGACGGCGGTGGCGTTCTCATCCAGCGCATGAACTCCACCCGTGGCGAGCGCGACAGCCTGCTGGCCACCCTCTGGTTCGCGATCCTCACCTACGCCGTGCGGCCCTGGCCCTGGTTCCTCGTGGCGCTGGCCAGCCTCTGGGTCTTCCCCGAGATGGCGGACCACAAGGCCGTCTACCCCGCGATGATGGCGAAGTACCTCGGTCCGGGCCTGCTGGGGATGATGCTCGCTGCGATGCTGGCCGCCTTCATGTCGACGATCGACACGCACATGAACCTCGCCTCGAGCTACTTCGTGCACGACGTCTACCGGCGCTTCTGGCGGCGCGACGCCTCGGAGCGGCACTACGTGCAGGTGGCGCGGCTCGCCGGCATCGGCATCGTCGTCCTTGGCAGCCTCGTGGCCTGGCAGAGCGACTCGATCAGCTTCCTCTTCGTATTCCTGCTGCAGCTCGTGGCGGGTGCGGGCGCGGTCTTCCTGCTGCGCTGGTTCTGGTGGCGCATCAACGCCTGGAGCGAGATCGCCGCCATGCTCGCGAGCCTGGTCGTGGCGACCCTGCTGAACCTCGCCAACAAGGGCGACTGGTTCGGCCATCACTTCGCCACCTGGGAGATCTTCGTCTGGAACGTGGGGATCTCGGCGGTCGTCTGGCTGACGGTCGCCCACCTGACGCCGCCCGACGACGAGGAACAACTGCGGCACTTCGTCGCGCGGACCCGCCCACCGGGCCACTGGCCGGCGCGCTTCTGGCCGGACGGACACCGGGCGCCGCTGGGGGGTGGGACGAGCCGCGCCTGGGCGAACGTCGCCGCTGGTATGGCCCTCATCTACGGCCTGCTCTTCGGCCTGGGGCACGCCTTCTTCGGCCGGCCGTTGCCCGCGGTCCTGCTCTTCGGGGCCGCCGCCCTCGGCGCAGCGCTGCTCGTGCGAAACCTGCGGCGCGAGCCCACCTAGCCACCGCGAGCCCGCCTAGCCGCCGCGAGCGCGAGAGCGCCCGCTATCTCCCGGCTTTGTCACGTGACAAGACGGGTCCCCGCCGTGCTAGGGTGGTCGGGAAAGCGAAAGGAGTGCCCCGATGGACGCCCTGATCGTCGCCTTCCTCGTCTACCTCGGCCTGGTCGTGCTCATCAGCGTGCTCTCCAGCCGTGCGCTCTCCAGCCAGTCCGAGTTCCTGCTGGGCGGTCAGCGGATCCCGGGCTGGGCCATCGCCATCAGCGAGCGCGCTTCGGGGGAATCGGCCTGGCTGCTCCTCGGATTGACGGGCGCGGCGCTGAGCGTGGGCCTGGGCGAGATCTGGACCGTGATCGGCTGCGTCGCGGGCATCCTCTTCCTGTGGTTCTTCGTGGGCCAGCGCGTGCGCGAAGAGCTCTCCCGCACCGACGCTATCACGGTGCCCGAGCTGCTCGCCCAGCGCTTCGGCGATCCCGGCAACACGGTGCGCTGGCTGGCCTCGCTGATCATCGTCTTTTTCTTCTCCTTCTATGTAGCCGCGCAGATGGTGGGCGCGGGCAAGATCCTGCAGAAGACGGGGATCATCACCGACGCCTGGCCGCATTGGTTCGGACCCGAGCTCTGGGGCATCGTCCTCGGCGCGGTGATCGTGATCGGCTACACGCTGCTCGGCGGCTTCCGCGCCGTGGTCTGGACCGATCTTTTACAGGGAACGATCATGATCGTGGCGCTGGTCGTGCTGCCGATCGTGGGTTTCCTCGAGCTGCGGGCGGAGCACGCGGACATCGGCGCGGCGCTCGCGGCGGTAGGGCCGGACAAGGCCTCCTGGGTCGCCGGGCGCGGCGGGCTCGCGTCGGTCAGCCTGATCCTGGGGGGGCTCGCCTGGGGCCTGGGCTACATGGGGCAGCCGCACCTGCTCGTGCGCTTCATGGCGCTCCCCAGCGCCGACGAGGTGCCGCGCCTTCGCTGGCTGGCCGGCTCCTGGACCATTCTCGCCTACGGCGGCGCCTTCCTCGTCGGGCTCCTGGGACTCGCCCTCTACGGCGGCGAGATGTTCGCCGGCGACGCGGAGAAGATCATGCCCACCATGGCCACGCTACTGCTTCCCGGCTGGATCGCCGGCATCATCATCTCCGGCGCCGTGGCCGCGATGATGTCGACCGCGGACAGCCAGCTGCTGGTGGTGACCAGCGCCTTCAGCGAGGACATCACGCGCCGCATCCTCGGCCGCGAGCTCTCCGCCGCGGGGCAGGTGGCCCTCTCCCGCCTCGTGACCTTCCTGGTCGGCGGCGCGGCCTTCGCCCTCGCGCTCAGCTCCAAGGAGACGGTCTACGGCATGGTCAGCTACGCCTGGTCGGGACTGGGCTCTTCCTTCGGGCCGGTCATTCTGCTGATGATCACCTGGCGGCGCTTCGGCCGCGCCGGCGCGCTGGCCAGCATGCTCGCCGGCACCCTGGTCACCATCCTCTGGAAGCAGTCGGCGACCCTGGACGCCGCCATCAGCCACCGCTTCGCTGCCTTCGCGCTGGCGATGGCGGCGGGGGTGCTGGCAACCGTGTTCTCGGGGAGGGGCGAGCGGACCGCGTGAGCCGAGGTCCGCGTCTGCGGAATCCGCTTCAATCGTAGAGCGACTTGACCGTGCTCCAGCTCACGGGCGTGACGGGACTGGGATCCCAGGAAAAGCGTACGAGATCGACATGCGAATCGAATCCACTCGTGAGTTCGATTCGTGCGACGTGTTGCCCCGCGGAGACGCAGAAGGGGCCGCTCCCGGCGGCCCAGATGAAGGGCTCACCTCAGCCGTGCCCTGCACCGACGAAGCTGAACTCGGAGACGAGATCCTCTCCGCCGGGACCGGCGCCGAGCAGGGTCATGATGAAATCGGAAACGAAATCTACGTATCCCTGGAAGCGGACCGAGGAGTCGTAGCAGACGTCCTCCGGCAGATCGATCTCGAGCTCGATCCACTCGCCGGGCACGTCGATGTACTTCACGAGAGAGCCCCCGCTCGCGCCGCCACAAGGACCGACCTGGATCATCGCGCCCCCGATGTTGTGGCTGGCGACGTAGTCCTCCCCCTCGAAGTCGACGTATGGGAGGACTTCCGCGGCAGCGCCCGCGACGAGCAGGCAAGCCACGGTGAAGGTGAGGAGCGCCACCGCGAGGACGGGCCTCCGGGTTACTGTCTTCATGCCGATCACGCTGGGCTCCTTTCCCCGTCGGCGCACCGTTCGTGTCGACGCGCGCTGTTCCTCAGAACTCGACCGAGAGCATCAGGCTCCCGATGTCAGCTTTCCCCTCGCCGCCACTGGAATCGCCGCTGCTGTGGATCTTCGTGTAATCTAGCGCGAGCATGCTGCGCCGCGCCAGCTCCCAGCGCAAGGACGTGCCCAGCACGAGGTCATCGCAATCGCAAGTCTCGCCGCGCGACGGCTCGAGTTCCGTGCGTGTCTGCGTGGCCGCGAGCTCCAGGGTCAGCTTGCCGGTCGGGCGCAGGCTGACGAGCCCGCTGGCCGATCGGATGCCCAACGGCGCCTCGGTCTCGCAGGGGCAGTCCTCGATGCGCCTGAGGTCCTTGTAGAAGAGGCTCACCCCCCAGGCCTCCCGTTCGAAGGACGCGGAGAGGCGCGGCCCCTCCGTGTCGGGCAGGTAGGACAGCGCGCGGTAGGCGGCCTCGAAGCCTGCGCCCACGCGCAACCAGGCCGCTGCGGCGCTCAGGCCGCCGGCTCCCCGGTGCCGGGCCTCCACGAGCCAGGCATCGCCGCTGACTCCTTCGCCGAGCTGATCGATGCGGTTCTCCCGCCGGAAGCCCCGCGCGAGTTCGCCGCCCAAGGCGAAGCCCGCGGGCAGAGGCAGCGCGAGGTCGACCGAGTGCACCTCGTTGCGGTGGAAGAAGCTCAGGGGATCGACGGGCGGTAGGTGCGTCGGCCAGAGGGACGAGTTCTCGGCGTCCCGCGCGGCGACGTAGCTCGCGCCGAGCGTCGCGCGTCCCCAGCCGGCCAGCGGGCGCGAGAGCACAGCCCGCGCGCCCCAGAGGTCCTGTCGGTAGGCGAAGCGCTCGGGCACGACCTGGTCCCAGTCTCGCGCGCGGCGGGGGCGGGCGTAGAGGGCCGTCAGCTCGAGCCAGCCCGCCGGCGCGCCGGACACCCGCGCGCCCTCGAAGGTGACGAGAGGTCCGAGGTCGTCCAGGGCCTCCAGGCTGAGCGCGCGCGCCGTGCCCGGGCAGACGCCGCAGCCGCTCGCTCCGCCGGAGCCCGCCGTCGGCGGGTTGTCCGCGAGGTCCCAGCGCTGGAGGGTCAGCGGAGTGAAAGCGACGTCGTAGTAGCCTGCGCGTCCCGACCAGTCCCCGCGCCGCAGTTCGGCGAAGGCGCTGCCATACTCGTTCGTGAAGTAGATCGGACCGTTCGCCAGCAGCGCAGGGTCCTCGTTGCTGAGACGCAGGCGGCCGCCGGCGGTGACTCCGCGCGCGACCTGGGCCGTGAGCTCGTAGTCGAAGCGGTAGAGCAGGGCGACAGTCGGCGCCAGGGTCTCGCCGTAGGGTCCGCCGAGGGCGCAGGCGCATGCTTCGTCGTCGAGCTCGTCAGCCAGCCCCACGGCGAGCCAGCGCACACGGGCGCGGCCCTGACCGCGGATGCGCGGGTAGCGCTGCTGAACTGCGACGAGGGTGGTCCCCTGAGCCATGCCGCCCTCCGCCCGTGTGGTCGTACCTCCCGGCTTCCCGTCCCGATCCCGCGGCGCCTTGCCGAGGGGGGGCATTCCGGCCAGCGGCACAAGCCCGCGGTCTGACTCGCGGGCGAGCGCTACGGCGGCGAGGGCGCTCGTGATCGTTTCCCGCGCGTCGGGAACGCTGTCATATTGAATGGCCAGGAGCTCGCCCGCGCCGTCCAGCAGCGCGAAGGAGAAGCTCGTGCCGGTCGAGCCGATCATGTCGGCGACCAGGCCGTCGGGGTCGTGGAGCTGCGGAAAGGCAAGGCCGCGCTCCTCGCAGAAGCGCTCGCCCTCGCGCCGGCCGGGATCGAAGTTGACACCAAGGAGCTTGGCGCCGAGCGCCGCGGCGTCGAGCTCGCCCGCTTCGCGGACGTTCTCCAGGCAGTCTGGGCAGTCGCTGTTCCAGATGACGAGCACGAGGGTCGCGTCCGGGGAGAGGTGTTCGCGGATGCTCGCCTCGCCTGCGCCACCGAGGCGTGGAAGCTCGAGGTCGAGGAGCGGGCCAAGCGCGGAAGCACCCGCCGCGAGCGGGACGCAGAGGGCCGTCATGAGGAGAAGCAGGACAGTTCTCATGCCACGAACTCCGGCGTCGTGCCGTTCACCGCGTTTCCGAAGAGCCCGAGCCGAGTGCGGCCGCCGGAGAGCGGCGCGTTGTCGGCCGGACCTGAGCCTTCGAGGGGTCTATGCGAGGGCGCGGAGGGGCGCGACCCTCAACCGGAGTCTAGCCCGGACTATTCATGATGGCCACCGAAACCGCTCCTTCCTGAGCTGATT
>CAZVHI010000031.1:0-39020 GCA_964627205.1 uncultured bacterium
TACCGGTGGTTGAGCGCATGGCTCAACTATTTACACACAGATCGTTACACTAACGTGGAGACCTTCACGGAGTCGCAATTCAAGAAGGCGGCAAAGCGCTGGGCCAAGCCGTCTGGCGACGGCATCCGTCGCCTCTTCCTCGTCGACTACACGCGGGCCGAGTTCGGCAACTTCCTCGTCTATCACCCCGAGGACCACAGCCTGCGGACGCCGCCCGCGTCCGGGGAGAGCCTCGCCATGATCCTGGCCAGCTCTCCCTGGCAGCTGCGCCTGCGCGAAGGCATCGCCTCCAGCTCCCTGGACCTGCGCTCGGACGAGGACGAGCCCGAGCACCGCATCGTGCTGAATCCCATCGCGGGCGACTCCCTGCGCGTCGTCGGGATCGCAGGCATGATCCTCGACGAGGACTACTTCCGGACCCGCCTCCTGCCCGAGCTGATCGAAAAGACATACGCGGGCTTCTTCCCCGGGCACTCCCCCGCGGACCTGCTGGTCGAGGTGCGGGACGGCGGTGGCGGGCTGGTCCTGGGCGACAAGGCGGACGTACCGGGTGCGCTGACGGTCAGCGCGACCTTCCCCTTCGTCTTCACGGACTGGACCCTGAGCGTGCACCTGCTCGCCTCCGCCCCCGAGAAGTGGGCGCGGACAAACACCACGCTCAACATGCTGCTCTCCGTGCTGCTGGCCGTGGTCCTCATGGGGGGGATCGTCCTCTCGCTGCGCGCCGCGAACCGCGCGATGCGGCTCTCGGAGATGAAGTCCGACTTCGTCTCCAACGTTTCCCACGAGCTGCGGACGCCCCTGGCCTCGATTCGGGTGTTCGCCGAGTTCCTGCGCACGGGCCGCGCCACGGAAGAGGAACGCGTGCGCCAGTACGGCGAACATATCGAGGGCGAGAGCCGCCGTCTCTCGCGCCTGATCGACAACATCCTGGACTTCGCGAAGATCGAGTCGGGCCGCAAGACCTACCGCTTCAACGACGGGGATCTGGACGAGCTGATCGAAGAATGCCTGGCCGCCTTCCGTCTGCGGGCGGCGGCGAAGGAGTTCCGGATCGAGTACGAAGGCCCCGACCAGGCGCTGCCGCCCATGCGCTTCGATGCCGACGCCGTCGGTCAGGCTATAGACAACCTGCTCGACAACGCACTGAAGTACTCGGAGGAGCGGCGCAGCATCACCGTCCGCCTGCGCCGCGCGGGCGACGGGGTGCTGCTCGAAGTAGAGGATAAGGGGATTGGAGTCGCGCGCGAGGAGCAGGAGCACATCTTCGACCGCTTCCACCGCGTGGGACGCGGTCCTGTGCACGACGTGAAGGGAAGCGGGCTGGGCCTGGCCATCGTACAGCACGTCGCCCTTGCGCACGGGGGCGACGTGTCCGTGGAGAGCGAGCCGGGTCGGGGCAGCACGTTCACGATCCGCCTGCCCCTGGACCCGTCCCGTGCAAGCAGCGGCCTTTCATAGGAGGTCGATCGATGTCGAAGGTTCTGATCGTCGAGGACGAGGCCTCCATGGCGGCCGCGCTGCGGGACGGCTTCGAATACGAAGGCTACGCGGTCGCTCACGCGGCGGACGGCGAGAGCGCCCTGGACATGCTCGCGGACGATCCGCCGGACCTTTTGATCCTCGACATCATGCTGCCGAAGATGAGCGGCCTGGACGTCTGCAAGCAGATCCGCGCAGGCGGCAGCGCGCTGCCGATCATCATGCTCACGGCCCGCAGCCAGGAGATCGACAAGGTGCTGGGGCTCAAGCTGGGCGCCGACGACTACGTGACCAAGCCCTTCAGCTTCCTCGAGCTGATGGCTCGGGTCGAGGCCCTGCTGCGCCGCAGCGCGCCGACCCCCGGCGAAGCGGCGGGAGCGCAGGTCTTTCAGTTCGGGGACGTCGCGGTCGACTTCCGGAAGGCGGAAGTGCGGAAGGCCGGCGAGCTGGTCGACATGTCGCGGCGCGAGCTGCGCCTGCTGGAGTACTTCCTGCGCCACCGCGGCGAGGTCCTGAGCAGGGACCGCATCCTCGACGTCGTGTGGGACTACAACAACGCCCCCCTCACGCGCACGGTGGACATGCACGTGGCCAAGCTGCGCCGCAAGCTCGAGGACGAGCCCGCCGACCCGCACTGGATTGTGACGGTGCATCGGGTGGGCTACAAGTTCAGCGAGTAGCGCCGTGGCCTTTCCGGGGGCCGCTCAGGCGTCCAGCTCGTAGCAGATGATCTCGATGGGGCCGGCCTCCCGCTCGTCCTCGTCTTCGCTCGTGGCGCCGCTCCGGCGGATCATCATCATCGTTTCGCCCTGCCCACTTCCGCTCGACGACACTCGGTCGGGTCCCGACTTAGCCTCCTTGATCACGAAGAGGCGACCCGTCGACACGATGTAGTCGTCGTAGCGGCCGTCGTAGTCGGCGCGGATGCCAAGCTGGTGGGCGAAGCGGCCCTGCCCGTCGAAGACGTCGAAGAGGCCGATGGTGGACTCGGGACAGTCCTTCTCGCCGCGGCCCGAGACGCCCCAGAGCTCGCCGTCCTCGCGCGGTAGGAGCGAGACGATGTCCCGGGCGAACGGGGCGACCTCGACCTCGATGTTCCCGAAGCCGCCGCTGCCGCCGCTCATCGCCTCCCGCATCTCCTCGATCTCCTCCTTGCTGCGCTCGAGCCGCTCGTAGTCGCGCGAGATCACGCTCTCGGTGCCGCCGTCCGGCCCCAGGACGATGATCTCGTAGCGGCTGTAGCGCGGCGCCACGTAGATCCTGCCGCCTTTGCCAGGCTCCCAGTGCCGGGAGAAGTCCTCCTGCCTGCCGCCGGTCATCCGGATGCCGCCCGCGCCACTCTGCTCCTCCGACTGCTCGAGGATCGCGTCGCCATAGGCGCCGTCGGCGCCGAGCGGGACGAGGGTTTGATTCATGACGACCTTGCTGTCTTCGAAGCTGGGGTTCAGGATACCGAGGAGCACGCGGCCGCCCAGCGAGCGCGCCCGCTCGACGATCCGCATGCCGCCCGAGCCGGGGAGGAGCAGGTCGCCGTGGGCCTCGCCGCCCTTGCCGAGCACGGCGATGCGCGCGGGCATCATCTGCACGACGCCGATGCGCCCGTCGGACAGGAAGAAGGCCGAGTTGGCGTTGCGGAACTCGCCGGGGCCCTCGCCCTCCGTGCCCAGCGTGCGCAGGAATTCACCCTCCGGCGAGAAGACGCGGATCTCGCTGAGCTGTCCGTCGAGGATGAAGATTTCGCCGGCTTCGTCCACGAGGATCGCGTCGACGAAGCCGAAGATCTCCTCGTCTGCCTCGTTCTCTCCGCCCAGACGCCAGAGTTCGCGCGGGGCGATCGTGCGGGCTTCCTCGATCGGCGCAGCGGGGTTGCGCACGTGGCGCACACCGCCTTCGCTTTCTACTTGGCCCTGCCAAGGACCGGCCGCAGCAGGGCCGGCGAGCGCGGCGAGGAAAAGAACCAGGATGACGACAATGGGAATCGCAGTCGGGCGCATGCTTGCCTCCAGGGGTAAAGGCGATGACAGGACGGGGCACATGCGCCTGGGTAGTCGCGCCCGTCGCGGGAGTTCCATGCCGCGCTTGGCGGCCTGCTAGAGGCAGCTGCGCTCGAGGATCTCGGCGATGTCCAGGGCGGCCACCGTCTCCGCCTTCCCGTGCGCCTTGATGCCGTCGGACATCATGGTCATGCAGAAGGGACAGGCCACGGCCACCTCCGCGGCGCCCGTGCCGATGGCCTCCGCGGCGCGGTCCTCGTTGATGCGCGAGCCCAGGGTCTCTTCCATCCACATGCGGCCGCCGCCGGCGCCGCAGCAGAAGCCCTTGTCGCGGCGGCGATTCATCTCCACCAGCTGGACGCCGGGCACTGCCTTCAGGACCTCGCGCGGGGAGTCGTAGATGCCGTTGTGGCGGCCCAGGTAGCAGGAGTCGTGGTAGGCGACGCGCGCGCCTGTGCCATCCTTCGGCGCGAGCTTGCCCTCGCGGAGCAGGCGTGCCAGCAGATTGCCGTGGTGGATCACCTCGTAGTTTCCGCCGAAGTCGGGGTACTCGTGCGCGAAGGTGTTGAGGCAGTGGGGGCAGGCCGTGACGATCTTGCGCACGCCCTTGGCGCCGAAGATCTCCACGTTGGCCCGCACCTGCATGTCGCCCAGGTATTCGTTGCCGATGCGCCGCGCCGGGTCGCCGCAGCACTTCTCGTCCTTACCGAGGATCGCGAAGTCCACATCGGCGGCGGTCAGAAGCCGCGCGAGCGCGCGGCTGATCTTCATGTTGCGGTCGTCGAAGCTGCCCAGGCAGCCGACGAAGAAGAGGTACTCGGCGTCGGGCTTCTCGTCCCAGGTCTTGAGTTCCAAACCGTCCGCCCAGTTGCCGCGGTCGGTGTGGGGGATCTGCCAGGGATTGCTGTTGGTCTCGAGGTTCTTCAGAGCGAGCTGCACCTCGGGGGTGATGGCGCCCTGCATCATCACCAGGCCGCGGCGGTAGTCCACGATCTCGCCAATGTGTTCGATGAAGACCGGGCATGTCTCCTCGCAGGCGCCGCAGGTGGTGCAGGCCCAGATCTCGTCGTGGGCGACGACGTCGCCCACGAGGGCTTTTTGCGCTAGCGCTGGCGCGCCCTCACCGAGCTCACCGCCGCCGGCCAGCAGGGCGTGCCCCTTGGCCATCACATGCTCCTTCACGTGGTGCACGAGCATGTAGGGCGAAAGCGGCTTGTCCGTGGCGAAGGCGGGGCACTCGCTCTGGCAGCGGCCGCACTCGGTGCAGGCGTAGTGGTCGAGCATCTGCTTCCAGGTGAGGTCGCGCATCTCGTCCTTGCCGTACTTCGTGAGCGTCTCGTCGGCGAAGTCGATCGTGCTCAGGCGCGCGCGGGGCGCGTCCGGTTGCCGGCGGAAGACGAAGTTGGGCGCCGCCATGAGGATGTGCAGGTGCTTGCTGTAGGGGATGTAGGCCAGGAAGGCCAGGATCAGCAGGGTGTGCAACCACCAGAACACGGAGGCGAACACGCGCCAGGTCTCGAGCGTGCCGCCGTCGAAGAGGCTCGCGAAGATCATCGTGACGGGCGACGAGGCGATGCTGGGCGGGAACGCCAGGTGGGCGACGAAGAAGACGCGCAGCAGCGGCGGTATCCCCTCGACGTCCTCGTGCACCGCGATCAGTCCCTCCACGCCGCGGGACAGCCACTGCAGGATCACCAGCGCGAAGATCCAGCTGAGGATCAACGTGGCGTCGCGGCGGCTGCCCGGGTCGTCGCTTCGCAGGCGCAGGGGCCTGACGATGTAACGACGGATGAAGGACACGACGATCGCCACGATCACCGCGACGCCGAGCAGATCCAGCAGCGCGCCGAAGAAGGCATAGCCCTGCCGCCCGAACAGCCCCTCGAAGCTGTAGCCGGGGACGAAGCCGCGGATGAAGGTCTCCAGCGTGGCCAGGCTGAGGAGAACGAAGCCCCAGAAGATGAAGAAGTGTCCGAGGCCCGCCGGTTCCCTGAGCACGCTGCGCTGGCCGAAGAAGTAGACCAGGATGGCGCTCAGCCGGCGGCCCATGCGGTCGAAGCGCGCCGCGGGCTTGCCGAGGCGCAGGATGCGCACGAGGCGCCGGACCGTCCAGACGAAGAAGACAAGTGTGGCGAGCAGCAGGGCGCCGAAGATCAGGTTGGTCGGGAACTCACCGGGCAGCATGCGGGCTCCTTTCCTCGAGGCGGGAATCGCATCCGGACCAGCTAGGCACGAAGCTCGCTGGAGTTCAAGACAAAAGAGTCAAGTAGCCATGCTAACGCAAGCGCTGATTCGACCTTAGCAGACAGAGCCAGGCCCCCGCCGTGGAGTGGCAGGGGCCCGCAGGATTCGGTCTGAATTCCGCTAGAGGCTCTGGACGTACTCGACGCCAGCGCGCAGGGCCTTCACGTTCGCCGCGACGAGGTTCTTGCGCTTGAGCGCCAGCGGCAGAGTCTGCTCGATGGCCTCGGGCGACATGATGCCTGTGCGCGCGACGTAGGCGCCCACCATGATGGTGTTGGCCATGCGCGTGTTGCCCAGGTCGTCCGCGAGCTTGGTGACGGGTATGGGGAGCACCTCGATGTCGTCACGGCCAGGCTCGATGTCGATGATGGTCGAGTCGTACATGAGCAGGGCGCCGGGCTCGAGGTCCGGCACGAAGGCCTCCATGCTGGGACGGTTGAAGGCCATCAGCACGTCGGGGTGGGTCACGGTGGGGCTGCCGATCTCGTGCTCGCTCAGGTTCACGAAGCAGTAGGCGGTGCCGCCGCGCATCTCGGGACCGTAGCTGGGGATCCAGCTCGTGTGCAGGCCCTGCTCCATGCCGGCGTTGGCGAGCATGGCGCCCGCCGAGAGGATGCCCTGCCCGCCGAAACCCGCCAGCTTGATGGCGGGATCGCGGTAGGACTCCTTCTTCGGCTCGCTGGGGAAGCGCTCCGGTTCGGGGATGTTCAGGTCGAGGGCCTCTACCACCTCGTCGTCGCTGGGCCGGCCCTTCTCGCGGAACCAGGGCTCGCGCTCCTCGCGAGCGTCCTTGGTGACGCCCAGCGGGAAGTAGGGGGCCATGTGCTCCTTCATCCACTCGTACTGGTCCTTGGGATCCACCTTCCAGCCCGATGGGCAGGCGCTCAGCATCTCCACCATCGAGAAGCCCTTGCCGTCTATCTGGCACTGCAGGGCCTTGCGGATGGAGCTGCGCGTCTTAGCGATGGACTTGTTGTCCCAGACGGCCGTGCGCTCGAGGTAGCACGGCCCGTCGAGGGCCGAGAGCAGCTCGACCATCTTCATGGGCGGGCCCTCGTTGTTGAGGTCGCGGCCGTAGGGCGTGGTGGTGGTCTTCATGCCCGGCAGGGAGGTGGGGGCGAGCTGGCCGCCCGTCATGCCGTAGATGGCGTTGTTGACGAAGAACACCGTGATGTGCTCGCCGCGGTTGGCGGCCTGCAGGATGTTGTTGCCGCCGATGGCGGCCAGATCGCCGTCGCCCTGGTAGCAGACGACGATCGCGTGCGGGTTGGCGCGCTTGAGTCCGGTGGCCACCGCGGGCGCGCGGCCGTGGGCCACCTGGATGTTGCCCGTCGCGAAGTAGTAGTAAACGAAGACCGAGCAACCGACGGGGCTCACCATGATGGTGCGCTCCTGGATGCCGAGATCCTCGATCGCTTCTGCGAGGAGCTTGTGGATGATCCCGTGGCCGCAGCCGGGGCAGTAGTGCGTGTTCGACTTGTCGCCCGGCTTGCGCTCGAAGTTGTCGTAGAATCCCTTGGGTCTCTCGAGGATCAGCTTGGCCATGGGCTCTCCTTGTTTACGTCGCCGAGGCGACGGCGACGGCATGCTCCTTCACCACCGCGTAGATCTCCTCGACCGTCGGCACGTTGCCGCCCATCCGATTGTAGAAGTGCACCGGCTTGCGCCCGTTCACGGTCAGTCTCACGTCGTCCACCATCTGGCCGTCGCTCAGCTCCACAGCCATGAAGGCCCCGACGCGCTCCGCGAGCGTGTCGATCGGCTCCCCGGGCCATGGGAAGAGGGTGATGGGGCGCAGAAGCCCGACCTTGAGGCCCTCGGCCCGCGCCTTCTCCGCGACGGAGCGCAGGATGCGGCTGATGATGCCGTAGCCGACCAGCACCAGATCGGCGTCCTCGAGCAGGTACTCCTCGTAGAGCACCTCGTTCTCCTGGATGCGCCGGTACTTCTCGACGAGATGTTGGTTGTGTTCCTCCAGCTCGTCGGTGTCGAGGAGGATGGAATTGATCAGGTTGCCCGAGGGGATCTCGTCTCCCGTCAAGGCCCAGGGCTTCGGCGGGATTCTCTCGACCGGTGGCGGGAACTCCACGGGCTCCATCATCTGGCCGACATAGCCGTCGGCGAAGATCACGGCCGGGTTGCGGTACTTGTCCGCCAGGTCGAAGGCCTTGATCGTCAGGTCGCACATCTCCTGCGGTCCGTCGGGCGCGAGGACGATCACCTTGTAGTTCCCGTGGCCGCCGCCCTTGACGATCTGGTTGTAGTCGGATTGCTCGGGCGCGATGTTGCCCAGACCCGGTCCGCCGCGCATGATGTCGATGATCACGGCGGGCAGCTCGGCGCCGGCGAGGTAGCTCATGCCCTCCTGCTTCAGACTGATGCCCGGCCCCGAGGACGCGGTCATCGTGCGCTCGCCCGAGGCGGCCGCGCCGTAGACCATCTGGATCGATCCGATCTCGCTCTCCGCCTGCAGGAAGGTGCGGCCCACGCGGGGGAAGTACTTGGCGGCGGCGTGGGCGATCTCGCTCGCGGGGGTAATAGGATAGCCGTAGAAGGAGTGGCATCCGGCCAGCAGGGCTGCCTTGACCACCGCGTCGTTACCCTTGATGAACTCTTTCGCCATTTGGCTTCCTCCCCTAGTCGGCGAACTCTGCGCCCTTCTTGTAGACGGTGATCGCTGCCGGCTCCGGGCAGGCGTAGAAACACATGCCGCAGCCCGTGCAACCCTTGCCGACGTAATGCGCGGGGTGATAGCCCCTGCTGTTGAATCCGCTCGTGAGCACCATGACGTCCTTGGGACAGGACTGGACACAGAGGCTGCAGCCCTTGCAGTGCTCGGAAGAGACGACGGTGACGGCTTCTTCGAGGATGCGGCTCATGGACAGCACCTTTCGCGGGGAGCGTGATGCCGGCTGGTGGATCCTCAGCGCGAGGTCTCCACAATACGAAAAAAGTTAAGAGAGCTGGTGACCTTGGGCGCTGATTTCTGCACAAAGTACGATCCGCTCCGGACCTTGTCAACCCGGGCGCAGGGAAGGCGAAACGCCAAGAAGGCGCCCCGTCGTCGGGACGCCTTCTCGATCTCGGAACGAGCGCAGCTTGCTTGCGGGAGCGCGAAGCTCGCGTCCGCCGCTACACGGAGGCCGTGATGTTGTGCACGACGCGCTGGGGGAAGGGGATCTCGATGCCCTTCGCGTCGAAGGCTTTCTTCACGCCTTCGGTGAAGTCGAACTTCACCGCCCAGTAGTCATCCTTCTTCACCCACGGGCGCACGACCAGGTTCACGCTCGAGTCGGCTAGCTCGGCCACGGCGATCTGGGGGGCGGGCTCCGCGAGGATGCGCGAGTCGTCCTTCAGCATGTCGCTCATGGTCGCGATGGCGTCTTCGATCGACGAGCCGTAGCCGATGCCGATCACCATGTCGACGCGGCGGAGATCTTCGGCGGAGTAATTCTTGATGGTGTCCCCGAAGATCTTCCCATTCGGCATGATGATGCGGACGTTGTCCGGCGTGTTCATGACGGTGGTGAAGAGGCGCAGGTCCTTCACCGTGCCGGACACCCCGCCGACCTCGACGAAGTCGCCGATCTTGAAGGGGCGGAAGACCAGCAGCATGATCCCGGCTGCGAAGTTGGCCAGGGAGCCCTGCAGGGCAAAGCCTACGGCGAAACCGGCGGCGCCCAGGACGGCCACGAAGGACGCGGTCTGAATGCCGAACTTGCTCAGCATCGCCAGGACCGTGAAGGTCATGACCAGGAAGTAACTGAAGCTCGACACGAAGCCGACGATGGCGGGCGCGACTTCGCGCTTCGTCAGGATCTTGCGAAACAGGCGGCGCACCCATCCAGCCACGATGCGACCGATGATCAGGATCAGGATCGCGCCGACCACCTTGATGCCGTAGGTCGTGGCGAAAGTGATCAGGTTCTGCAGGACGGCGTCCATTTTCCGCTCCTTTCAGCTCTCTAGGCCGATTCCAGCTGTGTGGTGCAGTTGGGGCAGCGCGTGGCCTTGATGGCGATCTCCGTCAGGCAGTGCGGGCAGGACTTCGTGGTCGGCTCCGCGGGCGGGGCCTCCTCTTCCTTCTTGAGTCGGTTGAGGTTGCGAATCAGGAGGAAGATGGCGAAGGCGACGATGAGGAAGCTGATGATCGTGTTGATGAACGTGCCGTAGTTGATCGTCACCGCGCCGGCCGCCTGCGCGTCCGCCAAGGAGGCGTAGGGGCCTGCCGTCGCACCCTCCTTGAGTACGGCGAAGAGGTTGGCGAAGTCGACGTCGCCCAGCAGCAGCCCGATGGGCGGCATGATGACGTCCGCGACCAGCGACTTCACGATGGTGCCGAAGGCGGCGCCGATAATGATACCCACCGCCATGTCCACGACATTTCCGCGCATGGCAAAATCCTTGAACTCCTTGAACATGATGCTCACTCCCTCCTTGCTATGGTTCATCTAGAACAGCTTGTAGGAGACTCCCAACCCGAGGGTCTCGCGGAAACGCATGTCTTCGTCGATCTCCTTGTCCATGAGGAGTTCCAGGAAGAAGGTCATCTGGATGTACTCGGAGATCGAGGCGGAGAGCGTGTTCTCGAAGGCGATGTCCACCGCTCCCCAGTCGACGTCCACCGCGTCGAGGGCTTCCGACTCGGAATTGGTGAGGGCCTTGAACAGCCTCAGCTTGCTGACCAGCTTCGCACGCTCCTCGGCGAAGGTGTGCTCATAGTCGGTCACCCACTCGACGCCGCCGTCGCTGACCGAGCTCGACTCGAGATCCCAGTTCGTGAGGGCGTCGTTGGGCGCGGGCTCGTGCGTCCGGTGCTGGCGGAAGGCAAAGCCCACGCGGGTGAAGAGCTTGCGCTGCTCCTCCTCGATGAGGCTGCGGCCCACGCCGGCCGATTCTGACACCAGGAGAGGGCTGAGGAAGCTGCGCTTCTCAGCCTCGAAGCTGTCGCCGGTCAGTCCATCCGGCGCCGCGAAGGCTGAGTAGAACTGGCTCTCGACGGTCAGGGCGACGTAGGGATCCACCCACTTGCCCAGCGTGAACTTCAGCAGGGACTCGAGGAAGATGCGGTCCGTGGACTTCTCGGGGCTGCTCCACGAGCGCTCGCCCGCCTCGTCGACCGCCTGCTGGTGCGTCTCGCCGTAGAGGAGCTTCAGCGTGTTCTGCCAGTTGATCTTCGGGTTCAGCTGCTTGGCGGCACTCATGTTGCCCGTGAAGGTCCAGGTGATGGAGCCGTTCTCGTCACCGGCCCAGTTGCTGCTGTAGCCGCTCTGCGTGAGCGCCAGCCCGAGATCCGCCGCGGTCTCCCAGTTCTGGGCGGCCGCGGGGAGAGCGCACAGGGTTATGGCGACCGTCGCGAACATGAGTCTTCTGATCATGGACATACCACTCCCATCTACGTGATGAGCTTCGTCTTCGTGTCGTTACGATGAAATGCCGTTGCGCCGGCGACCTCGTTGTCGCTCACGGCTTGCCCGATACGGCGGTGAAAGCGGGCGCCGCGCTGGTGAAAGCGGGATGGCTCGAGGCTTTTTCCGGCGGAAGCTCGGAGAATACGGATTGCGACCGGTCGATGCAAGAGTCTCACGAGCTTCTTTTATGAAAACTGAAAGGGACGGATCCTCGGATCCGCCCCATTCATTGCCGGAGATGTGCGCGCGATCAGTGGAGGTGTTCGTCTTCCTTGTTGTCGTCGTAGTCGTCAAGACTCGGACGGCTGCGCGAGAACACGACCTCGCGCTCCTTCTCCGCCTCCTCGAGGCTGAGGATGCGCTCATCCTCTCCCGGTTCCGCGCCGCCGGATTCGCTCTCGACGGACGCCGTCACCGATTCGAGGAGCGCACCCGGCTTCCAAGGCTGCGACGCCGCTGCCACAGCCGCCTCTGCCGACTCCTCGCGCGCGATCTGTTCGACGGGTTCCGTCTCCACCTCGACGGTCCTCTCGCTCTCGTTTCGCATGGGGGTGAGGATCTCCTCGGCCAGGGCGGCGAAGGCCTGTGACCCGGCGCCGACGCGGTTGAAGAGGTTCACGGGACGTCCCCGCTGCGCGACTTCGGCGAGTCGCACCGTGCGCGGAATCATCGTCTGGAATACCTGCTCACCATACTCCTGGCGCACCCGCGCGATCACGGAGTTCGCCAGACGCGTGCGGGGATCGACCTGGTTGAGCACGATGCCCAGAAGCTCGGGAGTACGGCCGCCGCCGCGGGAGAGCTCGTCGAGGCTGTCGAAGAGGCGGGGCAGCGCCCGATAGGCGAGCTCCTCGGCCTGCAGCGGGACGAGCATGAGGTCGGCAGCCCGCAGGGCCGAGTAGGTCAACGCGCTGAGGCTGGGCGGACAGTCCATGAGGATGAAGTCGTAGCTCTGCTTGAAAGGCGACAGCGCCCAGGTCAGACGCTCGGGCTCCGCCGCGGCATGGGCGAGGAGCTCCTCCTCTTCCTCGCGCGACCAGACGTTGCTGGTGACGAAGTCGAGATTCGCGATGCCGCTCTCCTGGATCACCTTCTCCGGAGAACCCTCCGGGTCGTAGAAGTCCAGCAGTCCATAGTCGATGTCGAAGCGGTCCTTGCCTAGGCTGCCGGTCAGACCGCACTGCGGGTCCACGCCGACAATCAGACAACGAAAGCCCTTGTCGGCCAGAGCCGAGCCGAGATTCACGGCCACGGTCGTCTTCCCTACACCGCCTTTCGGGCACACCACTGCCACGCTGCGTCCCATGGGTCCTCCTTACAAAGGATGCATTGGATGTCTGTGCTGAAAAGAAAACAACCCGCGCAGCGTGGAGCTGGCGCTGGGAAGTGCGCGGAATCTAGGACAGACCGATTTCACTGGCAAGGAAAAGTTGTCGGGAATGGAATCAGATGGGTCGGCCCTGGATGGATTCGTCCAGGGAGCGTGTCGAGGAGAGTTCAGCTAGCCCCAGAGAGCCTTGACATTGCTCCAGCTCTGTTCCTCGGTGTCGAGGAGAGCGTCGGCGTCATTGTCTTCGAGAGCTGGCTGGACTGCTTCTTCCTGGTTCTCTGTCTCCGTCTCCTGCTCGTCGGCCAAGACGGTGCCCGTCAGGAGTGCAGAGAGCAAGAGGACCAGAATGCTGGTGCCGATGATGCTACGCATGGATCCTTCTTTACAGTCGTAAAACTGAGATGTCTTCGTTATTGTATCTCAATCGGAGCGCCTGGGCAAGGCAAAGCGCCGGGAGGATGGAACTTGCCCGAATCGAGGATCCGCATCCGAGGGATGACCTGCGCATCCTGCTGCTCCCACATAGAGCGGGCCCTGGCGGCCGTGCCCGGTGTGGAACAGGTGAGCGTGAACCTGGCCACCCAGGAGGCCAAGGTGGAGGGGACAGGTCACTTACCCCTGCTGGGTATCCTGGAGGCCGTGCGGGGCGCGGGCTACGAGGGCGATCCCATCCTGGCCGAGGAAGGGCTCTCCGAAGCCGCGATTCCCCGGGAGGACCGGAGCGAGCTCGTCCGGGACCTCCGCCTGTCCATCCTCCTGAGCCTGGTCCTCTTCTTCCTCGCCATGTTCGGGCCTCCTGGCCTCTTCTGGGGGATCATCCAGGGCCTCCTGACCACGGCCGTGCTGGCGGGGCCGGGGCGGCGGTTCTTCCTCAAGGCCTGGCAGCTCTTCCGGCGCCGCCACACCGCCATGGAGACGCTGATCGCTCTCGGCGTCGGGGCGGCCTGGCTGGGCAGCTGGGTCAGCCTCGCCATGGGCGGACACCTCTACTTCGAAAGCGCCGCTATGATCGTGACCCTGATCCTCGTGGGCAGGGTGCTCGAGAGCGGCGCGAAGGACCGCGCCGCTGACGCCATCCGCGAGCTGTCCCGGCTGATCCCGGACGAGGCCGTCCTCATCGACGACGAGGGCGACGAGCGCGAGGTGGCGGTCGCGAGCCTGCGGCCGGGGGATCGCATCCGCGTGCGCTCGGGAACGAAGGTGCCTACGGACGGCGTGGTCATCCAGGGCGAGGGCGCCGTCGACGAATCCATGCTCACCGGCGAGAGCAGGCTGATGCGTGCCAGCATCGGCGACGACCTGACGGGCGGCATGCTGCTCCAGGACGGCTTCGTCGAGTTGCGCGTCACTGCGGTGGGTGAAGAGACCGTGCTCGCGGGCGTCGTACGCCTGGTGCGCGAGGCCCAGGCCTCCAAGGCGCCGGTCCAGCGCCTGGCCGACCGCGTGGCCGGGATCTTCGTGCCCGTGGTGCTTGGCATCGCCTTGCTCACGATCCTGCTCCACCTCCTGCTCGCGCCCCAGCTTGGCTCGGTGAGCATCCTGCTGCGCGCGGTGTCCGTGTTGATCATCGCCTGCCCCTGCGCCCTTGGGCTGGCGACGCCCACCGCGATCCTCGTTGGCAGCGGCATGGCCGCCCGCCACGGCATCCTCTTTCGCGACGCCGCCAGCCTCGAACGCCTGCAGGGCATCCGTCTCCTCGCCGTGGACAAGACCGGCACCCTCACGCGCGGCGTGCCCAAGGTCGTCCGCTTCGTATCCTTTGGCGGCAAACCGTCCGAACCGCTCTTCCGTTACGTGGCGGCAGCCGAGGCGTCGGTGAGCCATCCCCTCGCGAGCGCGCTGCGCGAGTACTGCCGGGAGCGTACCGAGGGGACCGCCTTCGCGCTCGCGGTGGTCACGCGGCCCGGGGGCGGCGTGCGCGCGGAGATCTCGGGCAAGCAGGTCCTCGTGGGGGCCGGCTGGTACCTGGAGAGCGAGGGTGTGGACCTGAGCGAGGGCGCAAACACGATCGCCGAGCTGGAGGAGGGCGGGCTGAGCAGCGTGCTCGTTGCCGTGGAGGGACGCCTAGAGGCCGCCTTCGGGCTCGAGGACGAGCTACGTCCCGAGGCGCCGGCTCTGCTGCATCGCCTCGGCGAGATGGGCATCGAGCCCGTGCTCCTGTCCGGTGACCGGCCGGAGGCCGTGCGCCGCACCGCGCAGCAGGCGGGCATCGCACGCTTCGAGGCGGGCCTGCGGCCGGAGGGAAAGGCGCAGCGCATCCGGGAGGAGGGTGCGGGTGGCGAGGGCGTAGCGATGCTGGGCGACGGCGTCAACGACGCACCGGCGCTCGCCGCGGCGGACGTGGGAATAGCCCTGGCCAGCGGCACGGACGTGGCCGTCGCCTCGGCGCCCGTCACGCTCGTCCACGGTAACTTGGCGAGGGTCGTGGACGCCATCCATCTCTCCCGGCGCACGCTGCGCACCATCCGCGAGAACCTCTTCTGGGCTTTCTTCTACAACCTGTTGGCCATCCCCCTGGCCGCCATCGGCGTCCTGAATCCGATGATCGCCGCGGCGGCCATGGCGGCAAGCAGCCTCTTCGTAGTCAGCAACAGCCTGCGCCTGCGCGCCTTCGGCTTCCGCGCGTCGGGAGAGAAGCCGCGTTGACACTGCAGGTGCCCTGTGCTTCCCTACATTCGATCGAAGGGAGTATTGAATGAGCGAGAAACCCGCCGTGAGCATCGAGTACTGCAAGGTCTGAAACTACGAACCCCGCGCCGCCAGTCTGGCGGCCCAGATCCAGGAGCGCTTCGGCATCACGCCGAGCCTGATCGCGTCGGGGGGCGGCGTCTTCGAGGTGACGGTCGGCGGCGCGCTCGTGTTCTCGAAGAAGGGCACGGGCCGCTTCCCGGAGGATGAAGAGGTGTTTCGAGAGATCGAGGGCAGGCTCTGAGTCGATGTTCAACAACAAGGGCTACTATCGCAAACTAGACCTTCTGCTCGGCGAGATCGAGCACGAAAAGCGGCCGCACCACGCCCTGGCACGCATGGTCGACCGCGTGGTCGCCGAGTTCAAGGACGAGCTGGGCATCAGCAGCGGGCGTCTCTATACGCGGGACGGCGGAGTCTATCTCCTGAGGCACAGCTCGCAGCCGCTGGCAAACGGCCTCGAGGGCTTCTCGATCCCCGTGGACTACCCGCCTGTCCGGGAGATCGAGAGGCGGCGCGCGGTCGCCATCCACGAGGACTTCCCCGGCTACGATCCAGACCTGGAGTCGCGTCTCGGTGTGAGCAACTTCGCGGCCTTCTCCCTGGCCGACGGCCGCTACCTGATATCCTTCGGAATCGCGCCGGAGATCGACGAGGAGAGCCTCGTCTTCGCGCTGAGCACGATCCAGCACACGCTGGGCCTGCGGCTCCGTCAGGCCGCGATGGAGGCGGAGATCAGCGAGGCGGAGGCCATCCAGGCCAGCCTCCTGCCGGTCTTTCCGCCTCGCTTTGAGGGCTACGACATCGCCGCCCGTACCCAGGCCGCGGAGGCCGCGGAAGTGGGGGGGGACATCCACGACTTCATCGACCTGGGTGAGGATTCGCTGGGCATCGCGGTGGGCGACGCCAGCGGCCACGGCTTGCCAGCAGCGCTGCAGGCGCGGGACGTCGTGACCGGCCTGCGCATGGGCGTCGAGAAGGAGATGAAGATCACCGCGGTGATCCGGCGCCTGAATCGCGTGATCCACGCCAGTCGGCTGTCGACGCGTTTCGTCAGCCTCTTCTATGGCGAGCTGGAGAGGAACGGCAACCTGGTCTACGTGAACGCCGGCCACTGCGAACCCCTGATCCTGGGGGCAGGCGGCGAGGTCGAGCGCCTGCAGACCGGGGGCGTCATCCTCGGCCCCACTGCCGACGCCAGCTACCAGCGCGGCTTCACCCACCTTTTCCCCGGCAGCCAGCTGCTCATCTTCACTGACGGCCTGGTCGAGCGCAGTTCCGACGGCAAGGAGTTCGGTGAGAAGCGCGTCATCCGACTCTTCCGTGACAGTTACAAGCTCTCCGCGGCGGAGACCGTGGATCGTATCTTGAAATCCGCAAAGGACTTCGGTAGATCCCAGCCCTGGGAGGACGACGTCACCCTGCTGTCGGTCAAGCCCGTCTGAAAGCGCCGGAGCCCACACCGTTCTCTTGAACACTGATATATCCGATATTTTCAAACTTGTCGGTTGACTTTCGACAGCTGGAAACGTAGTTTGCTTGTTTAAGGATATCTTTTTCTCAAATCCAGGCATTCCCGAAGGAGATGAATTGCTCTACTCGAAGGCAGCGGAGTACGCAATCCGCGCCATGGTCTTCCTGGCGGAACAGGCAGAGGGCGAGCTGACCCAGCTCAAGGATGTGGCGAAGAAGGAAGAGATCCCCTTTCACTTCCTGGCCAAGACCATGCAGATCCTTTCACGTAAGGGGCTTGTGCGCTCCCATCGCGGACCGAAGGGCGGCTTCCGCCTCGCGCGGCCACCGGCGGAGATCACCCTCTACGACATCGTCGATCCCATCGACCACATCAGCAACTACGACGAGATCTGCATCCTCGGCATCGACGTGTGCTCGGACGAGGCGGCCTGTCCGATCCATGACGAATGGAAGGAGATCCGCACGCGGATCCGGCTCACCCTCGAACACCGGACCCTGAAGCAGATGGTGGGGAAGCTGGAGGAAAAACGTCGCAAAGTGAAGGAAAAGAGCTTGAATTAGCCCTTGCTCCTGGTGTAGATTCCGGACTACAAGGCCTTGTTGGCCAAAATCAATTGCCTGGGTGGAGCGGACAAACGGACTGAGAGGACTTCGGAGATCGTAGGACTGGTTGGCTGTTCGCCGTGGTGAGCAGTGAGGGGTAAGCAGGTAGTCCGATTCTTCGAAGCGGTGAGGGGGTTCAGGTTTCGCTCCACCCAGCTATTATCGGGCCGCGGCGCCCGTTTTTTTTGGCTGCTACCGCTCAGGTCCCCTTCCGAAGTTCCCTCAGCAGATGGCCCAGCTCGGGCAGGATCAGCTTCGACATTGCCAAGCGGACGGCCGCGCTCGAGCCGGGCATGACGAAGATGATCCGGCCGGCGCGGACGCCGGCGCCTGCCCGGCTCAGCATCGCGGCGCTGCCGATCTCCTCCCAGCTCAGCATGCGAAACAGCTCCCCGTAGCCGGGAAGCTTCCGCTCGCAGAGCGCATCGATCACATCCGCCGTGCGATCGCGCGGGGAGATGCCCGTGCCGCCGGTGACCAGGAGCGCCTCGGTCTCCGGATCCGCCAGCGCCGCCAGTGCAGCCTTCTCGATAGGGCGGTCCTCGTCGGGGACGATCTCGCGGCCGAGCACGGGGTGGCCCTCTCCCTCCAGTAGTTCTGCGATCAACGCGCCGGAGCGGTCCGTCTCCAGGCTGCGCGTATCGCTGACGCTGAGGATGCGGCAGGACACGCTCTGCGGCGCCTCCGCGCGGTGACGCTCGTGGCTCGGCCGGTCTCGCTCCATGGCCCTACTCCTCGCCTTTCGGGTCCTTGTCTTTCGCTCGCGACCCAGGATACTCTCCGCGCGGAGGATTGCCAATGACCCAGGTGCGAAACGATGCGGGAAGGCTGCGCACGCGGCTCCTCACCTGGTTCGACCGCAAGCGCCGGCCCATGCCCTGGCGCGACGAGCCCACGCCCTATCGTGTCTGGATCTCGGAGATCATGCTGCAGCAGACCCGCGTGGCGACGGTGCTGCCCTACTTCGAGCGCTTCCTGGAGCGCTTCCCCGACCTCGACGCGCTCGCCACGGCATCGGAAGAGGAGGTGCTCGCGGCCTGGAGCGGTCTGGGTTACTACCGCCGCGCGCGGAACCTCCTGCGCGCCGCGCGGATCGTCGTCCGGGAGATGGGCGGCCACCTGCCCGGCAGCACGGCAGCGCTTCGCGCTCTGCCCGGCGTGGGCGACTACACCGCGGGTGCCGTCGCCAGCATTGCTTTCGAGCGGCCCGAGCCCGCCCTGGATGGCAACGGCGTGCGCGTGCTCACCCGCCTGGACGCGGCCGGCGGCGATCCCGCTCGCCAGCCCCTGAAGGGCGAGCTGTGGGGGCGTCTGGCGGAGCTGGTCGCGGGCCCGCGGCCCGGCGACGTCAACCAGGCGCTCATGGAACTCGGCGCGCGCGTCTGCCTTCCCCGCGCCCCGAGCTGTGGCGCTTGTCCCGTCGCAGTGGGATGTCGTGCGCGGATCGCGGGCGAGCCGGAGGCCTTTCCGCAGAGCCCGAGGCGGGAGGAGCCCGTCGAGCTCCGCGTCGAGGTGGGGGTGTTCCGCCGTGGGGAGGAACTGCTCCTCGCGCGGGGCGAGAGACCCTTCCTGCGCGGACTCTGGAACCTGCCCTACCGGGTGCTCGACGGCGCGGGGGCCTTCCCGCCGGAGCGCTGGGGCGAGCTCGGTCTGCGCCTGCGCCGCACCCGCCGGCTCGGCGAACGGAGGCACACGATCACGCGCTATCGCATCCGCCAGGAACTGCTGGCCGCGGACGTCGAGCTCATGGTGGCGGATAGGCGCCCCGAGTACCGTTGGGCCGGAACTGCGGAGCGGGAGCGGCTCGGACTGCCGGCCTTCAGCCTACGGGTGCTGAGCAAGCTCGAGCTCTGACGCGCGGGCTGCCACCGCCTCCTGCACGAGCGCGGGCTGGCTAGCGGCGCGCTGGATGGTCTCCTGCGCGCGGGTCCCTAGCGATAGAGAGCCTTCACGGCGCCCCAGCTGCTGCCTCGAGCGGGCGTGAACTCGTCGCCGATCAGGATCTCGTTGCCCTCGGCGTCGGGTCCGCCGAAGGGGTTGGGGAAGGTGATGAGGTTGGCGGGCGGATGGGGGCAGCGCTCGAAGATGCTGCTGCGGGATACCCAGGCGCCGAAGCCGACGAGAAAGACGGGTTCGGTCAGGGCGAAGCCGCCGCCGGCGGCGAGGGCCGAGAAGAGGTAGTGGTAGCCGTCGCCGGGGCCGCTTCCGCCGCAGCAGCCGTAGCAGAGGCTGATGTCTGCCCAGCTCGACTCGAAGAGAGGATTGTCCCCGTGCCAGTCCGTGAGCGTCCAGAAGAGATCGCAGTCGGTGCCGTAGGTGTAGGGCACGTCCTCTTGCCAGCACTCCCAGCAGGTGCCGCCGAGACCGAAGGTGACATCGCTGAACCACTCGCCGGGATCGGTCGGACGCAGGACGAGCCACACGGTCGCCGAGTCGGCGTCCACTTCCGTGCGCAGCGTGCTCGGGTCCTTGTCGATGTCGATGTCCAGCAGGACGTCGTAAGCGGCAACGGGGGCGGCCATGAATGACAGAGCGAAGAGGGCCAGGGAGAGCGCTCGCATCGGTGGGTCCTCCGTCTCGAGTCGGCGCCTTGTCGCCCGGGCGCTCCGGGCGTGTCGTTCGGTCCATGTAAGGAAAAGGGCCCGCCTGCCGGCGGGCCCTTCTTCGATGCCCAGGACCGAGCCCGGGATTCAGGAGAGGCGAACTCAGTAGAGCGACTTCAGGGCGCCCCAATGCCCCTGCGCGATCGGGATGTGCTCACCCAGCCAGATCGTGTTGCCGTCTCCGGCCGGTCCGGTGAAGACGCCGGGGAAGGTCATCAGGTCGCAGGGCGGGTGGGGGCAGTGCTCGAACTCCCAGCTGTCGCTGTACCAGGCGTTGAAGCTTCGTAGAAAGATCGGCGCCTCGAGGTTGAAGCCGCCGCCCGCTGCGCTCGCTAGGAAGATATGATGGTAGCCCGGGTTCCCGCAGCAATTCCAGCAGGTGAGGCCGTTCCAGTCGCTGCTGGCAAACAGCGGGTTTTCGTCCAGCCAGCCCGGTCCGATGGGCAGATCCCACTGGGTGCCGTAGGTGAAGATGTTGTCGAGCTCGAAGCAGTCCCAGCAGGTGCCGCCGAGGCCGAAGTCGATCTCGGTGATCAGCTCACCGGGCTCGTCCGGCCACAGGCAGAGCCAAACCACCGCGCTCTCCTCGTCCGTCTCGTAGTTGATGGTGGCGGGGTCGCCGTCGAGGTCGATGTCCAGGAGCACGTCGTAGGCGAAGACCGTGGGCGCTGCCAGCAGGATCGCCAGCGCCGCGATGAAGCCCAGTATCCGCAATGGTATCATCATCCCCTCCTCCTTTGTGGGCCAGGCCAAGGCCCGTGTGCCACCATTATAACCCGATGGAGGGGACGAAGGCGCGAACCAGCGGCAAAAACCCTGATGCGCTCCCCGATGGGCCTTGCTCGCCGCCGGGAATCCTAGTATATAGCTTGGCCAATCCATTATGGCTGTTTTCCAAGATCGAGGTGTGCCATGCCCTACGACCCGACCGCGATCGAGCCCAAGTGGCAGCGCTTCTGGGAGGAGCAGGGGACCTTCCGCGCCAGCGAGGACCTGGCCAAGCCGAAGCGCTACGTGCTGGATATGTATCCCTATCCCAGCGGCGACGGCCTGCACGTGGGGCACCCCGAGGGCTACACGGCCTCCGACATCGTCTCGCGCTACTACCGCATGCGGGGCTTCAACGTGATGCATCCCATGGGCTGGGACGCCTTCGGCCTGCCGGCGGAGAACTACGCGGTGAAGACCGGCACCCATCCGCGCGAGACCACGGACCGCAACATCGAGTACTTCCGGCGGCAGCTGAAGATGTTCGGCTTCAGCTATGACTGGGAGCGCGAGATCGACACCACACAGCCCGGCTACTATCGCTGGACCCAGTGGATCTTCACGCAACTCTACAAGAAGGGCCTGGCCTACGAGGCCGAGGTAGCGGTGAACTGGTGCCCCGCCCTCGGCACGGTGCTCGCCAACGAGGAGGTCGTCGACGGGAAGAGCGAGATCGGCGATCACCCGGTCATCCGCAAACCCATGCGCCAGTGGATGCTCAGGATCACAGACTACGCCCAGCGCCTCCTCGATGATCTCGAGGAGCTCGACTGGCCCGAGAGCATCAAGGAGCTGCAGCGCAACTGGATCGGCCGCAGCGAGGGCGCCGAGGTGGACTTCGTCGTCGAGGGACGGCCCGAGCCCCTGCGCGTCTTCACCACCCGCCCCGACACTCTCTTCGGCGCCACCTACATGGTCCTCGCGCCGGAGCATCCGCTCGTCAGGGAGCTCTGCAGCGCGGAGTGCCTGGACGCCGTCTGCGCCTACTGCGACGAGGCGGCCCGCAAGAGCGACCTCGACCGCGGCATGGCCAAGGACAAGACGGGCGTCTTCACGGGCGCCCATGCGGTCAACCCGGTCAACAAGGAACGCATCCCGATCTGGGTGGCCGACTATGTGATGATGGGCTACGGCACCGGCGCCATCATGGCCGTGCCCGCCCACGACCAGCGCGACTGGGAGTTCGCGCACGAGTTCGAGCTGCCCATCCGTCAGGTCATCTCGGGCGGCGACATCGCCGCTCAGGCCTGGGAGGGGGACGGCACGATCATGAACTCGCCGCCCATCGACGGGCTGAACGTGCCCGCGGCGATTGCCAAGATGGGCGACTGGCTCGAAGAGCGCGACCTCGGCAAGGCGACCGTGCAATACAAGCTGCGCGACTGGCTCTTCAGCCGGCAGCGCTACTGGGGCGAGCCCTTCCCGCTCCTGCACTTCGAGGACGGCTCCGTGCGCGTGCTCGAGCAGGACGAGCTACCGCTTGCCCTGCCCGAGGTGGAGAGCTACAAACCCGCTGGCACGGGCGAGAGCCCGCTCGCGACGATGCACGACTGGGTGCACATCACCGATCCGGTAACCGGCAAGCCGGCGCGCCGCGAGACGAACACCATGCCCCAGTGGGCGGGGAGCTGCTGGTACTACCTGCGCTTCATCGACCCGGACAACGACCAGGCGGGCTGGGACCCGGAGAAGGAGAAGTACTGGCTGCCGGTGGACCTCTACGTCGGCGGCGCCGAGCACGCCGTGTTGCACCTGATCTACGCCCGCTTCTGGCACAAGGTGCTCTTCGACCTGGGCTACGTGTCGACGGCCGAGCCCTTCCCGAAGCTTCGCAACCAGGGGATGATCCTGGGCGAGGACGGCGAGAAGATGAGCAAGAGCCGCGGCAATGTCATCAACCCCGACGACGTGATCGCCGAGCACGGCGCCGACTCCTTGCGTCTCTTCTTGATGTTCCTGGGACCGCTCGAGCGGGACAAGCCCTGGAGCACCACGGGCATCGAGGGCATCCACCGTTTCCTGTCGCGCGTTTGGCGCCTCTTCTTCGACGACGAGACCGGTGAGCTCCTGCCCGCGATCCAGGACGTCGCGCCCGACGAGGAGACGCTGCAGGTGCTGCACCGGACCATCGCGGCCGTGACCGACATGACAGAAGGCCTGCGCTTCAACACGGCCATCAGCCAGATGATGATCTTCGTCAACGAGCTCAACCAGAAGGACGTGCGCGCGAAGTCGGCGCTCGAGTCCTTCGTGCTCTTGCTCTCTCCCTACGCGCCGCACCTGGCCGAGGAGATCTGGCAGCGCCTGGGCCACGACGACACGCTCGCCTGCGAGCCCTGGCCAGAGGCCGATCCCGCCTACCTCGTCCAGGAGACGGTGACCGTCGTCGTGCAGGTCAACGGCAAGCTCCGCGACAAGCATGACGTGCCCGCCGACGCCGATGAGGAGGCGGTGAAAGAGATCGCCTTCGCGAGCGAGAAACTGGCGCCCTGGATCGAGGGCAAGCAGATCGTCAAGGCGGTCTACGTGCCCGGCAAGCTGCTGAACCTCGTGGTGAAGTAGCCCTCCGGCCGGCTTTCGTGTAGACTGCCCCGCGGGGCTGAACACGGAGGTGGAGTGTGGGCTCAGATTACAGCGGTTCTCGCTGCGGTGCTTTCGCGCTCTGGTCGCTCTGGCAACTCCTACTCCTGCTCTGTCCGGGCCTCGCCCTGCCTGCCTCCGCGCGGGCGGAGCATTTGGGTTCCGACGCCGCATCTGCGACCGCCGCCTACAACGCCCTCCATCCCTACTACGTCCAGGTCTGCACCATGACGCAGCTCGTGCGCCGCACGGGCCGTTTCGACGAGGCGGGCGAGGAGATCGTCCGCGCCGGGGGGCGCGGCGGCCACGCGACTGTCTTCCTCAAGGGCGCGCGCATCGACCGGGAATCGCTGCCGGGCGTGATCCAGCTCGCCGTCTGCGGGGAAGGGGAAGGTCTCGCCGATCCCGACGCGGGCGTCGGCATCAGCGTCAACCAGATCTTCGCCAACACGAACTGGGTGGCGATCCCTGGCCGGGGCAACTTCTTCCATGGCGGCGTCGATCCCGAGGCCGTCCTGACCCGCGAGATGGTCGACGACGCGATCCGGGGGGCGATCGACGCGGGTTGGTTCGAAGGCATCGAGATCAAGCCCGATCGCCTCGCGCGCTTCGCCACCGATCACGAGCTCAGCGCGGAAGAGTTGCGCGCACCCGAGAACCGGCGCGCCTACCAGGAACTCATGGTCCTCGAATCGCTCGCCACGGACTTCGGCCTGACCCTCGGCCGGAGCGTAGTCAGCGTGCGCCTGCCGATGCCGCGGCGGGCCTTCGAGGAGTTCGTCGCGCACCTGAACGAGGTGAACCGCACGGCGAACGCCGAGGGCAATCCCTGGGACCTGGCCCTCTACAACTGTTCGCATCCAGTCAGCAACGCCTTCGCGCGCGTCGGCGTCATCGGCCGGAAGACCCCGCTGAGGAGGAGCGCGCACGACTGGATAAACTGGGGCAAGCACGCGTGGATGCTGTCGCGCTCTCTCTGTCAGTGGCTGATGGGGGGCGTGCCCGACGTGTCGGTGCCGTCGAACATGGTCGTGCGCCTCGCGAGCGAGAGCTGCGATCGCGAGCCGGCAAGTGCACACGTCGTCTGGGTCGATCGCCGGCAGCGCAAGCTCTTCGACGAATACGCCTGGCTGCCCAGCGGCCACGGCGCGCTCCTGGAGATACTGGAGATGAGGACGGGCGAGCACAACGAGGTCTTCCGCCGCGGTCAGAACCCCTTCGTCTGGTGGATGGTGGAGTACAAGAATCACAAAGCACGCTTCGGGAAGTACCAGGACGAGAGCGCCAATCCCCAGCTCTTCGATCTGCGCGAGAACCTGCTCCACAAGCTGGAGCGTTATCGTCGTGTGCGAGACGGGCGGAACCGGTCCACGTTCCGGATCGTCTGGCACCCGCGCCTGCGAGCCTTCCACGAGCGCTACCACGACTGGATCGACACGCAGATCGCCGATGCCGAGGTCAAGCTGGCGCGCCTGCAAGAACTCGGCGATTGAATCATTGCATCGGTGAAATCCCCTACAGTTAAGGCCCGGAGCGCCTTGAGCCTCGCGAGCTAAAGGTCTAGACTTATTCCAGACAAGAGGCTCGCGAATCTCAGCGCGAGCCGTCGGACGCCCGGGAGCCCTGGGTAGCGGTCCGGTCGAGCCAGCGAGGAGGCGGCCCCATCGTGCGGAGGCGATTCGGGTGATTCGGCTCCACCCGGCGGGAGCGATCGGCTTCCCCGATAGAAAGGGAGTTCGAAATGAAAAGTGATGCGAATTTGATCCGAATGCTCGCCGCGGTCTTCGCTCTGACGCTGTTGATCCCGGCAGCGAGCCTGGCACAGGAGGCTTCCTGGTTCTTCAACGACGGCCCAGATGGCCTCTACATGTGGGAGGATACGGCCATCGGACCCTTCTGGGAGTACATGGGTCCCGACCTGCTCGGTCCGCAGACCGAGTGCAGCTGGACCGATCTTCTCACGGGCCAGTACTACCAGCCCTACTACGCCTGTTCCGAGGAGATGAACACGGTCTTCGTCGACAAGCACTTCTGGGCGGAGATCTACCTGGACGACAGCTGGAACCTGCCCTCGGGTCCCGTCTCGGCCACGCTTGGCACGGGCGTGTGTGGGCAGGAAGGCAGCTTCGCCGCGGTCGCTGGTCCCGTGTGGGTGAACCCGATCTACTCCGGCACCTGGGACTGCGGCCTCATGTACACCTTCGACTTCGGCGTACTCGCCGAGCTGATCGTGGCGAACGCGTCGCTGATCGTGAAGATCGATCACCCGACCGACGACGGCGGCACCACGCACATCTTCTGGGACAGCGAGTGCTGCCCGAGCGCGCTGCACATGGCGCCAGGCACGGCGGTGAGGGGCGAGAGCTGGAGTTCCGTGAAGGGACTCTACCGCTAGTCCGCGACCCGCGATCGACTCCGGATCCTGAGCGCGAGAAGCCCCGCCGGCAGCGGCGGGGCTTCCTCGTACATCGACTCTTGAGGATCAGTGCTTGAACTCGCGCTTGAGGATGGCGTAGAGCCAGTGGTCGCGGGCGCGACCCTCGGAGACGAGGTACTCGCGCAGACGACCCTCGCGGCGCATGCCGAGTTTCTCGGCGATACGCCGGCTCGCGCGGTTCCGCAGGTCGCAGACCAGGGTGATGCGCCGTAGCCCGAGCTGGCGGAAGCCATGATCCATGATCAGCCCGGCCGCCTGGGTGGCAATGCCGCGGCCCGCGCGGTCGCTGTGCGTCCAGTAGCCGACCTCGCCGTGCCCGAGTACGGGCCGGAGCATGAGGCCCATGCCGCCGACCAGCTCCCCGCTCTCCTGCTCGAAGATGGACAGGTGCAGGCCGCGCTCCTGTCGCTCCTCGTCGCGTGCGAACTCGAGGAAGGCGCGGGCGGCGTCGACGTCGTAGTCGGGCGTGGCCCAGGGTAGGAAGCGAACCAGCTCCGGCTGGCTCGCCTGCACGGCCCGCATGAGCTGCCTCGCCTCGCTCATGCGCGCGCGGCGGAGGAGCAGCTCGCCGTCCGAGATCTCGACCGGTCTCACGCTTCACCTCCCGCCGCGCCGATCGGCGCCTCGCCCGCGGCCAGGCCCACGCCGATCACGGCCCAGAGCAGGAGCGCGATCTCGGCGTCGCCGAAGTTCCATTCGAAGAGCCCGCCCACCATGAAGGCCAGCCAACAGGCCATGGCCGCCGCCGTCCAGGCCACGGTGGGTGGGGCGCGCTCGCCCGCTGGGATCGCGACGCGCAGGCGTCGCCAGCGCTGCCACAGGCGGCTGAAGAGCGCGAACAAAAATGCCAGCGTCAGGATCAGGCCCGGCCAGCCCCAGAGCGCGCCGAACATCACGTAGTTGCTGTGCAGGTGTCCCTTGACCTCCACGTCCTCGCCCTCGTGGTAGCTTTGATAGAGCTCTGCGAGGTTGCGATCGCCCACGCCCGTCAGCGGATTCTCGCTCAGCATGCGCCAGCCAGTCTTCCACATGAGCACGCGCTGGCGGTTGTGCACGTGCCCGGGATCGAAGGAGGAGAGTAGGCGGCCACGCAGCTCCCCCGGCGCGAAGGCGCCGCCCAGCACGAGCATCAAGAGGAAGATGGGCGTCACGCGCGGGCGCAGCAGCGCGAGGAGCAGCACACAGCCCGCGGCGAAGCCCAGCCAGGCGTTGCGCGTGTAGGTGACGGCCAGGGCCACCAGCACGGGAAAGAGCGCCGCCCCGAGCAGGATGCGGGCTTTGCGTCCCCGCGCCACGAGCAGGAAGGCCAGGATCACGAGCCCGGCGAGCATCATGAGACCGCCGGCGGTCATGTAGCCCTGCGTGAGGTCGGCGCGGCCGATCAGGCCGCCGGGACCGCGCGCGTACTGCACGATACCGAAGACGCCCACGCCCGCCGCTCCGACCGCCAGCGCGGCGAGCAGCGCCGTGCGGCGGGCTTCGCTACGCGCGGCGCCGGCGAAGAGCCAGAGCGCGGGCAGCAGCAGGAAGCGCTTCGCGTGCCGCAGGCTCTCGGCCGGCTCGCCGGAGAAGGGGATGGTCAGAAGCGCCCAGCCCACGAAGGCGAGCGCGAAGAGCTCCACGCCCGTGCGCGGCAGGCAACGATCGCGAAGGTAGCACGCAATCCCCAGCAGCGTCGCGGCGGCGAGGGCGGCCTGCGAGAGGGCAATCGAGAAGGGGGCGCCGAGGGCGAGCAGCAACAGGGCCCCGAACAGGGCCCTGTCGATACGGGAATCGGATTCCGTAAAGGCCTGTGTGAGCACCGCGTCTAGCCCGCCGCCTCGACGATCAGGGCCGAGGCCTCGCCGCCGCCGATGCAGAGGCTGGCCAGCCCCCGCTTGGCGCCCGTGTCCTTCATCGCGTAGAGCAGGGTGACGAGCACGCGCGTGCCGCTCGCGCCGATGGGATGGCCGAGCGCCACCGCTCCGCCGCGCACGTTCACCTTCGCGGGGTCGAGCTCGAGGAGCTGGTTGTTCGCGACGGCCACGACGGCAAAGGCCTCGTTGATCTCGTAGAGGTCGATGTCGCCGACCCCGAGCCCCGCCTTCTCGAGCGCCTTGCGGATAGCCTTGTTCGGCGCCGTGGTGAACCACTCGGGCGCCTGGGCGGCGCTGGCTTGCGCGACGATGCGCGCCAGGGGCGCCAGGCCGCGCCTGGCCGCCTCGTCCGCGCTCATCAGCAGCACGGCGGCGGCGCCGTCGTTGATGCTGCTCGCGTTGGCGGCGGTCACGCTGCCTTCCTTGTCGAAGGCCGGCCGCAACGCGGGGATCTTGTCGAAGTTCACGCGGCCGGGCTCCTCGTCCGTGTCGACCACGACGGGATCGCCCTTGCGTCGGGGGATCTCCACCGGCGCGATCTCGGCCTCGAATGCGCCATCCGCGATGGCCTTCTGCGCGCGCTGATAGCTCTCGGTGGCGTAGGCGTCCTGAACCTCGCGGTCGATCTTGCACTCGCGGGCACAGAGCTCGGCGGCGAGCCCCATGTGGAAGTCGTTGTAGGGATCCCAGAGCCCATCGAAGACCATGCCGTCCTTGAGCTTCCAGTCGCCCATTTTAGTGCCCGAGCGGCTGCCCAGCGCATAGTGCGGGGTCAGGCTCATGTTCTCCATGCCGCCGGCGATCACGACCTCCGCGTCGCCGAGGGCGATGGCCTGGGCCGCCAGCATCACGCTCTTGAGCCCAGAGCCGCAGACCTTGTTGATGGTCATGCACTCGACGCCCTCGGGCAGCCCCGCGCCGAGCGCGGCCTGCCGCGCGGGCGCCTGCCCCTGGCCGGCAGGCAGTACGCAGCCCATGATCACCTCGTCGACGTCCTTGCCGTCGACGCCAGCGCGCGCGAGGGCCACGGCGATGGCCGTAGCGCCCAGCTTGGGCGCCGGTACGGTCGACAGTGCGCCCAGGAAACATCCGATCGGCGTGCGGGCCGCGGATACGATGACGACATCGCGTGCTTCAGCCATATCTCCACCTCGTGGATTCGGGGACGGCGTGTTCCGTCTGCGAGCGGGGGCAGCGCGCCCATCCTAACCGATGGCCCACGGGCGCGCAAGACCCCTACCGGGACGGGCTTGCGGCATCCCGCACGCTTTGCGAGAGCCTTGATTCGAAAGCTGCTTCCGGCTACTGTGTTCGCTCGCCGCCGGGCTCACCCTCCCGCCCGGCGGGCCTCCGAGGTGAGACGTGAGCCAGTTCGACGCCCATAGCGGCCACGAGCCGAGCCTGATGGTCCCGGGAGCCCGCGCGGGCTCGATCCGGGAAGCCTGGCTGCTCGCCTACCCGACCATCATCGGCATGCTGTCGGCCACCGTCATGTGGACGGTCGACACGATGATGCTCGGCCGCGTCGGCAAGGTGGAGCTCGCCGCCGCGGGCTTCGGCGGCGTGCTGATCTGGACGCTGTTCACCTTCTTCGTCGGCGTAGTCCAGGGCGTGAGCACCTTCGTGTCCCAGGCCAAGGGCGGCGGGCGCCTGCGCGAGTGCTCGATCTTCGCGTGGCAAGGGCTCTACCTCTCGATCGCGGGCGCGCTCGTGCTGACGATCTTCCTCTGGCAGATGGACAAGATCCTCGCGCTGGCCGGTCCCGCGCCGGATGTCGTGACCGAATGCCTGCGCTACACGCGCGCGCGGTTGACGAGCTCCTTCTTCCTGCTCGGCACCTTCGCCTTCCACAGCTTCTTCCGCGGCATCGGCGACATGAAGACGCCGATGCTGATCTCCATCGTCTCGAACGTCGTGAACATCATCCTCGACGCCCTCTTGATCTTCGGACTCGGTCCCTTCCCCGCGCTCACGACCCTCGGCGCAGGCGTGGCCACCGCTATCGCGGATCTGTCCGCCTTCCTGCTCGGCCTTGCTCTCTTCCTGCGGCCGGCGGTTCACCGCATCTACCACACGCGCAGCGAGCACCCCTTCCAGCTGCGTTCGATGATCCGCCTGGTGCGCGTGGGCACGCCCATCGGCCTGCAGTTCTTCCTCGACATGGGCAGCTTCACGGTCTTCATGGCCATCATGGGACGCCTGGGCACCGACGAGCTGGCGGCCAGCCAGATCGGCATCCAGCTGCTCAGCTTCTCCTTCATGCCCGCCAATGGCATCGCCAAGGCCGCGACGACGATGGTTGGGCAGTACCTGGGCGCGGGCAAGAAGGCCCTGGCCGAGAAGTGCGGCTGGATGACGCTGCGCATGAACTTGGTCTACTCGCTGCTGGTGGCGGTTGTCTTCCTGCTCCTGCGGGAGCACCTGTTCACGATCTTCAACCGCGACCCGGCAGTGGTGGCCGCCGGTGTTAGCATCATCCCGCTCCTGGCGCTCTTCCAGATCGGCGACGCCATGCAGATGACCTACACCGGCGCGCTGCAGGGAGCTGGCGACACGCGCGCGCCCATGTTCATCATCGCAGCGAGCGCCTACGGGGTCTTCGTGCCCCTGGCCCTGCTCTTCGCCTACCGCTTCGGCTGGGGGATCGTGGGGGGCTGGCTGGGCGGGGTGGTGCACTTCGTCCTCATCGCCACGCTGCTGACTCTCCGCTGGCGGTCGGGCCGCTGGAAGAACCTGCAAATCTGAGCCTGGACGTGCTATAATCCGAGCCAGGGCCCTGGCCCGCGACATCTGAGATCGCAGCACACACGGAGCCGGTCGCAATTGCGGCTGGCTCTTTTTCGTGCCGGGGGACCGCCGGACGGCGGCGTTTATTCGAGGAGGAGCAGCTTGCGGGCGGAGGCCATGCCTGCCGCCTCGAGGCGGCAGAGGTAGACGCCCGCTGGCAGGGCCGCCCCCGCGTCGTCCCGGCCGTCCCAGGTCGCGGCATGTTCGCCGGCTCCCAGCTCGCCGGCGGCCAGAGTGCGCAGCCAGCGACCCGACACGCCGAAGATCGCCAGCTCGACGCGCGCGGGCTCGGGCAGGACGAAGCGGATCTCGGTGGATGGGTTGAACGGGTTGGGATGGTTCGCGAGCAAGTGCAGACCGCCTGTCGCGGAGGCGTGCTCCGGCGCGGCCGTGGCGCCCTCGGGCGTGCAGGACTTGGTCCACCAGCCGAAGTCGCAGCCGCTCTCGTAGGCTATGCGGAAGTAGCCCTCTTCGCCCCAGCCTCCTCCCCAGCTGTTCTTGGCGCGCCAGCAGCCAGCGTCGTCGTCGCAGCCCACGATGAGCACATAGTGGTTGCCGACGTACTCACTCACACCATCGTAGACGTATACGCCGTCGTCGTAGGCGAAGAAATCGTCGTAGACGCGGAACCAGGTGCCGATGGGGCCGTCCGCCAGCGCGTCCTTCATGGCGGAGAGGTTCACCGTGTCGCGGCAGACGTAGCTCCAAGAGGAGATGTAGACCAGCTCGTCCGCGGTCTCGGGGCAGCTGTCGGAGCAGGGGATCTGGTCGTCGGCCTCGTAGGGGAAGCACTCTTCGGTAGGCGTGCCTTCGTCGCGCAGGAAGTCCAGGGTGTTGACCTGGTTGCCTCCCGTGCAGTCGTGATCGCCGGGGATGCAGGAGAGGACGTACTGCTCGGAGAAGTCGGGATCCGTGTCGGGCAGGTTGTAGCCGATCATGTAGGACGACTCGAGCATGGCCACGGACGCGAAGGCCCAGCAGGAACCGCAACCGCCCTGGTTGCGCACGCCGCTGACGTAGGACTGGCCGTCCATGTCCGTCCAGTCGATGAGGACCCGCTCGCGGTCGCCGATGAGGCCTGTCCAGACGGCGGCCTCGGGGCAGTCCTCACGCTCGGGCGCGCCGAGCAGGCGCTCGCGTCCTTCCGCGTCCAGCTGCGTGACCCAGCTCTCCGCCACCGTGAAGGGCAGCCCTGCCGCCTCGATGCGCGCGCGGATCGTCCCCACGTCGAGTGGCTCGGCACGAGTTGCGACTGCGGGCAGGCAGAGCAGAGCTGCGGTCAGTGCGAGACAGTCGCAGACTCTCTTCGGCATGCCCGACCTCCGTTACTTGAGAAGGATCATCTTGCGGCTCTCGGTGCGGTCGCCGATGCGGGCGCGGGAGAAGTAGACGCCGCTCGGCAGAGTATAGCCGCGCTCGTCGTGGCCGTCCCAGGTGAAACCGCGCTGGGTGCCGCCGGCCAGCTCGCCCTGGAACAGGGTGACGAGCCTCCGGCCGCGCACGTCGTAGATGGCCAGGTCGACGGGCGTGCGCTCGCCCGCAGGCACGGCGAGCTCGATTCGCGTGCTTGGGTTGAAGGGGTTCGGATAGTTCTGAGAGAGGCGGCCGCCCGGCGCCGCGTCCGCGGGTCCCGACGCGCCGGTGAGGACGTCCTCGTAGCGCGCCTGCTCGTAGCTCAGGGTGACCTCGATGACTTCCGTCTCGGTCGTGCGGACCTGGAGGAAGCGGTAGTTGTTGGGGTCGGGCAGGTCGAGTCCGGGCTGGCCTGGCTGCCAGGGCTCCCACTCGATCAGCTTCAGCTCGTCGAACCAGGCGCGGCCCTCGCCGCTGTCGGGCACGTCGAGGGTGGCGCGCAGCTCGAAGTAGTAGGCGTTTTCTGGTGTCTCGAGGTTCCACCACTGGCGCAGCCAGTCGGCCGTGCCCGAGAGCGGCGGGCCGATCTCTGTGTCGCTCAGGATGTTGCTCGAATAGCGGTTCTCGTAGAAACGCGCGAGGATGTTAGCGCCCTCGGCGTTGTCGGTCTTGATCGCGCCCGCGAAGCTGTGCGCCTTGCCGGGGTCGCAGGGCAGGTGCCTTTCCAGGTCCGTGCCGACGGGATCGTGGTCGCTCGACTGCCGGCGCAGGGCCAGGGAACGTGCGCCCACCAGGGCCTCGGTGTCGTCGAGCCACTCGTCGTTCGAGTTGTCGTCCCAGAAGGTGGCGCCCTCGTCCTCGAAGCCGCCGTGCCAGAGGATCTCGCGGCCGGCGCGGATCTCGTAGTTTGTGAGGCCGTCGCCGGTCGCGTCGAGCACGCGGGCGAGGCAGCCGGGGCCGGTCAGTTCTACGGGGCGGCTGACGGCGAAGCCGTCCTCGACGCGCAGGGGCGCCGTCTGCTGGTAGGCGTTCAGCTCGGCGCTCACCGCGTCGGGGTTCAGGTGGATGCGCGCCTCGCTTGTGCTCGCGTCCACCGCCACCAGCGCGCCCATGGGCCGCGAGTAGTCGGCGAGGCGGTCCATGATCTCGCGGCCGAGCATTCCCGTGGCCGGATGCGTGATGAAGTCGTCGATCCAGGCCGGCGTGAAGCGGTAGCCGCGGATCCCGTCCTCGTCGACCTCCAGGGTCAGCACGATCGTCGGCATGGTTTCCGGATACCAGAGGTCGAAGATGAAGTTGCCGAGGCTGTGGGCGATGAGCTTGCCGTCGTAGGACTCGAAGCCCTGCAGGACGTGGGGGTGGTGGTTTATGAGCACGTCCGCGCCGAGGTCGAGGGCCATGCGCCGGAGCGCGCGCTCGCTGGGCAGGGGCTCGATGCGGAAATGGATGTCCGGGTGCTCGGGGCCGATCAGGTTCGCCTCCACGGTGAAGTGCTCCTCGCCGTGCGCGTGGCCATGTGCGGGGAAGTCGGGGAAAGCGCCGCCGGGGTCGTCCTCGGAGGGCGCGTCTGTCTGGTACTCGTTGCCACTGTGCGTCTGCACGATGAGGATGTCGGCCTGCGCGCGCGTGGCGGCGACCGACTCTTCCAGGTTCTTGGCGATGAGATAGGCGAAGCCGCACTTGCTCGCGCCGGCGTCCAGGAAGGGCTGGTAGTTCCAGCGCCGGCCCGTGCGGTTGGACAGGCCGAGGAAGGCCATGCGCACGCCGCGCTCGGTCCAGTAGCTGGGCTGGAGCGCGAAGTAGTCGCTCACCCCCGCCCCCGACCAGCGTACGCCGTGCTGGTCGAGCAGGTCCATGGTCTGGAGCATGCCCTCCTCGCCGTAGTCGACGATGTGGTTGTTGCCCAGCGTGACCATGTCGATACCGGCATTTGCCACGCCGACGATGTTCTCCGGTCGCGCCCGGAAGACGACGCTCTTGGTGGGATGGGGCTCGCCCTGATCGGTGAAGGGGCACTCGAGGTTGGCGTAGCTGACGTCCGCCGCGTCGCCGAGGATCGGGTATGTGGGTTCGAAGATCGCGTCGACGCCATAGGTGTCGATGATGCCGCCGCTCGATTCGTAGTTGCGGCCGATCATGATGTCGCCGACGAAGTTGATCGTGACGGGTAGCTCGCCCTCGCCCGGCTCGACGCTCACCTGGCAGGTGTCGGCGCCCGTCATACCGTCGGGGTCGGTGGCGACCAGGCCCACGGCGTAGCTGTAGTCGGCCTCGACGATGAAGTCGTGGTAGGGATTCTGCTCGGCGCTCGTCGCGCCGTCGCCGAAGTCCCAGTGGAAGTCGTGGCTGGGGGAGTCGGGGTCTACGACATCGCCATAGAACTGGACGCCCGCCCGGTAGCGGCTCGCCGACAGCTCGACCACCTTGCGCACGACGTGGCTGGCGTTGACTTGCGGCGCGACGGGCTGGTCTTCGCTGACATCGACGATCGCATCGAAGACGGTGGCCACGCCGCCGCCGCCGTCGTTGTCGTTCACGTAGATCAGCGTGTCGATCGTGGGGTAGTAGCCGTGCGTGGCGTGCCAGTCCTCGCCGATGGGCAGAAGGTAGGCGACCCACTGTCCCGGCGCGAAGGCGCCCTGGTAGACCGTCCACCACTTGCTGTCCTCGGGCAGCTGGTCGCCGGCCACGGTGTAGAGCAGCTCGTTCGTGCCGTCGCTCAGCCCGAAAGCCTGCATCTCGCCCAGGTCCTCCACGTAGACGGCCACCTGCCAGACCGTGCTGTCCGCGACGGCAATCGCGTCGATGCTTTGCGTCTTCCAGGAATTGCCGTAGATGCGCAGGGCATAGGCGCTGCCCTCGTAGGTGTTGCTGGTGGTCAGCTCCCAGGCGCCGGGGTTCTGATCCTGGTCAGGGTAGCTATCTAAGATCACGCTGCCCGACTCGAAATCCTCCACTACATGTCCACGCGCTGCGATGGCAGCGCGTGGATTTGTGCTGACGCTTCCGGGTTGTTCAGCACTTTGGACCGGAGTCGCGGCGAGGAGCGAGGCGAGGAGGATCGCGGCGAATCCGCGTGCGGAGTGTGTGCGGAAAGATTGGCGCATGCCCGGGTCTCCAGGGGATGGGGAGTGGCGGCGAATCGGTCGCCATCAATGATAGCACAGGTGGCGGGCTGCATTCAGTGGAGAGTGGGAGCCGTGGGGCAAGGGCTTCAGTCCGCGCCGCGCAGGAGGACGAGCTTGGCACTGCGTTCCCAAGCGCCCTCTTCGAGGCGGAGCAGGTATACGCCCGCGGGCAGTTCGGCCGGCGGCGACCAACGCCGCGAGCCATCCCGGTCCAGTTCGCCCGGGAGCGCGAGCTGATCCACGAGGCGGCCCGACGCGGAGTAGAGCCGCAGGGTGGCGGGCTGCCGCCCGGGCCGCGACCAGCTTACGCGCGCGCTGCCTGTGACGGGCTGGGGCGCGACGCGCAGCCAGCCCGCCTGCGCGCCGTCCGTGGGACGCCACGGAGCGGCGGTGGCGCCGCTTGGCGCGATGCGGAAGTCCGCGACGGAGCGCGCAACGACGCTGCCCGCGCCGGCCGTGTCGACCGTCAACTCGATGCGGCAGTGTTCGGACACCTCGCCGCTCACCTGCCACTCGTAGATGCCGGAGTTCGGCAGACCGTCTGCGAGGGTCGTCCAGGGGCCGCCTTCGCCGCTGGTCGAGAGGCGGAGCGTGGCACTCGTCTCGCCCGCACCAGCGGGGACCGCCGCCACCCAGCGCAGTTCACGGATGGAGCCGAGGCGCAGGGTTTCGCCGCCGTCCGGGCTGACGACGCGCGCACTCAGTTCGACCGGCGCGAGCCAGGGGGAGTAGACGCGGAGCTGGTTGCGATAGAAGGGAAATCCGCTCTGGGTGGCGAGGACGACGATGTCCTCGCGCCCGTCGTGGTCGATGTCGCCGTCGACGCGGAGGGCCGTGCCGTCGCCGGGGCTCGGCATGCTCCAGACCGCGTCGGCCGTCCAGCTCGCGCCGCCGTCGCCGAGGAAGGTCCGGCCGACGGGCCGGTAGTAGGTGACCGCGTCCAGCAGCCCGTCGCCGTTCAGGTCGCCGAGCTGCACCTGTTCGGTGCTGCCGGTTGGCAGGCCGCTCGAGATGTTCACCCAGGTGTCGCTGCCCGCGTCGAGTCGGTAGGCGCGCACGCCACCGCCGCTCAGGGCGAGGAGCAGGTCGTCGCGGCCGTCGCCGTCGATGTCGCCGACCTCGACCGCGCTCGGCGTGCCGGCGAGCCCCGTGTCGTGGATCGTGAAGCCGAAGTCCCCGTCGCCCAGCCGGACCGTGCCGCCGCTGCGCGTGCAGGCGAAGTCGAGATAGCCGTCCGCGTTGAAGTCGCCGGTCTCGATCGTGTAGTAGACGCTGCCGCCGGACAGGTTCAGCGCGGGCGACCAGGTGCCGTCCCCGTGGTTCCGGTAGACGCGGATGCCGTTGCTGCCGCCGAAGGACTGGGAGACGAGGTCCAGCCAGCCGTCGCCGTCGAAGTCGGCGAGGTCCGTGGCGAACATGCCCCAGGTCTCGCCGGTGGTGGCGAGCCCGTCGTCCCAGGGAGTCCAGTAGGCGCCCGTGCCGTCGCCGAGGGCGGCGCCGATGAGCTGGTCGCCGAAACCGCCGTAGCCATAGTCGTGGTGGATCCCCCAGGCGGCGTCGAGCAGCCCGTCCCGGTTCAGGTCCCCGACGCCGATGCCGCCGTAGCCGAAGTGGCCGAGCTGGTGGGAATCCCAGACGCCCGCGCCGTCGTTCAGCCAGCACATGAGGCCCGACTCTTCCGAATTGAACAGCGGGTTGCCGTGGTCGCCGACCGAGAGGATGTCGAGGTGGCCGTCGCCGTTGGCGTCGCCGAGTTCGAGCTCCGTGTGGCCTTCCTCCCACTCCGGGTCGCCGAGGCCGGCCGAGCGCTGGATCAGTGTGAGGTCGGCGTGGGACGAACCCGCAGCGAGGAGTAGGGTGAGTGCGAAGACGGGCAGGCGGGCGTGGCGGGACATGGTCTCACTCCGGTCGAAGCGGGGGATTGCACAGGGGACCCGTCCCAATTGTAGCACACGGCCGGGCGCCGAGACCGCGCGGCTAGCCCGGATACGCGGCGAGGCCTTCGGCCAGGATCGCCATCGCCTCGCGCAGGTCGGGCGACTTGAGCACGTAGGCGATGCGCACCTCGTCGAGACCCGCGCCCTCCGACGCGTAGAAGCCATTCGCGGGCGCGATCATCACCGTGCGGCCGTCCTTGCGGAAGTCCGTGAGCAGCCAGATGGCGAAGCTCTTCGCGTCGGCCACGGGCAGCTTGGTCACCGTGTAGAAGGCGCCGGCCGGTTTGCAGGCGGTGACGCCGTCGATGGCGCAGAGGGAATCGTAGAGGAGGTCGCGGCGCTGCTCGTACTCGCTGATCACCTCGGTCAGGTAGCTCTCAGGAGCGCCGTAGGCCGCGGCCGCGGCGATCTGGTCCACGGTGGGGGAGCAGAGGCGGGCCTGTCCCAGGCGGAGGGCGCAGTCCAGGACGTCGCGGTTGCGCGTGGCGAGGTAGCCGATGCGGGCGCCGCAGGCGCTGAAGCGCTTGCTGACGCTGTCGAGCACGATGACGCGGTCAGAGATGTCCCGCAGATGGAAGACGCTGGTGAAGCTGGCGCCGTCGTAGACGAACTCGCGGTAGACCTCGTCGGCCAGGAGGAAGAGCCCGTGTTCGGCGGCGAGCTCCCCGAGGAGTTCGACCTCGGCGCGCGTGTAGACGACGCCCGTGGGGTTGCCCGGGTTGCTGAAGAGGATTGCGCGGGTGCGTTCGTTGACCAGGGCGGCGAAGGCCTCGCGGGGCGGGAGGCGGAAGCCGTCCTCGACGCTGGCCGGAACCGGGACGAGCTTCACGGCGGCGATGGCGGCGAAGCTCAGGTAGTTGGCGTAGAAGGGCTCGGGCACGAGGATCTCGTCCCCGGGGTCGCAGACCGAGAGGATGGCGAAGAGGACGGCCTCGCTGCCGCCGGTGGTGGCGATTACCTCGTCGGAGGAGAGCTGCACCTGCCAGCCTTGCCAGTAGTCGGCCACGGCCTGGCGGTAGATCGGGAGGCCGGCGCTGGGGCCGTAGGCCAGGACCTTGTCGCTGTAGGCCTGGTAGGCCTCGATCATCTCGCGCGGCGTGGCGATGTCCGGCTGGCCGATGTTCAGGTGATAGATCTCGGTGCCTTCGCGCTTGGCGGCGTCGGCGTATGGGACGAGGCGGCGGATGGGGCTGGTCGGCACGCTCTGGCCGCGCCGGGACAGTCCGGGTTCTGTCTGCTTCATGGGCTTCCTTCCGTCCTGAGACCTTCCCAACTTAGCCGGGATTGGACCCGGCCACAAGATGCGGCTTAGCGTTCGCTTGTGTGGATTCGGATGTCTGACGCGCTGCTCGCCTGCCTGACAGGCCTCTGCCGGGAGCGTCAGGATCGCGCCCATGTGTCAGTTCGAGCCGCTGCCATGTTGGCACACTTCCTCGTGTGGGATTAGGCGATGGTATGCGTTGTGGCTCTGTTACCCCTTTGTTGATAGCAAGTTCTGCGTGTTAGGCAGTGCTACGGCGGGATTGGCAAGGGGGTTGCTGTGGACGCTGTGAGACGAGAACAAATCCACCGCCTGCACGGAGCCCGATCGAGACGAGGGCGCCGGCCGGCCCGAGAAACCGAGGAGGAGTAGCGATGACGATGATCAAGTGGAAGCCCCAGCGCCACGGCCACGGCATGATGAACGACTTCGACCGCCTCTGGAGCGACTTCTTCCCCCGCCACGCGCATGGGCATGCTCATGGCTGCGGACACGGCGCCAGCTGCGACTGGTCACCCCGGGTGGACATCGTGGAGAACGACAAGAGCTACCAGCTCGTCGTCGAGGTGCCCGGCTTCGAGAAGTCCGAGGTCAAGCTGAGCGTGGAGGACAAGGTCCTGACCCTGAGCGGCGAGCGCAAGTTCGAGGGCGAGCAGGATGACAAGAGCTTCCGTCGCGTGGAGCGCCTCTACGGCAACTTCGAGCGGCGCTTCCGGCTGCCCGAGGAGGCCGAGACCGACGGCATCACCGCCGAACTCAAGAACGGGATCCTGACCGTGACCATCGCCAAGAGCGAGAAGGTCGCTGGTCGCGAGATCGAGGTGAAGTAGACGGGAATCGGTCCCACCCCCCAGACGCCCAAGGGCACTTGCCCTTGGGCGTTTTTTCGTCTAGATTGGGTCGGCCAGGGCCCTTAGCTCAGCTGGTAGAGCGCTGCGTTCGCAATGCAGAGGTCAGGAGTTCGACTCTCCTTGGGTCCACCGTGTGGGCGGTTAGCTCAGGTGGGAGAGCGCATGCTTCACACGCATGAGGTCACTGGTTCGATCCCAGTATCGCCCACCCCACAAAAGGCTCCTTCGCAA
>CAZVHI010000032.1:0-38539 GCA_964627205.1 uncultured bacterium
CTCTGGTTGCTGGCGTTGATCATCCTCGGTTTCCTGACAGGCGGCCCGCACTAGCGTCGCGACCGCCGCGTCGCCACGCCTAGGGGAAGAGCTCGTCCAGGATCTCGGGCTCGCTCTCCTCCCAGGCCAGGAGCGAGTGGCAGTTGTCGCAGTCCTGGCTGATGAACTCGCCCGAGGCCGTCGTGTGCTCCTCGTCGTGACAACGGAAGCAGCCCGGCGACTCCTCGTGCCCGATGTGGTTGGGATAGGTGCCCCAGCCGATCTCGAGGTCGGGGAAGATGTTGCGCAGATAGATGTCTGAGATGGCGTCCGCCGCGCGCCGCAGCTCGTCGCTGTCGGCCCAATCACTCCCAGCCAGCTCCTTGCGATAGAAGCTTGCCAGGCGCGCCGGGATCTCCTCCGCGGCCTCCTCGCGGGAGGCATAGTCCGCCCGGATCGCCTTCATGGCCTCGCGCTTGATGAAGGGCAGCTCCTGCGAGATGTGACCCGCGGCGATGGCCTCGTCGACGGCGAAGCCCGGCGACTGGAAGGTGTGCGTGGGGCGGTTGTGGCAGTCCATGCAGTCCATGCGGCGGATCTCCTGGGTCTCCAGAAAGTCCGCCGGCATCTCGAAGTCCTCCATGACGTACTCGCGCACCGTGCCATCGGGGTTCTTCGAGCGGATCCAGTAGATCTCCTCGCGCTTCTCGTCGGAGATGTAGTGGATCTCGTTCTCGAGGCTCATGTGCCAGTGGATCCCCTCCGCGAAACCGGACTCCGCGCTGCCGCCACCGACCTTGAGTATGAGGACGTTGGTCAGTTCGCTGTTCTCTTCGTCCGACTCGTAGTGCCGCTTGATGAAGACCTTGTCGCCGTGAAACTTCTCCGGCCAGTGGCACTGCTCGCAGGTCTCCCGCGCGGGACGGAGGTTGTGGATGGGAGTGGGGATCGGGCGGGAGAAAGTATTGAAGGCCACGGCGAAGACCTGCCGCAGGCCCGAGAGCTTGGATTTCACGAACCAGTTGGCGCCCGGCCCGATGTGGCACTCCACACAGGACACGCGCGCGTGGGGCGAGCCCAGGTAGGCCACGTGCTCCGGCTGCATCACGCTGTGGCAGGTCTTCCCGCAGAATGTGACCGACTCCATGAACTCCACGCCGCGGTAAGTGAGCGTGGCCACCAGGGTTATGAGCAGCGTGACGCCCGCAACCAGGATCACGAAGCGGCTCCGGTGCTCGGGCTGGTTCAGGTCCCACTGGGGGAAGGGGTAGAGCGGGCGCTTGCCCTCCATATCGACCCGCTTGCGCGCGCGCACCCGTCCCAGGAAGACCAGGCCGATGCCCGCGCCGAACGCGATGGGCAGCCCCATAAAGGTCACGATGCCCATGTAGGGCGAGGTGTGGAAGCCGAGCAGATCCAGGGAGAGCAGGATGAGCAACATCAGCCCGCTGATGTACATGACCAGTAGGCCGATCAGTCCCAGGGGGTGATTGGCGTTTCTCAGGGTGAAGACCCGGAAGTAGATGGCGAGGCGCTTGAAGGGCATCTCGGGAAGCCTCCGTCGGAGGGGAGTCTCACGGTCCGTACTGCCCCGCAAAGTAAGCGAGAAAGCAGTCCGATTTCAACCTATCGTAAATCGTTGTGATTTCGACGCATACAATACCACATTGGGTTGCCGGGAACCCGAATCCTTACCGCAGGCGAAGGGCTTGATCCCATGTTGCGATACCTGGCAACAGTTCGAGTATTTCTGCCAAGAATACCCGAATTTCCCTTTACTTGTCCGGGCCCATGACTACTCTATGACGAGTAAACGAGGTTCACCTGCTTTCGAATTCTCGAGGCCGTCTTGCGAGACGGTACCCCCGGAACGTGGGTGATGCGGGAGGGAAGCGAGTTGACAATGGGTCTGGTTAAACATCAAGACCGAGGAGTTCTGCACATGCAAAGAGGAATCTGGAAACTGACCCTTCTGCTGCCACTGCTGCTGCTCCTGGCGGCGGGCTGCACGAAGGACAAGACGACCGAGACGCCCGTGGCCGCCTTCGTGGGCTCGGCGACCTGCGGCACAACGAACTGTCACGAGACCATCCACGATACGTGGGCGGAGTCCGGCCATCCCTACAAGCTGACGAAGATCGACGGCGTGGCGCCGACGGCCTTCCCCGCCCACGCCCAGTTCCCCCAGGATCCGCAGGGTCCGCCCGAGGGCTACACCTGGGAGGACGTCACTTACATGATCGGCGGCTACGGCTGGAAGATGCGCTGGGTCGACGACCAGGGCTACGTCGTGACCAGCGGCGCGGCCGGGAACCTCGTCCAGTACAACTTCGAGGACAACCCGGGCGAAGAGTGGGTGACCTACCACACCCAGGACGAGCCCGGCACCAAGCCCTACAACTGCGGCAAGTGCCACACCACGGGCTGGATCGCGGACGAGGACTGGGAGACCGACGGCACGCTGGACGACAACCAGGACGGCCTGCCGGGCATGCACGGCACCTTCGAGGCGACCGGCATCCACTGCGAGCAGTGCCACGGGCCGGGCAGCCTGCACGCCGACGCTCCCAGCTCCAACGAGATGGAGCTGACGCTCTCCTCCGACCTCTGTGGCCAGTGCCACATGCGGAACGCCGATCACAGCATCGCGGCGAGCGGCGGCTTCATCAAGCACCACGAGCAGTACGACGAGTGGCTGCACTCCCCGCACAACCCGAGCCGTCAGGCCGGCGCGCCCGGCTGCAACGACTGCCACGACCCGCACGCGTCCACGCAGTTCGATGACGTGGCGATGGGCATGGGCGTCAAGACGGACTGCCAGAGCTGCCACGGCGATATCACCACGACGGACCACGTCGGCGATGCGACCTGCGTCGACTGCCACATGCCCCAGGCGTCCAAGACCGCGGTCAAGTGGCACGAGTACAAGGGAGACATCAAGACGCACATCTGGGCGATCAACACCGATCCCGTCGGCAAGACGGACGGCATGTTCAACGCCGAGGGGAACCTGGTTCTCGAGGACGGCAGCGGCAAGGCCGCGGTCACGCTGGACTTCGCCTGCTACGGCTGCCACGCCGAGCCGGGCACGGGCGAGGGCGGCGATGCCTCGGAGAAGACTCTCCAGCAGCTCTCCGATCGCGCAGTGGGCATCCACGGCGCGCTCGAGCCGCCGGCGCTCGACTACGCGGGCTCCGAGGCCTGCGGCGACTGCCACACGGACCACTACACCCGCTGGTCCGACTCGGGGCACCCCTACAAGCTGACGAAGCTCGAGGGCGTGCCACCGACCGATCACTTCCCAGCTCACGCCCAGTTCCCCAATGACGTGGATGGTCCGCCTGCGGGCTACACCTGGGAGGATGTGACCTACACCATCGGCGGCTACGGCTGGAAGATGCGCTGGGTCGACGCGAACGGCTACGTCGTGACCAGCGGTGCGGCCGGGGATCTCGTCCAGCACAACTTCGAAGCCGACGAAGCCGGCCAAGCTGACTGGGTGACCTACCACACGCAGGACGAGCCCGGCACCAAGCCTTACAACTGCGGCGCCTGCCACACCACGGGCTGGGTGGCCGACGAGGACTGGGACACGGACGGCACCCTGGACGACAACCAGGACGGACTCGAAGGCATGCACGGCACCTTCTTCGCCGGCGGTGTGCACTGCGAGGAGTGCCACGGCATGGGCAACCAGCACGTCTACAGCCCCGGCAACTACGGCATGACGGTCGATTCCAGCTCGGAGCTCTGCGGGCAGTGCCACACCCGCGACGCTGAGAACCGCATCGCGGCCAAGGGCGGCTTCATCAAGCACCACGAGCAGTACGACGAGTGGCTGCACTCGCCGCACGGCGCCACGCGCGGCCCCGGCTGCAACGACTGCCACGACAGCCACTCCTCGACCAAGTTCGACGATGTGGCCGCGGGGACCGGCATGACTGCGGACTGCACCAGCTGCCACAGCGACATCACCCACATGGAGCACAACGGGATGCCGGACTGCATCGATTGCCACATGCCGAAGGCGTCGAAGACGGCGGTGAAGGTCCACGAGTACCAGGGCGACATCAAGACGCACATCTGGTCGATCAACACCGATCCCGTGGGCAAGACCGATGGCATGTTCGACGCCGAGGGCGCGTTCGTCCTGCTGGACGGCGACCAGGCGAAGGTCACGCTTGACTTCGCCTGCTACGGCTGCCACTCCGACCCGGACACGGGCGAGGGCGGCACGATCGGCCCGCTGAGCCTAGAGGAACTCTCGGCCATGGCCGACGGCATGCACACGCCACCGACCCAGCGCGTGATCTCCATGCGCTGACGATCGTTGCCTTGAAGTACATGTGCAGAAACGAAGGCGGCCGCGATTTCGCGGCCGCCTTTTTCAACGCCCTCGGCGGAGGATTGAAGATACGCGCTAGCGTAGCAGGACGAGGCGCGTGACCGCGTCGCCCTGCGCGCTGCGCAGGTTCGCGAGGTAGACGCCGCTGGGCATCTCCACGCCCCGATCGTCCCGTCCATCCCAGACGTAGGCGCTGTTGACGGTCTCCTGCCGGCCCGAGAATAGGTCGCGGACCCGACGCCCGCTCGGGGAGTGGATCGTCAGCCCGACTTCTCCCGCCACCGGCAGGTTGCAGCGCAGCGTGACCTTCGGGTTGAAGGGATTGGGGAAGGCATCGAAGCTCGGTCCCGCCGCCGCCTGCGGCGTTGAATCGTCAATGCCGGTGACCGTGTCGATGTAGATCGCGAAGAGGTCGCCGCCGCTGCCCATCTGGTTCGCGTGGACGTGCTTGCCGCCGGCAGTGGCGTAGCCGTAGGCGAAGCTCCGGCCCGCGACGTGCACCACCGACTCGATGTCCGCGTCGAAGATCGAGCCGGGACTGTCCACGGTGAAGATGGGCTCGGGGCCCTCCCGGCCGAAGACGTGGATTTCCGGGTTCGTGTTCAGCTGGTCGCCCCAGGAGCCGACCACCGCGTAGTCGCCGAACTCGTCGACCATGACCGCGCTCGGCAGGTCCTGGTAGCCGCCGCCGGCGAGTTCGTAGGTGTAGGTCCAGATGGGAAAGGGGTCGTCGAGCTCGAACCACATCACCTTGTTCTGACGGTAGGTGCTCGAGTACCAGCCCGTCACCAGGGCGTTGCCCGCGCTGGTGATGTCGCAGCGTCCCAGGTACCAGCCGCCCCCGCCGCCGTTGTTCATCCACTGCAGATCGTAGGTCTCGCCGTCCCAGTGGTAGACGCGCATGGCGGTCCAGCCGGCGGCGATCCACTCGCCGTCCTCGGAGAAGGCCAGGGGCTCGGCGCTGGCGCTGAGGTTGCCGGTCCAGCGCAGGTCGCCCGTGGCCGTCTCGACGACGTAGAGCACGTTCGAGGAGCGCACGAGCGAGAGGGACCCATCCCCGGAGAGGCGCAGGGCGCGGGACGAGCTGCCCTCGGGACAGTCGAAGGTGGAGAGCAGGGTGCCGTCGCTCGCATCGTAGTGGTAGAGCCGGACGGTGCTGGCGGGCTCCATGCGGACCGCCACGGCCACCACGTTGCCGCCGTCCGAGACGCGAACGCCCTTGCCCTGCACGTTGCAGCCCGGGATGTCCTGCGACCAGATCGGCACGCTGGAGGAGGCGTACCAGGCGTGCACGCTGGCGCCGGCGATGCTGCCGTTCTCTTCAACGGCCGCCAGCACGGGGCTGTAGACCGCAGCGTCCACGTAATTGTCCTCGCCGGGATAGCTCCACTGGGGCGTGCCGTCGCCGAAGAAGTTGTGCAGATGCATGTTGGCGGGGCTGCCGTTGGTCGCACCGGCGAAGACATGGCTGAAGTCCGAGACCGCGGTGCTGGAGAAGATGTTGGGCGAGACCGTGTGCTGCCAGCGAATCTCGCCGCCCTCTCGCTGCCAGGGACCGGCGGTGGCCTCGAGCGCGACGCCGCCGGGGAGGCGCTCGGTTTCCAGGAAGGCGCCGTCTGGGCGGTGGACCATGCGTGTGCGGGTTTCGGCCGTCGCGGACGCGGCGGCAAGCAGGACGGCCAGAAGCAGAGCGGTTCCCATCGAGATGCTGCGCTTCATCACGGTCTCCCCTCGTCGAATGGGTGGGTTACGGAAACCGCCCTCAATTTTACAGGGTATCCACCTCTCCTATCAACGATTCCGGCCCTCCGATTCATGCTGCATGGCCCCGCGCGTTCGCTATACTCCCCGCGAGGGAATGGCAACGACTCATACTGGAGGTCGCAGATGAAGCGTGGTTGGCTTTGCATCCCCGTTCTTCTCCTGGTCTTGCAGGCGCTCGCCCCGCCCGCGCCGGCCCGCGCGGACGATTCCGGCGACGAGATCCTCGCGCGCGCCTTCGCCCGTTCGGACGGCGCGGAGGAGCGCTTCCGTCCCCACCGCTGCCGGGAGGACGGGCAGACGTCGGTCCACAACGGCGACGACGAGCTCGAGTTCGACGGCACGCACTGGCGCGAGTACGTGCAGTGGACGCCCGACTCCACAGAAGTCCTGGGCGAGGGCGAGGAGCTGATCTTCTCGAAGGAAGAGGAGGAGAAGGACTCCGAGGAGGACGAGAAGCAGGAGGAGGGGAAGGACAAGAGCGAGTCGCTTGAGCTGGACTTCCTGTCGAGCGAGATGCGCGGTAAGTACCGCTTCCGCTTCGCCGCCATCGAGGAACGCGACGGCCGGCAGCTCGCCCGCTTCGCCCTCCGCCCCGAGAAGAAGAAGAAGAAGCTCTGGCAGGGGATGATCTGGCTGGACCCGGACAGCGGTGCGCTCGCGGCCCTGGACCTCGAGCCCGTCAAGCGGCGGCTCGGCCTCAAGAGCATGCGCATCGAGATGGACCTCGTCGACTTCGAGGGCATGACTCTTCCCGCGCGCATGGATCTGCACATCCAGGCCAAGCTTCCCCTGCTCTTTCACAAAAAGATCCAAACAAAGGTCGACTTCAGCAACTACGCTCTCGTCACGGCAGAATAAGCGCGCCGGCAGTCGCCGACTACATGCTCGTCACGCCGTAGCAAAGCACCGATCCGTGGCAGTGGCCGCTGCGGCCGAGACGTCCAATGAAAAAGGGGAGCCCGGCGGGGCTCCCCTTCGTGTCGTTGTGATTCGCGCGCAGGGCTAGCAGGAGCCCACGGGTTCGCGCGTCTCCTCCATCTCGGGCAGCTCGACCACCGCGGGCTTCAGAGGCTTGATGCTCAGCGCCAGCACGGTGGCGATCAGGCAGAGGATGCCGCTGATGATGAAGGCCGGCAGCCAGGTGCCGCCATCCTTGAAGGCGCCCGCCATGATGGGCCCCACGATGCCGCCGACGCCGTAGGCGGTGAACATCCAGCCGTAGTTCTGGCCGACGTGGGCCGTGCCGAACCAGTCGGCCGTGGCGGTGGGGAAGAGGGAGAAGTTGCCGCCGAAGTTGAAGCCGATCAACGCCGCGCCCAGGAAGAGCAGGGCCGGCGTGCCGCCCATCCAGTAGAAGAGCAGCATCATCACGCCCTGCAACCCGGTCATCAGCGCAATGGAGGCCCTACGGCCGATCCAATCGCTGATCGTGCCCCAGGCGATGCGGCCGATGCCGTTGGCCAGGGAGTAGTAGACGGCCATGGCCGTACCGGCCGTGGCGCTGGCCTCCGCGGCACTCATGCCATTCGCCTGCAGGGCGTCGATGCCGAAGAGCTTGATGATGCCGATGGTCATCAGACCGGCCAGGGCGCTGAAGATGAACATCGCCCAGAGCATGTAGAACTGGGGCGTGCGCAGCATCTGCTCGGGCAGCAGGTTCAGCGGGCCGGTGACCTTGTTGCCCTCGATCTTGGGCTCCGGGGGATTCCAGCCGGCCGGCTTCCAGCCCGCCGGCGGGTTGACCATGACAAGGCTGCCGAGGGTGACGGCGGCGAAGAAGATGATGCCGTAGAGGCCGAAGACGTTCAGCACGCCAATGCTCTCGATGAGGTGCCCCCAGGCGCCCGCCAGTTTGATCCAGATCAGCGCGCCGAAGCCGAAGCCCGCCACTGCTAGTCCAGTGATCAGCCCCTTTTTGTCGGGGAACCACTTCATGCCCACGGCGATGGGGCAGACGTAGGCGAGGCCGATGCCCGCGCCGCCGATCAGCCCTATGCAGACGATCTGGCCGGCGAAGCTCGTGCCGAAGAACTTCGCGAGGACGTAGCCGAGGCCCAGCAGCGCGCCGCCGGTGAGCGCGACGATGCGCGGCCCGCTCTTGGCCTGCCAGCGACCGGCGAGCACCATCACCACGGCGAAGGTGGCGAGACCGACCGCAAAGACGACCTGGGTCTGGGTGGCGCTGAAACCGAAGCCGCCTTCGGCGATCGCGGCCTTGAGCTTCGGCGTGAAGACGCTCCAGGCGTAGATGGCGCCGAGGCAGAGCTGGATGAGCAGAGCGCCGACCACGACGAGCCAGCGATTCATGACCTTCGTTTCGTTCATTCTGGGGCCTCCGGAGTGGACACGCGATTCCCGGGAAATTGGGAATAAATTCACGAAGCAATATACAAAAGGCATTCCAGTCTTCAAGGTCTGGAATAAAATCGCTCGAAATTCGTGGGTGGGCCTGTGTGGGGGCTCGATCTTCACGACAAGATCCGTGCCCGGAGATTGGGTAACTTGTTGAAATAAAACCATATAGGCCTTGCGCTCGGCGGGCCGATCGGCTATCTTGTCTTCATCCCGCCCATCCCCAAAGCGCCGCTCCCTCCCCATTTTCCACCTCCCGCACTCCCGCCAACGGGGGTCCGTGATGCAGGTTTTCCGACCGGGGCTGTCCGCCCGTGTCGTTCACAGTTGTCTCAAGGAGTCGCTGCGCGTGCTGAAGCGGGCCGAACAGAACGCGCTCCTCTGCTTCGCCGAGATTCACCGGCGGAAGCTCTATCGCGAGCTCGGCTACTCGTCCATCCACATGTACGCCATCGAGGCGCTCGGCTTCTCCAAAGCCAGAGCCTCGCAGTTTCTTAGGCTCTCCGAGTCGCTGGACGAGCTGCCCGTGCTCCGTCGCTCGATCGTATCCGGCGAGCTGTCCTGGACCAAGGCGCGCGAGGTGGCGAGCGTGGCAACGCCCCGGAGCGAGAAGCGTTGGGTGGAAAAGGCGATGCGTTCCAGCAGCCGCGCCCTCGAGACCGAGGTGAGGCGGGTCCGCGAACAGAGCCGAGCGGCTCGCGGCACGGACGCGCGCCAGGGCTCGCTGCTGGACTCCGCAGGGAACAGTGTGGCAGCTCGCCGCTCGGCCTCTGGCTCGGCCGAGGATTCGGCCACGGGCTCGACCGGCACGACCCCGGCTGCGGCGGCGGAGCCCAAGAGCGCGAGTCTTGAGGCGATAGAGGTGGAGATCATGCAGGTGCTGAGTCTCCGCTTCCGGCCCGAGGAACTCGCCCGCTTCGAGGCTCTCATGAAGAAGATCCGCAAGACCGGGCGCCTGCGCGGAGAGTCGCGCGAGGTGCTGGTCCTGACCGGTCTGGAGGCGCTGCTGGATTTGGAGGGGCGGGAGCCGGCCGCCGCGACGTCGGACAAGCCGGGCGAGCGCGAGAGCAAACCAGCGGACGCCGTGGCGGACGAAGCAACCGGCGAGGCCGGATCGCGCGGGAGAGAGGCGGAGTTTCCACGTGGAAACTCCGCCAGTCCCTATCAGGTGATTCTCTATCGCTGCGAGACCTGCGCCACGACGAGGGTTGCGACTTCACGGGGCCTGAAAGCCCTCTCCGCGCGGGCGGCCGAGCATCTGACCTGCGACGCGCGCGTGATGAATGCCGCCGGGAAGAGCCGCGCGACGATTCCGCCCGGTCTGCGCCGGCGCATCCTCGCGCGGGACGGGCACCGCTGCCGAGCAAAAGGATGCGGCGGCGCGAGCTTTCTGGAGGTCCACCATGTCGTGCCGCGCGAAGCGGGCGGAAAGAACACGGCGGAGAACCTGATCACGCTCTGCTCGCGCTGCCATCGGCTCGTTCACGAGCGCGCGCTCGGTCGGGATGCGATCGAAATGATGATCCATTGCCGGAAAGCGCCGCGGGCGGATGACACGCGCTCCGGAGGCACCTAGAGCGGAGACAGGCGCGCCCCGCGTACGCGGGCTGATCCCGGCGCGAGGGAGGAATCGCGACCGGGGCTCAGCCTAGTCTTCCTCCTCCTCCTCGACCTTGGTGAGGACGATGCGCATGGCGGCCGGGTCGAGGGCTTTGTTCAAGAATGTCCGGTAGGCGGGGTAGTCCGCGGGTTCGATGGGGCGACCATCCCACTCGAGGCTGTAGTCCACCTCGATCCTGTCGCCCTCGACCACGCGCAGCAGCGTGAAGCTCGCGCCCGGGAAGTCGGCGCCGTCGCTGCCGTTGTCCAGAAGCTCCCAGCCTTCCGGCAGGCGGATCGCCCAGTTGTGATGGATGCTCGCGCGTTCTTGCGGAAAGAGACGTGCCCTCATCTGGCTTCTTCGCAGGTCCAGGCCCGGCGGCAGGATCTCGTCGAGAGGCAGCGGGGGGACCGGGAGGCTCAGTTGTATTCGGCCACGCTCGTCCTCCTCGGGCGGTGCCGCGTCGGCGCGCAGGTGGAATTCGAGTCCGCTGTGGGAGGAGCTGCGGATCTCCGTTTCGCCGACGGAGCTGCTGTCACTCCAGCTCTCGACCCAATCCGCGAGGTAGCTAGCAGGACTTGTCTGTCCCTCCCACGGGAGATCACCGAGTTCGAGACGCCCGTCGGCCTTGCCGGTGCCGGCGGACAGGTCCCAAAAGAGCCTCGTGTCGATCTCGATCGCTGCTTGGGGCCGGCGATCCTGTCCGGCCAGGGGACCGAGCCACTTGCTGCCGTCCTTGCGGACGAGAAGCGCCGGCAGCCGCAGCCACGAGATCTGTCTGTCGCCGAAGAAGCGGCCGGCGTTCGGGTCGATCCACCATCCCGCGGAGCGATCTTCCGGCCCGGCCACCCACACGAGGGGCGAGCCGAGAAGCTCGAGGCCAGGATGTTCCTCGTCGATGCTGCGCCAGCGGGTGGGTAAAACCAGGCCGGCGTCCAGGTCGACCTGCTGGCAGCAGGCGATCAGGAGCGCGCAGCGCTCCATGGGCGTGGCCGTGGCGCTGGCGAGAACGTGGCTTACGGGGCGGGGGACGGCTGTCGCCTGCCAGGATCGGTAGCGCAGCAGCGTCGTACGATCGTTCAGTGCGCCGGCCCAGGCCGTGAGCTTCTCGCGGGCGGACAGGAAGGGCTCGTCCTCCTCGAGCCCTGCTAGCCAGTCCGAGAGTCCCTCCCGGTCCCGTGCTGCGACGTCCACGCGGTCGCCCAGTTCCGTTGCCAGCTCCTCCCAGCCGTCGGCGACGGAGATCACAAGAGATGGGATCTGGTCGCCCAGGCGATGCCGGGCCTCGCCTGGTTGGGCCGGCAGATCGCTGAGATGCCAGCGCAGGCCATCGCCGTCGCGCTCCGCGTCGGGCAGGGCGTGCAGGCCGCCGATCGGATTGACGGTCGCGCCGCGGAGTCCGCCCGTCGCCACGATCTCCATCTCCAAGATTGGCCAGTCGCCTTGAGGGAAGATGAGCGCGCCGAAGGGGAGCTCGGGCGGCTCGAGGTCCCGGAGGGTGTAGTCGAGGAGAATCGTCACGCCGGGCTCGAGGCCGACGTGGGTGACCACCATCTCGCGCAAGTGCAGGTGGTCGGTCGAGAGGGCGACGGCGCGGGGGGTGACGTCGTTGAAGGCGTTGGCGGGGGAGTCGACGAAGCTGCCGTCGGGCGCGTAGCTGCGCGCGGCGTGCACCGTCAGCTCCTGACGTCGCGAGTCGAAGGGGATGGACGGATCGCCGACCTGCTCGAGCGCGTGCTCCGTGTTGATGCGCAGCAGGCGCTGCACGCGCTCGGTGACGCGTCCCGCCGGGTCGAGTGTGTAGTAGCGCCCCTCGAAGAGCACGAGGGCCTCCTCGCCCGCCGGCTCGGGGGCGGAGAGCACGCGCTCGCGCAGCGCTGCATCGCCCAGGGGCCCGACGGCGGCCGCGCCGGCGTTGCCGGTGGCCAAGAGGATCGGGATGAGGACCAGGGACAAGGCCAAGCTCGCGCTCAACCGCCGCGGGATTGGAATAGCACTCATCGCGTCACCTCGTTCACTTGACGGCGTAGAGGGGGGAGTCGGCGCGCTCCTCGATCGCGTCGACGACGGTGCGCAGGCCCGGGAAGTCAGTGGCGGGGATCATCCGCCGATCCACCTGCATCCGGCCCGCGAGCTCGAGTCTGCGGCCGTCGACCTCCCATGCGAACTCGACGGACGCCTGGGCCTCTTCCAGCGACACGGCTTCGGGCTCCTCCGCCGCGAAGCCCTTCGGTAGGGTCAACTGCTCGTCGATCGTGACCAGCTGTCCCGCCCAGATGAAGAGGTCGTGCTCGCGTTCCTCACCTTCAGGCACGACGGCCAGGCGCGAGAGAGAGCCGTTGTGGCCCAGCAGCGCCAAGGCGGGCGAGCGGAAGGACAGCTCGTCGCCGAATAGCTCTGCGTAGCTGGGGATGCGGTAGACCAGTCGCAGCGTGGTGTCGCGGCCGAAGTCGCGGTGGTCGCTGAAGAGGTACTCGCTCAGCTCGACCCGGTCCGAGAGCGCGCCGAGCCAGCGCTCCAGGTAGGCACGGATGTCGCGCCGCGCCCTGTCGCCCGGGATACGGCGAAGCCGCGCGTCGGAGATGCCGCTGCCTTCGAGGCGGAAGCTGCCCTCGAGGGTGCCGTCCGCGAGCAGGGTGGCCTCCGACTCGACCGCGAGCAGGTTCTCCGCCGCGTCGAAGCTGGGGATGCTGGTCAGGTCCTCGCCCTCGGGGCTGCCGATCACGTAGTGCTGCTCGCCCTCCCAGCGGCTCCAGAGCGGGCGGTTCCACGGCGCCCAGGTCGGGTCGAGCATCAGGTACTCGCCACCCTCCTTGCGCAGCGCGACCACGCAGTGGTTGAACTGGTCGGCCGGCACCTCCTCGACGCGCGAACCGGCCATGGTCATGGCAGCATAGGTGTCGAAGCCAGCGGAGCGCAGCATCGTCACCAGCATGCCGGCGATGTCCTTGCACACGCCACAGCGGTCTCGGAAGGTCATGTCGCTGGGATGGATCGTGTAGCCCTCGCCCTTGCCCATCGTCAGCCCGAAGTAGCGGATGTTCTGCGCGACCCAGTGCAGCAGGGCGGCGATGGCTTCGTCTTCACTTAGGCCCTCGGTGATGTTTTGGACCTTCTCGTCGATGGCCGGTGTGCTCGCGAAGACCCACTCGTTGGTCTCGTAGAACCAGCGGCTCTTCTCCTCCCAGCTCTCGACCGTTGCCATGACGACCTTGGGGACCGCGTCGGAGAGGTCGGGCATGCGCGGCTCGCGCTTCACAGCGGGGACGTCGCGCTTCCAGAAGTGATAGACGAACGCCTCCGGCTCGAAGCGCAGGCTGCTCATCACCTCGCCGTTGTACTGGGAGAACTGCAGGGGCTTGTCGCGCGGGAGCGCGACCGTGTAGCTCTTCTCGAGCATGGGCAGGTGGTCCTGGAAGAGCACGGAGTCGTAGAAGTGCCCGCGCATGGGGGGCACGTAGCGCTCGTCGTCTTCTTGCGCGGCGCTGTCCGCCGCGGCCGCGCCCCCCTCCGCGCCCTCGGCGAGGTAGGCGATCAGGAAGCCCTTCGTGTAGGTGAGGATCTCGACGGCGTCGCCCGCTTCGAGGGCCGGCAGGCTGATGATCTTCATGCGCGCGCCCCAGATGATCGCCCCGCCCGGCTGCGTGACGTCGACCGCGCTGGCGGGATCGACGTCCACGTGGCTGGAGTCCGCGCGATGCACGCGCAGCCCGCGGATCTCGATCATGTTCGAGCTGGGGTCGTAATCGAGGCGCAGGGCGCGCAGGGCGAGCGCGCCGGCGGGCTCGAGCACCTTGACGAGGCGGTGCTCGTGCCGGTGGCTGAGCCCGCTGTCTTCGACCTCGACCACGCTGCGGTCGAAGACGACGAGGCGGTCTGCGTCCTCGTATGGCGTGGCGTCGGCGCCCGCCAAGAGCGTGACGGCCTCCGCGGGGTCGAGCAGCTCCGGCGCCTCCAGACCGTGGGCCGGAGTGGAGAGGCTCGGCGCGGCGAGGATCAGCGCGAGCGCCGCCAGGGCGATGATGCGCATACGCGGCTCCTTGGATGAGGATTTGGGGCGAGACCCCCGGACTTTATCCCAGGGACGGAACGAAGTCCACCGTGGAGGGTGCGAGGGTCAGCCCTGGCGGAGCTGCCGGAGCAGGGCCTGGAAACGGGGCTCGCCGTGGAGCCACTGGTACTCGGGGTCGATCTTGAGCCAGATGTAGTTGCGGTAGCCCTTCTGGACGGCGAGCTCGAGCTGATCCAGGGCCCCCTCTACTTGGCCTCCGATGGAAAGCAGGCTTGCTACGGCCATATGCTCCTGGATCGTGGAGGCATTCTCACGCAGGGACGCGAGCCAGCCGTCGTCCGGCTCGCCCAGCCGGGCACGGACCAGCGCCAGGGCGAAGCGGTTCTCCCAGTTGTCCGGATCCTCCTCCAACCAGCCTTTGACCAGGCCGTGGAACTGCTCGAAGTCGCGGCGGGCGGCCTGCTCGTTTCCGAGCAAGCGGTGGATGTGCCCGCGCTGAACGTGTGCCCAGTGCTCGTTCGGATGGCGACGGAGGATGACATCCAGCGTGTGCAGTGCCCCGGTGTAATCACCCATCAGGCGCAGCGTGTGTCCGAGACGGTACTGCACCTGCGGAGCCGTCTGGTCCATCTCCGCTGAGCGCTCGAAGGCGATGCGTGCCTGGGAGAGGCTGTCCAGAGCAAGATATGACGTGCCAATGTGATCGAAGAGCCACGCGTCTTCCTCGCCCGCGTCGAGCCGGCGGCGGCACCAGACGAGGCTGGACTCCGGTTTCACCAGCTGCCAGTTCCAGGTGAAGATGAGCCCGTGGAAGGCCGTGCCCAGTGTGGGATCCAGGCGCAGGGCTTCCTTGTAGGTTTCCACCGTCTCCTCGTAGCGGCGCAGTTCGAAGAGAACGCGCCCCACGTTGTTATGCGCGATGGCATCGTCGGGGTAGAGGTCCAGGAGGGCGCGGTGGTAGCTCAATGCCTTGTTCGGGTCGCCTTCCACGGCGCGGGCGTGGAAGGCGAGGACGCTGTGCTTCTCGCGCTCGGTCAGCGCGTCGACGTCGGTGATGGTGCTGGCCAGGAGGGCGGTGCCCCTCTTCTGGTCGAAGCCGTCGATGTAGTGGCCGTACTCGAAGTGCATGATGCCCAACGAGGCCCGCGCGGCGACGAAGGTGGAGTCGATGCGGAGGGCGCTCTCGTAGAGGACCTTCGCCTCCGACAGACGGCCCGCGCGATGGTGTTCGTTGGCAACCGCGAACTCCTTCAGCGCCTCCAGGGAGGACGTCGTCACCTCGATCAGCGGGCGGCTGCGCTCGCTGATCTCCGGCAGGGTCTCGCCGAGGTCCTCGCGGATGTGGCCGCTGAGCTTGTCGAGCGCGTCGAGCAGGCCGTCCTGATCCGCGGACCGCACCATCTCCGAGCGCAGGGTTCTCCCCGTCGCTGCCTCCTGGATCTCCGACATCACCGCGTAGCGGCCGCCCACGCGGCTGATGCTGGGCACGAGGATCAACTTGATGCCCTCGCGCACGGCCACCTCGCTGCCGAGCTTTTCGTCGATAGGGGAGTCCTCGGGCTTTTTCATGCGCCGCAGAGTTCCCTGGAGTCTGCGCGGCGGGAAGACGTTGACGAACTTCGACTGGCCGATGCTGACGCCGAGCGCGGCGTCGAGGGACTTGTCGAAGACCTCCTCGCCCGTGAAGTTCTCGAAGTCCGCGATGATGATCCAGTCCCGCTCCGCGAAGGGGATCGCCTGCTCGGGCCAGAAGATCCAGAGGCCGATCGTGGCGAGGACGGCCGTGAGCCCGCCCGCCGCCAGCAGCGCGCGCAGGCGTCCGCCGCGGCGCTTCGCCCGGGCGGGGCGATGCCTGATCCCCGCGCCAGCCTCCACGTTCTGAAGGTCCGCGAGCAACTCCCCGGCGTCCCCGTAGCGTTCCACCGGCGCCTTGGCCAGCGCCCGGTGAACCAGCGCGTCCAGCCCGGCGGGGAGGTCCGCCCGCAGCTCCGCCAGCGGCGTGGGCTCCTCGTTCAGGATCGCGTGGAGGGTCGCCACGGCGCTGTCCCGGCGGAAGGGGAGGCGGCCGGCGAGCATCTCGTAGAGGACCGTGCCGAGGGCCCAGAGGTCGGTATACGGCCCCAGCTCTCCGCCGCTGGCCTGCTCCGGCGACATGTAGGCGGGCGTGCCGACGACCGAGTCCGCCTGGGTGACGCGCGTGGCGTCGTCGGCGAGGGCGAGGCCGAAGTCGGTGATCTGGGCACGCCCGTCCGCGCTCAGCATGATGTTCTGGGGCTTGATGTCGCGGTGGACGATCCCGTGCGCGTGGGCGTGGGCGAGGGCATCTGCGACCTGGGCGGCGATCGCGATCGCGTCGACTGTCGGCAGCGGCCCCTCCGTGATGCGCTCGGCGAGGGTGCGTCCCTCGATGTAGGCCATCGCGATGAAGACGCGCCCTTCCGCCTCGCCGATCTCGTAGACGGTGCAGATGCCGGAGTGGTCGAGGGCTGCGGCGGCTTGGGCCTCGCGGATCAGGCGGACGCGCCCGGTGCTGTCAGCTGGTGTCGCGCCCTCCAGGAACTTCAGCGCGACGCGGCGGCCGAGCTTGCTGTCGTCGGCCAGGTAGACGGCGCCCATGCCGCCCTGGCCGAGCTTCTCGAGGATCCTGTAGTGGGAGATGGTCTCACCGATCATGATAATAGCGAGTGTAGTCGTGGAGGCGGCAGCGGTCCAGTCCTAGTCCGATCTCGGGCTGCGTGCGCGTTGCCGCACAAGGGATTGGGAATTGGGGGCTTCCCATTGTGGCGCTTCGTGCTATCAATGTATACTGAGGACGCGAAAGGGTGGAAACGCGAAGGAGGAACGGCGATGGCTACACAGCCGGAGATGGCGAAGATTTCGCAGAAGGAGATCGATGAGGCGATAGCCGAGTCGGAGCGGAAGCGGAAAGAAACCGAGCAGAACCTGGATAAGCACTACATCCAGAACAATCCCCGCGCACGCATCTTCATGGTCACGATCAGGCCCGTCGGCAAGGAGTGGGTGGCGGACCCGGGCACGATCCCCGACGTCGTGCCGGGCGACCTGATCAGCTGGGGGCCCATCCTGACGAAGGTGAACATCATCTTCCCGCACATCGACCTCTTCGGAGTGAAGGAGATGACGGTCGACCCGGGCGAGTGGCGCACGCTCGAGGTGGCGGCCGGCGCGCCGCAGGGCCCGAACCCCTACATGATCTGGGCCTACGCCAACCAGGGCTCCAGCGTAAAGGGCGACGACGGGGAGGACCCGACCATCATCATCGCAGAGTAGAGGGCATAGAACATTCAGTACCTTGGTACCGGAGCCGCGGCCTGCCTGGCCGCGGCTCTGAATTCATACTTCTGCCCTTTCCCTCGATCAGTCTTGGATGTCGCAGTGAAGAGGGGGAGACCTCGCCTATTCTCCAGAGAAGATGATCGTCGGATCGTCACCGTCGTCGCCCTTGGCCTCGCTCTGGTTGGTGTGACAGAGGATCACGTAGACGAGGGGGCCCAGGGTGGGTTTGCTGGCCACATGCAAGGTTCCCTGCTCGCCGTTGGCGACAAAGAGTTCATTGACGGGGAAGGGGCTCTGGACCGGGAATGTGATGGTGACGTCTGTCCCCGAAGGCTGCCAGGTAATGTCCCAGCCCGCCTGAACGCTCGAACTGTTCGGGCTGACGATGAAGTCTTCCTCAGAATCGGGATTGATCTCCTGGAGGAGGACGTTGTTGTCTGTCGGCATGATAGCGATCTCCTTTCGGGGTGAGCTCTCTACTCCCCGTTCTTTCCATCTTCAGTCTGGGATTCGACGAGGTGCGTCCAGCCTGGATCGGCGCACAGATCGACGAGGCGGGGGGATCCCTCGATCTTCGCGAGGGGATAGCCCTTGGCCAGCGCCTTGCCGAGCCACTCCAGGGCTCGCTCACGTTCCCCCAGTTTCTCGTAGGTATAGCCGATCTTGAAGAGCGCGTCGACGTTGTCAGGATCCATGCCCGCGACACGTTCCAGTATCGGGAGTGCCTTGTCGTATTCGCCCAAGATTCGGTGGTAACCCGCCAGATGTGAGAGGGCGATTGCATCGTCCGGGCGAATGTTCAGCGCCTCCTCTGCGATGGCGATGGCCAGGCGGTGACACTCCTCGGATCGCTCTTCCATGTCATCCAGGTAGTAGTACGCAGAGGCGAGGTTACCCCAGACGCGGTAGTCGTGATCGTGAAGGGCAAGGGCCTGCTCGTATTGCTTTGCAGCTCCCTCGTAATCCTTCTCCATGTGCAGGAGCACGCCCAGGTTCGAGTGGGCCTCGTATGTCGGCTTGATCGCAAGAGCACGCTCGAGCATGTCATGCGCTTCGTCCAGGCGCTGATGGTAAAGGTGGATCGCAGCCAGATCGTTGTAGCCCTTGAAGAAGTTCTCCGGCGTCATCTCGACCACCTGTTCGAACTCCGCTGCCGCCTCTGCAAAACGTCCGTTGCGCTGGAAGTAGCGACCCAATTCACGGCGGGGTTTCCACTCCGTTGGCCGTAGTTCAATGGCGTCCCGGTAGGTTCTCTCGGCCAGTTCATGCTTCTTCTGGGCCTCGTTGGAGCGGGCGAGGCCGTAGAGCGCGCGGGGGTCGTCCGCGTCCAGTGCCAGCGCGCGCGTGTAGGAGTCCGCCGCCTCTTCGAACAGCCCCTTCTTCTCCTGGATTGTCGCCCGGGTCACGATGGCCGAGCTCAGGTCCTCGTCGAGAGCTAGGGCGCTGTCACAGTGGGCGAGCGCCGGGGCGATCCAGGTGGATTTGTAGCTGAACTCATAGCCCAGTGAATGAGCTTCCGCGAGGCCGGCGTGAGCCAGGGCGTAGCCGGGGTCTTGATGCAGCGCGAGTTGGAAGAAGTCGATGGCCGTGCTCACCGCGTCGAGCTTCGCGCGGACCTGCAGGTAGTCGAGACCCTGGAGGTAACCACGGCCCATCAGGTAGTACTCGTGGGCGGCGGGTTTGTCGGTGATACCCTGGGTGAGCAGCGTTACTTGCTCGGGTGCAAGTTCGAGTTTGAGCATGGCGACGAGCTCGCGCACGGCGTCGGTCTGGAGCAGCCCGGCGTTGCTGATCTCGTCGTCGATGAAGGCGGAGTCGATCTGCCGCTGCTCGTTCGTATCGACGAGGTTGAGCACGAGCAGAAGCTCGTCGACCTGGCGCTGGATGCTGCCGGTGACGACGAGCGAAGCGCCGAAGACCTGCCGCGCCTCGCGGGAGCTCTCGATCTCGCTCTTGCGCACGTCGGCAGCGGGCATGATCCAGAAGCTCTCGCGCAGGCCCTCGAGCTGGGTGAGCTTGCCGGTCAGGTACTCGTGCAGACCGTCGCAGAGGGCCTGGCTCTCCTCGCCGTTGCCGATGACCGAGAAGGGCAGGATGGCCAGGTAGGTCTGGTCGGATGGGACCGGCATGCAGTCGAGCTCCAGCTGCCCGAAGGCAAACAGCGTCACGACCACGGCCACGAAGATCGCCGGGATCACGAGATTCCGCCACTGCCGCCAGAAGGGCTCCCGCACTGGCGCAAGGACGCTCGTGAGTTCGTCGCCGGGAGTGCTCAGACCCTCGCGCACGCGCTGCAGGTCGGCACGCAGCGCGGCGGCGCTCGCGTAGCGTCGCTCGGGATTCTTGGCGAGGCAGCGATCCAGGATTCCGTCGAGGCCGGCCGGCAGGTCTTCGCACAACTCGGCGACGGGCGGCGGTTCCTCCTCGCAGACGGCCTTCAGCATGCTCAGCTCGTTGTCGGCCGCGAAGGGGCGCCGGCCCGCGAGCATCTCGTAGAGCAGGACACCGAGAGCCCAGACGTCCGTGCGCGCGTCCACCTCCTCGCCGCGGGCCTGCTCGGGGGACATGTAGGCCGCCGTGCCCACGGCCATGCCCGTCCGCGTGATCTCCTCTGCGCTCGCGCTCTGCGCGAGGCCGAAGTCCATGATCTGCGCGCGGCCTTCGGGGCTCACCATGACGTTGGCCGGCTTGATGTCGCGGTGGACGATGCCCTTCTCGTGCGCCGCCTCCAGACCGCTTGCGATCTGGATGGCGAGGTCGACGGCGCGCGCGGGCGCGATCTCGTCTTCCGCGATCAGCTCACGCAATGTGCGGCCGGCGGCGTAGGCCATGGAGATGAAGGTGCGTCCCTCGGCCTCGTCGATCTCGTGGACGGTGCAGATGTTGGGGTGGTCGAGGGCGGCCGCGGCGCGGGCCTCACGCACGAGACGGGTGCGGTCCTCGTCGCTGCCCGTGAGCCGGGGGGAGAGGAACTTCAGCGCGACGGTGCGCTCGAGCCGCGTGTCTTCGGCGCGGTAGACGACGCCCATGCCACCCTCGCCCACGCGGGCGACGATGCGGTAGCGGGCAGAGATGGTCTTGCCGACCAGGTCCGTTTCCACGAGGGGAAGGCCTCCGTATCGTGATCCATCACTCGATGCGCTCGTGATGCCCGGCCCGTCCGCACATCCGGCAGGAGCCCGACCATAACAAAAAGGCGAGAGGAAACCCAAGCCCTCCGGCCGATGACCGGGTGGTCGGATTCTTGGCGGGCGGAGCTGGCGACGGGGCCCGAAATCGCTGGCATCCGCCGGCGGATCGGATAGACTGCCAACGGCTTAAGGCTTCGCGGCCCGCGCCGGGCCGGTCAGGGGGATGGACATGCGGATCGTGAGGACGCTCGCCCTGTTAGCGCTGCCGCTTCTGCTCGGGAGCGCTTGCAGCACGCAGCACAAGTTCTACGAGGGGCCGAAGCGCCCGGACAGCAAGCTCGCGCGCATCGAGTGCTTCCGCTACGGCGAGGAGCTCGAGCTGCTCGCCGTCGACGGGGCGGAGACGCCGCAGAGCCACATCCTCGTCCTGCCCGGCAGCCACGAGCTGACACTCCGCGGCCCGCGCAACATCTCGGCGGAGACGGATCCCGAGATGCTGTCCGGCCGGGAGCTGGAGCGGCCGATCGTCACCGTGAAGATCGACGTGGAGGCCGGCAGCCGCTACTACCTCGGCGTGTCGCTGAAGGACCTCGCCTTCTCCCGCGCCCGCTACAGCGGCACGCATTACTGGCAGGAGGGCTTCTACCGGACCTGGTCCGTGGACGTCTTCGGCAAGAGCCTGGACGATCCTCTCCCACCCGAGCTGATCCGCAGCTTCGAGTTCCGCGCGGAGTGAGGGAGGAGGGGCCGCCGCTTGAAATCTGAGCCGCCGCTTGAAGGCCGGGCAGCCCGCGAGGGCCCGGCCGCACTGCAAACAGGAAGGTGACCGTGAAGCAGATACTCGTCCTGGGCGCGGGTCAGAGCGCGCCCTACCTGATCGCGAAGCTCCTGGACTACGCGGAAGAATGCGACTGGTTCGTGACCGTGGGCGACCTGGATCCCGAGCTGGCGCGGAGCCGCGTCGGTGATCATCCGCGCGGCAGCGCCGTGCGCTTCGACGTGAACGACTCCCACCTGCGCGACACGCAGATCAAGCACGCGGACCTGGTCGTCAACATGCTCTCGCCGCGCTTCCTCGACCTGATCGCCTGGGACTGCGTGCAGCACGGCCGCCACATGATCTCGGTGTCCTACCGCGACCGCGCGATCCGCGACCTCGAGCCCGACGCGCAGCGCGAGGGTGTGCTGCTCCTCTGCGAGCTGGGCCTCGATCCCGGCATCGATCACATGTCTGCTATGTCGCTCATCCACCGCATCAAGGAAGGCGGTGGGCGCATCACCGGCTTCTGCTCCTATGGCAGCGGCATCCCGTCGCCCGCGCAGGAGCAGAACCCCCTGCGCTACCTGATCACCTGGAATCCCCGCAACGTGGTGATGTCCGGCGAGAGCGGCGCCCAGTACATGGAGGACGGCAAGATCAAGATCGTGCCGCACCACCACGTCTTCCACCACACCTGGGAGGTCGACGTCGAGGGCGTCGGCACGCTGGAGGCCTATCCCAATCGCGACTCGATGTCCTACATGCAGTCCTTCGGGCTCGAGCACGTGCGCACGATGATCCGCGGCACGCTGCGCTATCCCGGTTGGAGCGAGACCTGGGCGCAGATCGTGAAGCTCGGCCTGCCCAACGAGACGCTGCGCATTCCCCGGCTCGCGGAGCGGAGCTATGGCGAGGTGGTGGAGATGTTCCTACCGCTGAACGTCTCGGGGCCCAAGCTCGAAACGCGCATCGCGCGCTTCCTTGGCATCAGCCCGACCGGCAGCATCATGGAGAAGCTGCGCTGGTTGGGCCTGCTGTCGGACGAGCCCATCGGCTGCGCCGGGGACACCGCCGCGGACATGCTGAAGCACGCGCTGCAGAGGCGCCTGCCGCTGACCCCCGAGCTCAGCGACCTCGTGGTGCTCGTGCACGAACTGGAGGTGGAGTACCCCGGGCAGGAGCGTTCGCCCGAACGCGTCACGTCCACCCTCGCTGTCGAAGGCGAGAAGGGGGGCTTCACGGCGATGGCGAAGACGGTCGGCCTGCCGGCCGCGCTCGCGGCCCGGCTGATCCTCTGCCGCGGCCTGCACCTCACCGGGGCGCACATCCCCACCCACCCCACGATCTACGAGCCGATCCTGAAGGACCTGGCCGATGACGGCATCGCGTTCCGGGAGAAGGTGCAGCTCCTGTGAACCGGGGACCCGGGCTGCCGAAGGAACACGGCGTCTGGGCGATGCTCGGCTATCCCTTCCTGATCGCCGGCCTGCTTGCCGCGCGCTCGGCCTGGCCGCCTGTCGGCGCCGGTGCGCTCGATTGGCTGCGCCTGATCGCCGGCTCCGCGCTGGCCTACGCTGGCTTCAGCAGCCTCCGCACGGCCCTGCGCCAGACCCGGGCCCGCGCCGGCGCGCTCGATGCGAGGCGGCCCGGCGCCTGGATTCCCCCGAGCGCTTGGCGGCACCCGGCCTCGGTCTGGGGGGTCCTGCTCGGAGTCGTGGCTCTTGCCGTGGCCTGGCCGCTCTTCCTGCCGGAGGCGGCGCGGCCACTGTGCTACCTGGCGGGAGTCGGCGGCCTGGCCGTGCTCGTGAATCTCGTCATCGTGCGTGTCGGGGAGGAGCGTGGCGTGGCCGGCGAGTTCGTGGGCATGCTGACGATCAGCCTCGTGCTGCCGGCGGCCTTGCTTCTCGTCTTCGGCGCCTGGCAGCCCGGTTTTACGACCCTCTGGCTCTTCGTCTACCTGTTCAATGCCAGCAGCATCTTCTACGTGCGCTTGCGACGGGAGATGCTGCGCGCAGATGCGCAGGCGGACGCGCTGCGCGCAGCCCGCCGGCGCCTCGCGGTGTGGATCGTGCTGAGCGCGCTCGTCGTGGCCGGCCTGATTGTGATCGGCGCGCCGCGGGGCAGCGCGGGCTTCGCGCTCCTGCCGCTGTGGTTCATGTCGGCGGTGGGGGCCCGCCACCGGGGTCTGCATCCCAGCGTGACCGCGCTGGGCTTCGCGCTGCTGGGGCAGGCGCTGCTCTTCAGTCTCATCCTCGGGTTCTTGGCCTAGACGAGCTTCAGCTCCTTCGCCGTCTTCTCGAACATGTCCACGTAAGTCGCCATGACATCCAGGCCGCCGTGCCAGAAGGCGGGGTCGCCCCAGTCGACGCCGAGTCCGGCGAGCAGCTCCTCGGGTGACTGGCTGCCGCCGGCCGCGAGCATCTTCTCGTAGCCGACGAGGAAGCTCTCGCCCTCCTCCTGGAAGCGCTTGTAGAGGGCCAGCACGACCAGGTAGCTCGCGCAGTAGGCGTAGACGTAACCCGGCACGTTGACGAAGTGCGTTACGTACATCCAGAAGCACTCGCTGTCCTTCTGCGGCTTGATCGTCTTGCTGAAGAAGGCGGCCTCCGCCTCGCGGTAGTGGGCGCCGATCTCCTTGGCGCTCAGCTCGCCCTTTTCTCTTCTATGATTGTGCACTGTGTTCTCGAAGCGGTTGAACTGCATCTGCCGGAAGGTGGTGGCGAAGCCGTCCTCGATGATCTGGCGCAGGAGGTCGAGGCGCTGGCGGGCGCTTCTCGTGTTCGACAGCAGGCGCTGGTAGAGGAGCGTCTCCATGAAGACCGACGCGACTTCCGCCATGACCAGGCTCTCCACGCCGCCGAGGGGGCCGCGCTTGCGGCTCAGCTCCATGTGCACGGCGTGGCCGAACTCGTGGGCGAGGGTGGCGACGTCACGGAGCTTGCCGGTCCAGTTGAGCAGGACGTAGGGCAGGCCCTCCATGTTGGACATGCAGAACGCGCCCCCGCGCTTACCCTTGTAGGGCGGCACGTCCACGTGGTTTTTCGCGAACATCTCGCCCGCGATGCGCCCGAAAGACGGACGCGTGTCGGCGAAGAGCTCCTGCACGTCAGCCATGGCCTTGGCGTAGTCCGCCCTGGGCTGGCGGCTACCGGGCAGCGGCGCCCAGACGTCGTAGGACATGAGGGGGCGCAGGCCCATGATCTTCGCCTTCAGCCGCATGTAGCGCTGGAGGATGTCCGAGCGGGAGGCCATGACCTCGACCAGCGCGTCGACGACCTTGTCGGGGATCTCGTTCGACAGGTTGCGGCGTTGCACCCAGTGCCCGTGCTTGCGGACGTCGTCGCCGATCATGGCGCCCGCGAGCATCATGTTGAACGCGAAGGTGAGCGGCTTCTCGCTGGTGAGCAGCGCCTTGGACCTCGCCTCGCTGGCGTCCCGGCGTACATCGCGGTTGGGATCCTGGAGTTTAGCTGTGAGCTCGGCGCCCGTGATGCTCTTGCCACGGAAGCTGTAGGCCACGTCCGAGAGCACGGTGTTGTAGTAGCGCTTCCAGCTCAGGGGACCCACCTGACCGAGCTTGCTCGCCAGGATCTCCTCGGGCTCGCTGAGCGTGTGCCGCTTGAACAGTCGCGAGTGCTCGAGGAAGTGGCGGTAGCGCGCGAGCCGCTTGTCTGCGATCAGCTTCTTCGCCTTGGACTCCGCGAGGCGGTTCCACTCCACACGGAAGAACTCCAGGTGGGAGGAGGCCTGCGTGTAGCGCTCCTGCACCGACTGTTGGAAGGCGCCCCAGGCGGGATCGTTGCTCTTGGTGGCGAACTCGAGCCCCGTGTAGATGAAGAGCCGGTAGGCGATGGTCTCGATGCGCTCCAGAGCCGTGAGAGCCTTCTTCAGTTCGACCGCGTCCAGCTTGCCGACGCGCCCGTGGTAGTCCTTGGCGAAGCGCTTGCAGCCGCGCTCCAGGGCCTTGAAATCCTTGTCGAGTTTGGGGTCTTCCCGGTCGCGGTAGAGCTCGTCGAGCAGCCAGTGGATCTTCTTCGGGTCGATCTTCTTGCGCTTGGGCCGGGGAGGGGCCTTGGGGGCGATCGTGGCCATGGTCGTCCTTTCGGAGGGCTCTCTTCGTAGATTTTGGGGGCGCCGCGCCGGGGCGCTTCGTGCATTTTACTCACATAGGACGGCGAAACAAGGCCGCCAGGGCAGGTTTTCGCGGGCCGCACACAAGCTGCACGGGGCCCGCGCGCGGGGTGCAGGATGAGGCAAGTGCCGCGATGAGAGAGGCTTGACAGCCGCGGGGGCCGTGCCTATCCTCCCCGCGCCGGATAGATCCTCGGTAGCTCAATTGGCAGAGCAATCGGCTGTTAACCGATGGGTTGTAGGTTCAAGTCCTACCCGGGGAGCCTGCCTCTTGTAAGATGCCCCGCTGTATTCCACGGCGGGATTTTTCTCATCCGATTTCACTACGCGCACTTGGCGGTCGCTCTGACCGGGGGCAGGACTCCCGATGCCAGGGCGGAAGATATGGTAAAATCGCAGGTGCGATCAGAATGGGGGGGCGCCTCAGCACCCCAGATAGCCAGTCGAGAAGGCCTATCTCTGAATGTGAAACGGGCGTTGGCGTGTCATCGTTGCGGACAGCACAGAAAGCGATCAAGGGGGACAGAAGCATGAACCGGACAGTTAGGGTTCTTGTCGCTTTGGGACTCATTTTCATCTCGGCTTCCGCCATGGGCGATTGGCACGTCGAGCTCGTCGAACCAGATGTGGGAGCTGGCTCGCTCGCGCTGGACTCGTCGGACCACCCCCACATCGTGTACTTCGATGGGAATGTCGACAGGATGAAATACGCCTATTTCGACGGCGACACTTGGCACTTTGAGATCCCTGACGACAGTTCTGTCAACGGGGTCTTCGAGGTGCTGGCCATCGATTCCTCCGACCATCTCCATGTCGCCTATCAGGACGATACGAACAGGTCTCTCCGGTATGCCCATCACGACGACTCGGGCTGGCAGACGGAACTCGTCACCGACAGCGGCTGGTACGATGGGAACTGGATCGCGATGGCCTTGGACTCCGCGGAGCGACCCTACATCACGCACTTCGATTCCGGCATGTATGGTATGGACCTGCTCTACGCGTATCACGACGGTTCATCATGGCAGTTTGATGCCGTTGAGACGGAATGCACCGGATATCGGTACTCTGGCATCGCGATCGACTCGGACGACAACGCACATGTCTGTTACAATGACGACTATCCGACCTTCGATCTGCGTTACGCCGTCTTCGACGGGATGTCGTGGTCATATGAGATCGTGGACGCTTCCGGGCAGATCAACTACTACAACTCCATCGCCTTGGATTCCACCGGCCTTCCTCATATCGCCTATCACGAGGTCGGCCAGGAGGACCTCCGCTACGCTTATTTCGACGGCTCCGTGTGGCACACGGAGATCGTCGATTCATTCGATCGAGTCGGAATGTATCTGTCCATGGCTCTGGACGACGACGACAATCCGCACATCTCCTACTACGACAATACCTACGACCGCGTGAAGTACGCGTATCACGACGGATCCGGGTGGAGTATCGAAGTCGTGGACGATCCGGTCGAGGATGTCGGCTGGTTGACGTCGATCGATATCGACAGTACGGGGATGCCCCATATCTCCTACGCGATCGCGTACAACGGGGGCCTGAAGTACGCTTACGCCGAGAATCTCACTGGCGTCGAAGAGGGGGCTTCTCCCCTCGCGAGTTCCATTGGCCGCGTCCAGATCTTCCCCAATCCCTTCAACCCGCGAACGACCATCCAGTACAAACTGCCCGAACCGGCCGTCGTCAGCCTGCGCATCTACGATCCGAACGGCCGCCTGGTGGATGTGCTCGCGGATGAAGAGGCGATGCCCGCCGGTTCTCACAGCGCAACGTGGTCAGCCGAGGGCCAGTCCTCGGGAATCTACATCTGCCAGTTCGAAGCCGGCGGTCATGTCGAGTCGCGGCGGATGGCGCTGATCCAGTAGTTTCGTTTTCTAGGCTACCAACTCCAAAGCCTCACATCTGGTGGGGCTTTTTCCCACTAGAACCCTTGCCGCATCCTGTGACCAGCGCCAGGCCTGCGTCGAGGCCCGAGGTGTGGTATTATCGTCGAAGGTATGATTCGAGCCTTGGACAAGTGCGCAGCAGAGCGAGCCTGGGCGGATGATAGATGTCGCGTAGAATGATGTCGGAACTGCACGGACAAGATCGGCCAGGAGCGGCCATGGGAAGGATCAGAGCAGCCCGCATTCCGCTTTCCGCTCGCTTCCTCGTTTCGGTGCTGTCCGCGTTGATCTTGGTGGGAGGGTACGGCGATGCGGCACATGCACGCTCCTCGACCTCGTTCGGTGTCGCGCCTTCCCATGTGAACGGCACACCGATCGACCCGTTGTTCAGTTCCTATCCCCAGTGGTCGAGCGTCGCGGATCAGATCGATTTCTTCAAATACTACGGGTGCATGTACTCCTGGTGCGGCCCGGTGGATACATCGAGCATGGTGTCCTTCATGGCCGAGCACGGAATCGACTTGGCATGCGAATACGGAGACTTTCCCTCGGGCGACAATGCGGCGTACAACTTCAGCATTAGATCCTCTGTTTCAGTGTCCTGTCCCAGCACTGGGATGGGACACTTCTATTAGTGCCCCGTTCATTCATTCCATGCCGGCGGCGTACGCGCAGCCCGTCCAGGCTGTCTCCGTACATTCGGGACCAGAGGCTGTCGGGGGACCTTCAGCTTCGCGGAGGCTCATGGCTACCTGGCCACCCTGCTGGGGATGGAGTCGGGGCGACAGTCCGGCTAGCGGCTGCCGCGTAGCAGGATCACCTTCTCGACCGTGCGCTCCCCGTCGACCGTGAGTAGCGTGAAGTAGGCTCCGGAGGAGAGCGCCTGCCCCTTGTCGTTTCGCGCGTCCCACACGAAGTGGTTTGCGCCGGAACCCAGCATACCATTCGCAAGTGTCCGGACATGCCGTCCCGCGAGATCAAATACATCGGCTGTAACGCGGGCAGGCTCCGGCAGGAGGAACGAGATGGATGTGGAGCTTACGAACGGATTCGGATAAACGACCTGGCGCACGCCGTCGTCAGGATTCACCGAATGCTCTGCACCTGCAGCGGACGTCAGCGTCAAGACAAGCGGAGTCGATGCGATCAGCGAGTAGTCCTGCCCGCTGCCGATCGATCCCTTGTGCGTGATGGTGACCGCGTAGACACCCGCGGGAAGCGACGCCGTGTGCACCTGCTCCACGTTGTCGCGGATGTTGTCGCCGGTCGTGGCGGCGGCTGACGGGCTGTATGGGTCAAGGACCCAGGGCTCGTAGGTGAGTCCCGAGGAGATATGAGTGAGCCTGAGGTCCAGGTCGTTCACGAGCATCAGGTCCGGCGGATCCAGGGAATCGGCCGGGGGCGTGCCGGGCGGATCGGTCCACACGGTGGTGAACCGCGCCGGCCCCGGGCTGTCCTGGATGAAGTAGTACGTGTCGGTAGCGCCATTCGAGAGCGTGGCCTCGTGGATGGCGCCGGGGTCCGCGGCGTCGTCATCGATCAGCCGCACAGCAGACAAGGTGTTGACCAAGCCCCAGCCGAACTCGTAGTCCGGTCCCGGATCGGAACCGCACTCGTCGGCCGTGTGAATGAGCAAGGCCTTCGTCGTGGCTGACCTCGGTGTGGTCAAGCCGTGGGTCGACCGGTAATAGTTCACGAAGAGGTTCGCCGAACCGCAGGCGTTCGGCGCGCTCATCGACGTGCCGCTCTTTGTGGTGTAGTCCGAGTTGCTGTCCTCGTCGGCCGAGTACAGGCCGGTGCCGTTGGCCACCACATCCGGTTTGATGCGACCGTCATCCGTGGGGCCCCAGCCGCTGGAAGATCTGATGATCACCCCATCCGGTGACGAATAGCCGCCCGGGATGTCATCGACGGCGCCGACAGTGAGGATGTTCTTGGCGGCCGCGTTCCACGCGATCGTGTCGTAGCCGAGCACACCGCCGTCGTCCGGGTGATCGTCGTTGGACCACACCCAGTCGCCGTCCCAGTGGTAGTGCCCGCCGTCGCCGTAGTCGTTGCGATGGTTGCCGGCAGATTTGCAGATCAGGTAGTAAGGCGCATAGTGGGCGATCTGGTCCCATTCCTGAGCATGGTCCGAGTAGAAGCCGAAGCCGTAGTCCTCCTCGGTGCTGATCGAGATATCACCGTACCAGTAGTCGTTCGATGAGCCGGAGTACCAGCCTGTCTTGAAACCGTAGGAGTGGTTCGACAGCCACATTCCGCCCGCGGCCGCAGACGCCATCTCCGATTCGTCGTTGCTCCAGTCGTAGCACTCGAGTTCCGCCGCTGGCGACATCCCCTTCGCCCCGCTCTCCACGCCGGCGGCGATCAAGGTGCCGGCCACGTGCGTGGAGTGGGACGACATGTCGTCCGGAGAATCCGCCTGCGTGATGCGACCGCCGAACTCCTGGTGCGAAGCCCGGACGGAGCCGCTGTCCCACAGACCGAGGTTTCCGGTCATCGTGCCGGCGCCTTCCAGCGAGTAGCCCTCGCCGCCGCTGGGCCATACCCGGTCGGTGCTGATCGTCTCCGCGGCGTCCTCGTTGTCGATTCCGTAGTAGAACGGCTTACCGCGCGGACCGATGAACGCCAGCTCCACGTCCGGGTCCGCGTTCAGCGCTGCCGTGGCGGGATCGGTACTATGGAGCAACTCGTAGTAGAGGTCTGTCTTTCGCGCCTCAAGTTCCTGCCGAAAGCGCTCGGCCAGTCGTTCGAGAGCGTGCACGTTCGTCTCGGATGCGGCAAACGCCAGGGGAGCCGATGACAACAAGAGGATCCCCATGACGGCACAGGGAATCGATAATCGGGGCAAGAGCGGTCTCCATGGAAAAGGGCATCGGTGGTCAACTGAAGTTCAGGGGGGAAAGCTCCGTCATTCTATCACGGTCAGGAGCCTCATTCAATGTTGACGCTATACGGCACCCGCTTCGAGATCGGATCAGCGATGACTGACGCGGGCGGGGAGCCATACATCGAAAGAGCCCTTCCGCGTTGCCGTGGAAGGGCTTTCTCGTTCGAGTGGATCAGTCGATCTCAATCCATCGACATGAGGTCATTCAAATCAGCGATACAGGACCTTTGTCCCGCTCCAGCTCATCGATTCCACAGGAACCGATTCCGGCTCGAGGCTCACATTGTCCACGTGCATGGAAGAGATGGCGCCGACAACCGCCCCCGTATTGGCCATGAACTGGATAGTAAGGAAGTCCGTGCCCTCCGGAGCGATGAACGAACCCTCGTACGTGGTCCAATCCACTGGGGCGTAGTTTCCCAGCAAACCGGAAGAGCCGATGACGCCACCACCCTCCTGCTCCGCGAAGATCTCGACGAAGAACACGCCGCTGTTGGCTTGCTCACCCAGCTTCAGATCAAACGAGTAGAAGACCTCTCCGGGACCCGCGCTACCAGGCAGAGTCGACTGCTTGAGCGTCAGACCGATCGCCTCCGCGTGATTGTCCATGAACGCATTATGCGTCCCGGGCTCCGACGGGCCATTGTCACCGGATTGCACGAAGACATCGGAGTCGGCTGTCTGACCAAAAACCAACCAGGCGGTCAGATCTCCGGTTTCGAAGCCTGGATTCTGCACGAGGTTCTGCGCCGACGCGTCGCCCACCGCTCCTGCCGGGGCAAGAGCCAGCAGCGCTACGGCGCAGCCGAGAGCCATTCTTTTTCTGAGCTGCATGACCGATCTCCCTTCAGCTGTCACATCTGTGAAGACACTCGTTTTTCCCCGCCAAGTCGCCTTTTCGGCACGGGCCGCGAAGCATGATCCTCTTCATGGCGGGTGGGGTCGGGGAGACTTGGCTGACGGGGGCGCATTATACACTATGTACGGCCACCGAACAAAGTGTATAATCACATCTGTGTGCGTTCAAGTTGCGGGACTAGCATCCCAGCTCTGACGGCCGGGCAAACTCATGGGGGCCAATGATGAAAACTCTCTTCCTCGTGCTCTTGACGGTGATCCTCAGTGGAACGGTTGCCCAGGCTCAGGTCGGCGACCTGATCTGGGAGGACGACTTCACCGATCTCGACAACTGGATCATCCTGACCGGCAATGGTAGCTGGGGCTGGGGTAACGGTGAGTTGCAGTACTACGCCGAGGACAATGTCGACATCGCGGAGATTCCAGGTGATCCTGGTAACACGGCCCTGCGTATTACCGCCCGAGAGGAGACCGGCCCGGAGATCGTCGACCAGTGGGGGAATCCCCTGAGCTATACGTCGGGCAAGGTGATCTCCAAGTCGAATGTCTCCGTCAAGTACGGCATGATCGAGACCAGGGTGAGAGTTCCCGACCTGGACCTGGGCGGCTGGCCGGCGGTATGGCTCCTGGGCACCGCCAACTACGCCTGGCCGCGCTGCGGCGAGATCGACATGATGGAGATGGGATCCAAGCAGGCCTTCAGGGATCTGCACGACGAGCACAACGGTGGAAACGGGCAGGACAACTCCACCGTCAACCAGGCCGTGGGCGCCAACGCCATCTTCTATTCCGACGACGCGGTCGGTCCGGGGAATCCTTCCGGCGCGGCCAGCATCTCCTGGGATCCGGATGACGTCTACTGCCGCCCTTACTACAGCTACGCCCCCGCGCTCATCGAACGCTTCCTGACCTACCGCCTGTACTGGGACGTGGAGAGCCTGCGCTTCACCGTCATCGACGACGACGTGGAGCGCGACCTGTACGAGTACCCATTCCCTATCGACGAGGAATCCGACGAATTCACGAAGCCCTTCTACCTCATCGCGAATCTCGCCATCGGCGGGGCCTTCACCGATGCCTACAATCTCGGCGATCCCGGGAGCGGTGAGCCGGTTTCCATGCCGTTCCCCGCCGAGTTGTACGTCGATTACATCCGGGTCTACGAGTGGAACAGTCAGGGTGAAGTTCACCTGGGGCCGCCGTCGCCCATGAGCGGCACCTTCGGTATCTTTACCGACGAAACGCCCGTCAACGACGAACTGGTCCCCGGGATCACGTCCGAGATCTACGTGTGGGAGGGAACCCTCATCGAGGGATCCATACCCCCGTACGAAGGCGAAAATGTGCTGTCATGGCAGACGGCAGGCCTGGGCTGGTTCGGTGCCGGCATCATGTCCATGCAACCGCTGAACCTGTTCGACTTCGGCGAGGGGCAGCTCAAGTTCCGGATCAAGATTCCCGCGAACGTCACCTTCAAGATCGGGATCATCGACTCCTGGGGGAACCAGTCCTACGTCGAATTCCCGGCCTACCAGACGACCTACGGACTGGTGCGCGACGGTGACTGGGGTCAGGCGTCGATCCCGGTCAGTGACATCCGCGGAACCCTTATCGATCTTCGCATGCTGAGCTACGCGTTCGTCATCCTCGAAGAGCACGGTGCCGTCTGCGAGTTCGCCCTGGACGACATCTATTGGGAGGATGGCATTAGCTCCGGAGTCGACGACGGTGTGTTCACGTCCGGACGGAAACTGCAACTCTTCGCCAACGCTCCGAATCCCTTCAACACCATGACCGAGATTCGCTTCGAGTTGCCCACGGCAGGTTCTTATGCCCTCGATGTCTTCGATGTGGCCGGGCGCCGCGTCACTGGTTTCCACGGGATCGGCTTGTCCGGGATCAACATGCTGCGTTGGGATGGCCGCGACGACCACGGAGCCAAGGTGGGCTCAGGGGTCTACTTCTATCAAGTAGAAACCGATGCAGGCTCGGCGAGCAGGACCATGGTGCTGGTGAAGTGATAGGAGTTCCAGATAGAACCAACCCAGGGAGCCTCGTTCTGTGATGGGATGCCCTGCAGCATCTTGTGCTGTGGGGCATATGCTTGAGGCGCTAGTCACGAACTCGGCTCACGCTCCACTCCGTCGGCGGACGCGCAGCCCGTCCAGTAGAGTCTGTGTGGTCTGCCGGATCAGGGCATCGAGATCGACGTTGGCCTGGATCTGTCCCTCGATCACCAGCGACGCCAGCCCGTGCACCGCGCTCCAGGCCACGTAGGCCTGCGATCTGGGATCCTGCCGTTTGATTCCACCACCGCGCTGGTGGGCCTGGAACACAGCGACGAGTGATTCGAACAGAGCGTTCGCAGCCTCCTGCAACTCGGGCTGGTCTTGGCGTGTGAGCGCTTCCTTGCCGTACATCAGGCGGTACTGCGCCGGGTTCTCGAGGGCGAAGCGCACGTACTCCTCGCCCATACGCCGGAGCCGCTCGACACTCGATCTCGGGGCGCCCGCGTCGATGGTTCGCAGGCGGTTCTCGAGACGCTTGAACCCCGCCGCGGCGACCGCGAACAGCAGCGCGGATTTGTCGGGGAAGTGACGATAGGGGGCGGCCCGCGAAACGCCGAGGCGGCGGCTCAGCTCGCGCATCGTCACGCTCGCTACTCCGCCTTCGGCGATCATGGCGGCGGTCTCGGCGAGCAGGGCCGCGCGGAGATCCCCGTGATGGTAATTGCCGGGCTTCTTGTTCATTCTCCGAATCTAGCGAAAGATGTTGACAGCGTCAACACTTGGGTGTATGTTGACACCGTCAACACCTGGTGGCCCACCTTGAGGGCGCCGTTCAGCTCGCAAGAAGGAGACAAGCGATGCCCGAGATTACCGATACCCGCGTAGCAAGGTGCCCCCGATGATGCCCGCTGGTTGGCGCCTGGGGATCTGGTGGGTGCTTGCCTGCACAGCGGGCTGGGCCGGGGGCGGGCACCTGGGAGTAGCCGTGGGCAGGTCCGGGGACCTCATTTTTACGGGCTTCACGGGTGTGGTCCTGGGTGGAATCGCAGCCGGACTGTTCCAATGGCTGGTGCTGCGCCGGCGGATCGCTCGGGCAGGCTGGTGGTTGCCGGCTACCATCGGGGCGGGGGCTGCGGTCGGTGTCGTGGTCTTCGTCTCGGGCCTTGTCAACAGGGATGTGGGCTGGTCCGCGGGAGTAGGTGCCGGCGGGACCATGCTCGGGCTGATGCACTGGCTCGTGTTGCGCCGGCAGGTTGCTCGGGCGGGCTGGTGGGTGCTGGCCAGCACCGCTGGCTGGGTCGCCGGCGGCCTACTGGGCGCGGTCGGTGGTTGGGCCGCAATCGGCGCCGTGTACGGGGCCATCACCGGGCCCGTGCTCGTGTGGCTCTTGCGCCGGCCGGAACTCGCAGAGTCAGCGCAGGAGTAAGGACCTTGGCGGTGGGCGACGAGTCTGCAGGATGGGCCCGAATCCATCGTGAACTGCATTGAGAAGGGAGCTGCACAGTGAAATCACTGATTATACTCTCCATCGCACTGTTGATCCTGCTCGAAACCCACACCGCCCGGGCCCAGTCCCTGGACATCGCCCTGGACGGCTACGGTCTGAGCATCGGCAATTCGAGCCGTTTCACCGGCCTGAGGATCAATGCCGTGGATCGGCAGGTCGAACGGATCAACGGCCTTAACCTGACCCTGTGGAATCCGGGGAAGAATCCAGACGCTGTCTACAATGGAATGACCCTGGGGCTCATCGGCACCAAGGCCCGGAGGATCCACGGCATCGCCCTCAGCGGCATCGGCGTCAATGCCCGGGAGCACATCCGAGGCATCGCCGCTGGCACGCTGGGTGTGGGTGCTGGCAGCCTCACCGGAGTCGCTGCCGGCCTGATCCTGGTGGATGTCAAACAACGCCTGCGCGGTGTCGCCATTGCGGGCGCCTGGACAGGCCAATCCCAACGGTTGGAAGGACTGGCTCTGAGTCCGGGTGTCGCCATGGCTAAGAGCGTCAGAGGCGCCACCATCGGTGGCCTGTTCGCAGGGGGGGGACAGAGCCTGACGGGTCTGGCGCTGAGCCCCGGCGGATTCTACTCCGCCCGCCTGCGCGGCGTGGGTATCGGTGGGCTGGGGGGAGGCGGCGAAGATCTCCGCGGCATCTTCGCCGGGGGTCTTTTCGTCGGCTGCGAGAATCTGGACGGTATCGCCTGCAGTCTGGGAGGCATCGGCGGGTTGAGCCTGGACGGCATCATGCTGGCCGGTCTGGGCCTTGGTGCAGAAGAACGGATCAGGGGAATTGCCATCGGCAGCGCCCTGGTCTTCGCTCCGGAGGCGACAGGCTTGACGGTCGGTGCCTTGAACGGCCTGTACATCGACCGGATCGACCTGGAGGACTTCCTGCACTTCAATCTGGTCAACCAGCGATTCACCGGACTCTCCATCGGGCTCGTGAACTATTCGGCTCGACTCAAAGGGGTGCAACTCGGCCTGGTCAACTACGCCGGCAACAACCCGCGCTGGCTGCGGCTGCTGCCCTTGGTCAATGTTCACCTGTAGATGTGACTCGCATGTCATTTGCGATGGAGGAAGCGATGTCCGAAACACTTGCCGCGAGGCCCCCGCGTCATCTTTGGATCATCGGAGGCCTGGCTCTCGTGTGGAGCCTGCTCGGCGCATTGGATTTCTCCTTGCTCGTCACGAGGAACGCGTGGTACCTGAGCCACTTCACGCCGGAGCAGATCGAGCACGGCAACAGCTATCCGGACTGGTTGGTGGCCGCTTGGACTATCGCGGTCTGCTGCGGTGTCATCGGCACTCTCCTCATCCTCATGCGCAAGAAGCTCGCTGTGAGCGTCTTACTGGTCTCTTTTCTCTTCTGGATGCTGTGGGCGGCAAAGCTTGACGTCGCCGGTGACATCAGTCTTGCCGTCCCCTTGCTGCCGGTGCTGGTGTCCATCGTCTACGCGCGCTTCATGACCCGGGCGGGTGTACTGATCTAGGCGCTGTCGCCGCCCTTGCGATCAGGAAAAACTGCTTTGTGCGGACACCGAACAAAGTGTATAATCATGCCCGAGATCTGGGGGGACAATCGGTTCCCTCTGCCCACATTCCTGTGACATGCCCGGGAGTGGTGTCGGATGAAAATCCAGAATGTTCTAGGATTCGCGTGCGTGATGATGGCGATGACGGGCTTCGTCACCCCCGCGGTTGCGGACTTGTCCCTGGTGTGGTCGGACGAGTTCGACGGCGATAGCCTGAACATAGACGACTGGACCTATGCCATCGGCGACGGCTGTCCGGATCTCTGTGGCTGGGGCAACTCGGAGCTAGAGTACTACCGGGCCGAGAACGTCGCGGTCGCCGATGGGAATCTGATCATCACGGCGCGCGAGGAGTACTTCGGTGGCAGGTACTTCACCTCGGGCAGGATCCATACGAAAGACAAGCACTTCTTCCTCTATGGCAGGATCGAAGCGCGGGCCAAGATCCCCACGGGCGGAGGGATGTGGCCCGCGTTCTGGATGATGCCCCAGGATGACGTCTACGGCGGCTGGGCAGCGAGCGGCGAGATCGACATCATGGAGTCCGCGAACGAGACGACCTGGATCGACGGCACGATCCACTACGGCGGCAGCTGGCCGGACAACGTGTACTCGGGTGGCACCTATTCCCCGGGTGGGATCAACTTCGCCGACGAGTTCCACGTCTATGCCATCGAGTGGGAGCCCGACCAGATCCGCTGGTACGTGGACGGCGTGCACTACTCCACGAAGTACAGCTGGCAGTGGTACTCCGACGGTGCCCCCGAGAATCCTCTCGCACCTTTCGATCAGGACTTCTACATCCTCCTGAACCTCGCGGTCGGCGGCACCTACACCGGCTGCATCTACCCCTACTGCATCGACGCGGACCTGCCCCAGGACTACGCCATCGACTACGTCCGGGTGTATCAGGAGACCGCGAACAACGCGCCGACGGTCGCCATCACATATCCCACCGAAGGCGACAACCCGCCGGCGGGCGACATCACGATCAGCGCCACGGCCTCCGATCCCGACGGCGAGGTCGCGCGCGTGGAATTCTACAACGGCACGACCTATCTGGGCGAAGACGCGAGCCCCCCGTACGAATTCACCTGGACCTTCGCCGACGGTTGCTATGCGATCGCCGCCAAGGCCGTCGACGACAACGGTGCCTTCGGCACGGACAGCGCCGATATCACAGTCGGCAGCGGCTGCGGCCAGGCGCCCTTCCTCGGCAGCCCCTTTGTGCTGCCGACCCAGATCGAAGCCGAGGACTTCGACCTCGGCGGGCAGGGCGTCGCCTACAACGACACGGAGCCCTACAACCAGGGCGGTCAATACCGCCTCGACGAGGGCGTGGACATCCAGACCTGCAACGACGAAGGCGGCGGATACAACCTGGGCTGGATCCTCGAAAGCGAGTGGCTCGAGTACACCTTGGAGGTGCCGGTCGCCGGAGAGTATCCCATCGATGTCCGCGTGGCGTCGCAGTACGCTGGCGGCACGTTCCACATCGAATTCAACGGGGAAGACAAGACCGGCGACGTCACGGTGCCCGTCACCGGCGGGTGGCAGACGTGGACGACCGTCTCCGCGACAGCGATGCTCCCCGCCGGCAGCGTGCTGATGAGATTCGTGCCCACGGTCGAGGGCTTCAACGTCAACTTCTTCAACATCCAGGAGCCCACCGCCGCGCCCGACCTGCCTCTGGCGATGCCGGCTCTGTATCCCTGCTATCCGAATCCGTTCAATCCAGTGACGACCATCAGCTACGACTTGCCGGAGTCCGGGACGGTGCACCTGGGCGTCTACGACGTGGCCGGTAGGCTGGTGAAGAGCCTGGTCGACGGGGAAGCCGTCGCCGCCGGCCGCCATGAGGTCCAATGGGACGGGAGAGACAAGGCGGGACGGGTCGTCTCGGCCGGCATCTATCTCTGCCAGCTGGACACGGGCGGATACTCGGAGACCCGTAGGATGGCCCTGGTCAAGTAGGCCATCGAGCACTTTCGAGCACAGACAGGCAGGCGGCCCTGCCTTTGTGAGAGTATGCCCTGCAAGCGATGAGACCGCAGGGGCATCTCGGTGGGTCGCGGCAGTGACTCTACTCGACCTGGATCGGCCGGGGTCTGCGTCGCTCCGATGTGGACCACGAGAATCGAGAGATCGAAATAGATGAACTGCTTGCGAGACTCGCCCTCTGTATCGAGCGGGGAAAGGTCGACAGCGACTCACCCTACCCTCCCGAGTTGAAGGGGCAGGAGGGCGCTCCCGAGACGACCCTTAGGGCTCTGGCGGAGGGCCGCCTCCCCACGGATGTGCTGAGGAACGGACTGATCGTCGGCATGAACCGGATCGGCGAGCGCTTCGAGCGCGGCGAGGTGTTCATCCCGGACCTCCTCATCTCTGCCCGGGCGATGATGGCCGCCATGGACTGTTCGTTGCCAGCTCTATCCGGACTCCATGGCCCCATAGCTAACAGACACT
>CAZVHI010000033.1:0-38245 GCA_964627205.1 uncultured bacterium
CGATCGCGATGGAGGAGAACCTCCGTTTCGCGATCCGCGAGGGCGGCCGCACGGTGGGCGCCGGCGTGGTGACCAAGATCTACGAGTAGGGAAAAGGCGGCGAGACCGCCGCGGCGAGCCGGCGGCCCGGTAGGTTCCGGGCCGATGCGGGAGTAGCCGAAGCGTTTGGAGGTTGTGGTGTACACCGGACAGAAGATCAGAATCAGGCTCAAGGCCTACGAGCACGCGACGCTGGATCGCTCCGCGTTCGAGATCGTGCGCACGGCCAAGCGCACGGGGGCGGAGATCTCGGGGCCCATCCCGCTGCCCACGCAGCGCACCCTCTACACGGTCCTTCGCTCGCCCCACGTGGACAAGAAGTCCCGGGAGCAGTTCGAGATGCGTGTGCACAAGCGTCTGATCGAGATCACCAAGTCAACGTCGGCGACGCTGGACGCCCTGACCAAGCTGGATCTGCCGGCTGGCGTGGACATCGAGATCAAGGTGTGAGGCCCGGCCTCCTGATGGGAGGCCCCTCCTCTCGCGACGAGAGCAAGGAAACGGGAGACGAAATGCCGAACGCGAATCTCTATGACGGCAGCGGAAAGAACACCGGAACGGTGGAGCTTCCCGACGCGATCTTCGGGCGGGAGGTGAATGCGCACCTCATCTGGGAGGCCGTGCGGAACTACCAGGCCAACCAGCGCGCCGGCACGGCCCACACCAAGGACCGTTCCGAGGTGACGGCGTCCACCGCCAAGCTCTTCCGCCAGAAGGGCACCGGCCGCGCCCGCGCGGGCTCGGCCAAGTCGCCCCTGCGGCACGGCGGCGGCACCACCTTCGGGCCGAAAACCCGCGACCACTCCTACGCGATGCCCAAGAAGGCGCGTCGGGCCGCCCTCTTCTCGGCCCTGAGCGACCGGGCCGCAGAGGGCGCGATCCTGGTCGTGGACGGCTTCGCGCCGGACACGCCCCGGACCAGGGACTTCAAGTCGCTGCTGGGCGGCATCGGCATCGCCGAGGGCAAGGAGAAGGTCCTGCTGGTGCTCGACGAGTACGACCTCGACGTCTGCAAGTCGGCCCGGAACATGCGCGACCTGGACTTCATCGTCGGCCGCGAGCTGAACGCCTACCAGGTCATGTGGGCGGACAAGCTGCTCATGACCGCTCCTGCCCTGGAGCAGGTCAAGGAGGTGTTCGGATCATGAAAGACGTCTACCGGGTGCTGCGGCGCGCGCTGCTCACGGAGAAGAGCAACGCGATGCGGGCCGAGAACAAGTACGTCTTCGAGGTGGACCGCCGCGCGGGCAAGTCCGAGATCAAGAAGGCCGTCGAGGAGATCTTCAACGTCACCGTCGTCGACGTGCGCACGATGGGCGTGAAGGGCAAGCTCAAGCGCATGGGCCGCTTCCAGGGGCGTCGTCCCAGCTGGAAGAAAGCGATCATCACCCTGGCCGAGAACAACAGCATCGACCTGGTCAGCCAGGCCTAAGGGCTCCCTAGCGAGGAGATCGAAATGGGTATCAAGAAGTTCAGGCCCCTGACACCGAGCCAGCGCTACCGGACGGTTTCGGACTACTCCGAGATCACGACGGACAAGCCGGAGAAGAGCCTGCTCGAGCCCCTGAAGAAGTCGGGGGGGCGGAACAACCACGGGCACATCACGAGCCGGCGGCGTGGTGGCGGGCACAAGCGTCGCTACCGCCGGATCGACTTCCGCCGTGACAAGCGGGGGATCCCGGCCAAGGTGCTCAGCATCGAGTACGATCCTAATCGCTCGGCCCGGATCGCCCTGCTGCTTTATGCCGACGGCGAGAAGCGCTACATCCTGGCGCCCCACGGCGTCAAGGTCGACGATCGCCTCGTGTCGGGGCCCGATGCGGAGATCAAGTCGGGCAACGCGATGCCCCTGGCCAAGATCCCGACCGGCTCGACCGTCCACAACGTCGAGCTGAAGATCGGCAAGGGCGGACAGCTGGCGCGCGGCGCCGGCACCTACGTGCAGCTCATGGCGAAGGATGGCGACTATGCCCACCTCCGCCTGCCGAGCGGCGAGGTTCGCCTGGTGCACCTGAACTGCTACGCGACGCTGGGACAGGTCGGCAACATCGATCACGAGAATGTCGTTCTGGGCAAGGCCGGCGCGTCCCGCTGGCGGGGACGCCGCCCCAAGGTGCGCGGCGTCGCGATGAACCCGGTCGACCACCCCATGGGCGGCGGCGAGGGCAAGGCCTCCGGTGGCCGCCACCCGTGCTCGCCCTGGGGACAGCAGGCGAAGGGCTTCAGGACACGCAAGAAGAACTCCGCCACGGATCGCTTCATCGTCCGGCGGCGCAAGTCCTAGCCGCGAAAAGGGAGGAAGGAATTGTCACGTTCCCTCAAGAAGGGGCCCTACATCGACCTCAAGCTGCTCTCGCACCTCGAGGTGATGAACAACAAGGGTGAGAAGAAGGTCGTCAAGACCTGGGCTCGCCGGAGCACCATCTCCCCGGAGTTCGTGGGGCACACGCTGGCGGTGCACAACGGCAACAAGTTCATCCCCGTGTACATCACGGAGAACATGGTGGGGCACAAGCTGGGCGAGTTCGCCCCTAGCCGCACCTTCCGCGGCCACGCCGGACGGAACAAGTAGGCTTTCAGTCCAGCCGATTCGGAGGTTTCGAGATGCCTGCAAAGGCGAGCGTAAAATTTCTTCGCGTTTCCGCGAGCAAGGTGAGGCAGGTCGCCAACGTGGTGCGCGGCATGGGCGTCAACGAGGCGATGAACACGCTGAAGCACATGAACAAGGGTGCGGCGCTGCCTCTCTACCGCGTGATTCAGTCGGCCCTGGCCAACGCCACCGATCTCGCTTCCGAGGAGAACCCGGTGGACGTAGATCAGCTCTACGTGGAGAAGATCTACGCTGACGAGGGCCCGACGATGAAGAGGATCCGCCCCCGCGCCCAGGGAAGGGCCTTCCGGATCAGGAAACGGACCAGCCACATCCACGTCCAGCTTGGCCAGCGCGCCGAGTAAGGAGGATCAAGTGGGGCAGAAGACTCATCCGACCGGTTTTCGTCTTGGTGTGATCAGGACCTGGGACTCCCGCTGGTTCGCCACCAAGAACTACGCCGATTGGCTCAACGAGGACGTCGTCATCCGGCGCTTCATCAAGCAGCGCCTGTTCCGCTCGGGCATCGCCAAGGTGACCATCGAGCGTTCGAGCAAGAAGGTGACGGTGAACATCCACACCGCGCGGCCGGGCATGGTCATCGGCCGGCGCGGCGCCGAGGTCGACCTGTTGCGCGATCAGCTCAACCACCTGACGGGCAAGCAGGTCTACCTGAACATCAAGGAAGTGAAGAAGCCCGAGCTGACCTCCCAGCTGGTGGCCGAGCACGTCGCCACGCAGCTCGAGAACCGCGTCAGCTTCCGGCGGGCGATGAAGAAGTCCATCACTTCCGCCATGCGGATGGGCGCGCGCGGGATCAAGATCCAGTGCGGCGGCCGCCTGGGTGGCGCGGAGATCGCCCGGGTGGAGCACTATCACGACGGCGAGGTGCCGCTGCACACGCTGCGGGCCGACATCGATTACGGGACGGCGACGGCGAAGACCACCTTCGGCACTTGCGGTGTGAAGGTCTGGATCTACCTCCACGACGTTTTCCCCAAGGATTTCAAGCGCGAGCTGAGCAATCAGGTGCAGGAGGCCATCTAAGCCATGTTGATGCCCAAGCGAGTCAAGCGCCGCAAGGTACAGAAAGGGCGAATGAGGGGCTTTGCCTATCGCGGCAGCAGCATTGCCTTCGGGCAGTACGCCCTGCAGGCCCAGGAGCACTGCTGGGTCACGAGCCGCCAGCTCGAGGCCGCGCGTATCGCCATCACGCGCCACGTGAAGCGCGGCGGGAAGCTCTGGATTCGGATCTTCCCGAACAAGCCGATCACCATCAAGCCCGCCGAGACCCGCATGGGCAAGGGCAAGGGCAACCCGGAGTACTGGGTGGCCGTGGTGAAACCCGGGCGCATCCTCTTCGAGCTCGAAGGGGTGAATGAGGAAATCGCCAAGCGGGCCATGCAGCTCGGAGCCGCCAAGCTGCCCGCCAAGATGAAGTTCATGACCCGCGAGGCATAAGGAGAGGGCCGTGAAGACCAACGAGCTGAGGGACTTGTCCCTCCAGGAGCTGGAAATGAGAACGAAGGAGCTCTCGGAGGATCTCTTCAATCTGAAGATCCGACACTCCCTGAACCAGCTCGACAATCCGATGCAAGTCCGTATTGCCCGGCGTGAGCTGGCACGGGTCAAGACCGTACTCTCGGAGCGTCGCGGGCAGGATCAGCAGGGCTCGGAAGGATAGGAGTAGAGGATGGAAGCCGAAAAGAGCCGGAACCTGAGGAAAACCCTCATGGGTACGGTCGTGAGCGACAAGATGGAGAAGTCGGTGGTCGTGATGATCGAGCGCCGGATCCCCCATCCCCGCTACAAGCGCTACTACAAGCGCAGCAGCAAGGTCGTTGCCCACGACGCCGAGAACACCTGCAGGATCGGGGACACGGTGCGCGTGATGGCCACTCGCCCCCTGAGCAAGAGCAAGCGCTGGCGCGTGTTCGAGATCGTCAAGCGCGCCGAATAGGGGGAGATCGAGATGATTCAGCAAGAGACGATGCTCATCATCGCCGACAACTCCGGCGCGAAGAAGGCGCAGTGCATCAAGGTGCTGGGCGGAACGAGGCGCAAGTACGCCTCTGTCGGTGACGTGATCACCGTGGCCGTCAAGCAGGCTCTGCCCAACGGCACGGTGAAGAACGGCGAAGTAGCGCGCGCGGTCGTAGTGCGGACCAAGAAGGAGGTCCGCCGCAAGGACGGCTCCTACATCCGCTTCGACCAGAACGCCGCGGTGATCATCAACACGCAGAACGAGCCGGTGGGAACGCGAATCTTCGGCCCTGTGGCTAGGGAACTGCGCGAGAAGCGGTTCATGAAGATCGTCTCCCTCGCGCCGGAAGTACTGTAGCGAGGTGCAGTCGTGAAAATCGGAAAGAACGACACGGTCGAAGTGATCTCCGGCGCCAACAAGGGCCTCAAGGGGAAGGTGCTGAAGGTCTTCCCCAAGCGGAGTCGCATCATCGTCGAGAAGGTGAACCTGGTCAAGATGCACCGGAAACCCCGCAGCCAGCAGGATCCGGGCGGCATCATCGAGAAGGAAGCGACCATCCACGTGTCCAACGTGAGGCTGCTCGAGAAGGGTTCGCGATCCTGAGTACCCGCCGCGCCCGGGGCCCGCGGGGCCATTCGGGCTAGAGGAAGGCAGGAAAGGATAAGGCCATGGCGAGGATCAAGGAGTACTACGATGAGAGCGTCGTGTCGGCGCTCAGGGAGAAGTTCAAGTACGAGAATCCCATGCAGGTACCCGCGCTCAAGAAGATCGTGGTGAACATGGGGGTCGGCGAGGGTTCCCGCAACGAGTCCCTGATCAAGGCGGCCAACGCCGAGATCCAGGTGATCACCGGGCAGAAGCCCAGGGTGAACGCAGCGCGGAAATCGGTGGCGAACTTCAAGATTCGCGAGGGCATGCCCGTGGGGCTCAAGGTGACGCTGCGGGGCGAGCGCATGTGGGAGTTCTATGACCGCCTCGTCAACGTGGCGCTGCCTCGCGTGCGCGACTTCCGGGGCGTGCCGACGAAGAGTTTCGACGGTCGGGGGAACTACAACCTCGGCATCAAGGAGCAGATCATCTTTCCGGAGATCGATTACGACAAGATCAGCAGGATCCAGGGCATGGACATCAGCTTCGTGACGAGCGCGGAGACGGACGAAGAAGCGCTCGAGCTGCTCAAGCAGCTCAACATGCCGTTCCGTCGCAACTAGCATCGTCCCTGGAAACGTGAAAGAGGTGTCAGCGTGGCCAAGAAGTGCCTGATCATCAAATCGAAGAGGAAGCCGAAGTTCCCGGTCCGGTCTTACTCGCGTTGCCGGATCTGCGGACGACCGCGCGCTTACATGCGTAAGTTCGGCATCTGCCGAATCTGCTTCCGTGACATGGCCCTGCGCGGTGAGATACCCGGAATCGTCAAGGCCAGCTGGTAATCGTATCCCGAGAAGCGAAACGAGGGGTTAGAGATCATGTCGATGACCGATCCCATTGCGGACTTCCTGACGAGAATTCGGAACGCTACGCGCGCCAAGCACAACCGCGTGGATATTCCGGCTTCCCGAATCAAAGGCGCGATCGCGAAGATCATGCTCGACTCGGGTTACGTCAAGGACGTGAAGTTTGTCGATGACGACAAGCAGGGGCTCCTCCGCATCTACTTGAAGTACGGCAAGGGCGCCAACCCGGTGATCGAAGGCATGCAGCGTGTGAGCAAGCCCGGCCGCCGCGTCTACGCCAAGAAGGGCGAGATCCCCCGTGTGCTCGGGGGCTACGGCGTCGTGGTGCTCTCCACCAGCCATGGAATCCTCACGGGGAACCAGGCGCGTGAGAAGGGCATCGGCGGGGAAGTTATCTGTCAGATCTGGTAAGGACTCGGAGGCATTCCCATGTCCAGAATTGGAAAGAAACCGATCCCAGTGCCGCAGGGCGTGACCGTCGACATCAAGGCGGACGGGTCCTGTACGGTCAAGGGACCCAAGGGCGAGCTCAGCCGGCGCCTGAACGCGGAGATGACCTACGTCGCCGAGAACGGCGAGGTCCGCGTGGACCGGCCCAGCGAGAGCCGGACCCACCGCGCGCAGCACGGCCTGAACCGGACGCTGCTCGCGAACATGATCGAGGGCGTCTCCCAGGGCTTCTTGAAGGAGCTGGAGATCGTGGGCGTCGGCTACCGCGCCGAGCTGAAGGGGAAGACGTTACACCTCGCGTTGGCCTTCTCCCACCCCGTGGTGGTGGAGCCGGCCGACGGCATCACCTTCGAGGTGCCGCAGCCGACGCAGATCAAGGTGAGCGGCTGCGACAAGGAGAAGGTGGGCCAGGCGGCCGCCGAGATCCGCGCGTGGCGCCCGCCCGAGCCTTACAAGGGCAAAGGGATACGCTACAAGGGCGAGCACATCATCCGGAAGGCCGGCAAGGCCTCCGCCAAGGCGTAGGGGAGTGATCCATGGCTATCAAGCCCTTCAACCGCAAGCTGCAGAGAGCCAAGAGACACCGGCGCATCCGCAGCCAGCTCGCAGGCACTTCCGATAGGCCTCGGCTGTCCGTTTACCGGAGCCTGTCGAACATCTACGCCCAGCTGATCGACGACGATCAGCGGGTCACGCTGGCCAGCGCCAGCAGCCTGAAGATGGCGACGGATCCGCAAGAGGGTGAGTCGCGGCGCATGGCCCAGGCCCGAGTCGTGGGCGAGGTCATTGCGGAGGCCGCGAAATCCAAGGGAATCAAGGCCGTGGTCTTCGACCGCGGTGGCTTTCTGTTCCACGGCCGGGTCAAGGCCCTGGCCAATGCCGCCCGCAAAGCCGGGCTCGATTTCTAGTCCACAGGTACACCTGTCAGGGGGACCAAACGTGTTTCGAGGAAGAGACCAGAGGCCGCGACGCAGGCGGGAGCAGGAAGAGGAGCGCTCGAACCTGATCGAGAACGTGGTGTCGATCAACCGCGTCTCGAAGACGGTAAAGGGCGGCAAGAACTTCAGCTTCACCGCGCTGGTCGCTGTCGGTGACGGCAACGGAATGGTTGGCACGGGGTTGGGCAAGGCGCGTGAGATCTCCGAGGCCGTGCGCAAGGGCACCGAGGCGGCGCGCAAGGGCATGGTCAAGATCAACCGCTTCGAGAGCCGCACCCTACCCTACAAGGTAGTCGGCCGCTACGGCGCCGGCCGCGTCCTTCTCAAGCCGGCCTCGCCGGGAACCGGCGTTATCGCCGGCGGTCCGGTGCGCGCGGTCCTGGAGGCAGCGGGCATCAAGGACATCCTGACCAAGTCGCTGGGTACCAACAACCCGCACAACATGGTCAAGGCAACGATGGAAGGTCTCACGCGCATCCAGTCCTCCGGCCAGGTCGCCAAGCGGCGCGGCATCTCCATTCGCAGCATGTACGGCATGACGGAGAAGGAGGGCTAGGCCATGGCGGGGAAGTTGAAGGTGACCCAGACCCGGTCCGTGATCGGGAACAAGGTCAAGGCCAAGCGCACGATCGAGGCCCTGGGGTTGAAGCGCATGCACCACACGGTAGTCCACGAGGACACGCCGCAGATCCGCGGCATGATCTTCGTTGTGAAACATATGGTCGAGGTCGAGGAGATCGAGGAGTAGGCCCATGAAGCTGAACGAACTGAAACCGGCCCCTGGGGCCACTCGCAAGCGGAAGCGCCTCGGGCGCGGCCCCGGCAGCGGGCTCGGGAAGACCTCGGGACGCGGCCAGAAGGGCTATTACTCCCGCTCCGGCTCCAAGCACCGCGCCTGGTTCGAGGGCGGGCAGATGCCCATCCAGCGGCGCGTGCCCAAGCGCGGCTTCACGAACATCTTCCGGCGGGAGTTCCAGGTGGTGAACGTGGGCGCGCTGGAGCGGATCCCTGAGGGGGTCGAGGTCACACCGGAGAGCCTGTTCGAGTTCGGACTGATCCGGAAGCGCAGTCAGCCGGTGAAGTTGCTCGGCGATGGCAAGGTGGAGCGCGCCTTTGCGGTGCGCGTGGACAAGTGCAGCGCCAAAGCCAGAGAGCTGGTCGAGAATGCGGGCGGGAAGGTCGAGGTGACGCTCTAGCCGCCGAGTGCGGCCGCGGGCGCCTCCCAAGCCGAGAGGAACAAGCTTAAATGCTTGCCAGTTTCCAGAGCACGTTCAAGATCCCCGATCTGCGGAAGCGGATCATCTTCACGGCGTTGATGCTGATCGTCTATCGCCTGGGGGGACACATCACGTTGCCGAGCGTGAACCGCCTGGCCATCATGGATTTCTTCCAGGGCCAGGGCGGCGGCATCCTCGCGCTCTACGACCTCTTCGCCGGCGGGAACCTGAGCAAGGCCACCATCTTCGCTCTGGGGATCATGCCCTACATCAGTGCTTCGATCATCCTCCAGCTCCTCCAGGCGGTGATCCCCTATTTCGAGAAGCTGGCGAAGGAGGGCGACGAGGGGCGCAAGAAGATCAACCAGTACACCCGCTATGGAACGGTGCTGCTCGCGGGCCTGCAGTCCTTCGGCGTCGCCGTCTTCCTGGAGTCCATGGGACCCGACGTCGTGGCGCACCCCGGGCTCGCCTTCAAGCTGCTGACCATGTTGACGCTGACCACCGGCACCATCTTCGTGATGTGGCTGGGCGAGCAAATCTCCGAACGGGGCATCGGCAACGGCATCAGCCTCATCATCACGATTGGAATCATCGCCCGCTACCCGCTGGACCTGTTCAACACGATCAAGGCCCTGCAGACGAAGCAGATCAGCTACATCGGCGGCCTGGTCCTGCTGGCAGTGATGGTCATGGTGGTCGCGGGCATCATCTACATGACGCAGGGCCAGCGGCGGATCCCGGTGCAGTATCCCAAGCGCGTGGTGGGACGCCGGGTCTACGGCGGGTCGAGCACGCACATCCCGCTGCGGGTGAACACGGCGGGCGTGATCCCGATCATCTTCGCCCAGTCGATCGTGATGTTCCCGGCGACCCTCTCGAGCATGTTCCAGGGCAACGTGACCATGGACTACATCACGCGCGTCCTGTCTCCGGGAGCGCCGGTGTACATCGCCATCTACTCGCTCGTGATCATCTTCTTCGCCTATTTCTACACGGCCATCGTGCTCAATCCCGTGGACATGGCCGAGAACATGAAGAAGTTCGGCGGCTTCATCCCCGGCATCCGGCCGGGCAAGAACACGGCGAACTTCATCGATCGGGCGCTGAGCAGGATCACGCTGCCGGGCGCGATCTTCCTGGCCTTCATCGCAGTGCTGCCCGACATCATGATCCGGCAGTTCCACGTGCCCTTCTACTTCGGCGGCACGGGCCTGCTGATCGTCGTGGGCGTGATGCTCGACACATTGCAGCAGATCGAGAGCCACCTCTTCATGCGCCACTACGACGGCTTCATGAAGAAGGGCAAGCTGCGCGGGCGGAGGTAGCTCGTGAATCTGATCATTCTGGGAGCGCCGGGCTCCGGGAAGGGAACACAGGCCGCGAGGATCAGGGAGAGCTTCTCCCTGCCGCACATCTCCACCGGGGACATCCTACGGGCGGAGGTGGCGGATGGCACTGAGCTCGGCCTGGCCGCAAAGGCGGTCATGGAGTCTGGGCAGCTGGTGAGCGACGATATCGTGCTGCAGATGGTGGGCAAGCGACTCTCACGGGACGACTGCCGGGAGGGCTGGATCCTGGACGGCTTCCCCCGCACGCGGGCCCAGGCGGAAGGCCTGAGAGAGATCCTGGCCGAGAAGGGCAGCGAGTTGGATCTCGGCCTGCTCATCCAGGTCAAGCCCGACGAGGTGGTGCAGCGGCTGTCGACGCGCCGCACCTGCCGCGACTGCGGCCGCATCTTCAGCGGCCAGGACCTGGCGGGCGAAACCGGCGAGGTGCCCACCCTGGGCACCTGCCCCGACTGCGGCGGTGGCTACTACCAGCGCGACGACGACCGCGAGGGGACGATCCGGGAGCGCCTCGCGGTCTACGAGAACCAGACGCGTCCCGTCGTGGATTTCTATAGCGACGAGGACAAGGTGGTCGAGATTGACGGTTCGCAGCCGGTGGACGCTGTGAGCGACGCCGTCTTATCGATCCTGAAGGATCGCTTCGCGGATCGGACCGCGAGGTGATCACGCTGAAGAGCAGCGAGGACATCGAGCGGATCCGAGCCGCGGGCAGGATACTCAGGCGGGCCCTGACCGCGGCCGGAGAGGCCGTGCGGCCCGGGGTCAGCACCGGCGAACTCGACGATGTGATCCGCCGGCTGATCGAGGAGGATGGCGCCCGTCCCGCATTCCGGGGCTACCACGGTTTCCCCGGCAACAGCTGCATTTCCGTCAACGAGGCGGTGGTGCACGGGATCCCGGGAGAGCGCGTCCTGGTCGAGGGGGATCTGGTCAGCGTGGACATCGGTGTGGAGCTGGACGGCTATTACGCCGACGCCTGCGAGACCTTCCCGGTCGGCGAGGCCGGTGAGCCGGCCCGGAAGCTGATGTCCGTGACGCGGAAGGCGCTGGACAAGGGGATCGAGCAGTGCAAGCCGGGATGCCGCCTGAGCGACATCTCGCACGCCGTCCAGGTGCACGTCGAGGCCAACGGGTTCTCGGTGGTCCGCGAGCTGGTCGGCCACGGCATCGGCCGCTCGCTGCACGAGGAGCCCCAGATCCCGAACTTCGGCCCGCCGGGGCAGGGACCACTGCTCCAACCGGGCATGGTGCTGGCCATCGAGCCGATGGTCAACGAGGGAAGCGAGAAGGTGCGGACACTCGGTGACGAGTGGACCGTAGTGACGGCGGACGGCAAGCTGTCCGCCCATTTCGAGCAGACCGTCGCGATCACCGACGACGGGCCCTGCATCCTGACCCAGTAGACCGGGCGGGACAGGGAGAAAGCGAAGGATACGTGGCAAAGCAAGGCGCCATATCCGTGGAAGGGACCGTGATCGAGGCTCTCTCCAACGCCATGTTTCGCGTGGAGCTGGAGAACAATCACACGGTTCTGGCCCACGTCGCCGGCAAGATGCGAATGCATCTGATCCGCATCCTGCCGGGGGACAAGGTGACCGTCGAGTTGTCGCCCTACGATCTGACACGCGGTCGCATCGTCTACCGCTACAAGTGAGGCTGCGTCCGTCCATTGGGACGGCGACCGCAGCGAGAAGAGGTGGAGCATGAAGGTCCGAGCCTCCGTCAAAGCAATCTGCGAACACTGCAAGGTGATCCGCCGCCGCGGCGTGGTACGGGTCATCTGCAAGCGGAACCCCCGGCACAAGCAGCGCCAGGGATAGCCCGGTAGTTAAGGAGGAGCGTTTTGGCTCGCATTCAAGGTGTCGACCTGCCGGCCAACAAGAGAGTGGTCGTAGGCCTGACCTACATCTTCGGCATCGGACGGAGCACGAGCGAGAAGATTCTTTCCCGCACGGGCATCGATTCCGAGATCCGCTGCAAGGACCTCACGGAGGGGCAGACGACCCTGCTCCGTGATGAGCTGAACAAGGCGGAGTACAAGACGGAAGGCACCCTGCGTGCAGAGGTGTCCATGAACATCAAGCGTCTCATGGACATCGGCTGCTATCGCGGGCTCCGTCATCGCAAGGGCATGCCCGTCCACGGCCAGCGGACCAAGACCAACGCCCGCACGCGTAAGGGTCCGAAGGCCCGCCCGGGCGGCAAGAAGAGGAAAGCGTAGTCCGCTACGTGGGCTCCCCGCTCCGGCGAGTGGGCCCACCGCTGCGGGATTAATGCTTCAGGGTTGAGGGCCCGAAGGGCCCGCCAGGAGATTCTGAGGAGGCGAAATGGCAAGTCCGAAAGGCCGGCGTCCCGGCCGCAAGAAGACGAAGAAGATGGACAGCATGGGTGTGATTCACATCAAGTCCAGCTTCAACAACACGATCATCACGGCCACGAACACCAACGGCGAGGTCGTCGCCTGGGCCAGCGCCGGCACGGCCGGTTTCAAGGGTAGCCGAAAGAGCACGCCCTTCGCGGCGCAGCTCGCGGCGGATCGCTGCGTGCGCGAAGCCATGAATCTGGGGATGCGGCGCTGCGAGATCCATCTGAAGGGCCCCGGCCCCGGCCGCGAGGCGGCCATTCGCTCCGTGCACGCCACGGGCGTCGAGGTGAGCGGAATCAAGGACAAGACCAGCGTGCCGCACAACGGCTGCCGCCCCAAGAAGCGGCGCCGGATGTAGCGGGACAAGGCGAGCAGGAATTCACAGCCAGGAATGGCCCCGCGGACGGGGCGCCAGCAAAGAGAGGTCAAGGGCATGGCCCGCTATCGCGACGCGAAATGCAAGCTCTGCCGCCGGGAGGGCGAGAAGCTCTTCCTGAAGGGCGAGCGTTGCTTCGGCGAACGGTGCGCCATCGAGAAGCGCCCCTATCCTCCCGGCCAGCATGGCCGGGGCAGGCGGCGTAAGGTATCCGAGTATGGGACACAGCTCCGCGAGAAGCAGAAGCTGCGCCGCATCTACGGCGTGCTCGAGAAGCCCTTCCGCAACTACTTTGCGGAAGCGGCCCGACGCAAGGGCGTCACGGGTACGAACCTGATGCAGTTGCTCGAGTCCCGTCTCGACAACATCGTCTACCGCCTGGGCTTCGCGCCGAGCCGGGACATGGCGCGGCAGCTGGTCTGTCACCGCCATTTCGAGGTCAACGGCCGAATCGTCAACATCGCCAGTTACCAGGTGACGGCCGGCGAAAAGGTGGTGCTGCGGGAGAAGAGCCGCAAGAACCCGAATATCGTGGAGTCGCTCAAGAACGCGACGGCGCGCGGCCGGGTGCCCTACATCGAGATCGCCGAAGGGGCGTTCGAGGGGGCCCTGAGCAGTGTGCCGGAGCGCGGCGACATCCCTGTCAACGTGCAGGAGCAGCTCATCGTCGAGCTCTACTCCAAGTAGGGGACGCCGAAACGCCCTTCGAATCCCGATCCCGTGAAGGAGGGATTGCCGCATGAAGTGGAAGAACGTTCTCATGCCGAAGCAGGTGGAGATCCAGAAGGAGCTGGAGACCCCATACTTCACGCGCTTCATCATCGAGCCGCTGGAGCGCGGCTTCGGCCTCACGCTGGGCAACGCCCTGCGCCGTACGCTGCTGAGCAGCCTGCAGGGGGCGGCGGTGGTGGCCTTGAAGTTCGACGAAGCGCTGCACGAGTTCTCCAACATCCCCGGGGTGATGGAGGACGTCAGCGATATCGTCCTCAACTTCAAGCAGCTGGTCTGCCGGCTGCACACGGATGTGAGCCACAAGCTCTATCTGGATGTCTCGCGGCCCGGTCCCGTCACAGCGGCGGACATCACCGAAGATCCGGCTGTCGAGATCATCAACCCGGACCTCGTGCTCTGCCATCTCAACGAGGGCGCGCACCTGGAGGCCGAGATCCTGGTCGGCGACGGGCGCGGCTTCGTCCTGGCGGAGAATCACGACCTGACGGACACCTCCATCGGAGTTGTCCCCGTGGACTCGATCTTCTGCCCCGTGCGAAAGGTCAACTACCGCGTGGAGGACACGCGCGTCGGCCAGCGGACGGACTACGACCGTCTCGTGCTCGAGATCGAATCCAACGGCGCCATCACGCCCGAGGAGGCGCTGGGTTTCGCGTCGAAGATCATCAAGGACCACCTCTACCTCTTCATCAACTTCGACGAGGAGCCGATGACGGCGGCCGAGGAGGAGGTGGACGAGGAGCTGGAGCGCATGCGAGAGTTGCTCTCCCGGAACGTCGAGGAACTCGAGCTCAGCGTGCGCAGCGCGAACTGCCTCAAGGCGGCGGACATCCGGAGCATCGGCGACCTCGTCGTGAAGACCGAGAGCGAGATGCTGCAGTACCGCAACTTCGGCCGCAAGAGCCTGAAGGAGATCAGCGAGATCCTGGAGGGCATGGGCCTGCACTGGGGCATGGAAGTGGCTTCCCTGCTCGAGGAGAAGAAGAGCGACACGATGGAGCCCTCCGGCGCGGAGGCCTAGCGCGCTGCCGGCCGAGGCTGCGCTCCGGAAAGCAACGAATCGACGACACGAGGAACGAGTCATGCGACACCAAGTCAGAGGAAACCGACTGAACCGCCCGGCGGACCACAAGCGCGCCATGCTGCGCAACATGGTCACGAGCCTCTTCGCGGAAGAGAAGATCACGACGACCGTGACGAAGGCCAAGGAGGCGAGGCGCTACGCCGAGCGGATGATCACCTTCGCGAAGCGGGGAGACCTGCACGCGCGCCGGCAGGCCGCGCGCTTTGTGAACAATCCGAAGGTGTTGCAGAAACTCTTCGCGGAGATCGGCCCGCGCTACACTGAACGGCCGGGCGGATACACGCGCGTGATCCGCACGGGTGTGCGCAAGGGCGACGACGCGCCCATGGCGATCCTTGAGCTGGTCGGAGCGGAGTTCAAACCCAAGCCCAAGCGCGAGAAGAAGGGCAAGCCCGAGGCCTACCTCGCCGCCGGCGCGGCCGAGGCCGCCTCGACAGCCCCCGAGTCCGAGGTGGAAGAAGCTACCCCGGACGCAGAGGCCGAGGTCGAAGCATCGGCCGAGCCTGCTGACGCCGGTGAAGCCGAACCCGAGGAGGCCGCGGAATCCGCGCCCGGGGACGAGGACTCGGGGGAGAAGAAGGAAGACTGACCCGGTCTGCACGGCCGGCGCAACGTGGATATCATTCCTCGGTAGCTCAATTGGCAGAGCAATCGGCTGTTAACCGATGGGTTGTAGGTTCAAGTCCTACCCGAGGAGCCTGTTAAACCGCGATCGATCGGAGCGGTCTCGGCCTCCGGGCCGAGACGGGGTCGCGACACGAATTCAAGCCCGGCTCGGCGCCGGGCGAGGAGATTTCCCCGACTGTCGGGGAATGGGGCCGGCATGAGCCGGCTCGGAAATAGCGCAGGGGTCCATTCGACTTCGCGAAAAGACCTGAGCGCTTTGCATGTACCGGCGCAGCCGGTTCTTGGAGAAGAGAGATCTTGAAGAAGCTTTATGTGGGCAACCTGCCCTTCAGCGCGAATGATGAGGAAGTCAACGAACTGTTCAGCAAGCACGGCACCGTGCATTCGGTGGCCCTGATCACGGATCGCGACACGGGGCGCCCCCGTGGTTTCGGTTTCGTGGAGATGGACGACGATGGCGCGACCGCAGCCATGAGCGCCCTGAACGGTTACAACATGAACGGCCGCGACCTGAAGGTCAACGAGGCTCAGGACCGGCCGAAGCGCGGCGGCGGCGGAGGCCGCGGCGGCTACGGCGGCGGAGACCGCTGGTAGGCACGCATCCGGTTCGAAAATGAGCGAGACCCCGTTCCCTTCCGGGAGCGGGGTCTCTTTGTGTTGCTAGATCGCAGGGCTTCGCACAGCCAGCGTTGGCGGCACCGCGTATGGATCAGCTTTCCGTCACTTCGGGGTGGCGCTGGAGGAGACGGGAAAGATAGCGCGACTGCACCTGTTCGCTCGCCAGCGCTCGCTTCACGGGCGGCAGCCCCAGGATGACGCCAAAGATGGCGGCCAGGGCGCGGTGGCTCCAGAGCGCGCGCTCGTCCCAGAGGAGGTGCTGCAGCTTGCCTCTTTCGATGGCCATGCTCACATAGCGGTGGGCAGCGGTCACGGGGGTGATGACCCGCTTGGCGCGTTCCTTCAAGCTCAGCCCGCCATTGTCGCAGCTGCGCACACACACGCCGCAGCCCAGGCAGAGGTCGCAATCCAGGCTAGCCTTCCTGCGGCGGGAATCCGGGCTGTCTGCCGCCTGGACGAGGCTCATGGCATCCACCGGGCATGCATCCACACAGCGGGCGCAGCCGGTGCACGTCTCGGCGTCCACCTCCGGCAGAAAATTGGATGTGTGAACGGGGTGCATGTGAGCGAAGCGCCGGGCTGCGATCAGCGCCTCGCAGCAACAGGCGCAACAGTTGCAGATGAAGTTCACCCGGCGCTGCACGTTCTCGCCGAACTGCACCAGCCCGCTTTCGTAGGCCTGGTCGAGCAGGTCTAGGCACTCCGCTGCGTCCACCGGTCGAACATGGCCGTGCCGGATCAGCGAGGCCGCGGATCCGTTGAATGTCATGCAGATGTCCAGAGGGGCGTCGCAAGCGCGGCCCAAGTGCTGCATCTTGTGACGGCAGTAGCAGAGGGCGATCCCGATGTGGCTGGCCCTGCGAATGACCTCACTGGCGCGCTCGTAGTCGAGCACGTGGACGGCCAGTTCGCTCGTCAGCACCGGTTCCTGTACGAAGGTGCGCCCGAGATGCGTCTTCCCTTCGACGAACAGGCTCTTGATGAAGTCCTCCTCGACGGTGATGTACTCGTAGAACAGCTCGCTGAGCGCCTTCTGATCCAGATCGCCGCGCGTGCGCATCAGTGAGAACTCGAAGAAGCCGGCCATGGGTGGGGGCAGCACATAGCGCGTTCGGTCGCCCCGCTGAATGTCCACGAGCATGGCGCGCCCGGCGAGTTCGTCGAGCACGCGCCGCGCGTCAGCGAGCTCCATCTTCCAGATGCGGGCGGCCATCTCGGCGCTGAAGGGCTTGATGGGCACCTGCGCCAGCAGCCCGGCCTCGCGCTCGTCGACCAGCATGCGCAGGATCTTGTAGAGGAGTTCTGAGGGCACGACACCCTGGGGGAAGCGGTCCAGTCGTTCGCTCAGTTGCTCGTAGCTGGACTTCAGTGTGCGATGGGCCATGGACATCTCGCAGAGCAAGTTGACGATCTCGAGGCCACTCTACTCCGGATCCGGCGAGCTGGCGCGCGAAAGCAGATCGCCCGTGCCATGCCGTGTCATCGAGCCGCTAACTACAATGCGTCGATGATGGCATTGAAGGTCGCGCTAGGGCGCATGGCCTTCGTGATCAGCTCCGCATTCGGAAGGTAGTAGCCCCCGATCTCCATCGGCCTTCCCTGGGCGGCCAGCAGCTCGCCCGCGATCCTCGCCTCGTTCTTCTCGAGCGCCACGGCCACCTCCGTGAAACGGGCTCTCATGGCCGGGTCCCGGTCCTGGGCGGCCAGGGCCTGCGCCCAGTAGAGGGCCAGGTAGAAGGTGCTGCCGCGGTTGTCGATCTCGTTCACTTTGCGTGAGGGGTAGCGGGCGTTCTCCAGGTACTTGCCGATGGCCGCATCGAGAGTCTCGGCTAGGAGGGCCACCTTCGCGTTGCCGCTGCTCTCCGCAATCAGTTCGAGCGAGGGCACGAGCGCGCAGTACTCGCCCAGGGAGTCCCAGCGCAGATGACCCTCCGCGAGAAACTGCTGCACATGTTTCGGCGCCGAGCCGCCGGCGCCGGTCTCGAAGAGACCGCCGCCCTTCAGGAGCGGGACGATGGAGAGCATGCGGGCGCTGGTGCCAAGCTCCAGGATCGGGAAGAGGTCGGTGAGGTAGTCACGCAGGACGTTGCCCGTTACCGCGATCGTGTCTTCGCCACGGCGGATGCGCTCCAGGGTGAAGCGCATGGCGTCCACGGGCTTCAGGATGAGGATCGTGAGGCCCGCGGTGTCGTGCTCGGGCAGGTAGGCGTTTACCTTCGCGATGAGCTCCGCGTCGTGGCCGCGCTTCTCGTCCAGCCAGAAGACGGCGGGGGCGCCGGTGGCCCTTGCCCGACTCACGGCCAGCTTCACCCAGTCGCGGATCGGCTCGTCCTTGGCCTGGCACATGCGGAAGATGTCGCCGGGCTCCACCGACTGCTCGAGCAGCGTGGCGCCGTCCTCGCCCGTCACGTGGATCGCGCCCGCGCCGGGCGCGGTGAAGGTCTTGTCGTGGGAGCCGTACTCCTCGGCCTTCTGGGCCATGAGGCCGACATTGGAGACGCTGCCCATCGTGGCGGGGTCGAACTGCCCGTGCTCCTGGCAGTCGACGATGATCTCCTGGTACATCGTCGCGTAACAGCGGTCGGGGATCATGGCGAGCGTATCCTGCAGCTCGTCGTCGGCGTTCCACATGCGGCCGCCGTCCCGGACGACGTTGGGCATGGAGGCGTCGATGATGATGTTGTTGGGCAGGTGCAGGTTCGTGATGCCCCTCCGGGAGTCCACCATGGCCAGGGCGGGGCAGGTCTCGTAGACCGCCGCGATGTCGGCCTCTATTGCTGCGCGCCTCTCTTCCGGCAGGCGCTCCAGCTTGTCCAGGACGTCGGCTAGGCCGTTGTTCACGTTGGCGCCGATCTCGGCGAGGGCCTCGGCGTGCTTGCCCAAGGCCTCCCCGTAGAAGACCGACACGCAGTGGCCGAACATGATCGGGTCGGAAACCTTCATCATGGTGGCCTTCAGATGCAGAGAGAGCAGGAGCCCGTCGCGCCTGGCGGCCTCGATCTGCTCCGCGAAGTAGGCGCGGAGTGCCGCCACGTGCATGACGGCCGTGTCGATGACCTCGCCCTTCTGGAGGACGATCCCTGCCTTGAGGGTGCTGGACTCGCCGTCCTCGGCGACGAACTCGATGCGTGCCGTGCCTGCCGCCGTCACAGTGCTGGATCTCTCGCTGCCGTAGAAGTCCTGCGCCGACATGTGGGCCACGCAGGCCTTCGAGCCTTCCGCCGGCCAGTCCTTCATCATGCGGTGGGGGTGTTTCTGGGCGAACTTCTTCACGGAGACGGCGGCCCGGCGGTCGGCGTTGCCTTCGCGCAGCACGGGATTGACGGCGGAGCCGAGCACCCGGGCGTATCGAGCCCGTAGCGCCTCCTCCTCTTCGTTCCGCGGCTCCTCGGGGTAGTCGGGCACGTCGTAGCCCTTCTTCTGCAGCTCCCTGATGGCGCTCTGGAGCTGGGGTACGGTGGCGCTGATGTTGGGCAGCTTGACGATGTTGGCCTCCGGCTGCTGGGTCAGCGCGCCCAGCTCGGCCAGGTGGTCGGCGACTCGTTGCGTCTCGCTCAGCCGCTCGGGGAAAAGCGCGAGAATTCGGCCGGTCAGGGAGATGTCGCTCGTCTCGATTGCGACGCCGCTTCCCTTCGTGTAGGCCTGGAGGATCGGCAACAGCGAGTAGCTCGCCAGGGCCGGCGCCTCATCGATCTTCGTCCAGATGATCTTCGAATCTCCCATGTTCTTCCTTCGGCTGGATGAGCATGACGACACTGCACGCGAAGAGGGGGGCCGTGCGAAACTGCTGCGCCTCGCCATGTTTCGCTCGCGCAGATCGCCGGCATCTTCGCACGGGCGGACACCCCGGCGCAATCCCGTCCTGGCCCCGTGTCCCAAGCCCGGTGGTGAACGTCGTTCTGGTAATCGAAAGCCCCGCGCTCGGGGGAGGGCGGGGCTTGTTTCCACCGCTCCGAACGCGGCCAGATTCAGTACTTCAGCAGCCCGCTAAAGCAGCGCCTTCACCTTCTCGAGCAGCGCCATGGGCTGGCGTGCCCCGGCCGGGGTCACGGACTCGGACCAGAGCACCTTGCCGTCCTTGTCGATGAGCACTGTCGCCCGGTCGGAGATGCCGGCCTCCTCGAGCCACAGCCCGTAATCCTTGGACACGGCACCTTTGGGGTGGAAGTCGGCGAGCAGGGGGAAATTGATTCCCGAGAAGCCCGCGGCCCAGCCCTTGTGGGAGAACTTCGAATCCACGCTCATACCCAGAACCTGGGTATCCACCGCGTCGAACTCCTCGAGGAGGGAGTTCAGACCGGGGATCTCCATGCTTCAGGTGGGCGTGAAGTCGAGGGGGTAGGAGACGAGCAGCACGTTCTTCTTGCCACGGAAATCGGACAGCGAGACGGTCGTGTCCAGGTGGCTATCGAGCGAGAATTCCGGGGCGGCGGCCCCGGCTGCGATCAGTGCCATGTACTTACCTCTGCTTCGGTTCGGGTGAGGGTGGATTCTGGCGAGGCGATGGCTTGCAAGTCTAGAGGGTATGAAATTGGGCGAGTCGATGCACGCCCGAATCATGCCGCAGCTCCATGTCCGAAAACGTCCAGATGCGTCCCCGCCGATCTGCTATCCTGGCAGGCATGGAGCTCGACCACGACCGCTGCTACCGCGCCCTGCGCACACGCGATCGCCGCTTCGACGGCCGCTTCTACACGGGTGTTACCAGCACCGGCGTCTACTGCCGGCCCATCTGTCCGGCGCGCACGCCGCGGGCCGAGTACTGCGTTTTCTTCGCCTGCGCGGCGGCCGCGGAGGAGGCCGGCTACCGGCCCTGCCGCCGCTGCCGTCCCGAGACGGCTCCCGGCACGCCGGCCTGGCGCGGCACCTCGGCCACGGTCTCCCGCGCCCTGCGTCTCATCGCAGACGGCGCGCTCGACGGTTCCGGCGTGGAGGACCTGGCCGCACGCCTTGGTGTCGGCGGCCGCCACCTGCGCCGCCTCTTCGCCGAGCAGCTCGGCGCCTCTCCCCTGGCGGTGGCCCACACGCGCCGTGCCCACTTCGCCAAGCGACTCGTCGAGGAGACGCGCCTGCCCATGGCGCAGGTCGCTTCCGCGGCGGGCTACCGCAACGTTCGCCGTTTCAACGCCGCCGTGCGCGGCACCTTCGACCGCACGCCGAGCGAGATCCGCCGGCAGGTCCGCCCGGCTGGCCATAGGGACAGCGGCGAGGCGGCCCGGGCCGGCCGCGCGAGCGACGGCGTCCTGACCATGCACCTCGGTTACCGCGAGCCCTTCGACTGGGACGGCCTGCTCGACTTCCTGGCTCCCCGGGCCATTCCCGGTGTCGAGATCGTGGAGCGCGGAGTCTACCGCCGCAGCGTCGAGCTGGGGGATTTCGCCGGCGTGATCGAGGTCGCGCCCGACCCGGGCGGCAAGGGCTACCTGCTGCTGCGGGTGCCGGTGGCGGCTACACTGCACCTGGCGATCGCGTCCGAGCGGGTGAGGCGCCTCATGGACCTGGACGCCGATCCGGCGGCGATCTCCGAGCAACTCTCAGGGGATCCGCGCCTGGCCGGAGCGCTGCGGCGCTGTCCGGGAGTGCGGGTGCCGGGGGCCTGGGACCGCTTCGAGCTCGCGCTGCGCGCCGTGATCGGCCAGCAGGTGAACGTGGCCGGGGCGACCTGCCTGGCAGGCCGACTCGTGCGCGCGTTCGGCCGACCACTCGCGCCGGGCCCCGGAGAAGACAAGGCGCGCCTGCCGGCCGCCGCCGCGACGTCCGCGACAGGACGTGACGCCGCATCACATGCGGCCCTTGCCGGAGAGCCGGCCTGGCTCTTTCCCCGTCCGGCCGACTTGGCCGAGGCCGACGTAGCCGCGATTGGCCTGCCCGCCGCGCGGGCGGAGACCATCCGCGGCCTGGCGCGGGCGATCGAGGGAGGAGAGCCGCTCCTCGAGCCCGCCGCTGGGCTCGAGGAGGCGGTGGCGCGTCTCGTCGCGCTCCCCGGCATCGGCGACTGGACGGCCCAGTACATCGCTCTGCGCGCCCTGGGCGAGCCGGACGCCTTTCCCGCCGGCGACCTGGGCCTGCGCAAGGCCCTCGCGGACGGCACGAAGCTGCCGACCCCTGCCGCCGTCCGCAGGTGCGCCGAGGCCTGGCGGCCCTGGCGGGCCTACGCGGCCATGCTGCTCTGGCGGGATTCCGCCGTTCCCGGTCGAAAGGAGATCCGATGAAGAAACCGGACGGCATCGCCGTCGTCGACAGCCCTGTCGGAAAGCTTACCCTGGTGGCCCGCAGGGGCGGCCTCACGCACCTGATCTTCCCCGGCGAAGGACGGCCCGCGCCCGCCGGCGACGGCAGCGCCGGGGCCGCGCGAACCCTCGTCGAGGCCGAGAGACAGCTGGGCGAGTACTTCGCCGGTCGCCGTCGCAGCTTCGATCTGCCCCTGTCGCCCACGGGCACCGAGTTCCAGCGGGCGGTCTGGCGCGGGCTCCGGGAGATCCCCTACGGCGAGACGATCAGCTACGGCGAGCTGGCCCGCCGCATCGGGCGGCCGAAGTCGGTGCGCGCCGTCGGTGCCGCCAACGGCGCCAATCCCCTGCCCATCGTGGTGCCCTGCCATCGCGTGATCGGCGCGGACGGTCGGCTCACGGGTTTCGGCGGCGGGCTGCCGGCCAAGAAGATCCTGCTCGAGCTCGAGGGTGTCGCGCTGGCTGGGGACCGCCTCGCCTGAGCACCCTACCTTTCACTCGCGACCGTCGCCGTCACCTAGATGGTGATCACGTTGTCCACCTTCAAAGGGGGCCAACCAACGGGGAAGATGTTGTCGGCCACGGTGCTGCGCATCAGGACCACTGCGTCCGCGATCAGGGAGATCTCGGCTTCCATCCCGCCCTCGGCCGCGTTCACGGCCTGAAGAAAGGGAAAGATCGCCTTGGTTGGATTCTCGGAACCATGGGTTCCAACGAAAGCTAGCTTGGCCAATTGCATCCTCCTCGATGCCAGGATCTGGATTCCATTCTGCGGTTTCGAATCTGAGCCGGAGGCTCCTACTCCTTGTTCGCCTTGCCGCCTGCAGGCTCCCGTAGGCGGAACTCGAACACGTCCGGCCGCGCGTAGTGGCCCGCGGCGTCGAACATCCGTTTCCAGGTGGAGATCTGTGCGAGGTCGATCTCCGCGTAGAGGGTCGCCTGTTCCTGGCTCAGAGGACCGGCGATGATCTTTCCCATCGGATCGACGACACAGCTGTTCCCCCGGTTGATCCAGTCTTTCTCCGGTGGATAGAGGCTCTTGAAGGGGAAGCGGTCGGGGATCTCGTCCATGCGGAGCGCCATGCAACAGTTGATGACGAACATCCCGCCCTCCTTCGCGATGTGCTGCATGGACAGCAGCCAGCCCTCGCTCGAGTCCCAGGTAGGGGCCAGGTGGAGTTGCACGCCTTTCGCGTACAGGGCCTGGCGTGCAAGGGGCATGTAGTTCTCCCAGCACAGGAGACCTCCGAGCCTGCCGAGCGACGTCTCATGCACACGTAGCGTGCTGCCGTCGCCCTGGGCCCACACCATGCGTTCCGCCCCCGTGGGGATGAGCTTGCGGTGCTTGCCCATCAACTCACCGTTTTCGTCGATGAGGAGCAGCGTATTGTACAGGCTGCCGTGACTGGCCTCGGTGTTCCGCTCGTGAACGCCGATCGCCACGTGGATCTTCGCCGCCTTTGCAGCCCGGCACAGCCGCTGCGTCGTCTTGTCGGGGATCGAGACCGCGCTCTCCATCAGGAGGCCGCCCATTTCATCGAGGATCGCCTTCTGCGATCCTGGAGGGACGACCCAGACCCAGTCCGGGTAGCCCGCGACGAAAGCCTCCGGGAAGACCACGAGCCGAGCGCCTTCTCGCGCCGCCTCGGCGATCAGCTCGCAGGCCTTGTCGACGGTCGCCTTCTGGTCGAGGAAAACCGGCGATGCCTGTACCGCTGCCACCTTGAAGTGTGCTGTGCTCATCTCTGCCTTTGGACTGGGGGGCCTGGGTCGGTCGGAGGTCGCTCACCAGGCTGGATTCGCTGTATTGGATCCCGGCAATGATGTGGGCGGAATCTCTGGAGATGTACTTCGAGAGTCGAGAGCCTGATCTTGGCAGATGGCAGCCAAAGCGTTAACAGTTAAAGTGGAATTATTACGATATCAGACAATCTGAGCAGGAACCCCGTTTCTCCTGTTTCCCGATGTCCGACCTTGATCCAAAGCTCGTGGAAGGACCAGGTTCGGTGAATCCTGATCTGCTATCGCAGCAGGACGAGCTTGCGCGCATCGCCGCGACCGGCACCGCGCAGCCGGCAGAGGTAGATGCCGGAGGGGGCGTCGCCGGCATCCCAGGTCACGTGGTGCCGTCCCGCCGGGAGCACGCCCGGCGACAGCAGATCGACCCGACGGCCGTCGGGCGCGAGGATCTCCAGGACGACTGTCGACTCGCAGGGCAGCTCGAAGGCGAGTTTTGTGCGTGGGTTGAAGGGGTTGGGGTAGGCGGGCAGGAGCCGCGGCGTCGCAGGAGTGAGCGGCTCGACGCCGGGCAGGGCCGTGATCACGCGCGCGGCGATCTCCTGATAGAACTGCGCCCGCTCGGGATCGAGGCCGCCATAGAACTCCAGCCCCTCCGGACTCTCCCCGAAGAAGGCGGCGAAGAAGGTGCAGGCGTTCAGGTAGGCACCTTCCGGCCCCGGGTGATAGTGGTCCGTGTGCCAGAGGGGCGCGTCGGGATCCTCGAGCAGGGCGAGCGTCCAGATGTAGCCGACGGGCACGAGGAAGGCGTCCAGCTCGGACGTGATCGTCTCGTAGGCCGCGCCGACGCCGAGCTGCATGGCGTGGTAGTCGGGGTAGTCGGGGCTGCACTCGCCGCCGATGCAGTGCTGGCCGCCGAACTCGTGGCCCCAGGTCATGAAGAAGCTCGTGCCGGAGCCGGAGTCCGCGATCAGGGAGTCCAGGGTACGGGCGGCCGGATAGAAGCTGCCCTCGCGGTAGAACTCGATCACGGGGTAGAGGCTGTGCTCCTGCAGGAGGACGTGGTCCCAGGAGCGCTCCGCGATCTTGGCGAGGGTGTTTGGATTGATGGCTTGCGAGGCCAGGTTGAGGCCGCCGCCCACGGCCTGATCGACGTGGACCTCGTGGCCGGCCGCCTCGGCCAGTGAGACGAAGAGCCCGGGAGTGTCGAAGTAGATCGTGTGGCTGTTGCCGATGAACAGGACCTCCATCGGCTCGCCAGCCACGGACCCGGGGGTGGCCGGGAGCGCGAGAAGGGCGAGGCCGAAGTAAAGGAAGCGTCCCATGACAGGAATGATATCACCGCAGAGCGCCGGAAGCTATGAAGAAAGAAGGAGTTGCAGCGATATCGCAGCTCCGGATGCCCTGTCCGTAAAGTCGACGGGAGGGGCCCGACAGGGCCCTCAGTGCGCCAGCGCCCTTGATTCCAACCTTGCATTCATGAGATTATTGCTTACTGTGAAGCCTGTCTCGGAGCTGCGGGGGAGTGTTCCCGTCTGTTCAATTCCAGGGAATTCGTCAACTGCCAGGCTGAGACGGGAGATATCCTCGACAGTCGAGGGTTGAGTCCCGATGTTTGGGGACTGGATAGGGCGCAAGGATCTTTCCGGAAAGACCGGCGATCCCGGGCGCCCGCGATGTACCGGCGAAACCGGTTCTTGGAGAAGGTAGAACGTGAAGAAGCTGTATGTTGGCAATCTGCCGTTCAGTGCGACAGAGGCCGAGGTTAACGAGTTGTTCTCGAAGCACGGAACGGTGCACTCCGTGGCGCTGATCAACGATCGGGACACGGGTCGTCCTCGCGGCTTTGGCTTCGTGGAGATGGACGACGACGCGGCACAGGCGGCAATCACTGCTCTTGATGGGTATGAGATGAGCGGCCGGAATCTTCGTGTGAACGAGGCGCAGGAGCGCGCCCCTCGTCGGGGTGGCGGCGGCGGCGGCCGCCGTGAGCGCTGGTAGTACTGACGGAAATCATCAGTTCGTCAAATGGGTCTCGCTCCTCGCTGGGAGCGGGACCTCTTTCTTTTCCCCCCCTGGGCTTTCACGAGCCCACCGCTTGGGGTGAGACTCCGCCGGATCGTGTCTTGTCCACCCCGGGCCCCGAACTGTTATACTGGGTCCGACCGCCGATTCCCTGTCGATCCGGAGCCGATGTGTCTGGGTCATGCGACCAGATGCCGGGAGGACGTTTCCGATGAAGGACACCCCCATCTTCGATGGCGACGATCTGCTGCGCCGAGTGGGTGGGGACGAGGAGATGTACCGGTATGTCCTGAGGATCTTCCTCGAGGAGTGCCCCGGCCAGATCGCCCGCATCGACGCCGCCGTTTCTGCCGGGGAAACGGCGCAGCTGATCTACCAGGCGCACACACTCATGGGCTCCGCCGTGAATGTCGGCGCGTGCGCACTCAGCGGGTTCGCCCAAGGGATCGAACAAGCCGCGCGCGCGGGCGACCTGGTCCGGGCCGAGAAGCTTCGACCTTTGCTGCTTGCAACCTTCGAGGAGCTCCGGAAGCACCTCGACGAACTGGGGCTTTCCGGCGGCTCGGCTGACGGATAGCGATCCGGCGCTCGAGTCAAAGGACAGCTCTCCGGCGCTGCGATCGCCGGAGACGAAGTAGGAGGCAGCCATGTCCCATCCTCCAGGGCAGCGTTCCCCGATCCTTCCTCCGGCGGGGGTCCCCCGGTTCTGCCGTCGGCACCCGCTAACCTGGACGCGCGGCGGCTTCATGCTCCTGCTGGGACTCGCGCTCCTGGTTTCCTCCGGACCGATCCGGGCGGCCGAGCCCATCGCCACCTTCTCCATCGTCGCCCACGATCCGGAGACGGGCGACCTGGGCATCGCTGTGCAGTCCAAGTTCTTCGCCGTGGGCTCGGTGGTACCCTGGGCGAAGGCCGGTGTTGGAGCCATCGCGACCCAGGCCTACGGCAACACGACCTTTGGCCCCGGCGGCCTCGGGCTGCTCGCTCTGGGCCGGTCGCCGGAGGAGGTACTCGCGGAGCTGCTCGGGGCCGATGAGCAGCGCGAGCAGCGGCAGGTGGGCATCGTTGATGCCCAGGGACGCAGCGCCGCGCACACCGGCGCCGAGTGCCTCGACTGGGCGGGCCACGAGAGCGGCCCGCACTTCACAGTGCAGGGCAACATCCTGGTGAGCGAGGAGACGGTGGCGGCCATGGCCGACACCTTCCGGGAGAGCGAGGGAGAGACCCTCGGCGAGCGCCTGATGCGCGCGCTGGAGGCGGGGCAGGCGGCGGGAGGTGACTCCCGCGGCATGCAGTCGGCGGCGATCATGATGGTGCGCGCGGGCGGCGGTTACGGCGGTTACAACGACCGCTACTGTGACCTGCGCGTGGACGATCACGGCGATCCCATCGCCGAGCTGCGCCGGCTCTTCGACATGTGGCAGGGCTGGGCTCTGATTCTGGAGGGCTACACGCTCTGCGAGGAGGAGCGCTGGGAGGAGGCCATCGCCATCGGCCGCAAAGCCGCAGCGCTCGAGCCCGAGAACGGAGAACCCCACTACCATCTGGGCTGTTACTTCGCGAAGGCCGGCAAGCGCCAGGAGGCCATGCACGAGCTGAAGATCGCCACGGGCCTCGACCCCGAGCTGGGACCGCGCGCCCGCAAGGACACGGACTACGAGCCCTACTGGGAGGACGCACTCTTTCTGCGGATCACGGCGCCGTAGGTAGGGGACGTCCGCGGCGGAAGACGCGACGGCGCAGCCACCCACCCAGGTCGTAGAGCAGCCAGCCGATCCGGACGCAGACGTAGTAAGCCGCCGGCATCGCCAGGAGAAGCAGCACGGTGCTCGAGACCAGGCCGCCGATCGAGGACAGGGCCAGGTTCTCCCAGATGTCCCGGTCCTCCCGTTCCCCGAACTTGATGAGCAGCGGCGCCAGACCGACGATGGTCGTCAGGCTGGTCAGCAGGATCGAGCGGAGGCGGATGCGCGTCCCCCGCGACACGGCCCGGCGCAGCAATTGGGCGGCCTCGCGACGCGGGATGCGCCGCAGGTCGCTGCCGCCGAGCTGCTTGCGCAGTCCCGCGAAGAGCGAGGCGCGCGCGCAGGGATCCCCGCCGAGTTTGATCTTCAGCATCTGCGCGGCCTCGTGCCGGTAGCGGCTCACAAGCAGGATCGCGTTGTTGACGACGATGCCGAAGAGCAGCACCAGGCCGATGCGCGCCGACGAATCGAAGCTCTCCCGACTCAGCCAGAAGATCACGAAGACACCCAACAGCGCCATGGGCAGTGACGTGAGCACGAGCAGGGGCAGGCTGACGCTCTCGAAGAGGGCGGCGAGCACCATGAAGATGAAGGCCGCCGCCAGCACCGCCATGAGGGTCAGCTCCTCTTCCTCCTCCGGCGTGAAGAACTCGCGCTCCGCCTCCTCCGCGTGGTAGCCGTAGGGCAGGTCGAGCCCGTCGAGTGTCTTCTTGATCGTCGCCTTGCGCATCCGGTCCGTGCCCACGTACTCCCAGTTGAGATTCACCAGGTAACGCTGATCCTCCCGGATCACCGAGCCGGCCGTGGGCACGGTCTCGATCGAGATGAGTTCGCTGAGCCGCACCTTCTCTCCCCCGGGCAGGGGGAGAAGCTTCGCGATGAGGTCGCCATACTCGATCACGTCCGCGCCGGCATAGGTGAACTGCACGCGCTCCTGCTTGCCGTCGATGCGCATTGTGAAGGGGTCGTCGACGCTGAGCAGGAGACGGAGCTGCTGCACGAGGTCTAAAACGCTGAGGCCCCGCTGGGCGAGGACCTGGCGGTCCAGGGTGACGATGGTCTCCTCCTGCAGCGCGCGATCGAAGCGCTGGCCGCTCGTGATGCGCGCTCGGCGGACACGTCGATTGCGCTGAAGCTTGCGCTGTGTCTCCTCGGCGATGGCGTTCAGCTTGCGGGAGTTGTAGCCGGAGATCTTGATCGTCGAGTTGAAGGTGGCACCGCCAAAAGCGCCCTTCCAGTAAGGCGTATCCGAGAAGCCGCGGATGTCGATGGAGCTGCCGCCCGTTTGATCGGCCTCCTCGACGAGCATCTCGCGGTAGTAGGTGGGGATCTCCGTGTTCAGCAGCGAGTCCTCGAACTCGACGGTCATGTAGGCGGCCGAGCCCCAGGTGCTCGCCTGCAAGCGCGCGCCGGGGGGAATGGGCAGGAGGCGCTCCTCGAAACGGCGCAAGATCCCGGAGGTGTAGCGGATGTCGGTGCCGGCCGGCATCTCGATGTAGCAGCTGAGCACCTCCCGGTCGCCGAGGCGCCAGAAGCCTCCCTTGATCACTCGGTTCGGGTAGATGTCGACAAAGCCCCAGACGATCACGGCCGCCACGGGCGGCAGGACGAGCCACCAGAGCCGCTGCAGCCACACGACGACCCGCTCGAAGACCCCGAGCCGCGCCTCGGGATCGGGAAGCTCCTCCACGTAATCCGCCGTGTCCTCGGCGCGCAGCAGCTCGCGGCCTCCCTGGCGCAGGCGCCGCAGCATGGGCGTGGCCCAGGCCTGCTTGAGCACAACGGGGACCCAGCCGAAGGCCACGAAGAGCGACGCCGTGAGCGCCGTGGCGACGGCCGTCGCCAGGGGCACGTAGTAGAGCGAGAGACGTCCCGAAAGGAAGATGAAGGAGAGGAAAGCCACCATGGTAGTGAACGTCGTGGCGAGGATCGGGAAGGCCACCTCGCCGGTCCCGGCGCGGATGGTTTCCGTGACGACGGTGAGCTTCGCCCGGAAGGTCAGGTCGAGCCAGTCGCTCTTCTTGAGATTTTCCAGTCGGCGGTGGATGGAGTCCAGCACGAGGATGCTGTTGTCCAGCAGAAGCCCGAAGCTCACGGTCAGCCCGCTGATCGTGATGAAGTTGACCGAGAGCCGCAGGAAGTAGAAGAAGCTGAGCGAGATCAGGACGGCGAAGAAGATCGAGCCGGTAACGATGGCCGTGAGCTTGACCTGCCGCAGGCTGATGGCCATGAGCAGGAAGAGCAGGCCCAAGATGATCAGCGAGCGGTAGACCAGATCCCAGAGCTTGTCCTCCAGGTCCTTGCCCTCATCCGCGCTGATGTGAAAGCTGACCTCGAAGGGTGTCGAGGCCTCGATCTCCGGCAGCGCCTTGCGCAGCGCTCGGCTCACGCCCACCGTGTTGGCGCCCGAGCGCTTGTCCACGGCTAGCTGCACGACGTTCTGCCCGTTGGCTCGCACGATGTAGCCCGGTTCCTCGTGGTCGGGACGCAGCTCCGCGACCTGGCCCAGGCGGAAGACCTTGGTGCCGCGCCGCGCGACCACCACCCGCTCCATCGTGGCGAGGTCGAGGGGCTGGCGGAGGGAGACGGTGTGCTCCAGTCCGTCCCGCTGGACGACGCCGGCGGCGCTGATCTCGTCGAGTGCGACGACCGCCCGCAGCACCTCGGCGACGCTCAGCCCGTAGAGGTCGAGCTTCCCCTGGTCGAGGAGGATCTTGACGAGCGGACGCGCTCCACCCTGGATCTCCGCCGCGGCCACGCCTTCCACGGCGAGCAGGCGCGGCACGATCCAGGTCTCGGCGCTCTCCCTCAGCTCGTTGGACGAGAGGGGTGACTCGATGTTCGCGGCGAAGAATTGCTCTGTGCGAAATTCCTGGGGGACGTAGGGCCGGATCATCGGCTGCCCGGCGCCTGTCGGCAGGTCGCGCCGCACGGCGCCGAGTTGCTCGCCGACGTCGAGCTGCGCGAAGTCGAGGTTCGTGCCGCGGCGGAAGGTGACCTCCACCACGGACCGACCCGGCCGGCTCGTGGACTTCACCGACTCCACGCCGTGCACCTGCCGCACGGCCTCCTCGACGGGCAGTGTGATCGATCGCTGGATGGCCTGCGGCGAGGCGCCGTTCCAGGCCGTGACCACGCTCAAGGATGGCAGGTCGACCTCGGGGATGGCCTCGATCTTGAGCTTGGGCAGGGCGTAGAGGCCCATCACCACGAAGGCCGCGAAGATCATCCAGGTGCTCACCGGATGCTTCAGGAAGAGCCTGGTCACGGCTCGTCCTCCGGACGCCGGGGCAGGCGGTGGGCGAGCTGGTAGAGGATGGGCGTGTAGAAGAGCGTCAGCGCCGTGGTCAGCGCGAGCCCGCCGATGATCGTCACCGCGAGGGGGCGCTGGAGCTGCTCGCCGCTGCCCATGCCGATGGCCATCGGCAGCATGGCCAGGATCGTCGTGCAGCTCGTCATCAGGATGGGTCGGAGGCGCAAGCTGCTGGCCTCCATGATCGCCGCGTAGCCGGGCATGCCCTCGGAGCGCAGACGGCGGATGGTGTCCACCTTGACGATGGCGTCGTTCACGGAGATGCCGAGCAGCGCGAGCACGCCGATCAGCGAGAGGATGTTGATGCTGTTGCCCGTCGCGCCGATCGCCAGCGCCGAGCCGGCCAGGCCGATGGGAATGACCGCGGCGATGAGCAGGGGGTCGAGGAAGGACTCGAACTGCGCGGCCAGGATCATGTAGACGAGCAGGATCGCCAGCACCATCGCCCAGCCCAGGTCGCGGAAGCTGCGGCGCATGGCCTCCCGCTCGCCCGCTTCGACGAGCTGCACTTCCTCAGGAATCGACATGCTGCCTGTGCGCGCCGCCACGTCGTCCCAGACCTCGTCGAGGTCGCGGTCGCGCAGGTCGCCGCTGAGCGTGACCATGCGCCGCTGGTTCGAGCGGAGCAACTCCCGCACGGGGCGCTCGTGCCGTATCGTCAGGAAGCTGCCGAGGGGAGCGGACTTGCCGTTCGGCAGCTCGATGGGGGCGGATAAGGCCATGCCCAGGTCGCGGCGCTCGACCAGCGGCAGGCGCACGGCGATGTCGATGCGCTGGTCCACCTCGTTGAAGGTCGTGGCGGTCACGCCCGCCACGCGATCGCGCAACTCGCGCGAGATCAGTTCGGCGCTCAGGCCCTGGCGCAGGATCTCCTCGCGGTCAAGGCTCGCCACCAGATTCGGTGTGCCCAGCACGCGGTCCACGCTCAGATCGACTAGACCCGGCACGCCCGCCAGCTCGGCCATGAGGTCGTCGGCGACGCCCGCCGCGAGTAGCGGGTCCTCGGCGATCACGCCCAGGCTGAAGGGTGCGCCCTCGTTGCCGAGAATCTCGCGCAGGCCGATGCCCTCGTCGCGGAAGCTGTAGCGGATCTCGGGCAGCCCGGCCAGGCGTTCGCCGATCGCATCTTGCAAGCGTCGGGCCTCGCGCGGGCTGTTCCTGCCCTCAGTGAGGATGATCGTCATCCGCGACGTGTTGGCCGCGCTGTACTCCTTCAGCGAGGCGAGGGTCTTCTCGGTGCGGCCCACCTGGGAGAAGGCCGCGAAAACGGCGTCGTCCCTTTCCAGCCACTCGCCGAGGCGAGCGGAGAGGGCGCGGGTCTCGTCGAGAGAAGCGCCGGCGGGCAGCTCGAGATCGAGGCGCATGTTGCCAGAGCTGCTCTCGGGCATGAAGCTGCGCGAGAGGCCGAAGCCCAGCACGGTTGCGGCCCCGAGGCCGACGAGCAGGATCACGATCATCGTCACGGGGTGTCGGAGCGCTCCCGCGAGAACGCGATGATAGCCGTCGTGGAAGCGCGAGAGGCCCTCCTGGAAGAGGCGGAAGAGGCCGCGCGGGCCGCCGCCGCGCTTCGCGAGGATGCGCGCGGAGAGCATGGGCTGGAGCAGCAGGGCGGCGCCGATGGAGACGAGGAGCGAGAAGGTGACAGTGAGCGCCTGGTCGCGGAAGAAGGCGCCGGCGATACCGGGCACGTAGACCACGGGGAAGAACACGGCGATGGTGGTAAGCGTGGCCGCGACCACGGGGCGCGCCATCTCCCGGCCGCCGTGTTCCGAGGCGCGCGCCACGAGGCGGCGCAGGGCCGTGCGGCGGTCCTCGTCCAGGGCGGCCTCCCCCTCGGGGCCGGCGGCCCCCTCGCTGCCGCGCCGGAGATCGATGTGCCGGCGGATGTTCTCGAGCACGACGATGGCGTTGTCCACCAGCATGCCGGCGGCGAGCGACAGCCCGCCCAGGCTCATCAGGTTCAGCTTGACCTTGCCGAAATAGAGCAGCGCGAAGGTGATGAAGATGGAGACGGGGATCGACAGACCGACCACGAGCGGGCTGCGGAAGTCGCTCAGGAAGAGGAAGAGGATCAGGAAGGCGAGCAGCGCGCCGAGCAGAAGCGACTGGGCGAGGCCCGTAAACGACGCGCGCACGTAGTCAGCGTCGCGCGTGACGAAACGGTAGGCGAAGTCCTCGTAATTCTCGGAGAGCACCTCGAGAGCGGTGTTCACCTCTCCCGCTACCTGCAGCGTATTCGCCTCCGGTTCCTTGTAGATCAGGATGGACACCACCTGCTCGTCGCCCAGCAGGGTGTAACCCTCCGCCTCCTTGAGCCCCTCGTAAACTTGCGCGACGTCGCTCACGCGCACCGTGCTGCCCCCCGGCCGGGCGATGTCCGTGGCGGCGATCTCTTCGAGGGTCTCGAACTCGCCGGCGATGCGTAGGCTGAGGTAGAGCGCGCCTTGGCGCACCTGCCCGCCCGGGAAGGAGATGTTGCTGCGCGCGAGCGCGGAGCGGATGTCCTCCAGCTCGATGCCGTAGAGGGCGAGCTTCTCGAAGTCCGGCTCCACCAGGATCTCGCGCTCCGCCGCGCCGACGACCTCGGCCTGGCTGAGGCCGTCCACCTGCTCGAGGGCGGGCTTGACCACCTCCATCGCGAAGTCGCTCAGCTCCTCCGGCCGGCCCTCGCCCTCGAGCACCAGCACGCTGACCGGACGGCTGGTGGGATCCCAGCGCAGGATCAGCGGACGCTCGGCATCCTCGGGGAAATCCTCGCGGAAGGACACGCGATCGACGCCCTCGCGCAGATGGAGATTCGCGAAGTCCATCTGCGTGCCCCACTCGTACTCGACTGTGATCGAGGAGACGCCCTCGCGCGTGCGGGACAGCACGGAACGCACTCGGGCCAGCGCGGTCACCGCCTCTTCGATCGGCTGCGTGACGAGGCGCTCCAGCTCCTCGGCAGGCACGTCCTCGTAGATGGTGATCACGGTCAGGCGGGGATAGTTGATGGCGGGCAACAGGTCGACGGGCAGGCGGCGGTAGCTGAGGACCCCGATGAGCACCAGGGCCAGGAAGAGCATGGCGATCGCGATGGGCCGATGGATCGCGGTGCGGATCATTCCCCTGCTCCGCTGGCGCCGCGCCAGGGATTCACGGGCTCGGAGAGTTTCTTCACCTTCACCCGGGCGCCGTGCGTGAGGGTGAGGTGGTCGGAGATCACGATCTGGTCGCCCGGCGCGAGGCTGCCGCCCTGCAGCACGCGCTTGATCTCGACGAAACGCTCGTTGCGTTCGCCGAGGGAGACATAGAGCCACTGGGTGATGCCGTCGACCACCTTGAACACGAGCGGGCGGTTGTCGCGTATGAGCACCGCCTCGCGCGGCACGAGTATGCGATCCGGCAGGATCTCGCCCGCGATCGCGGCGCGGATGAACATGCCGGGCTTCACGCGTCCGGATTCGTCGTGGAAGCGCATCAGCACCTGGCAGCTCCGGCTCGTCGTGTCGAGGCGCGGGCTGATGATGTCCACCTGCACGAGGAGCGTGTCCTGTAGGGCGGGCAGGGCGATCAGCGCCGGCCGGTCCTGCTCGAGGAAGGCCATGTCGGACTCGAGGACGTCCACGGCGGCCTCGAGGTTGCGATCGTCAGTGAGCTGGAAGAGGGTCTGCCCGGCGCTCAGCCACTCGCCGCGGGTGAGCTGGAGGCCGCTGATCACGCCGGAGAACGGCGCGCGGATCTCGCAGCGTTCGAGGTTGAGCCGGGCTCGCTGCTCGGCCGCCTGTGCGGAGGCCAGGCCCGTGCGCGCGGCTGCTATCTCGCGGCGGTACTCGCCGTTCCGCAGGGCTGCGAGTTGCTCTTCGACGCCGGTGCTCGGGTCGAAGGGCTGCGAGGTGCCGCCCGCCTCCCAGGCCTCGTCGGTCTCGGTCTCCACCGCGAGGCTGCCGAGGGCCTGGAGGTAGGAGGTTCGCGCCTCCTCGAGCGCCACCTGGTAGTCGCGGTCGTCGATGCTGGCGAGGAGCTGGCCCGCGCGAACGTGCTGCCCCTCTTCGCAGACGAGGCGGTCGAGGCGTCCCGAGACCTCGCAGCGGATGTCGGTGGCGTGGAGGGCGCGGATGCTGCCCTCGGCAGTGATCGGAAGCACGAGGTCCCCACGGATCACGGTCGCCGCGCTCACCGAGCTGCGCTTCTCCTTCTGGGGCTTCTTGGCGGCCGCGGTCGAGTCCGCGGCGCTGCTGTCCGCCGCGGCGCCGTCGCCCTCGCCGCCGGCGCAGCCGGTCAGCAGGAGGGCGCCGGCCAGCAGCGCGGCCAGGGCCGTGAAAGCGAAGGAGCGGGTCCGGCGGCGCTTGTCGCGCCGCTGGCCCCGCTCCGGTCTGGGATCGTGCGAGACGAAAGCTTCGGTCATGGCCCTTTCCACCTGTTCGTATTCAGGTTACGACCACTGGCGCGCATCGAACGCGGCAGGCGGCGCCGTGTTCCTCCCGCCGCTAGCCGCCGATGTCCTTCGCGTTGAGCTGGTAGCAGATCACGCTCATGGGCTCGGGCTCCGCGTCCGGGTCGACGCCGGGCCGCACGCAATCGCCCGAACCGCCGGTCTGCAGGACCATGGCGGCTTCGAGCATGCCCCTGACCACGTAGAGGCGATCGCCCACGAAGAAGTAGGCGTCCTGACCCGGCTCGCCCTCGCCCTTCAAGCTGACCTCGCGCAGGAAGTGGCCCTGCTCGTCGTAGACGTCGAAGCCGCCCAGGATGCCCTCGGGCAGATCGTTGCGCGAGCCCATGCTGGTGTTGACCCAGAGCGTGCCGTCGTTGCGGGTGTAGAGGCGGAAGATGTCCTGGTCGTAGTCGCTGATCGAGATCTGGGAGTTGGGCACCTGGCGCGTGAAGGCTGTGAAGATGCAGCTGATGTAGTCGAGCTCCTCCTTCGGCCGCTCGCGGTGCGGATACTCGCGCTTGACGACGCGCTGCTTGGTGCCGTCGGCGGCGTAGATCGTGATCTCGTAGTCGCCCCAGGCCTCGTTGGTGAAGACGCGGCCGTCGTGGCCGAGGGCCCAGCGGTTCTCGAAGCCGTCGAAGACCTTCTCGTCGATCATCGCGCTGGCGAAGTCGAATGTGCGCTTCGAGCCGGTGAAGTCCACCGCGATCTCGCCCGTGTCGTCCACGCGGACCACGCGCAGGGTCTGGTCGAGCTTGCCCTCGCCGAACTCGTTGATCTGCAGGAGGAGGTAGAGTTCGCCGCCCGCGCTGCGGCCGGTGCGCAGGATCGCGGAGCCGCCGCCTTCGATGCTCGGCACGGGCAGGTCGCCGGCCGGCTCGCCGTCGGGGGTGAGGAGTACGATGCGGCCGGGAGCCGTCTGCACGACGCCGATGTTGCCGTCGCCCAGGAAGGCCAGGCCGGAGGGGAAGCGGAACTCGCCGGGGCCCTCGCCCTCGCGGCCGATGCTGCGGATGAACTCGCCGTCGGGGGAGTAGATCTTCACTTCGGCGAGCTGCAGGTCGAGGACGTAGACGTTGCCTTCCGCGTCCGTGTCGATGGCCACGATGAGGCCGAAGAACTCGTCCTCGTCGTCGGTGTCGCCGCCGATGCGCCAGAGCTCCTCGAGCTCGATGGTCATGGGGGCGTGCATGCCGTTGGCGGGGTTCATCACGTGGGTCACGCCGTTCTCCACGGTCTCCGTGCCCTTCCAGCTCGCCGCGCCGGCGGGGCCGGCCAGGATAAGCAGGGCGGCCAGCAGGGAGAGGGCTACCCCTAAATGACTATTTCTCATCGACTTACAGGGATCGGGAACAGGGGACATGATCATGCTCCTGGGCTTCGGGTCTGCCGCCGGGGCGGCCCTTTCATTCGGGGGTACTGTAGTAGAGGATGGCGAATCTACCCCGGACCGTACGGCCTATTCAAGGGGGGGTTCCACCGAAAAAGGGCCTTGCGAGGGGGGCTTCCTCGCCTTCCTTGGGAGCAGGAGGCCGCTTCCCGCCCATCTTGTTCGGAGCGCTGCGGTCGGCTAGAATCCCGTGAGCGATTCGCAACTCCTCGCCGAAGGGAAGGGAACATGCTGAGCAAGGACATGGAGGCGGCTTTCAACGAGCAGGTGAACTCGGAGCTCTACTCCGCCTACCTCTATCTCGCCATGGCGGCCTACTTCGAGACGCTGAACCTGAACGGCTTCGCGCACTGGATGAAGATCCAGTTCCAGGAGGAGCAGATGCACGCGCTGAAGATCGTGGACTTCATCAGCGAGCGCGGCGGGCGCGTGCACCTGCAGGCCATCGCGGAGCCGCCCGTCGAGTGGGATTCGCCACTCAAGGTCTTCGAGCACACCATGGAGCACGAGCAGGACGTGACCCAGAAGATCAACAAGCTCGTCGATCTGGCCATCAAGGGATCAGACCATGCCAGCAACAACTTCCTGCAGTGGTTCGTGAGCGAGCAGGTGGAGGAGGAGGCGTCGGTGGACGCCGTGCTGCAGCAGCTCCGCCTGGTGGGGGACGCCGGCCACGCGCTCTTCATGATCGACCGCGAACTCGTCACGCGCACGCTGCCGCCCGCGGAGCCCGACGCGGGGGCGTAGACCCCGCACGGTATCGGCGCAAGAACGCGAAGGCCTCGAGCAGGGCCATCGCCATCCGATGAGAGTCCATGTCCCGCAAGATCAGACTCGTCGTCATCTCGGTGCTCGTCGGTTTCCTGCTTGGAGCCTTGGCGGGCTTCCGTTTGGGGCGCATGCGCAACATTCCCTTCGTCAAGCGGCATGTGCAATGGTCCATCGGCATTTACACCGGACCCTCGCCTTTGGAATTGGATTCCTTTCAAGATGATGGCAATCCCGTTCTGAGCGCCGATCAGGTCGATGACATGCCAGCGATATCGGTCGCCGATCCCTTTCTGTTCCGCCACGATGACGAGTGGTTGATGTTCTTCGAGGTCAATTCCAGCGAGACTTTTATCAGCAGCATCGGGCTGGCCGACAGTCGGGATGGGTTCGACTGGAACTACCGGGAAATCGTGCTCCAGGAGCCCTTTCACCTCTCCTACCCGCAGGTGTTCGAGTGGGAGGGCGAGCACTACATGCTTCCCGAGAGCCACAAGGCCTTTTCCCTGCGCCTGTACAAAGCGAATGCCTTTCCCGTGGAGTGGGAATTCCACTGCGAGCTGATGCGCGGGATCTTCGTGGATTCCACCATTCTGCGGCACGAGGATCGCTGGTGGCTGTTCACGTCGACGAATCCTCACGGTGACTTCACGCTCCGCCTCTACTCCTCCGGAGAATTGGAGGGACCCTGGCGGGAGCACCCTGCGAGTCCTCTTGTCGATGGGGATGGACAAGCCGCTCGCCCCGCGGGACGGATCGTCGAATGGGAGGGACGCCTGATTCGTTTCGCCCAG
>CAZVHI010000034.1:0-38178 GCA_964627205.1 uncultured bacterium
TGAGCACCCGGAGACTACGCCATTTTGCTTTCCCACAGAACTCGGGACAGGGCCAGATACAGGACCATCATAGCTGTCTCCTGATCCGATCGAGATGGCTGCTTCCGCGTTCGCGTCGTAGACCTCCACAAGTCCCCCCGTCTTTGTCGGCGTGACCTTGTACGAGGACATGAGAGTGGCCAAACGTCCGTCTGACTGAAGGACTCGCAGCACACCACCGAGTTCATCGACCCCTACGCTCACTACCTCTTGCCCCGTTGCGGTGCGGATAGACAATCTGCCGCCTGTATCTCCCGCGGCTAGCTCGGCGACGACGGCCCCATCGGAGTTTACGATCTTGATGCTCTCGGCCTCCAAGGACCCCTGGCTGTTGGATCTATTGAAAGCCAGAAGCGCCGGGCCGACAATTAAAACGAGGAACAGAATCATCAGTATTCTCTGCCGCTTTTCTATCGCCAGGATGCGATCCTCCACAGCGAACTCCTCTCATTGGAGATGTCTTCCTGCCTCTGCTATCCGGGGGTCGAGCGTGAAGCGGTTAGTGCGACCGAATCAGATGGATCGTTCCAATACGCTTATTGATCAGCGTGTCCACTCAACCGTATTCGTTGCAGCTTGTGCGCCAGCACAAGGCGTGAGGGGCACGACTGTCGGCCGCGAACTGCCGCTGGACCAAGCGAAGTCAATACTATTGCTCTCGAAACTCGAGCCATATGCCGTGTGTGATGTCTGGCGAGAGGAAGATGCTCTTGCCATCCTTCGTCTGTACCGTGGGGGAAACGTCCCATTCACTCCTCATGAGAATGCGACGCAAGGCATCTAGATCCCGTGTGCGAATGGTTGCCCCGATAATGCACCGCCCGGGTACAAGCTGGCGAGAGCCGGGTAAGAAGAACACCTCCGCCTCTGGAAGCTCGGCAACCATCGCCCTGAGCGTTTCCGGCACACGGACTTCCTGTTCGGTGCACGATACACCCAGCGTCGTCAGCAGCATGCGTTCAGCCCCGAAATCATCACTGGCCAACCACACCGCCATCAGCTTTTCAGCGGCATTGGGGTGACTGAAGTGCTCAGGTCGGTCGGTGGGTGATCGGTTGCGCAGGCCGAAGAAGATGTACCGCAGGCCATCCATCTCAGGGAAGGACAGCAGCGTTTCAGTGCGGTGATAGGCTTTCTCCATCACATCAAGCAGTCGGGCAAGCGCGCTGATCTCCGGCGCATAGAGCGCGACGAATACCGGACCATCGCCCGCGGCAAGGTGCCGACAATACTCGGTCGTCAGGGCGTCGCGAGCTTCGTGGGCAGTGATCAACTCGATCTCGGTGCCATCTCGGAACTTGACGTGCTGATTCCGAATGCCGTTCTCGTGCGGCCTACCTAGTTTGAGCGTGAACCCCAGTTGACGGTACCGCTCGGCGGCGACATCCAAATCGGCAACGATTATTGGAATATGATCCAAACCGACGACCGTCGGTCCGCCAGTGTTTTCGCCATGTTGCAACTTGGCTGGCTCTGTCGAGATGAGCATGACGGCCAAGAATAGCGCGGCGGTGTATGCTAGGCGTGTTGCTGATGTCATATTCGGCCTTGCGTCTCTCCAACATGCCTTCTGCTAGCGCCAGTCAGACGTCGTTTCAATTCCGACTCCGCCTGCGGACTGCGATCCAGCCCACGGCCAGGATGGCCGTGTTCGCCACGACGGTGAATTCGGCGGTCAGATCGGGTTCGTCTCCCCCGATGATGTCGAGCAGAGCCAGGAGGCTCAGGATTCCCAACACGCCAAAAACGAGTGCGGACGCTGCGTACCTCATGAGTATAAGGAGTAGCAGAGCCGGGCACCCGGGTACACTCGCAATCCCTTCGCTGATTCACCGCGCCCACTTCGATCGTGTTCATCCCTAGATATGACAGGTTAATGACAAAGAAATCCTCATCACGACCTACATTGTCCTCCGGTCTCGAGAGCCCAGGAGGACACGATGCGCGCCCCTCATACTCTCACACGGCGTGTAAGCTTCGCGGCGACTATCTTGCTGGCCGCGATGATCGCCACGGCTGCCCTCGCCGACGAGTCCGGCTCCGCCGAGGAGCCCGACGCCCCCTCTGAGCTTCCCGTCTACGAGCTCCCCGTCGTCACGGCTGGCCCGATCTACGAGCTGGATCCCGTGGTCGTCACTGCCGCCCGACGCGAGCAGCGCCTTGCCGACACGCCGGTGGCCACAGAGCTGATCCGCCGGGAAGAGCTGGAGAAGTCCGGCGCTGTGAACCTCGCCGAGTTCCTCGAGAAGCAGCCGGGGATCGTCGTCACGCATTCGGTCTTCGGCAGCGGTATCCAGCTGCAGGGCCTCGGCAGCGAGTACGTCCTCGTACTCGTCAACGGCGAGCGTGCGCTGGGGCGCAAGGGAGGCGTGCTCGACCTGTCCCGCTACGCCGTGGACAACATCGAACGCATCGAGGTCGTCAAGGGCAACCAATCCTCCCTCTACGGCTCCGACGCCATCGGCGGCGTGGTGAACCTGATCACGCGCGCGAGCCGAGCACCCCTCGAGCTCGACTTCCACGGCGACCTCGGCGGCGGCGACCGCCTGGACCTCGGCGGCAGCCTCGGCACGCGGGGCGAGATCTGGACTACTCGCTTCACCGGCAACTGGGCCCGCGCCGAGCCCCACGACATCCGGCCCGAGGATCCCGAGACCAGCGTCGACGGCTACACTGAGTTCGGGATCACCAACCACAGCGAGGCGAAGCTGAGCCCGAAGCTGAAGGCCAAGTTCCGCACGAGCTACGTGAACCTGGACCGGCAGGGCGTCGACGGCGGCATAACGGACTCGGCTGCCATCTTCGACCGCAGCAGCGATGTGGAGGTCTTCACCGCCTCGCTCGGGCCCTCTTTCGTCTTCGACTCCGGTTCGCTGCTGGCGAGTCGTTTCCAGTTCAGCTATTACCGCGACCAGTACCTTCACGACCAGCGCGGTTCGGATGCCCTCGACCAGTACCAGGAGACGCTCCAGCGCCTCGTCTACGGCAGCGTCCAGTACGACCACTTCCACTCCATGCAGCAGCTCGTGTCGCTGGGGGTTGAACTCTTTACCGAGGACATCGAGACCGAACGCCTCGAGGGAGGCCGCAGCGACCGGCAGCGCGTCGGCGTCTTTCTGCAGGACGAGTGGGGGATCGACGCTGAGCGCCGTTGGGTGCTTGTCAGCGGCCTGCGCTACGACAGCGATTCCCAGTTCGGGCAGCATGTTACGCCGAAGATCGCCCTGCGCCACGACCCGACCGAACGCTTTGTCCTGCGCGCCAGCGTCGGCCAGGGTTTCCGCGCGCCGGACTTCAAGGAGCTCTATGTGAGCTTCTCGCACCCGGCTGTGGGCTACGAGGTGCACGGCAATCCGGAGCTCGAGCCCGAAATCACCTACAGCGCGAGTCTGGGCGTCGAGTTCCGCGCCTTCGAGCACCTGTGGCTCTCGGCCACGGGCTTCCACCATGACTTCGAGAACCTGATCCAGGGCGTACTGGGGGCCGTGCAGGACAACGGCCTGCAGGAGGCCAGCTACATCAACGTGGCCGCGGCCCGCATCACGGGCTTCGAAACGACCCTGCGTCTGCAGCCGTGGCCGCGCCTGGGGGGCGAGCTGAGCTACAGCTTCCTCGACACGAAGGACGAGACCACGGGCAGCGTCCTCGACGGCCGCCCCCGCCATCGCGGCTCGCTCAAGGTCGAAACACAGTTGCCGCGCAGCGGCAGCGCGCTCGTCCTCCGCGCTTCGCTGGTCGGCACGCGGACCTTCACCCAGGAATACAGCGGGCTCGAAACCGAGGCGGCGGATCCCTACGCGCTCCTCGACCTCAAGCTCACCCAAGCCATCGGGGATCTCCTCACTCTCTCCATGGGAATGGAGAACCTCCTGGACGCCGGGGACCATGACTACCTGCGCATCGCCCCCCGGCGTTTCTTCACGGGGCTCGATCTCCGCTACCGACGCGCGGAGTGATGGCCCCACCTCACCGGTTTGACCTAGAAGGAGTGATCATGTACCGGATCCTTGTTCTGCTCTTCGCCGCCGGCCTACTGCTCTTCGCGGCGGGTTGCTCGGAGGACAAGTCGCCCACGGACACCGGCGACAACGATCCGCCGCAGTCGAACGTGGAGACCGTCGACAACGGCGACGGCAGCTTCACCACGACTGTGAACGCGGGCTACCTGGACGCCACCGAGTGGGTCTACTTCAGCTTCTCGACCATGGACGAGGTGACAGAGCCGGACCGGGCTCCCTGGGACCTGGCCCTGCTCTTCGCCGACATCAAGCTCAACGGCGGGACGAGTGGCGGCGGCGGCATGGAGCTGGTGGCAACCGACGGCGGCGACTACGAGGCGATAACGCAGGCGCCGGCCGACGGCTGGATCACCGACTCGGATCCGGACCTGGCTTTCAACACGGGCGATGGCTGGTACACCTACGACTACGTCAGCCACGCGTTCTCGATCAACGCTCGCTATTACTGCATCAAGCTCAGTGACGGCAGCTACGTGAAGCTCGAGATACTGGACTTCGTGGACGACGCCGGCACTCCCGGCTATCCACAATTCCACTGGCAGGAGATCACCGCGCCTTGACCCAATAGGTAAAGCGAGAGCCCGCGCGCTTCGTCCTTGGCTCCAGTTTCACAGTCGCGACGGACGAAGCGCGCGGGCTCTCTTTGTGCCTATACGTCAGGACGCGGGCGTCCAGATGCACAGGCCCTCTTGGGGTGATCCTTATTTCAACAGTGTGAGCTTCTGGGTCTGGACGCCCGCGTCTGTGAGAAGCTGTGCGAAGTACACGCCCGATGAGCTGCTTCCGGATTGGCTGCGTCCGTTCCATTCGACGTTGTGCCGGCCCGCCTCTCGCGTTTCGTCGACGAGGGTGGCTGCCCGGCGTCCGCCGACATCGTAGATCGCCAGCGTGACGTGGCCGGGCTCGGCCAGGTCGAAGCTCAGCGTGGTCTTCGGATTGAAGGGATTGGGTACGGCCCGCAGCAGGTCCGTGCGCGCGGGCAGCGCGCCACCGTCCGCGACGCCTGTGGCGCCCGAATCGATGCCCCAGATCTCGACGTCGTCGATGTTCCAGCCGCTGTAGAGCCAGCTGCTGTCGGTCGTGCCCATGGTCCAGCGGAGGTAGACCGTGGGCTGGCCGTCGGCGATCGCGGCGATGTCGTACTCCATGAGCTGCCAACTGTTGTCGGTGATCTCGGCGCCGTTCGTCCAGAGCTGCGACCAGGTCACGTTGTCGTTGCTGACCCGAACGTAGGCGTGGTCGTAGGCAGGCTGCTCGACGTTGAGCCAGCGACGGAACTTCAGCGTCGTCGCACTCAGGTTCGAGCAGTCGAAGGCCGTGCTGGTCAGGTGACGCTCGGGCATGCTGTTCGTGTAGTCGCCGTTCAGGTTGTAGCCGTAGACGTTGCTCCCGGTGTAGCCGCTGTTGGGATCGGGATTGCCGTGGTCCGCGCCGCCCTGGCCGGTCGGGTCGCCGAAGGCCCATTGGTCCTGCGTGCTCCAGCCGGGGTTGCTGTCCATGGTCTCGCTGTAGACGAGGGTCGCCTCGCCCACCTGCAGGCTGACCGGACGCGTCGTGTCCCCATCACCCGTCGTCACGTTCGAGAAGGCCACCGTGTCGCCGTGAAGACCGGCGGGCAGGCCGCTGGCGGCGCCGTTGATCGTGACCGTGACGATGGCCGTGGCTCCGGGCGCCAGGTAGCCGCTGGAGTTCATGACCGTGACCCAGGGCTCGTCGTGAATCACGCTGTAGTTAAAGCCCGTGTCACCCTGGTTCTCGACCGTGTAGTCCTTGCTGTCCGGGGTGAAGGGGCCGCCCACGGGTCCGGAAGACACCAGGCCGTCACTGGGCGAGACGCGCATACCCGAAGCGCCGGGGTTCAGCGTGTCGATGGTCTCCTGCCCGGTGCTCAGCGGGTCGAGCCAGTTGCTCAGGCGCGTGCTGCTCGAGCCACCGCCGGTCCAGGACACGGAGAAGCGGCCGTACCAGTCGGGGTCGTCGTTGCCGCAGGCCGCGTAGCCGCCGTGGAGCTGACCGACCACGCGATGGTTCTGGTCGAAGAGCGGCGAGCCGGACGAGCCGGGCTCCGTGGTGCCATCGTCCCAGTCCTCCACCCGGATGTGCGTGCCGTTGCCGGGGACGCTGTTGCTCAGGTAACTCGTGGTCGTGCAGGGATCGTTCTCCCAGCTGATGCTCTTCTCGTCGGTGCTGGGGTGGTGGATCGCGACGGCCCAATCCGGGTCCGCGCTCGTGCGGTCCCAGCCGGCGTAACTGATACCCCAGTCGGGATTGGGCAACTCGTCCAGCTCGACCAGGGTGAAGTCGGAGGACGAGTAGGACGAGCGGAAGTAAGAACCTGTCTGGTTCTGCGCCAGCGAGCCGCAGCACTGATCGCCGCAGTTCGGGCTCTGGAAGTTCCAGTAGACCACCAGCGAGGCCGCGTTGCCCGAGTAGATGCCGCAGTGGTTCGCGGTCATGAAGAAGGGCGTCTCGTCCTGGGCGGTGTTGTTGACCATGAAGCCAGTGCAGAAGGTGCCGCCGCCCGTCGAGATCACGCCCACCGACGGGATCTCGTCCCACCAAGGATCGGCCTCCGGACAGACGACGTCGTTGTTGCACCAGCCCGAGCGGTCGCCGAGGATCTCGCCGAAGCCACGATAGCCGACGCCGACCGTTCCCAGTTCCAGCTCGAAATCGTCATCGGCCTTCACGGGGATCGTGAACTCCACGACGATGTCGTCGGACAGGACGACCGGCGTCCAGAGCTCCCCGTGCGCTGCATTGTCCGCGGGGCCGAAGGCGCGTAGACGATAGCTGTCGTCGGCCGCGTAGACCATGAGGCTCGCCCCGGCAGGCAGGCGGAAGGCGCTGAAACCGAGGTTCAGCGACAGCGCGCCGGGTGAGCCGATGCGAAGCCGCCAGAGGCGCATGCCGCCGCCGATTTCCTCCCAGCTGCCATGGCTGTCGGGTGTGATCGCGACGGGGTTCGTGATGGCGAAGCGCGGGGCGAGGCCCTCGCGCTCCCGATCCTCGTCCTCCAGGCGCGCTGCCTCGATGTCGACGACCGGAGCCTCGAAGCGCGCAACGGTCTCCAGGGGCTGGACGTCGTGGGTCAGGGCGGTCGGCTCTGCCGCGCCGGCCAGCGTGCTGATCAATGCAATCGAAAGAACTGCCAGGGCAGCACTTGGACTGATGAAACGCATCTTGTATCACTCCGGGATCATGGGGATGGGAAGGACCTGGACTCAGCTCTGAATAGTAGCACGAATCGTGCAGAGATGTCCCACCAAGTAGCAGGCCAGGTCCCGGGAGTTCCGGTCAAACCAGTCGGGGCGGATCATGGCGCATTGCGCCACGGATAGTCCGAGCGAGCAACCTGTTAATTCGGCAGTTCCGCGCGGACGTAGACATCGAGCGGCGCCAGCAGGGCATTGAAGATGTCGAAGCGCCAGATCGCAGTGTTGCCCGTCACCTCGTCGGCGTTGTGATCCGCGAGTGTCCCCGGCATCGTCACCCGGAGTGTCACTTCCGTCAACGTGGCCATTCCAATGCCGGGGTATTTCTCCTCGAACAAGTGATCGATCGCCCCCCCCTCGGGATCGAAGATGGCCTGGTGAACGATCCCCGCGACGGCCTCCGCCTCGGCCGTCGGCGCAGCACGGCGGACGATCTCCAGCGTGTAGGCGTCGACCAGTCGCGTGAGCTGCTCGCCCTCGTCCTCGGTGTCTTCGTCGAGCTCGAGGCGGAGGTGGTAGAGACTGAAGCCCTTGATCAGGCCTCGCAGTTCGGCGAGCTCCTCCGTACCCAACGTGGGGAATTCCGCATCCAGCAGCTTCACGAAGTGCTCGGCCTGATACTCGAGGAGGGCTTCCAGGAGGCCCGTCCAGATAAAAGTCTCGCGGTAGCTCAGGCTGCGGACAGTGCCCGTGCTGTGCCAGACGGAGATCTCGTTCCGCATGCCGATCTCCGGTTCATCCGGGCTTCCGATCACGCGGATGTCACCGCTCAGGTCCCGCCAGCTGGCCGCGTCTGCCGCCTCCGCCTCCCGCGTGAAGCGCGTGACGTGTCTCCGCTGGAATGGGCCGATTGCCCGCTCCAGTTCCTCGCGGCTCTCGAGGCGCCAGCCCCGGTCTTCCTGCAGATCGAAGATGGCGAGCGTCTGCGCGAGCGTCGGCTCGCTCTCCTCGCTCAGCTCGCCGTCCACGGCCAGAGTGATACTGCGGCTGCCTCCGCCTTCGGGATCGACGACGACCTCCACCTCGTATTCCTGGCAGGCGGTGATCAAGAGCAGCCCGGTCAGCGTACAGATCACGCCCAGTCGTGATAGTGGATTCCGTTCTCTCATGTTTCCTCCTCGCAGCCGGGCTGGAGCCCGGGCTGGATTCTAGAGTCCAGCGCCGCGATCCCGTAGGAGCACACGCAAGCGATTCACGGCGATGCGTTCCCCGGGGTCCAGGGCGCCGAGGAGCCGCACGAGCTCGCGGGCCTGTAGGCCGTCCGACGTGTCGACGCCGGTGAGGCCGCGCCGCCAGGCGCGGGCCTCACGCGCCGGCATGTTCGCGGCGACTCGCTCGATCTCCCCCGGAGTCAGCAGGCGAGTGTCCGCCGGGAGCTTCCCGAGCCACTCGATCAGCTCGCCAGGGCTGAGTTCGCGGCGATGCGCCAGGAGCCGCTCCCAGCGGGGCCGAGCCGCGCGCTCGCCGTCCTGTAAAAGGACCGGTGCGAGCGCCAGCCGGGAGGATTCTCCGAGAAGCCGTTCCTGGCGGTCGAGGCGCCGGTGCAGATCGTCCTCGCGATCCCGGAGGCGGCGCAGCTCGCCGAGGAGCAGGCTGCTTGCCAGGACAAGTAGCGCGACCGCAGCGCCTAGAGTCGGCACGAGCCAGCGCTCGCGCCGAAGGGGATGCGCGCGCCGACCCTCATCTCCGTTTTTCAGCTCGCGGTCCACGCTCCGCCAGATGTCGGCGATCATCTCGTGGGGGATGGCCGCCTCGAGCTCTGTCCGGCTCGGAGAGGCAAGCCGCTCTTGCAGGCTCAACAGGCCTGCGCAATCCTCGCACTCCGCGGCATGGGCCCGAAGACGGCGCAGGCCGCCCTCGGGCAAAGTCCCCTGCTCGAGACGATCGAGCAGCTCCTGAAAACCGTTGCAGTTCGTCTCGTCGTTCATGGGCTTCCCTCCAGTTTCCGGATCGCCTCCGCCACGCGGCGACGGGCGAAGTGCAGCGTGCTGCGCAAGGTCGCGAAGTTCATTTCGAGGAGCTCGGCGGCCTCCGCCTGTGAAATCTGTTCGATGTCCACCATGGCGAAAACCTGTCGCTGCCGCTCGCTGAGCCCGCGCACGGCGGTCTGCAGGAGCTCGACGAACTCCCGTTGCCTCACTCGCAGGCGGGGATCCGCCCCCGGATCGACGGGGGACAGGCGGCGCAGTTCGGATTCTTCGACTGGACGCTCCCTGCGCCGCGCGGCCCGGCGCAGGTGACCCAGACAGAGCCTGCGGTGGATCGCGAAGAGCCAAGGGCGGAAAGGTCGCTCAGGGTCGTAGCGCTGAATCGATTCGTGCACTCGGATCCAGGTCTCCTGGCAGAGATCGCGCGCGCTCTCCCAGTCGCGCGTGTAGCGCCAGGCCACCGCCAGCAGCGGGCGCGTGTAGGTTTCCACCAACGCGCGGAAGGCCTCGACCTTGCCCGCTCGGAAGCTGGCGGCCAGGGGATCCGGTCGTTCCGGTGCGGCAGCGTGATCCTGTCCGAGCAGCTCGCTCAATTGTGCGCCCTCCTTCTTCTTCAGGGTACGCAGATCGAGCGGGCAGTGTTTAGAGAAAAGGGTCCGAATCGACCGTTCGCGGGCCGGAAACTGTTTCGCGGGGCGGACGCATCCGCTAGACTCTTGCGGCTTTGTCGCATCTTCGAAATCGGGGAGAGGACTCGACATGAAGACACAGCTGGAAGAGATCGCGCGCAAGCAGCCCGGCTGGGTGGAGCTGCGCTACCACCGTCGGTTGCTGAACGACTTCACCGCGCAGAAGGGACGCGTGGACGTCGCCAAGTCCACGGTCACTGCGGGCGTGGGGATTCGCGTCCTGGAGAACGGCTCCTGGGGCTTCGCGAGCACGGCCGATGCGGAGCGCGGCGCCGTCGAGGCGGCCGTGGCTCGCGCGCGCGACAATGCGCGCGAGATCGCCCGCATCCAGGGAAAGAAGATCCCGGCCTTGCCGGCGACAACGCTGGCAAATGGCGACACCGTGCTCGATGGCTACGAGGAGCTGAGTGCGAAGCCCCTCGAGGAGAAGCTCGCGGCCGTAATAGCGATGGAGAAGAAGACGGCCGGGCAGGCTTCGCAGATCCACACCGCGGTCTCCACCTACCGGGAGATGTTCGAGGAGAAGATCGTGGTCACCAGCGACGGTGCATCTGCTTCGCAGAAGCTCGTCCGCCCGGAACTACGCCTGGCGGCCTTCGCGAGCGAGGACGGCGAGCACAACGTGGCCGGCAACGCCCTGGGCGTGACCGGCGGCTGGAATTGCCTCTTCGACCACCACCGCGCCGAGGGCATCGTGGAAAACACGGCTCGCCAGGCCGTCGAGCTCCTGCATGCGCCCCATCTCCCCGGCGGGAAGGCCACGGTGATCCTCGAGCCCAGCGTGGTCGGCCTGCTCAGCCACGAGGCCATCGGCCACACGGTGGAAGCGGACTTCGTGCTGTCGGGCTCGGTGGCCGCAGACAAGATCGGGCAGGTCGTGGCCAGCGAGCTGGTGACCCTCTGCGACTCCGGCACGGCCGAGTTCGGCGACCACCCCGGCGGCGAGATCCCCTTCGACGACGAAGGTGTGCCCTCGCAGACGACGACGATCATCGACCGGGGACGCCTCGTCAGCTTCCTGCACAATCGCGAGTCCGCCGCGCAGTTCGGCGTGGAGCCCACGGGCAACGCCCGCGCCTGGCTCTACTCGGACGAGCCGCTGATCCGCATGCGCAACACCTACATCCGGCCGGGCACGATGAGCCTCGAGGAGATCATCGCCTCGACGCCTGACGGCTACCTGATCCACGGCGCAGGCTCCGGGCAGGCGGACGCAACGGGCGAGTTCATGTTCGGCTGCGACTTCGCGGTGGAGATCAAGAACGGCAAGCTCGGCCGCAAGCTCCGCGAGGTGACGATCTCCGGCATCGCCTTCGACGTGCTGCAGACCGTCGACGCGGTGAGCTCCGAGTTCAAGTGGGACCTGGGCGCCGGCTACTGCGGCAAGTGGCAGCCGGCCAAGGTGGACGCCGGCGGCCCCTTCCTGCGCTGTCAGCTCACCCTGGGAGGTAGGCAATGATTGACAAGCTGATGGAGAACGCCGAGCTGCTTCTCGCCCAGGCCGTGGAGCAGGGCGCGGACGAGGCGGAGGTGATCGCTCGGCACAGCGCCAGCTCGCGGGTCGTGTACGAGAAGAACGACTTCAAGATCAGCGCGGCGGGCACGGGCGCCAGCTTTCGACTGAAGGTGCACAGGGACGCGAAGAAGGGCAGCGCGTCGACCAACGAGGAATCGGCGGCGGCGCTGGCGGGCGTCGCGTCGCGGGCGCTGACGCTGGCGAGCTTCTCCATCGAAGACGAACACCTGGTCCTGCCCGAACCCCAGGAACCCGTGGAGCTTCCGGGCCGCTTCGACCCGGCGCTCGCCGAGCTCACGCCCGCGGCCCAGCACGAGCTGGCCGCGTCCTTCGTGGCCGCCGCGAAGGAGGAGCCGCGCCTGAGCCTCGATGGCGGTCAGCTCGAGGTTGACACCTCGCACGAGGTGATCGCCAACAGCCATGGGCTACGGGTCTCCGACCGCACGACACAGATGGAATGGTCGCTCATGGGCATGGGCAAGACCGACGAGGAGGTGACCTCCTTCGATTTCGTCTCCGGCACGTCCTGGAGCTGGGACGATGCGCTTGCCCGAACCGAGAGCACAGCCCGCGAGCTTGTGCAGAAGCTCATGTCGAACTTCGGGGCGCGTAAGGGCGAGAGCTACAAGGGCGCCGTGCTGCTCTCCCCGGCCGCCCTGGGGCAGCTGCTCCTCTACCCGCTGCGCTACCAGATCGGCGGAGAGCAGATCATGGACGGCAAGTCGCACTGGGAGGACTCTCTCGGCGAGAAGGTGGCCAGCGAGCTCATCACGATTCGCGACAATCCCTTCAACCTGGCGCTGTATGGCGCGACGCCCTACGACGCCGAGGGTGTCGCGACGAAGGAGTGGCCCCTCGTCACGCGCGGCGTGCTCGACACGCACATCGACTCCACCTACACGGCCAAGCGGCGGGGGACGACCTCCACGGGCCATGCGGGCAGCAACCTGCACGGCGTGGAGCTGGCGCCGGGCGAGAAGTCGCTGAGCGAGCTGCTAGCAGAACCCGCGAAGGTGGTGGCCGTCGAGCGCTTCAGCGGCAACCTGGATCCCGTCACGGGCGACTTCTCTGGAGTGGCCAAGGGGAGCCACTATTACGTGGGCGGCGAGCACAGGCATCCCCTCACGGAGACCATGATCGCCGGCAACTTCTTCGACATGCTGAAGAACGTCATCGCGGTTTCGGACCAGGCCGAGCCCTACTGCAACGCCTATCTCGCTCCGTGGATGCTCGTGGACGGGATCTCCGTCACCGCGGGTTAGCAGGCTGTCCGGCGATGAAGCTCTTCGCGCTGGCGCTGGCCTGGTTGCTTTGGTGCTTCGTGCACAGCGCGCTGATCACCCCCTCCGTGAGCGAATGGCTGCGGCGTCGTCTCGGCGCTCGCCGGCGCTACCAGCGGCTGCTCTACAACCTCGTGGCGATCGCGACGGTCCTGCCGGTGCTTGTTTTCACACGCTCCCTGGCCGGGCCGCCTCTCTTCCACTGGGCCGGGGCCTGGATCGCGCTGCGCTATGCGATCCTCCTCGTCGCGTTCGCTCTCTTCACTGCCGGTGGGCGGCACTACGACATGCGCCAGTTCCTGGGCCTGCGCCAGATCCGGACGGGGAACACGCACGGGTTGCTGAACGAGGGCGGCGCGCTGGATGTGTCCGGGGTGATGGCGGTGACGCGCCATCCCTGGTATCTGGGCGCGTTGCTCTTCCTGTGGACATGGCGCGCGTCCTACGACGCCGCGGCGGTCCTCGGCAGCGCGCTGCTCTCGATCTACCTCGTCGTGGGGACCCTGCTCGAGGAGCGAAAGCTGCTGGCCGAGTTCGGCCCCGAGTATCGGGAGTATCAACGGGATGTGTCCATGCTGCTGCCCTTGAAATACCTCCGCGGGCTCTTCGGCGGCGCGTTGCCAAGACGATGAAGGAGTCGGCCATGAAGCAGGACGATCAGATTCGAGCGCTCGCGGCGAGCGGCCACGCCCTCTGCGACCTGTACACGGATGTCTCCGTCGAACAGTCCCGCTGGCGGCCCGCGGCCGAGAAGTGGTCGCTGCTCGAGATCCTCTGCCACCTCGGTGACGAGGAGCGCGAGGACTTCCGGCAGCGCGTACGGTTGACGCTCGAGGACCCAAGTGTGGACTGGCCGCCCATCGATCCGCAGGGCTGGGTGAACGTTCGGAGCTACAACGAGCGCGACCTGGCGGGAGCGCTCGCCGACTTCGAGCGCGAGCGGGTGGCGTCACTGGATTGGCTGCGCGGCCTCGAAGCGCCGAGCTGGGAGAACGCGCGGCGGCATCCTGTCGCCGGCTCGCTCCGGGCCGGTGACCTGCTCGCCTCCTGGGTGGCACACGATCTGCTGCACATGCGGCAGATCGTCAGCACGCGCCTGGCCTACCTGAACGAGAAGGCGGCGCCCTACTCCACCGCCTACGCCCTGCCCTGATAGAGGGGGGCGAAGGCTCGGCCCTTTCGGGCACCGGAGGACGATGAAGATCAGGCCCGCGGAGCAGGACGACCTGCGCGCGATCGTGGCGATCTACAACCAGGCGGTGGCCCAGAAGGGCGCCACGGCCGATCTGGAGCCGATCCGCGTCGAGGATCGACGGAGCTGGCTCGTCGATTCCGCGCGGGCAAGGCACCCCGTCTGGGTCGCGGAGGAGGACGGCGCCATCCTGGGCTGGTGCAACCTGGCTCCTATCGACCCGGCCGCCTGGCCCTGCGCTATACCGCTGAAATCAGCTATTACGTCCACGATTCCCATCGCAGACAGGGGGTCGCGAGCGCCTTGCTATCTCACGCGCTGGATCGCTGCGGGGAGCTCGGGATCAAGTCGCTCTTCGCGCTGCTGCTCGAGGTCAACACTGCCAGTGTCGCGCTCCTCGAGAAGTTCGGCTTCGAGCGCTGGGGACTCATGCCCGGCGTGGCGGAGGTCGACGGCGAGGAGTGCGGCCATCTCATCTACGGCAGACGGGTGCGAGCCTAGGCAATCTGACCGTTGCGAGCGCGGGAAAGAATTGCTTCCTTTCGACTCTCAAATGCGACAGAGTCGCCCCTGCGCTCTGGGAAGCGCTTCCCGGTCCGCCCGATCCCAACCTGCACGAGAGGCTCACGCTTGGAGTTTTCGCACTTCGACCTGCACCCCAAACTGCTCAAGGCCGTCGATGGGATGGGATTCATCGAGCCCACGCCCGTCCAGGAAAAGGGCATCCCGCCCGCATTGGATGGACGTGACCTCATCGGCCTCGCCCAGACCGGCACCGGCAAGTCGGCCGCGTTCATCCTGCCGATCCTGCACCGTCTGATCCAGGGCGAGCAGGGGCGTGTGCGCGCGCTGATCATCGCACCCACCCGCGAGCTCGCCGAGCAGCTTGCCGACAGCATCGCCGAGCTGGGCAAGCACACACGCGTGCGCTACACCACGGTCTACGGCGGCGTGCGTTACGGCCCCCAGATCAAGGCCCTGCACAAGGGCGTGGAGATCGTCGTGGCCACGCCCGGCCGCCTGCTCGATCTCATGAATCGCGGCGACGCCGACCTGCGCCACCTCGAGGTGCTCGTCCTCGACGAGGCCGATCGCATGCTCGACATGGGCTTCCTACCCGACATCCGCCGAATCCTGCGCAAGCTGCCGGGCGGGCGCCAGACCATGATGTTCTCGGCCACGATGCCCTACGACATCCGGCGTCTGGCCGAGGAGATCATGCGGGACCCGGTCACCGTCGAGATCGGCGCGCGCGCGCCGGTGGAGACGGTCTCCCATGCTCTCTACGCCGTCGCGCCGCCGCACAAGACCGAGATGCTGTTGGAGATCCTGCGCCAGACCGACACCGCGTCGGTGCTCGTCTTCACCAAGACCAAGCACGCCGCGCGGCACGTGGGCCTGGCCCTGGAGAAGGCGCGCTTCAGCGTGAACGTCATCGAGGGCGACATGCCGCAACGCAAGCGGCAGGAGGCCCTGGACGGTTTCCGCAAGGGCTCGGTGCAGATCCTCGTGGCAACGGACATCGCCGCCCGCGGCCTGGACATCTCCCAGGTCTCCCACGTGATCAACTACGACATGCCCAGCAGCGTGGACGACTACACCCACCGCATCGGCCGCACAGGCCGGGCCGCCAACCGGGGCGACGCCTTTACCCTCGTCACGCACGAGGACCTGGAGGTGGTCAAGGGGATCGAGCGCGTGCTCGGCATGGAGCTGGAGTACCGTCGCCTCACGGGCTTCAAGCATCCGCCGCCGCCCTGGGACCCGACTGGCCGGCCCAAGCCGGAGGTGGAATCGCGCCGTCCGCGCCGCCCTCAGCGCCGCACCTTGCGTCGCCGCTGAAGCAGCACGCAAGGATGCCAACGGCGCCGAGCGCGCCGCTGTGAGAACGCCGCCCTCGATCTCGCCTGCTAGTTCTTCAGGAATTTCTTGAGGTCGTCGAGGCCCTTCTTGATCAGCTGCTGGCCCTCTTCCTTCAGCTTCTCCTCGGCCTTCTGCCGCAGGCGCTCCTCGATGGCGCGCTGGTCCAGCGTCACGCGGGGGTGCTTCAGGTCGCCCTTCAGGTAGAAGTCGATATGGATGCGCCCCTGTTCGTCCGCGAGCAGGCGAAGGGGCGAGCCCTTGTCGAGCCTCGCGGCGCTGCGCGGACCGATCACCCAGGTGCCCCGGTAGTCAAGGCTGCCGTCCAGGCCCGTCGATCCCGCACCCCGCAGCTCGCCGTCGTCGAGGGGTAGGCGCAGGTTCTCCGTGATCACGCGATCCTGGCGCAGCTGGACGAGCTGGTGCAGCCTGCCCAGGTCGTAGCTCTCCCGCGTGGCCAGTCCCGCGGCCCGGAACAGCGCGTGCAGCGCGGGCGGGTTGTCCAGCACGCCGTCCTTCAGGTCCAGCTCGGCGTCGAGGTCGAACCCCTGAGGTCTCTCCCCCGGCGCGAGTTTCATCTCGAAGTCGAACTCAGAGGAGAGGTTGCCCGCGACGCCGTTCTTGATCGGCGTGAAGGCCGCGAGGAATGCCGGCGCCTGCACCTCGTCGACCTGGAACTCTCCTTCGCAATGGACGCGCTGCTGCTCGTCGGGCCGCAGCAGCATCTCGCCCTGCACTTCGCCTTCGAACAGGCGGGCGCTCATGCCCCTCACGCGGATGCTCTCTTTGTCCACGAGAAGCTGGCCGCTCACATCCTCGAAGATCGCCTGCTTGGTGCGCAGGCGCGCGATGCGGAAATCCAGGCTGCCCGGTAGCAGGATGGCCGGCCAGATGGAGGCCTCCTCGCCCTTGGGCGCCTGTTCGGCCTCGGACGCCGCGTCCTCCCTAGCCGTGACCAGGAAGTCCGTCAGGTCGAGCCCGGAGCTGCGGAGATCCAGGCGCATGCGCGGCTCGCGCAGACCCTCGATTTCTCCCGAGAGCTCCAGCTGTGAGCTTCCTGATCGGAGCTGCAGGCTCTGAAGCTCCAGCCGCTGCATGTCGCCGCGGATGCGAGTCTCCAGGAGTTGCATGGGTTTGGCCAGGGACGGGCCCTCCAGGGTGAACGCCCTCAGCACCAGCTCCGCGCCGGCGCTTAGGGCGTCGAGGTCGAGTGGATCCGAGCTCAGGGCGGCCAGGGGGGCGCTGCCCGAAAGCGTCAGCTCGGCGCCGCCGCCCCGCAGCTCGACCGCCTCTCCGGGCGGAGGGGGCCAGATCGAAAGCTGCAGCGCGGCCAGGTGCAGCACGCCGTCGTCGATCTCGAGTCGCCCGTCCGTCATGCGCAGGGCGAGATCCAGCTCCGCGCTGGTTTTCCCGTCCAGGCGATCGGTCTCCTTCAGCCGGATCGGGTCCAGGTCGAGGTCTGCTGTAAGGCTCAGGGCGCCCAGCTCGTCCCAGGTGCCGGCGATCCGGCCGGAGGGCAGCTCGAGCTCGATCTCGGGCCCGTCCTCCTGCCGCACGCGGATGAAGCCGCGCTCCAGGGTGATGTCCGGCGCCGCCACGGCCAGGGCCGCGAGGGCCGCTCCCGCCGCGGGGGGAGCGGCCGCAGCCTCGGATCCACCCTGCAGCTCCGCCGCTGGTGGGTCCGCTTTCCGCCGGCGCGAGCCCTTCGCCCCCTCGATACCGGGGGAGGTCTTCTCGCTCTCCACGCGGGGCAGCAGCAGCTCCAGGCGAGGCTCCTCGATGAGGATGTGCCCCAGGGAGATCTCACCCTGACGGGACGAGGGCCAGCTCAGCTCGGCTCGGATCCGCGGGATCGCACACTCGCGGAGACCGAATCCTTCCGGGTCCGGTACGAGGCTCAGGTCGCGCAGCTCCATCTGGGCCGTCAGGTGCAGAGCGTTCGGATCGGGCGCCGGGCCGATCAGGTCGGAGATCAGCGCGTCGCCGCTGAGCTCCATGTCGAACCCACCCCCGCGCAGGCGGAGGGGCTCCGCGGCGGGAGGCTGCGCGGCCGTGATCTCCATCTCGCGCAGGCCGAGCAGGCAGCGCTCGAGCTCCAGGCGATCGCCCCGGAGCTGCGCCTCGACTTCGAGCCGGGCCTTCGTCCGCACGCTCAGCAGGTCGCCCTGTTTCATCTGCAACTCGTCCAGATCCAGGCGGGCGCTCAGGCTCACGTCGCCGCCCTCGGCGACGGTGGTGGCGAGGCGCGCCTCGGGGATCTCGCAGCGGAGGAGCGGACCGCCCTTCCGGTTCAGCACGAGGACGCCGCCTTTCACGCGCACGTCCGGGGCGGCCACGGCCATGATGGCGGGCGAGGCAGCGCTGTCCGCGGAGTCGGAGCGGGCCGGGCGCGCCGGCGCCTGGTATCCCGGAGGCGGCAGGAGCAGCTCGATCTCCGGCTCCTCGAAGCGCAGGGTGCGGACGGAGATCTCCCCGCGGAGGAGGGCCCTCCAGGCCAGGTCAGCTTCGAGCTGCGGGAGGTGAATCGACCGCAGGCCGTAACCGCTTTCGTCGGCACCGAGCGAGAGCTCCCGCAGCCGCAGGCCGAGGCCGTGCCAGCCCAGGCTCAGGTCGATGCGCCCGCACTCGACGGGGCGGCCCAGTGCCTCGGACGCGCGCGGGAGGATCATCGCCCGCAGCCTCGGTTCCGGGAAGGCGAGCTTGAGGAGCAGGGGCACGGCCACGAAGAGGATCAGCAGGACCGAGAGCAGCACGATGACAGCGCGTTTTCTTTTCACCTTTTCCCCCTGCGGCGCGATTTCGCGGGGATTCTAGACTCCAGGCTCCGCGTAGGGAAATCGAAATGTCGAAGCGGGAGGCTGGGTTCCCGATCGCGGTCCGCTTCCTGAGCTGGCGAGAAGCGGGAGTTTCTACCATACTTCATTCCATGAAGCATGGTACATGGAATGACATGGATATTGCTTGACAGTTATCCGGATCTGCAGAATACTTTGAATCGTGAAGTAAAACTGGAGATAACAACAGATGAGAAGGCCTTGTCTTGGACTTCGACGAGCAGCTCACTTCGACCGCCCGACTCGCCATCATCGCGGTGTTGATATCTGGCAATCCATTGTCATTCACCGAGTTGAAGCGAAGCACCGAGCTTGCCGATGGCAACCTGCACGTCCAGACCCGCAAGCTGGCCGAGGCTGGTTACCTGGAAATCCTCAAGGGCAGCAGGGGGAAGCGATCCTATACCCGCTTTCGTATCACCGAGCTGGGGGTGAGCGCTTTGAAACTTCACGTTCGAAAGCTGCAAGCTATTCTGGAGCGGGAACTCGGTGAGATCCGAGCGACCCGTGCCGGGGAGAGAGAAGACGAATCACAGGTCTGGTCCTAGATGAAGATCGCACTGGGCTCCGATCACGCCGGCTTCGCCCTGAAGGAGCAGCTCCAGCTCCAGCTCCGCTCCCAGAGCCATCAGGTCCTGGATGTCGGTACTTCATCGAATGAAGCAGTAGACTATCCCGAATTCGCCCGGGCAGTGGCGGAGCGAGTGGCCTCGGGGGACTGCGAGCGCGGCATCATGGTGGATGGAGCCGGGATCGGCTCGGCCATGGCGGCGGGTAAGGTGCCCGGCGTCCGGGCCGCCCTGGCCTATGACCTCTCCAGCGCCCGCAACAGCCGCCAGCACAACGACGCCAACGTGCTCACCCTGGGTGCGGGGCTCATCGGCCCGGTGCTCGCCTGGCAGATCGTGCAGCTCTGGCTGGACACTCCCTGCACCGAGGAACGCCACCTGCGCCGGGTGGCCATGATCGAAACACCGCCCGCGCTCCCCGACGCGGGCGGGCAAGAGAAAGGGCTGCGTGCGGCAGTCCCTGCCGATTCCGCCGGGCGAGCGACAAGCCCGGCGGGGTCGGCCCATTTCACGGATGCGATCGGCGAGGACGACATCGAGCGCATCCTTCGCGAGCTGGAGCCCCTGCTCACAGGTCGCCTGGAGGGCGCCCCCGCGCCCCCGCCGGGGGTGGCCGCGAACCCGGAAACGGCGCGCCGCTTCCTCGCCCTGGGCGCGGGACGCCTCAGCGCCGGCCCCCTCGGGGCCGATCGGCAAGCTCGCAGCATCCCTGAGGACATCGCCGCCTGCATCGACCACACGCTGCTGAAAGCCGATGCCACGGCGGATCAGGTGCGGGCACTCTGCGCCGAAGCGCGGGAGCACCGCTTCGCCGCGGTCTGCGTGAATCCCGTCTGGGTGCGGCTGGTGTCCGAAGAGCTGCAAGGCAGCGGCGTTCGGACCTGTTCGGTGGTGGGCTTCCCCCTCGGTGCCACGCCGGGGGAGGGCAAGGCCCTCGAAGCGCGGCGGGCCATCCGCGAAGGCGCGCGCGAGATCGACATGGTCATCAACGTCGGTGCACTGAAGGGCGGCGACGATCCCGTCGTGCTGCAGGACATCCGCTCGGTGGTGGAGGCCTGCCGCGACGGTGGCGCCGTCTGCAAGGTGATCATCGAGACGGCGCTGCTCACGGGCGACGAGAAGCGCCGCGCCTGCCGCCTCGCCCGCCAGGCGCGAGCCCACTTCGTCAAGACCTCGACGGGTTTCGGCCCGGGCGGCGCCACTGCCGATGACGTGGCCCTGATGGCCGCCGAGGTGCGCGAGGCGGGGATGGAGGTCAAGGCGTCGGGGGGGATCCGCAGCTACGAGCAGGCCCGCGAGATGATCGACGCCGGCGCCACGCGCATCGGCTGCAGCGCCAGCGTGGCGATCGTCGAGGAGGCGCGCGAGCTCACGGTGAGCGCCTGAGAAAGGACGAGTGATGGTCGATCTGAGAGCCTACGTATTCCTGGACAGCCTGCAGCCCCAGTTCGCCTCCTTCTTGGCCACGGTGGCGCAGGGCTTCCTGCCCACAAGCGGCCAGGCGAGCCTCTTCGTCGAGATCTCGCCGGGCATCGAGATCAACCGCGTCACCGACATCGCGCTGAAGTCCACGCAGGTCACGCCCGGCATGCAGATCGTGGAAAGGCTCTACGGCATGCTCGAGATCCACTCACAGAGCCAGGCCGACATCCGGCAGGCGGGCCGGGCCATCCTCGATGCGCTGGACGTGAAGGAGGAGCAACGGCTGAAGCCACGCGTGCTCTCCAGCCAGGTCGTGCGCGCGCTGGACGACCACCAGACCATGCTCATCAACCGCATGCGCCACGGCAACATGATCCTGGCCGGGCAGACGCTCTACATCCTGGAATGCGAGCCCGCGGCCTACGCGGCGCTGGCGGCGAACGAGGCCGAGAAGGCCGCGGAGATCAACATTCTCGAGGTGCGCACCTTCGGCAGCTTCGGGCGCGTCTACCTCGGGGGCGAAGAGCGCGACATCATGGCAGCCTATCCGGCCGCCATGGCGGCGGTGGAGGCGATCGGCGGCAGGGCCAGGGAGGATTGAGACGCGCCGCCGCTGCGCCGCGACGAACGCAGACCGGAAATCGAAACGCAGGCAACACCCACTGGAGGAGTGAGAAACGATGGCAGAAGCACTTGGAATGATCGAGACGCGGAGCTTCCCCGCGATGGTGGAGGCCGCGGACGCCATGGTCAAGGCGGCCAAGGTCGAGCTGGTCAACTACGAGAAGACGGGCGGCGGCTACACCACGGCCGTAATCCGCGGCGACGTGGCGGCGGTCAAGGCCGCCTGCGACGCGGGGCAGACCGCGGCCGCGCGCGTCGGCGAGCTGGTCGCGGTGCACATCATCGCGCGCCCGCACAGCAATGTCGACCTGGTCATCCCGCTCGGCCGTCAGCCCGAACCCGTCAAGACCAAGTAGCGGGCGGCGGGCATGAATCTGGCCAAGGTGATCGGTACGGTGGTCGCCACCCGCAAGGAGGCGAGCCTGGAGGGACTGAAGTTCCTCCTGCTCGGACAGGTGGACGAGGGGGGCGAGGCGACGGGCGCCACCGTCGTCGCGGCCGACGCGGTGGGCGCGGGCGTGGGCGAGATGGTGCTCTACGCCACGGGCTCGTCCGCGCGTCAGACCCGCCTCACCGACCAGCGGCCCTGCGACGCGGTGGTCATGGCGATCGTCGACAGCTGGGAGATCGCGGGCGAGCATCGCTATCGAAAAGGCGTGGATGACTGATGGCGCGGCTGAGTGACGAGCAGGTCGGCGCCATCGCGCGGCGGCTGGCCGCGCGGCTCGGTTCGCCGGGTGCGTCGGGCGTGTCGGGCGCTGCGGCTCCGCGGCTCGTGTCCCTGCGTCCGCCGCCGGCGCGCAACACCGGCGGCGGTGAGGGCATCCACAACGATCTCGATCGCGCCGTGGCGGCGGCGAAGCGCGCCTTCGCCGCCCTCGCGGGAAGCAGCCTCGCCCTGCGCGAGCGGATCGTCGCGCGCCTGCGCGAAGGGCTCCAGGCCGAGGCGGAGAGCCTCTCGCGCCTCGCCCACGAGGAGACGGGCCTCGGGCGCTACGAGGACAAGGTCCTGAAGAACCGCCTCGTCATCCGGAAGACGCCGGGCACGGAGTTCCTGCCGCCCCGCGCCTTCACTGGCGACCGCGGGCTCACGCTCATGGAGCCTGCGCCCTTCGGCGTGATCGGCGCCATCACGCCGGTGACCAATCCGACCAGCACGATCATCTGCAACGCCATCGGCATGATCGCGGCCGGCAACAGCGTCGTCTTCAACGCGCATCCGAGCGCGCGGGAATGTTCGCTCGAGACCGTGCGGCTGATCAATGCCCTCGCGGTCGACGCCGGTGGGCCGCCCGATCTCGCGACCGCCGTCGCCGAACCGACGATCGAGAGCGCGCAGGCGCTGATGCGACATCCGGACCTGCGCCTGCTGGTCGTCACGGGCGGCGCGGGGGTGGTGCGCGAAGCGATGAGCAGCGGCAAGCGCGCGATCTGCGCCGGGCCGGGCAATCCGCCCGTGCTCGTGGACGAGACGGCCGACCTCGAGCAGGCGGGGCGCGACATCGTGGCCGGGGCCTCGCTGGACAACAACATCATCTGCGTGGACGAGAAGGAGATCATCTGCGTCGACACGGCGGCGGACGGCCTGCTGGCGGCGATGGAGCGGCACGGCGCGTATCGTCTGAACGGGGCCGAGCTGCGCAATCTCGAACGGGTGATTTTCAAAGAGATGCGCGGGCCGGGAGAGCCGGGCGTGATCCGCAAGGAGCTGATCGGCAAGGACGCCGCGCTGATCTGCGAGCGCGCGGGTGTCCGCATCCACCCCGACACGCGGCTCGCCGTGGCCGAGGTGCCAGCCGAGCACCCGCTGGTGTGGACCGAGCAGATGCTGCCCGTGCTGCCGCTCGTCCGCGTGCCCGACGCCGAGGCGGGGATCGAGCTGGCGATCCGCGCCGAGCGGGGTTGCGGCCATTCGGCCGCCATGCATTCGAAGCACCTCGGCCGTCTCAGCTGCATGGCGCGCGAGGTGAACACCTCGATCTTCGTGAAGAACGGCCCCTGCTATGCGGGGCTGGGCGAAGGCGGCGAGGGTTTCAGCAGCTTCAGCATCGCCAGCCCCACGGGGGAAGGCATGACCGGTCCTCACAGCTTCAGCCGCCAGCGCCGCTGCGTGCTGGTGGACCACTTCCGGATCGTGTGATGCCGGCCCGCGCGAAGCAGAGGCGGGGGCAGGTTGTGGAGACGGCTAAACGCTTCCCCGCCCTGGCGCTCCTGGAGTTCGACAGCGTGGCCGGCGGCATCCACGCCGCGGATGCCATGGTCAAGCGCGCACCCATCGCACTGCTCAAGGCGGGCACCGTACAACCGGGGCACTACCTCGTGCTGATCGGAGGGAGCGTGGCCTCCGTGGAGGAGGCCTACGGCGAGGGCGTGGGTGTCGGGGCGGGCTGTCTGCTGGACAGCGTGCTCCTGCCGGATGTTCACGCCGAGGTGCACGACGCGATCCTCGGTGCGCGCCGCGCGCTGACGGCCGAGGCGCTCGGTGTGCTCGAGACCCGCGGCACGGCGTCGCTGCTGCGCGCCGCCGACGCCGGGGTGAAGGGCGCGGACGTATCCATCGCCGAGATCCGCCTCGCCGACGACCTGGGCGGGCGCGCCTTCGTGCTCTTCGACGGGCCGCTGCCGGACGTGGAGTCCGCGCTGGCGATCGGTCGCAGCCGGCTGGACGAAAGACAGATCCTGAATCTCGCGCTCATGCCGCGCCTGGACGAGAACCTGCGCGGTCTCCTGAGCGCTGGCACGCGCTTCGGCGCCTGCGAGCCACTGGAGCCGGAAGGAGCCGAGGGGTCGGAAGGAGCGGGCGATGCAACTGGGTAGCGTGATCGGCACCGTAGTGCCCGCGCTCGTCTGCGAGGGGCTCGAGGGCGTGCCCCTGCTCTGGGTGCAACCCTTGAGCAAACGGCGCGATCCCGTGGGCCGGCCCCTCGTCTGCGCGGACGGCACGCGCATGGCTGGCCCTGGCGAGACGGTCTACTTCGTGGCGAGCCGCGAGGCGGCACTCACGCTCGAGCCCTGGTTCGTGCCCGTAGACCACGCCGTGGTCGGCCTCGTGGACGGGCACGTGCTGGAGCCCGAGCTCGCGGTCGGCGACGCGTCCGGCGAAGAAGGCGTGACACCGGACACCTCGACGGGCGAAGGAGACCCGGCACTGAACGGGGAGGAGTCAGGTTGATCCTGGGCCGCGTCGTCGGGCGCATCACATCGACGATCCACCACCCGGTCGTGGAGCACAAGAAGCTCCTCATCGTCGACCGCCTGGGCGCGGCCGGCCGGCCGTCGGGCGGCTACCTGATCGCGCTGGATGCGGTGGGGGCGGGCTGGGGCGAGACCGTGCTGGTGCTCGACGAGGGCAACGGTGCCCGCCAGGTCCTCGGCGACACGCGCGCGCCCGTGCGATCCATGGTGGTCGGCATCGTGGACGAGCTCCATGACTAGCAAGAGCTTCCCTCGGGCCACGAGAATCTTCGCGGCGGCCGTGCTGCTCCTGCTCGCCGCCTGCTCCGGCGGGGGGGACGGGGGCGAGTTGCGCCTCTACGTCGCCGAGTACGATCTGCCCCACGGCTACAGCCGCCTCAGCGTCTACTCCGTGCCGCAGCTCGAGTACCTGGGCAAGGTGGAGACGAACTCCCTGGGCGCGCGCATCGCGGTCAGCCCGGACCGTCGGCAGCTCTGGGTCAGTGGCGAGTCCTCCCAGGACTTCGCGGTCGTGAGCACAGCGAACGACAGCCTGCTCCGGCGCATGCCCGTCGGGCGGCGGCTGGGCCTGGCGACCTTTGACCCGCAGGGCGAGCGGATTCTCGTCTGCAACAGCGCGCCGATCAGCCGGCGCGAGGCGCCGAACGCGGTGTCGATCGTGGAGGTTCCGAGCGGCCGCGTCCTGCGGCACGTCGAGGTGGGACACAAACCCCGCGGCGCTTGCTTCGGACCGGAGGGGCGCCGGGGCTACGTGGCCAACCTGGGCGACGACACGATTTCGGTGATCGATGTGGAGACGGGCGAGCTCCTCCGCACGGTGTCAACGGGCGCGGGGCCCTACCACCTGAGCGCCGATCCGGCAGGGCGCTGGCTCTACGTCGCGTGCGTCGGTGCGCCGGGCGAGACGGGACGCGAGCGCGGCGCGCTTGCGATCCACGCCCTACCGGGTCTCGAGCTGCTGGCGAGCGTCGAGGCGGGGGACCATCCTTCGCGCGCGCTACCCACACCCGACGGCGAGCTGCTCGTCGTCAGCCAGCTCTGGACCCGCTCCGGCGACGACTGCCACCTACGCCTGCTGCGCGTGGGAGAGGAGGCGGGGGCCGAGGGGCCGCGCCCGCGCTTCGAACCCTGGCGCGAGCTGGACGCGGGCATAAGTCCCCTCGCCGGCGATATCAGCCCCGACGGCCGCTGGTTCGCCGTGTCCGACTTCGGGGCCGGCAGCCTGGCGCTCGTGGATCTGAAGCGGGGAAAGGTGGCGCGGCGGATCGACCTGGCCGCCCTGCGAAGCAATAGCTTCTCGGTGGACGCGGTCTTCGGATTGCGCTAGTGACGGGTCGGACGTGTCAGTCCAGGCGCCAGGGGAACTGCTCGCGCAGGTGCGCGGCGAGCTGGTCGAGCTGCTCGGTGAAGAAGTGGTCGGCTCCCTCGACCCAGAAGAGGCGCTTCGGCTCGGCCATCTTCCCGAAGGAGCGTTCCATCTCGGCGGGATCGCAGTACTGGTCGCGCGTGCCGTGGATGAAGAGCTTGGGCTTCTCGCAACGGGCGAGGAAGTCCAGCTCGGCCCAGCCCACCGGCGTGCCGATGCCCACCAGGCCTTCCACGCGCTCGTGCGTGGCTCCCACCTTGAGGGCGAGCCAGGAGCCGAAGCTGAAGCCCACCAGGTAGAGAGGCAGCGCGCGGGTGCGCTCCAGCATGAACTCCAGCGCCGCGCGCACGTCCTGCTGTTCCCCCTGGCCGTCGTCGTAGCTACCAGCGCTGCTCCCGACGCCCCGGAAGTTGAAGCGTAGCGTGGCGAGGTCCATCTCCGCGCAGACCTTCTGGCAGGTGAAGACCGCCTTGTTGTTCATGTTGCCGCCGTAGAGGGGGTGCGGATGCAGGATGATCGCGCCGCCGCGGCAAGCGGGCTCCTCTCCGCCCCCGGGGCCTTCGCAGTAGAGGGCTTCGAGGAAACCCACGGGGCTGGGGAGCTTCAGGCTGACTTCTCGCTTGGACATATCGCTTCCTTGCCGCTGCCGGGTCCGGGTGTCGAGGCGGGTGCGTTCCCTCATCGACATTCGGCCAAATGCTCACGCTAGTAAAGGGAAAGTCCCGTTAACGTGCAAGTGGCGGCATGGCAGCGGATTATCCCAGAAAAAGGGCTTGCACCGAGGCCTGGCGATCATTAGCCTGCGTTTCGGCAGCTGCTCTCAACTCAACAGGTCGGGCGTCTCGGGGCGTTTGTTCCTCCGGGGCGATGCGGTCGAGAGAGGCAAGGGATCGATTCATGCTGTTTCGCTATGCCAGCGTCCTCGTCTTCATCCTGTTCTCCTTCTTTCTCGTCTTCGCCCTGCTCGCGATCGCCAAGCTGCTCGCGCCGCGCAACCGTCATGCGGAGAAGCTTTCGAGCTACGAGTGCGGCGAGGAGCCGGTCGGCTCCTCCTGGCTGCAGTTCAACATCCGCTTCTACGTGGTGGCCATCGCCTTCCTGATCTTCGACGTGGAGATCGCGTTCATGTTCCCCGTGACGATGGTGATGAAGGGTCTCACCGAGGCCGGGATGGGCTGGTTCGTGCTGGCCGAGGTGCTCATCTTCATCCTCATCCTCTTCATCGGACTCGTCTATCTGTGGCGGAAGGGGGATCTGGACTGGGTGAAGGACCTCCAGCTCGGTCGGGACGAGGCCATCCATCTGCGAGAGACGGCTCGTTCGCACCCGGAGCTGGGCGAGCGGACCGGCCAGGAGCTGCGCTGATGCCCCCACGCGAACTGCCAACGCTGGCGGACACCCTGCCCGAGGCCGCCGTCTTCTCGACCACTGACAAGATCCTGAACCTCGCTCGGGGCAACTCGGTCTGGTACCTGCTCAGCGCCCTGGCCTGCTGCGGAATCGAGCTGATGCAGGCCGGCGGGCCGCGCACCGACCTCGACCGCATGGGTTCGGTCTTCCGCGCCACGCCACGCCAGAGCGACCTGCTCATCGTGGCCGGCACGCTAACCTACAAGATGGCCAGCCGCCTCAAGCTGCTCTACGATCAGATGGCCGAGCCGCGCTACGTCATCTCCATGGGCAGCTGCGCCAATTGCGGCGGGCTCTTCAACATGGGCTACTCCGTGGTCAAGGGCGTCGACGCGATCCTGCCCGTGGACGTCTACATCCCCGGCTGCCCGCCGCGCCCCGAGGCGCTCTTCGAGGGCATCGCCGAGCTGCAGAAGATCATCAAGGCCGAGCGCTTCCTCGTGAAGAAGGAGCAGGGCTGATATGGAGACTGCAGCGATCTTCGAGCGGATCAAGGGCGCCCTGGGCGGGGAGGGCCTCGAGTTCACGGAGGACGCCCCTCAGCCCGGCGTGATCGTCGCGCCCTCGCGCCTGCGCGAGCTCTGCCTCTTCCTCCGCGACGATCCCGAGCTGCGTTGCGAGTCGCTGCAGTGCCTCACCGGCACGGATTTCCCCGAGGACGAGCGCCTGCGCACGAGCTACCACGTCTTCTCCTACGGGAAGCGGCACCTCGTCGCCTTCCACGTCGACCTGCCCCGCGATGAGCCTCGACAGCCTTCGGTGCACGACATCTGGCCCGCAGCCAACTGGCACGAGCGCGAGAGCTGGGACCTGCTCGGTATCGTCTACGAGGGCCATCCGGACCTGCGGCGCATCCTGCTGCCGGACGACTGGGAGGAGCACCCGCTCCGCAAGGACTACGAGGAGAAGTCCGAGTATCGCGGCATCCCCACCCAGCGCGAAAGGGAGTGGTTGTCGTGGCAGAAGTGAAAACCGACCTGATGACCCTCAACATGGGTCCCCAGCACCCCAGCACGCACGGGGTGATCCGCTTCCAGCTGCAGACCGACGGCGAGATCATCCACCAGTGCGTGCCCGACATCGGCTATCTGCACCGCGCCATCGAGAAGATCGCCGAGGCGCTCGAGTACTACCAGTTCATGCCCTTCACGGACCGCGTGGACTACGTGGCGTCGATCAACTCCAACCACGGCTGGGCGGTGGCCGTCGAGCGCTTCGCGGGGCTCGAGGTGCCCGAGCGCGGGGAGCTCCTGCGCATCATCAGCGCGGAGCTGGTGCGCCTGGCCAGCCACCTCGTCGCGGTGGGCTCCAACGTGCTCGACATGGGCGCGGTCACGCCTTTCGTCCACACGCTGAGGGAGCGGGAGAAGGTCAACGATCTGATCGAGGAGCTGTGCGGCGCGCGGCTGACGCACAACTACGTGCGCATCGGCGGTGTCTCCCACGACGCGCCCGCCGGTTGGACCGACAAGGTCCTCCGCTTCTGCGACGGTTTCGAGCCCGCCCTGGACGAGTACGACCGGCTGATCTCCTTCAACAAGATCCTGCGCGAGCGCCTGGCCAACGTGGCCGTGATCAGCGCCGCGGAGGCCATGGGCTACGGCCTCGTCGGTCCCAACCTGCGCGGCAGCGGCGTGAGCTTCGACTGCCGCAAGGACGACCCCTACGGCCTCTATCCGGAGTTCGACTTCGAGGTCCCGGTTGGCCAGGGACTGATGGGCACGCTCGGCGACTGCTGGGACCGGTACTGGGTGCGCGTGCAGGAGATGCGCCAGTGCGTGCGCCTCGTGCGGCAGGCGATCGAGCGGCTGCCGCGCTCGGAGCCCGATTTCTGGACCGAGAAGAAGGTGATCAAGCCGCCCGCCGGCGAGATCTACGTGCGCACGGAGAGCGCGCGCGGCGAGCTGGGCTACTACATCGTCTCGACGGGAGACAAGAAGCCGCACCGGGTCAAGATCCGCACCGGGAGCTTCGCCGCCATGAGCATCATCGAGAAGGTCGCACGCGGCGTGATGATCGCGGACCTGGTGGCCATCATCGGCAGCATGGACGTGGTGGCGCCGGAGATCGACCGCTAGGCGCGCCGGGCGTGTGGCTAGTGCGACACGCCGGGCGCGGATCGAGTACGGAGAACCGAGCGGCGGGCCGAGCGTCTGCCGCAGGAGAGTGAACTAGGGATGGAGCACTTCGTCAGCGATATCGTCGAGCGCTGCAGCGGCCCGGCCTGGACCTACCAGTTCGGGTTCATGCTCCTGGCCGCCCTGATCGCCATCGGCCTCTGGGCGACGCCGATCGCGGGCATCCTGACCTATGTGGAGCGGCGCGTCGCCGGCAAGATCCAGAACCGGATCGGCCCCAACCGCGTCGGGCCCGAGGGCTTCTTCCAGTGGATCGCCGACGCGGTGAAGCTCATCCTGAAGGAAGACATCATCCCCGCCCGGGCCGACCGCCCGCTCTTCCGCTTGGCGCCTTATCTCGTCGCGGCGGGCACCTTCTCCACGCTGGTCATCATGCCTTGGGGTCAGCGCCTGGTGGTCGGCGACCTGAACGTCGGGCTCGTCTACCTCGTCGCGGTGACGAGCTTCGTGGTCGTGGGCATCCTGATGAGCGGCTGGGCGAGCAACAACAAGTGGTCGCTGCTGGGGGGGATCCGCAGCGCGGCGCAGGTGGTGAGCTACGAGATTCCCACGGGACTATCGCTGCTGACTGTCGTCCTGCTGACCGGCAGCCTCAGCCTCTCCTCGATCGTGCGCGAGCAGGCGGGTGGGGGAGGCGTGCTGCGCTGGTTCGTCTTCCACAACCCCTTCACCTTCGTCGCCTTCTTCATCTACTTCCTCAGCGCGCTGGCCGAGAACAACCGCATCCCCTTCGACATCCCCGAGGCGGAGAGCGAGCTGGTCAGCGGCTACAACACGGAGTACTCGGGGATCCGCTTCGCGATCTTCTTCCTCGCGGAGTTCGCGACGGTCTGGATCGTTTCGGCCATCGCCGTGGCTCTCTTCCTCGGCGGCTGGAACTTCCCCGGCGTGCCGGTGGATCCGAGCAACTTCTGGGGCGCGGCGGCCGGTACGGCGATCTTCCTGGCGAAGAGCTTCGTCCTGGTGCTGCTCATCCTGCAGATCCGCTGGACCCTGCCGCGCGTGCGCGTCGACCAGCTCATGAGCATCTGCTGGAAGTATTTCGTGCCGATCTCGATCTTCAACGTGGTCATGACGGCGGTGTGGCTGGTCGCCTTCCGCGGGAAGGGCATCTTCGACCTCATCGCGGGCCTGTTCTAGGAGTCGTCCATGGGAGCGGTCGCAAAGTACTTCACAAACATCAAGGACGCGGTGCTGACGACCGTGGAGGGGCTCAAGATCACCTCCCGTCATCTCTGGACCGAGAAGCCCTACACGATCCAGTACCCCGAGGTGAAGGTCGAGGAGGCGCTGCCCGAGCGCTATCGCGGCCTCCTGGTCAACGAGGTCGAGATCTGCACGGGCTGCAAGCTCTGCGCCAAGGACTGCCCGATCGACATCATCTACATCGATGTCGAAAAAGACGAGGACACGGGCGAGCGCATGCTCCTGCGCTACGACATCGACCTGGGCAAGTGCATGTACTGCGGCCTCTGCACGGAGCACTGCCCGACGGGTTCGATCCACTTCACACCCCGCTTCGAGAGTTCCACTCGCTATCTGGGCGACCTCTACCACAGCTTCGTGGACACGCCACGGCCGATCTACAAGAACCCCAAGGCCCCGAAGCCGCCGAAGCCGGCCGAGCCCGGGAAGCCTTCGGCGCAGGCGGAGTCCGAGAAGCCCACTCAAGCAGAGCCCGAGCCGCCCGCGGCATCCGAGGGGGGAGAGGGAGCATGACGATCTACGCCCTGATCTTCTACCTCCTCGGCGCGCTGACCCTGATCTCCGCGCTCGTGGTGGCGACGAGCCGGAACATCGTCTATTCCGGCTTCGCCCTCATCTTCACCTTCTTCGGCGTAGCCGGGCTCTACATCCAGCTCTCGGCGGACTTCCTGGCCGCGATGCAGGTGCTTGTCTACGTGGGCGGGATCACGGTCGTGATCCTCTTCGCCATCATGCTAACGCGCGACATCTCGGACGCGACGGCCAGCAACCCCGTGCTAAACCGCCCCGCTTCCGCGCTGGCCGCGGCGGGCGTGCTGCTAATGAGCATCGTGCTGATCCTGGGCAGCGACTTCCCCCGCCGCGATGCGGTGGACTTCGAGCCCATCTCGGGCCAGCTTGGCCATCATCTCCTGGGCAAGTACCTGCTGCCCTTCGAGGTCGCGAGCCTGCTGCTCCTCGGCGCCCTGGTGGGGGCGGTGATCATCGCCCGGCGCGAGGTGAGAGGCCGGGCGGAAGCCACGCAGGCGGCAGACTCCGGCGCCGCGGCGTCGGGAGCGGGCGAAAAGGAGGCGCGGCGATGATCGGCCTGAACCACTTCCTTTTCGTCGGCGCGCTGCTCTTCTCACTGGGTCTCTACACGGTGCTCAGCCGGCGCAACGCCATCGCCATCCTGATGGGCGTCGAGCTGATCCTCAACGCGGCGGGATTGAACTTCGTGGCCTTCAGCCACTTCGTGGAAGGCGGCGTGCAGGGGAGCCTATTCACGGTCTTCATCATCGTGCTGGCCGCGGCCGAGGCCGCCGTAGCCATGGCCATCGTGCTGGCCATCTATCAGAACCTGCGCCGGATCGACGCGCACGAGATCGCCGGGCTGAAGCACTGAGGGCCCGGAAAGAATCGAGGTAGCGAGTCTTGGACCTTTCCTGGATCGAAGGAGCCCTGGGCTGGATCGCATTCCTGCCGCTGCTGGGCTTCACCTGGAACATCCTGCTCGGCAAGAAGCTGCCGCACCGGCTCGTGCACTCGGTGGGCGTGGGCTCGATCGGCCTGAGCTTCCTGCTCTCGCTGGCGGCCTTCCAGCATCTGCGTGGCCTGGAGCCCCACGCCCGCGTGGTGACGCAGAGCCTGTGGAAGTGGCTCGACGTCGGCGGTGGGGGCCTGCCGCTGCTGGATATCGACGTGGCCCTCACCCTGGACCCGCTCAGCTCCGTCATGCTGCTGGTGGTCAGCGGCGTCGGCTTCCTGATCCACGTCTACTCGATCGGCTACATGCGCGGCGACACCGGCTACTGGCGCTTCTTCGCTTACCTGAACCTCTTCAGCTTCGCCATGCTGATGCTGGTGCTCAGCGACAACCTGCTGCTGATGTTCGTCGGCTGGGAGGGCGTGGGCCTCTGCTCCTATCTGCTCATCGGTTTCTGGTTCCGCCACCTGCCCAACACCACCGCCGGCAACAAGGCCTTCATCGTCAACCGCATCGGCGACTTCGGCTTCCTCGTCGGCATGCTCCTGCTCTTCTGGGGGCTCTTCAAGGCGGGCTACGCCACGCTGCGCTTCTCGGAGATCAACGACTTCGCCTACCTGCTCGCGGGTCAGAAAGCGATGGGCCTGCCGCTGCTCGACGTGATCGGCGTCTGCCTCTTCGTCGGCGCCACGGGCAAGAGCGCGCAGATCCCGCTCTACGTCTGGCTGCCCGACGCCATGGCCGGCCCCACGCCGGTCAGCGCACTGATCCACGCCGCCACCATGGTCACGGCTGGCGTCTACATGATGGCGCGGCTCAGCGGCCTCTACGTGATGGCGCCCGGCGCGCTCGTCGTGGTTGCGACGGTCGGCGCCCTCACCGCCCTTTTTGCCGCCACGATCGGCCTCGCGCAGAACGACATCAAGAAGGTGCTGGCCTACTCCACGGTCAGCCAGCTCGGCTACATGGTGCTGGCCATCGGCACCGCCGCCTTCTCGGCCGGGATCTTCCACCTGATGACGCACGCCTTCTTCAAGGCCTGCCTCTTCCTCGGCTCCGGCAGCGTGATCCTCTCGATGCACCACGAGCAGGACATGCGCAAGATGGGCGGCCTCGCGAAGGTGATGCCCGTCACCTTCTGGACCTTCCTGATCTCTACGATCGCCATCGCCGGCATCCCGCCCTTCGCGGGCTTCTTCAGCAAGGACGAGATCCTGTGGAAGGCCTGGGAGATGGGCGCGCAGCAGCCGTGGTTTCGGTTCCTCTGGCTGCTCGGCCTGCTGGCCGCGGCCCTGACCGCCTTCTACATGTTCCGCCTCGTCTCGATGACCTTCTTCGGTAAGAACCGCGCGGACGAGCACACGCGCGCGCACCTGAAGGAGCAGCCGGCGGTTGTGACCGTGCCGCTCGTCTTCTTGGCCATCGGCGCCATGCTCAGCGGCTTGGTCGGTGTGCCCCACGCGCTTGGCGGCTCGAACCGCATCCACCAGTGGCTCGCCCCGGTGATGGCCACGGCGCCCGCCGCGACCGAGACGCAGCACGCGAGCGGCAGCGGTCTCTTCCCCTTCCCGGCCGACGCGCGGGCCGAGGAGGAGGGCGGCCACGGTGAAGCGAAGGAAGAGCAGGACACAGCGGTCACCGGCCATCGCCAGCCCGGCGACGACGAGGAGATGGCCGCCGTACACGAGGCGGCCGCCGAGGGCGGCGAGCACGGCGAGGCATTGGGACACGCCGAGGCCGACTCGCACGGTGCGCATCCGGTCGACCCGGTCGAATACCTGCTGATGATCCTTTCGGTGCTCGTGGCCGCGACATCGGGCGCCGCAGCGATCTGGATCTACACGCGCCGGCCCGACCTGCCCGCGCGATGGGCGGAGAAGGCAAGCGGCCTCTACCGCCTGCTCTACAACAAGTACTTCGTGGACGAGTTCTACGACGCGAGTGTGATTCGCGGCGTGTTGGCGCTCATGCGCTTCTTGAAACGCTTCGACGAGCTGGTGATCGACGGGATCGTCAACGGCAGCGCCTTCCTCACGAAGGGCGTCGCCTTCTTCGGCGGCTGGCTGGACAACCGCTTCGTCGACGGCATGGTCAACGGCACCGCCACGACCGCCCGCCTCGCCGGCGATCGCATCCGCCGCATGCAGACCGGCCGGATCCAGTCCTACGCCTACGCCGTCGTGACGGGGATCGTGATCCTCGTCCTCGTCGTGTTGCTGATGGGGTTTCCCCGCTAGCGGGCCGCAGGGCCCGAGGAGGTTGCATCTGCGATGTTCGGTCTGAACGGTCACATACTCAGCTGGATGATCTTCTTTCCGCTGATCGGGGCCGCGGTGATCCTGCTGCTGCCGTCCCGCAAGCAGTGGTGGATCAAGATGATCTCGATCGCCGCGACCATTCCGCCGCTCTACTGGGCCATCCAGCTCTTCATCGCGTACAACCGCGACTTCGGGGGACGCCAGCTCGAGGACTTCCAGTTCACGGAAGGTCCCTACACCTGGATCCAGAGCTTCAACATCACCTACTTCCTCGGTGTGGACGGCATCAGCATCTCCATGGTGCTGCTCACGGCGCTGATCTGCACGATCGCCGCCATCGCGAGCTGGGGCATCAATCGCCAGGTGAAGGGTTACTTCGCGCTCTTCCTGCTCCTGGACACGGGGATGATGGGCGTCTTCTGCGCGCTGGACTTCTTCCTCTTTTACGTCTTCTGGGAGGTCATGCTGCTGCCGATGTACTTCCTCATCGGCATCTGGGGCGGACCGAACAAGATCTACGCCGCGATCAAGTTCTTCCTCTACACGCTCTTCGGCAGCGTGTTCATGCTGATCGCGATGCTCTTCCTCTACTACAAGGCCGGCAAGACCTTCAACATGGTGGAGATCATGCACGCCGGGCGCGGCATCGCGATGACCGCGCAGGTAGTGCTCTGGTTCGCGCTCTACATCGGCTTCGCGATCAAGATCCCCGCCTTCCCCTTCCACACCTGGCTGCCCGACGCGCACGTCGAGGCGCCGACGGCGATCTCGGTGATCCTGGCCGGTGTGCTGCTGAAGATGGGCACGTATGGGCTCCTACGGATCAACTACGCCATGCTACCAGAGGCCACGGCCAAGCTCGCGTGGTTCCTCGCCCTGATCGGGGTGATCAACATCGTCTACGGCGCGCTCTGCGCAATGGCGCAGAGCGACCTGAAGAAGCTAGTGGCCTACTCGTCCATCAGCCACATGGGCTACGTGATGCTGGGCATGGCGTCGATGACGCCGCAGGGCATCCAGGGCGCTGTATTGCAGATGTTCAACCATGGCACGATCACGGCCATGCTCTTCCTCTTGGTGGGCGTCGTCTACGATCGCGTCCATCATCGTGACATAGACGGCTTCGGCGGCCTGGCCAACAGGGTGCCGGTCTATACCGGCATCATGGCGCTGGCCTTCTTCGCCGGCCTTGGCCTGCCGGGCCTTTCGAGCTTCATCAGCGAGGCGCTGGTCTTCATGGGCGGCTTCAAGACCTTCCCGGTCTACACGGTCGTCGGCGCCACGGGCATCGTGCTGACCGCGGCCTACCTGCTCTGGACGCTGCAGCGCATGTTCCTGGGCGAGTTGAACCCGAAGTACGAGAAGCTCACCGACATGAACGCCCGCGAGCTGGTGACGCTCGTGCCGCTGGGGGTCATCGTGATCATCCTGGGAGTCTGGCCGATGCCCGTGCTCGACCTGATCTCGCAGACGCTCGACTTCCTGGTCACGCATGTCAGCGACGCCGCCGCGGCCGGTGTGGCCGCCGCCGGCGCGGCGGGATTCTAGAGGAGTGCTGATGGTCTCCCTGGAGAACTTCGCGAGCTTGCGTTTCTTCCTGCCGGAGTTCGTCCTGGCGGGCACCTCGCTGCTGGTCTTCGTGCTCGACCTGTTCTGGGGCGAGCGGCGCTCGCGCATCTATCCCTGGATCGGCGTACTCGGCCTGCTGCTCGCGGGGGTGCTGTCCCTCGAGGCCTTCCGCCCGGCGAGCGGGCTGGCCGCCGACAGCTTCTACTTCTTCGAGGGGCTCCTGGCCCTCGACGGTTTCACGACCCTCTTCCGCCTCTTCTTCGCGCTTGTGGGAGTGCTGACCCTGATCATGGCCACGCGCAGCCTGGAGCTGCGCGGCACCGGCGGCGAGTTCACCGCGCTGCTGCTCATCATCGTCCTGGGCATGAACCTCATGGCGTCGGCGGCCAACCTGCTCATGGCCTACCTCGCCCTGGAGACCGTCTCGCTGATCTCCTACACGCTGGTCGGCAGCCTGCGGGGTAACCGGCGCAGCCACGAGGCGGGGCTCAAGTACGTGATCTTCGGCGGCGTCGCCTCCGGCGCGATGCTCTACGGCTTCTCCTGGCTCTACGGCATGACCGGCAGCCTGGACATCGCGGAGATGGCATACGTCCTGCAGACCGGCGGCGCGCAGCCGCTGACCCTGCTCTTCGCGCTGGTCCTGGTGCTCGTGGGCCTCGGCTTCAAGATGGCAGCGGTGCCGTTCCACATGTGGTGTCCGGACGTGTACGAGGGCGCGCCGGTGACCGTCACCGCGTTCCTGTCGGTGGGGCCGAAGGCGGCGGGCTTCGCGCTGACCGTTCGCCTGCTCTACGGGATCCTCGCCGTGCCAGTCGGCGAGCACTGGACGGCTCTGCAGGGATTGCCCTGGCCCATGCTCATCGCGGTGATCAGCGTAGCGACCATGTTCGTCGGCAACCTGACCGCCCTCTGGCAGGACAACCTGAAGCGGCTCATGGCTTACAGCTCCATCGCCCACGCGGGCTACCTGCTCATGGGACTGGTGCTGCTGAACACCGCCGGGCTCACGGCGATCGTCTTCTACCTCTTCGCCTACCTGCTGATGAACTTCGGCGCCTTCATGGTGATCGCCGCGGTCGCCGACGAGAGCGGCACCGAGGACATCAGCGGCATCCGCGGCCTCTGGAAGCGGCATCCCTTCCTGGCGGTGATGATGGCTGTGTTCCTCTTCAGCCTCACGGGCCTGCCGCCGGCCTTCGGCTTCATCGGTAAGTTCTACCTCTTTGCTGCATTGATCGAGAGCGGCTGGTACTGGCTGGCGATGGTCGGCCTGCTCAACTCCGTGATCTCGCTCGCCTACTACATGCGCGTGGGCCGTGCGATGCTCATCGACGGCAGCGAGGAGGGCACGGGCGAGGCGCCCATCCCGGCGGGACCCATGCGCGCGCCGCTACTCATCACTACGGTGGTGGGGGTGCTGGCGGGACTGACCCTGCTCTTCGGGATCTACTGGGAGCCCATCCGCGTCTTTGCCGAGCGCAGCTTCGGACTGATCTAGCAGGCCGGTTCGCCTGAGCCCGATTCCGATCGTTGAGTTCGCATCTTCTTCCAGTACAACGGAATGCCGGTCGTGGCATAAGATCTGATTCAGTTGTCAGAGATTCCGTGCTATACTTGGACCAATGATTTCGAAGGGGGGTCGGGTTTGCGAGTTCTGGTGCTTTCTATTCTCTTCGCTTTCCTCACGCCGACCATCGCGGCAGCGCAATTCATCCAGAATCGAGGCCAGTTTTCCGACGACGTTGAGTTCTACGCTACGTCGGGCGGCGTCGATGTCTTCTTCCTGCAGGATCGCATCGCTTTTGTATTCAAGGATGATGACTCGGGCATGATCGCGATGGAACGTGATCCGATACTCGATCCTCCTGCGGGGCGACGTGTTCGCGGCACTTGCATCGTGATCAGGTCTCTGAAGCGACTCTTCCTGTAAGGATCGATCCCAGTGACGTCAGGGCTGAAAAACGGCACTTCTTTCTGGGTTCCGATTCCAGCCGATGGCAAACGAATGTGAACGCTTACGACTCGATCCTCTATCGAGAGCTTTGGCGTGGCGTTGATCTCATGTTCAGCCTGGGAAGCGACGGCATCGACTTCGCCTTTACCTTTGCGCCTGGCCATGCCCCAGACCTGAGCTTGATCACAATAGAAGGGGCCGAAGCAATGAGATCCGCAGGAGATGGATCCATCCGAATGGAATCCTCCGAAGGGATCCTCATGAGCGATCTCTGGGCTGGCGGTTCAACCGTTGGTGTGATTCGATTTGCCCGTGCTGCAAGCCCTGATGATACAGGCAGTCGAGAGCCAGGGCATAGGGATGCTGTGGAAGCTGTACGTCGCCAGATCGATCGGGACCCAATGGCCCTCTCGCTAATAGACACATT
>CAZVHI010000035.1:0-37231 GCA_964627205.1 uncultured bacterium
CTAACTAGAATTCGACTGACCGGTGTATCTGGCTCACCTGATCAGGAGATCTGGATACGCGGGTCAGTGTATCCAGCTACACTGCGAAGCGAAGTTAGCATAGCTAACGCACCCTTGATTCTCAGCGACGCGACCCTGGTGCGTGAGCTTCTTCGCCGGGGAAACCAGTCTCCTCCACTAATTCCTCCCGCGGCCCCCAAATGCTGTAAACGTTGCTAGCTACGCCTACGCGGGTGATGCTACCCCCTTCGAACGATCAATTCAAGGCGAATCGTCGAGGGGACTCTTCACGCCCCTGCCGCCCCGGTTCAGCACGTGGGTGTAGATCATCGTGGTGGAGACGTCCTTGTGCCCCAGCAGCTCCTGGATCGTGCGGATGTCGTATCCACCTGACAGCAGATGGGTCGCGAAGGAGTGCCGCAGGGTGTGGCAGCCCGCGGGTTTGGCGATCCCGGCCCGCCGGCGGGCCTCTTTCACAGCGCGCTGGACCACCGACTCGTGCAGATGATGTCGGCGCAGAAGTCCTGATTCCCTGTCGCGATAATGCCGTGTGGCGGGAAACACCCACTGCCAACCCCACTCCCAGGCCGCCTTCGGGTACTTCCTCGCCAGCGCGTCGGGCAGAGCCACACTGCCGGCGCGCCGGGCCAGGTCCTCGCGGTGCTGCCCGCGGACCTGTCGCAAATGCTCGGCGAGCGGATCCGCCAGACGCTGCGGCAAAAGGGTTACCCGGTCCCGGCGCCCCTTGCCGTCCCGCACCGTGATCTCGCCACGCTCGGGTTCCAGATCCTTCACCCGCAGGCGCAGGCCCTCCAACAGGCGCAGCCCGGATCCGTAGAGCAGGGACGCCACGAGCCAGGGCAGCCCATCTAGTTGATCCAGCAGGGCCCGCACTTCCCTGGGTGTCAACACCGTGGGCAGGCGCTGGGGCCTCTTGGCCCGGACGATGTCATCGAGCCAGGGCAGTTCCCTGCCCAGCACTTCACGGTAGAGGAAGAGCAGGGCGCTGAGCGCCTGGTTCTGGGTCGAGGCGCTCACGCCGCGATCGGTGGCCAGATGGGAGAGGAATGCTGTGACCTCCACCTCTGCCATCTCCTCGGGGTGGCGCCGGCCGTGGAAGAGGACGAAGCGACGGATCCATCCCCAGTAGGCCTTCTCGGTGCGCCGGCTGTACTGTCTGACCCGTATCGCCCGGCGCACTTGCTCCGCCAGGCGCGGGGGATTCTCGGAGCGGAACCCGTCCATGCCCGGCACGCCTGCAAGCGCCGCGCCTCGGTTCATCACGCCGCCGGAGTCTCGCATGGGCCGCCGCCGAGGATCGCGCCGAAGTGACCGGCACGGCCAGCTACGTGTCTATCGGCTGGACGCCCGGCCCCGCCGCGCCTTAGAATGCCCGCGTCCTTTCCCCTCGGGAGGCGCCATGGACACCCTGCTCTTCGGTCTCGTCGTCGGCTTCCTGCTCACCCTCGCCGGCATGCTCGCCCTGCGCCGCCGCCGCGGCGGGCGCGGCGGGCCGCGCATCTCCGTGCACGGCTCCGTGGACGCCATCCGCTCCGTGGGCGAGCTCGTGGTGCTCAAGGTCTACACCAAGCAGATCGTCACCAGCCGCGACCACCTCTTCGGCGACTGGGGCGAGAAGTGGCTCGCCTGGCTGCTGAGCTCCAAGCAGACGGCCATGGTCTTCGAGTTCGTCGTCGACTTCCGCTACGACCTCCGCAGCGAAGACTTCGAGGCCGAGTTCGACGGCGAGGGCGGCATCGACTTCACCCTCCCCCCCGTCTTCTACGAGATCCAGATGAAGGACATGCAGATCTACGACGAGCGCGGCGCCGCCCTCGTCCCCATCCTCCTGCCCGAGTGGATCGGCCAGGTCTTCGGCGGCAAGTTCTCCGAGCGCGAGAAGAACCAGCTCATCCGCGCCGCCCGCGACGAGGCCGAGGGTCTCGCCCGCGAGCTCAGCACCAACATGATCCACGAGGTCCGCAAGAGCGCCGAGGCCTCCCTCGGCAGCATGGTGCGCGGTATGGGCTACGCCTCCGCGCGCTTCGAGTTCAGCACGCAGGATCCCATCAGCCGCCACATCGACCTGTCGTCCATCGAGGAGACCGCCGCCCGCGCCCTCACCGGCACCGGCGACTAGGCGCCGCTGCGTATAAAATCCCGCTAGGCTTTCACCGCTGGCGGATCCACCAGCAGCCGCCGCACCCACACGGCCAGCAGCGCCGCCCCCGCCAGCAAGAGCGCGCCCGTGATCTGGTGCACCGTCGCCAGCAGCACCTCCCAGCCGGGAATGTCGCCCGCGTCCGGCGTGCTCGTCACGGCGATCAACGCGCCCGTCCCCAGGAGCAGCTGCGCGCCGGCGAGAATGGTCAGCCACTTGCCCGTGCGCTTCAGCTCCGGCTCCAGCGGGTAGAGCCCCCACGAGCGCGCGCCCGCGGCGATCGTGATCAGCACCACGATCACCGCGAAGCTCACATGATAGAGCAGTCCCCAACCGAAGTGACGGAGCAGCGCGCCGAGCACGAGCTGCACGAGTAGGAAGGGAATCAAGAGCGCGGTGAGCAGACGCTCCGACGCAGCCGTCTCCCGCGACTCGGGAATGAGCTTCGAGAGCCAGCGCCGCGAGGTGAAGGCGGCAAGCACTGCCAGAAGTGCGAAGAAGGCCTGCCCGAGCACGCCGTGCAGCGCGGCGAGCAGGGTGCTCGGCGACATGTCCGCCGGCGACTGGCTCAGCGTGAACGTGCCGGTCACCCGCAGCCCGCCCAGCACCCCCTGCACGATCACCGCCACCAGCCCCAGCCAGGCCAGGGCCTTCACCCGCCCCCGCGATTCGGAAAGCTGCAGCTGCAGCACGAGCGCCAGGGTCACGAGCCCCACCAGCGATCCCAACAGCCGGTGGGCGTGCTCGTAGAAGACGCCGCCGGTCATCTCGGCCAGCGGGTAGAGGAACATGTTACGGCCGAAGGAGTTGGGCCAGTCCACCACCGCCAGGCCCGCCTCGCGGCTCGTCACCAGCCCCCCGGCGCCGAGCAGCAGCAGGGTCGCCAAGGCCGCCACGCCGGCCAGCACCGAGTTCCACGCGGGGCCCGCCTCGCCAGAGCGCCCGAAAGTACGCCGCCGCGCCGCGCCCATCGACGCCCCGAGCGCGCCCAGGATCGCCCCCAGCCCGAGAGACGCCGGCACCCAGAGCCAGGCCGCGGGTCGGAGCCCGCCCGTCTCCCCGCCGAGCACGCTGCCCAGCACGAGCAGGTTGAGCAGCGCGCTCAGCGCACCGACGGTCGCGCCGCCGCCCGCCCCGCGCGCGGTCAGCCGGCCGGCGAAGTAACCCCCCGCCCCCTGGCAAACCAGCAGCGGGACGAGCAGCAATCCGTTCGGCACGGCTACCGGCAAGAGCCGCGCGAGATAGGCGACGGTCCACATCGCCACCGTGCTGCCGAACGCCAGAGAAAGCAGCTCCGCCCGCCGCTCGTGCCGCGTCGCGCGCGCCTCGCGATCATCCATGATCCGTCCTTTCTCCGCCCGCGGGGCCGCCGCGGCGGCGGATCCGCCCGCCTCTTTTACCTTCCGCCGCGCCCGCGGGCCTGCTAGGTTTCCGCGATCGACCCGCGCGCAGCGGCGACACGCGCCATCCTAGCCGGATCCGGCCGGCGTGCAAACCCTCTTCCGGAGCGGCCCCGACGTGGCAGAGAGCCCCGCGAAATACGCGCCCGCGCACACGCTTCGCACAGGCGAACGCCTGCGCCTCTACCTCGAGCTGACCAAGGCACGGCTCAGCGCCATGGTCCTGCTGAGCACGCTGGTCGCCTTCCTGGTTGCCGGCCGCGGGCACCTCGAGCTCGCGCGCCTCGTCTGGACTCTCCTCGGCACGGGCCTCTGCGCCCTCAGCGCCAACGCGCTCAACGAGTGGTGGGAGGTCGACCGCGATGCCCTCATGCTCCGCACGCGCAGCCGCCCCCTCCCCGCGGGCCGCATGAGCCGCGCCCACGCGCTCGGAGTCGGCATCGGCCTCGGCATCATCGGCCAGTTGACACTGCTCACCCTCGTGGGCGCCCTCGCGGCCCTCCTCGCGCTCGCCAGCCTGCTCCTCTACGTCCTCGTCTACACGCCGCTCAAGCCACGCAGCCCCGTGAACACCCTGGTCGGCGCGGTCTGCGGCGCCCTGCCGCCGCTGGTCGGCTGGGCCGGCGCCGCCGGCGAACTCGGCCGCGGCGCCTGGCTGCTCGCCGCGCTGCTCTTCCTCTGGCAGATCCCCCACTTCCTCGCGCTCGCCTGGCTCTACCGCGAGGACTACGCCCGCGCGGGCTTCCGCATGCTTCCGGGCGTCGATCCCAGCGGACGGCTCACCGGCGCGCTGGTGGTCGTCTACAGCCTGGCGCTCTTGCCCGTCGGCCTCGCGCTCACTCTCGCGGGCGTCGCTGGCTCACGCTTCGCCGTTGGCTACCTACTCCTCGGCCTGCTGCTGCTGGTCCCCGGCCTGCGCCTTCGCCGCCGCCTCGATGAGCCCAGCGCCCGCCGCCTCTTCGTCGCCAGCATGATCCACCTGCCGCTGGTGCTCGCGCTGCTGCTCGCCGACCCCGCCCCGCGCGTGCCCGACACGACGGCCCCCACACCGCCCGCGCCCACCCAAGCCGAGGGCGCGCCATGAAGCTGCACCGCTTCGCCTGGGTCTACTTCCTCGCGTTCTTCATCGGCATGCTCGCGCTCTCCTGGCAGCTCCGCCAGCGCCTGGACTTCGAGCGGAAGGGCCTCATGGGCGACGGCGAGAACCTCGCGAGCTACGGCTTCGACCTGACAACCCGCCTCATCGACGAAGCCGACCTCGTGCCCGCGGGCATCCCCCGCGACGGCCTGCCCTCCCTCGATTACCCCCACCACCTCGATGCCGCGGGCCTCGACTCGCTGAACCGGGAAGGCCGCAGCGCCTTCCTGCTCCCCCGCGACCGCGTGATCGGCGTGGCGATCGCAGGCCACGCGCGCGCCTACCCGCTCTCGATCCTCAACTGGCACGAGGTCGTCAACGACACGCTCGCCGGCCGGCCGGTGCTCGTCACCTGGAGCCCCCTCTGCGGCTCGGCGGCGGTCTATGCGCGGGAGATCGGCGGGGAAGCGCGGGACTTCGGCGTGGGCGGGCTCTTCTTCAACTCGAACACGTTGATTTTCGACAGGACCGCGGGTGGGGACGCCGGCGACGCGGAAGCTACCGCTGCGGCCGGTGAACCGGGCGACGGGGAGGCCGCCGGAGCGGCCGGCGGCGCGGGCCGCTCAAGCCTATGGAGCCAGCTCACGGGCCGCGCGCTGGCGGGCCCCGCCGCGGCGGACTCCGCACGGCTCGCGCGCCTGTCCTTCGACCTCGTCCGCTTGGACGACTGGCTCGCCCGCCACCCCGCCACCCTGATCCTCGCCCCGGACGCGGCGGGCATGCTGCGCAAGTACCGCCGCAAGCCCTACACGAGCTACTACGGCTCCGATCACCTGCAGTACCCCGCGCGCCCGCTGCCCGAAGACGATCGCCTGCCGCTGAAGACCCCCGTGCTCGCGGTCTGGGCGGGCGGCGGCCGTGCGCTCTACCCCCTGCCGCGCCTCGCGGAGCTTGCCGACGCGGAGGGCCGCTGGGCCACCTCCCTTGCGGGCGTCCCCCTGGAGATCACGTACACTGCCGATCCGCCGACAGCGGTCGTTCGCACGAGCGGCGAGCCCGTGCTCTCCGCGCAGGCCTTCTGGTTCGCATACTTCTCCCATGAGCCGGACCTGGCGACCGCGCTCCTCGCGCCCTGACAGTACCCGCTCGCACCCACGCCGCGTTTCGTCACGTGACAAAAGCGGGAGTCCACCCGGGTGGACTCCCGAAGCGGCAGTGGCCCGACGCCAGTCCAGCCGGCTGGACTGGCTAGCGGATCGAGTCGCCACGTGGCGACTCCCGCGCTCGCGGCCGCGACTTGAGATCGCGCGGGCGGCGTGCTAGCTTCCACGGCCAGGGAGAGGGGGAAGCATGCGGAGAGGAAGCGTGCAGCGCGAGCCCGCAGCCTGGGCCGTCCTGATCGGCATCGCCCTGATCCCGCTGATCGCCCACCTGCTGACGGGCGGCCGCTTCGGGATCTTCCGCGACGAGTACTACTACCTCGCCTGCGCGAGCCATCTGGACTGGGGCTACGTGGACCACCCGCCGCTGTCCATCGCGTTCCTCGCGGGATGGCGGGCGGTCTTCGGCGACTCCGTCCACATGCTCCGCCTGCCCGCCGCCCTGGCGGGCGCGGGGCTGGTGCTCCTCGCTGGCCTGCTCGCCCGCGAGATGGGCGGGCGCCGCCTCGCCCAGGGCCTGGCGGCCTTCGCGGTCGCCGTCTCGCCCGTCACCCTGAGCGTGACCGGGTTCTACAGCATGAACTTCTTCGAGCTCCTGGTCTGGACCGGCGCCGCGATCCTGCTCGTGCGCATCCTCCGCGACGACGAGCGCGGGCTCTGGCCCTGGCTGGGCGTGCTCCTCGGGCTCGGGCTGCTCAACAAGATCAGCGTGACGTTCCTGGGCGCGTCCATGGCCCTCGGCTTCCTGCTCACCCCGGCGCGCCGGCAGCTCGCCGACCGGCGCCTCTGGCTGGGCGCGGCCATCGCCGTACTCATCTTCCTGCCGCACCTGATCTGGCAGATCCACATGGGCTGGCCCACCCTCGAGTTCATCGCCAACGCGAAGCAGTACAAGATCGCCGACACGGGCTTTCTCGACTTCCTGCTGGCGAGCTTCCTCGAGAGCGGCCCGACCAACCTGCCCCTGATGCTTGCCGGGCTGATCTGGCTGCTGCTCGCGCGGGCCAGCCGGCCCTTCCGTGCGCTCGGCTGGATCTGGCCGGCCACCTTCGCCATCCTGGTTCTCCAGCAGAGCAAGCCCTACTACCTGGCCGGGGCGCATCCCATCCTCTTCGCAGCCGGTGCGGTGGCGCTGGGCGGCTTCCTGTCGCGCGGGCGCCGGCGCTGGATCGCGGCCGTCCTCGTCGTCAACATGCTCGCCGGCGGGCTGTTCACGCTCCCCTTCACGATCCCGGTCTTCTCCCCGCAGAGGACCGCGGACTACATCACCGCCACGGGCATCGTCGCCCCCGCCGGCGAGACCGCACACCGCACCCTCGCCCTGCCCCAGCACCTGGCCGACCGCCTCGGCTGGCCGGAGCAGGTCGAGGCGATCTCGCGCGCCTACGGCACGCTCTCGCCGGAGGAGCGCGCCGAGTGCGTGGCCATCAGCGGCAACTACGGCGGCGCGGGCGCGGTGGACTATTACCGCGCCCGCGGCATGGACCTGCCCCCGACCGCCTGCTTCCACAACAGCTACTGGTACTGGCTTCCCGAGCGCAGCGGGCGCACCGCCATCGTGGTGGACGTCTCGCGCGAGGCGCTGGAGGATTATTTCGACTTCGTCGAGGAAGCCGAGAGGCTGGACGTCCCGGACGTGCCCGCCAACATCGGGGGCATCAGCGTCTGGATCTGCCGCGGCGGCCGCTTCGACCTGGCGACGATCTGGCCGGAGATCAAGAACTTCATCTAGTGGTCGGAGAGGGCCTCGATGGCGGGGGCGTAGCCGGGGATGAGGTCGTCCTTGTAGTGCAGCGTGTCGAGCAGGGCGAGGCCGAGGAAGAGCGCCACGAAGAAGACGGCGGCCACCAGCACCACCGCGTTGAATGGCCGGTCGTAGCGCAGGTGCATGAAGAAGAGCGCCACGAGGAAGGCCTTGACCGTGGCGATGCCGAGGGCGAGAAGCAGGTTCAATGGGCCAAGGTTCACCCAGGTGACGGCCACCGTGAGGAAGGTACCGACGAGCAGGGCCGCCCAGACCTTGAGCAGCACGCTGCCCGGCACGACGTGAGCGTCTGTGGCGTTCGTCTCGTGACTTGTCATCCTGCCGGTCCTTCCTTCGCCCTTCCCGCTAGCGGATCAGGTAGAGCAGCGGGAAGAGGTAGATCCAGATCATGTCGACCAGGTGCCAGTAGAGGCCCACCAGGTCCACGGGCGTGTAGTAGCCGGGGCCGAACTCGCCGCGCTGCGCGCGCCGCATGATCCAGACGATGCAGATCATGCCCGCGAGCACGTGCAGGCCGTGGAGGCCGGTCATCGCGAAGTAGATGCCGAAGAAGATGTGCACGTTGCGCGGGACCGTCTCGGTCTGCTCGCCTGCGGCGCCCTCGGGCGCCAGGCCGCCCGGCGCGCCGGCGGCGGGCCCGATGAGCGAGCTCTCCTCGCCGAGCGCGGCCGCGCCCTCCGCGGGCGCGGCGGCTTCCGCAGCGCCGGCAGCGCCCCCAGCGCCCGCCGCGGGGGCGGCCTCCGCGGCGAAGTCCACCACGGGCGCCTCGTGCTGCATCTCCGGCTGGTAGTGCTTGCCCCAGAGCAGGCCGTGCTTCCACTTGTGCTCGTACTCCACGGCCTTGATCACCATGAAGCTGAAGGCGAAGATCAGCGTGAGAAACAGCATGGTGATCAGCTGCTTCTGCTTGCCGAGCTGCGCGGCGCGCACGCCCAAGGCCATGGTCAGGCTGCTGCAGATCAGCACCAGGGTGTTCACGCCGCCGAGGGTCTTGCTCAGGAAGTGGTGCGCGTAGACGAAGATCTCGGGATGGTTCGCCCGGTAGACTGCGTAGGCGCAGAAGAGGCCGCCGAAGAGCAGGATCTCCGTGGCCAGGAAGAGCCACATCCCGAGCTTGCTGGAGTCGAACTGCTGCTCCTTCGTCTCGAAGTGATGGGCCAGGTGTCCGGAATGCTCGGCCATGAAAGCTCTCCTGCTTCTCGGGGCGCGCCGCGGGCTAGGCGGCGCCCTCCCCGGAGGCGCCGCCGCGCGGCGCGTATCCGTCGATCGCCGGGTCGTAGCGCAGGCCCGTGAAGTCGTAGGCGTCGCACTCGGCCGGCGTCTCCGCGAAGTTGTGCTGGGGCGGCGGCGAGGAGCAGTGCCACTCGAAGCTGTTCCCGCCCCAGGGATTCGCCGCGGCGCGCTTGCCGCTCAGCAGCGACTGGATCAGGTAACCCGCCACCATGAACAGCCCCACGGCCAGGATGTACGAGCCCCAGGTCGAGAGCTGGTGGTAGCCCGTGAACTCCGCCGGGTAGTTGAAGTAGCGCCGCGGCATGCCCTGGGTGCCCATCACGAACTGCGTGAAGAAGGTCACGTTGAAGCCCACGAAGATCAGCAGCGCGGCGAGCCGTCCCCAGGCCTCGCTGTAGCGCCGGCCGAACATCTTCGGCCACCAGTAGTGCAGGCCGCCGAGGAACGCGATCAGCGTGCCCCCCATCATCACGTAGTGGAAGTGCGCCACGACGAAGTAGGTGTCGTGCAGGTGGATGTCCGTGGCGAGCGTGCCGAGGAAGAGCCCGGTCAGCCCGCCGATGGTGAAGAGGAATAGAAAGGACAGCACGTAGAGCATGGGCGTGTCCAGCTTCAGCGAGCCCTTGTACATGGTCGCCAGCCAGTTGAAGACCTTGATGGCCGACGGGATCGACACGCTGAAGGTGAGCGCGCTGAAGATCATGTTGGCCATGTTCGACTGCCCGCTCGTGTACATGTGGTGGCCCCAGACGAGGAAGCCCAGCAGCGCGATCGCCACGCTGCTGTAGGCGATGAAGCGGTAGCCGAAGATGTGCTTGCGGCTGAAGACCGACACCAGCTCGCTGATGATCCCCATCGCCGGCAGGATCATGATGTAGACGGCCGGGTGAGAGTAGAACCAGAAGAAGTGCTGGTAGAGCACCGGATCGCCGCCCAGCGCGGGATCGAAGATGCCGATGCCGAAGGACCTCTCGATGATCAGCAGGAGCAGCGTGATGCCCAGCACGGGCGTTGCCAGCACCTGGATGACGCTCGTCGCGTAGAGCGACCAGAGGAAGAGCGGCATCTTGAACCAGCCCATCCACACGGGGCGCATCTTGTGGATGGTCACGATGAAGTTCAGGCCCGTGAAGATCGAGCTGATGCCGATCAGGAAGGCGCCGAAGGTCAGCCAGACCACGCTCCCGCCGGCGCTCGTGCTGTAGGGCGTGTAGAAGGTCCAGCCCGTGTCGACGCCGCCGGTGAGGATCGAGACCAGCGCGAAGACCGCGCCGGCCACGTAGAAGTACCAGCTCGCGAGGTTCAGCCGCGGGAAGGCCACGTCCTTCGCGCCGAGCATGATCGGCAGCACGAAGTTGCCGAAGGCGGCGGGGATGCTCGGGATGATGAACAGGAAGATCATGATCGCGCCGTGCAGCGTGAACATCTGGTTGTACTGGTCGGCCGTCATGATGTCGGGCCCCGGCGAGATCAGCTCCGTGCGGATGAGCATGGCGAAGATCCCGCCGAGCAGGAAGGCCGTCAGCACGGAGATCAGGTAGAGGACGCCGATGCGCTTGTGGTCCAGCGTCGTCAGCCAGGACTTCAGGCCGCGGGAGGCCTGCAGGTAATCGACGCCTGCGCTCGCGTGCTCGGAATGGGCTGTGCTCATGTCTAGGGTCCGCCTCTATTCGCTCAGTGACTTGATGTACTCGATGAGAACCGTGATCTCCTTGTCGGACAGGCGCCCCTGGAAGGTGGGCATCACGGGCTGGAAGCCCGCGGCCACCTTGGCCGCCGGATCCAGCATGGACTCGCGGAGGTAGTCCTCGTCGGCGACGACCTCGCTGCCGTCCGTCAGGATTCGCGTCGAGCCGAAGAGCCCCTTGTAGGTCGGCCCGACGAGCGGCTTGCCGTCCGCCGTGTGGCAGACCATGCAGCCCTTGCCCTGGGAGATGCGCTCACCGGCTTCCGCGGGCGGCAACTTGTCGATGAAGCCCGCGACGCCGGCCATCCAGGCCTGGAAGTCCGCCGGCTCGTGCACGTAGACCGTGGCGAGCATGTCCGAGTGGCCGGTGCCGCAGAACTCGGCGCAGAGGATCCGGTGCTCGCCCGGCGCGGGCGCCGTGAACCAGGCCTTCGTGTAGCGGCCGGGCACGACGTCGCGCTTGATGCGGAAGTCGGGCACGTAGAAGCTGTGGATCACATCCTCGGAGCGCATCACCAGGCGCACCGTGGCGCCGGCGGGCACGTGGAGGTCCTTGTCCGCGTAGCCGTTCGGGTAGGTGAACTCCCAGGCCCACTTCTGCCCCGTCACCAGCACCTCGTAGGCGTCGCGCGGCGCGACGTTGAGGTTCATGAATCCCTTGAAGCCCAGGTAGAAGATCACGCAGACGATGATCAGCGGGATGATGCTCCAGGTCAGCTCCAGGCTCGTGCTGTGATGCGGGCTCGCCTCGACGACCTCCTCCTCGTCCCGCCGGTGATAGCGGAGCACGAAGATGACCATCAGGCCGACGACGAGCACGAAGAAGAAGAGCGCGATCCACAGGATGAAGCCGAAGACCTGGTCCACGCCGGTGGCGACGGAGGAGCCGCGCTCGGGCATCCAGAAGCCCCCGGCGCTGGCCGGCAAGCCCATCCCCAGGCGAGTGAAAAGCGTGCTTAGCAGGTTCAAGGTAGCGATCCCTCGAGAGCCACCCTCCGGCGCCGGTCGCGGAGCCAGAAGGTGATCAGCCACAGCGCGAGGACGAAGGCCATCGTCCCGCCACCCAGGCGCATCAGGTTCATCGCCGCCGGGGCGTAGCGCCCCGACTCGGCGTCGTAGTAGAAGCAGAAGAGCAGGGCATGGTCAATGGCCGAGCCGATCTCGCCGGCGGAGGCCTCGACCAGGGAGAGCCGCAACGTCTGCTCGTCGTAGGCCAGGCCGTAGAGTGTCCGTGAGAGGACGCCGTCCGGCGTGGCGACGAACAGCCCCGCGGCGTGACGGTACTCGTCCCGCTCCTCGTCGTAGGCGAAACGGAAGCCCACGGCGTCGGCCAGGACGCGGATGTTCTCGTCCTCGCCGGTCAGGAAGTGCCAGCCTTCCGCGGCCGACGGCCGGCCGTAGCTCTCGACCTGGTAGGCCTTCTTGAAGCGCGCCTGCTCGGGCTTCTCGCCCGGGTCGATGCTGACCGTGACGATCTCGAACTCCTGCCCCGCCGTCCACTCCAGCTCGCGCAGGCCCTTCACGAAGCCGTCCAGCAGCAGGTTGCAGAGCATGGGGCAGTCGTAGTAGACGAGATTGACGATCACCGGCCGCCCGCCCTCGAAGTAGTCGGCGAGCTTCACCGCGCGGCCGCGCGAGTCAGTGAACTCGAGTGCCAGCGGCAGCTCCGCGCCGGGGCGCTCGAAGATCCCGAGGCCCTCCAGCTCGGCCGGAAGCTCCTCGCTGCGCTCGGCCTGCGCGACGCCCCCGAGTAGCAGGAGTGCGAGCAGGCAGAGGCCCGTAGCGAGCCGGCCAGTACGAAGCGAATGCGCGCGGGCCCTCACGCTCAGCTCCCCTCGTCCGCCTTCTCGGCGCGCTCGATCACGCGCTCCATCGCCCGCTCGATGGGCAGGGCCACGATGCCATTCTCCCGGTCGAGCCAGTAGTAGCCCATCTCCAGATCGGCCGCCTGCATGTCGCGCAGCATCCGGAACTCCGCGGCGATGTCGCCCCGCTTGGCGTTCACTTCCACGCGCTCGGCCTTGTAGTAGAAGACCTGCAGCAGGAAGATCGCGAGCAAGAGCAGCAGGCCGCTGATCGCGCCGACGACGAGGGTGGGAACGCTTCTGGGATCGCCATGCTTGTTCACGGATGACACCTCACGCATTCTCGAAGATCAGCGAGTCGTCCAGGCGCGGATCCTTCTCGGGCACCAGGGAGTGCCGCCCCAGACGCCACAGGCACAGCGCTGTGAAGAGGCCGCCCACGCCCAGGAAGAGGGTCAGGTCGAGCGGGTTCAACGGCGGACGCGTCTCGCTGTATGTCGGCATGACCAGCCAGTAGAGATCGACCCAGTGCATCAGCAGCACCCAGAGCGCTCCTGGCACCAGCAGCAGCATCTGCCGCTTGGGGAAGCGGGAGAGCAGCCCGAGGAAGGGCGCGAGGAAGTGCCCGAAGAGCAGGATCAGGGTGACGGCGGTCCAGCCGCCGGTCTGGCGGCGCAGGTACCAGCCCGTCTCCTCGGGGATGTTGCTGTACCAGATGAGCATGTACTGGGAGAAGGCGATGTAGGCCCAGAAGACGATGAAGGCGAAGACCAGCTTGCCCAGGTCGTGGTAGTGCTCGCGGGTGATCGTGTTCTCCAGGAAGCCCGCGCCCTGAAGCCGGTAGGCCACGAGCGCGAGTAGCGCGAAGCAGGCGACCACGCTCCCCGAGAAAAAATAGACGCCGAAGATCGTGCTGAACCAGTGCGCGTCGACGGACATCAGCAGGTCGAAGGAGGCGAAGGTCACGGTCAGCGCGTAGACCACCACCGACGGCCCGCTGATGCGCTGCATCCGGTGGGTGAGGTTCACGTCGCCGCTCGCGTCCTGCTCCACCGAGCGCCGGTGGTAGTAGCGGGCCAGCCACCCCCAGACGAGGAAGTAGAACGCGAGCCGCGCGATGAAGAAGGGCGTGTTCAGGTAGGACTGCTTGCCCTGCAGCAGGGAGTCGTGGGCGAGCGCCCCGGCGTCGGTCCAGTGGTAGAGGTGGCTCATGCCGAGGATCACGGGGATCGCCAGGAGCGCGAGCAGGGGGATGTTCGCGGCGATCGCCTCGGCGAGGCGGCGCACGACGACGCTCCAGGTCGCCCCCGTCAGGTGCTGGATGAGCACGAAGAAGAGCGCGCCGAGCGAGAGGCTGAGGAAGAAGGCGTAGTTCACGAGGTAGGACTCGTAGAAGCGGCCGAAACCGTCGCCAGCTCTCATGCCGAGCCACACGCTGGCGAGGATCCCCAGCACGCCGATCACGAGCGAGACGCGGATGCCCCTGGCCCCCCACGCCCCGAGCTGGCGCTTCTCCCGTGTGATGTCGATGGGCCCACGCTTCATGAGTCACTCTCCCGCATCATTGCAGCCCGCCGCGGCGATCCGCGGGGACATCCTCGAGGCGTCCGCTCCGGCTCAGCTGCAGGGCCCGGACGTAGGCGACGATGGCCCAGCGGTCGTCTTCCGGGATCTGCGAGCCGTAGGCGGGCATGTTGCGGATGCCCCGCCCGATGCTGTTGAACAGATGCCCCACGGGCCTCTCCCTCACGATCTGGTCGTGGAGCGAGCTGGGCGGCGTCCACGTGCCCTCCGCGAGCTGGTCGGCGCGCACGGCGATCATGCCGTCGCCGTTGCCGGTGAAGCCGTGGCAGAGGGCGCAGAATATGTCGTAGCGCTCGCGGCCACGGCGCAGGAGCTCGGCGCTGAGGGGCAGGGGAAAGTCCTCCGCCCAGTCGCCGCCGACCTTGCCCCGGTAGTAGTGATCGTCCTCGCGCAGTTCCCCGCGCGCGACGGTTCCCGGCACCTCGGGCCGCATGGCCCGGCCGTCGGCGAACAGCGGCCCCGGCCCCTGGGTCTCGTAGCGGCCCTGCTTGTCCATGTCGCGGATGATGTGGATCCGCGTGCCCTCCGAATCCCCCCAGCGGCTGCGCGCGATGAGCGCCAGGGGCAGCAGGGTCAGCAGCACCCCGATGACGAAGACATGTCTCGCCCAGCTCGGCATCGCCTATTCCTCCAGGCTCTCGACGCGCGCGCCCTGCAGGGAATCCAGGAACTTGCGCGTGTCCGTCGCGCTGAACTTGGGGTCCTTGGCGTCGATGCTGATGAAGAAGCGGTCCGTCGTTGCGCGCCGGAAGCGCTTGCTCCGGAAGACCGGATGGTGGTAGCGCGGCAGTCCGTTGAAGGCCAGCATGCCGATGAAGGCGGAGAGAGCCGCCAGCAGGACGGTCGTCTCGAAGGTGATGGGAATGTTGGCCGGGATGCTGAACATGGGCTTGCCGCTGATGATCACGGGATAGTCGACGGCGTTGGTCCACCACTGGAGGAGCAGACCCAGCCCGCCGCCCGCCGCGCCGGCAAAGAACACGAGCCAGGGCAGCTTGGTCGCGCGGATGCCCATGGCGTCGTCCAGGCCGTGCACCGGGAAGGGCGCGTGGGCGTCCCAGCGCCGGTAGCCCTGGTCGCGGACCTGCTGGCAGGCCAGGTAGAGGCCGTCCACCGTCTCGAACTCGGCCAGGTAGCCGAGGAGGTGGCCGCCGCTCGTCCGTGATTCTTCTCTTGCGCTCACGCTCACACCATCCTTAGCGCGGTTTGTCCGGGTCGTAGCGGCCCGGGATGTCGCCCCAGTAGTCGCCGACGCCCACGTGCTCCGCGCTCACGTGGGACTGGGGCATGACGGTCTTCACCTCGGCCATCGCCACGATGGGCGCGTAGCGCAGGAAGAGGAGGAAGAGCGTCAGGAAGAGGCCGAAGCTGCCGGCCAGCGTGAGGATGTCCACCCAGGTCGGCGCGTAGTGTCCCCAGGCCGAGGGCAGGAAATCGCGGCTCAGCGAGGAGACGACGATCACGAAGCGCTCGAACCACATGCCCACGTTGATCAGGACCGCCACGAGCCACATCACCCAGAGATTGCGGCGCAGGCGCTTCGACCAGAAGAGCTGCGGGGCGACGACGTTGCAGCTCACCATGATCCAGTAGGCCCAGGCGTAGGGCCCCAGCGCGCGGTTCACGAAGGCGAAGCTCTCGTAGGGGTTGCCGCTGTACCACGCGATGAAGAACTCGACCAGGTAGGCGTAGCCGACCATCATGCCCGTGGCGAGCATGATCTTGGCCATGTTCTCCATGTGCCGCGTCGTGATGAGGTCTTCCAGGCCGAAGAGCTTGCGCGCCGGCAGGATGATCGTGGACACCATCGCGAAGCCGCCGAAGATGGCGCCCGCCACAAAGTAGGGCGGGAAGACCGTCGTGTGCCAGCCCGGCAGCTGGGAGGTGGCGAAGTCGAAGCTGACGACCGAATGTACGCTGAGCACCAGCGGCGTGGCCAGGCCGGCCAGCAGCAGGTAGGCCTTCTCGAAGCGGTGCCAGTGGCGGTTCGAGCCGCGCCAGCCGAGGGAGAGCAGGCCGTAGACGATGTGCCGCGCCTTCGTCGTGGCGCGGTCGCGCAGCGTGCCCAGGTCGGGCAGCATGCCCATGTACCAGAACATGATCGACACGAGCATGTAAGTGCCGATGGCGAAGACGTCCCAGAGCAGCGGGCTGCGGAAGTTCGGCCAGGCGCCCTGGGAGTAAGGCAGCGGGAAGATCCAGTGCAGCACCCAGATGCGGCCGACGTGGATGGCCGGGAAGAGGCCCGCGCAGATCACCGCGAAGATCGTCATCGTCTCCGCGAAGCGGTTGATGCTCGTGCGCCAGCGCTGGCGGAAGAGGAATAGCACCGCGGAGATCAGGGTGCCCGCGTGGCCGATGCCGATCCAGAAGACGAGGTTGACGATGGCGAAGCCCCAGGCGACCGGGTTGTTCAGCCCCCAGACGCCGACGCCCGAGTAGATGAGGTAGGCGACCATTGCGAAGAGGGTGAGCGTGCCGAGGCCGGCGATTCCCAGCGCAACGTGCCAGGCGCGGGGCATCTCGCGCCGCTCGACGATCGAGCAGACCTTGTCGGTGACCGTGCCGAGGTCGTTGTCGCCGGCGACGAGCGGCGGGTGCTTGCCGGGGATCGGCAGCCCGTCCCGCTCGTCGTCAATGGTCGCGATGCCCATGCTCGTCCGCCTCCAGCAGATGCGGGTTGGGGTTCCGGATCCTGGCCAGGTAGGCCGTGCGCGGCTTGATGTTCAGCTCCGCCAGCAGGGCGTAGGAGCGGCCGTCACCGTGACTGGCCCGCACCGCGCTGCTCTCGTCGTTCAGGTCGCCGAAGGTGATCGCGCGCGTCGGGCAGGTCTGCGCGCAGGCGGGTACGACCTCGCCGTCGGCGATCGCGCGGCTTTCGTTCTTCGCCTGGATCTTCACCGTCTGGATGCGCTGCACGCAGTAGCTGCACTTCTCCATGACGCCCCGGCTGCGCACCGTCACCTGGGGGTTGTAGGCCAGCTTCTCGACCTCCTCCACGCCCTTCGTGTAGTTGAAGTAGTTGAAGCGCCGGACCTTGTAGGGGCAGTTGTTGGAGCAGTAGCGCGTGCCGATGCAGCGGTTGTAGACCATGTCGTTGAGGCCCTCGCTGCTGTGCGTCGTGGCGGCCACGGGGCAGACCTGCTCGCAGGGCGCCAGCTCGCAGTGCGTGCAGGCCACGGGCTGGAACGCGGCCTCAGGCTCGGCCGGGTCGCCCTGGAAGTAGCGGTCGAGACGGATCCAGGACATCTCCCGGCCCCGCGCCACCTCGCGCTTCCCCACCACGGGGATGTTGTTCTCGGCCTGGCAGGCCGTCGCGCAGGCGCCGCAGCCGATGCAGGTGTTCAGGTCGATGCTCATGCCCCAGCGGTGGCCCTCGTAGGCGTGCTCCTTCCAGAGCGAGACCAGGGGCGGATGGTGCCCGTGCCCGTGCACGGAGTGTGGGTCGCGGCGGTACTCGGCGAGGCTGCCCTCGTGCAGCAGCTCGTCGAGCCGATCGGCCCGGCCCTCGTAGCCCACGCGGTCGATGAGGTGATGGTCCTGCGTCGCCGCGAACTCGTAGCGTCGGCCCGTCTTCTCGATCTTGAGCCCGGAGGCGAAGTGCGGGTGCGCGCTCGTGCGCAGGCGGTAGGCGTCGAAGCCCACGCCGTCGCCGATGCCGCCAGACGCCCGCCGGCCGTAGCCCAGCGTGAGCGTCACGAGCCCCGGCGCCTGGCCGGGCATCAGGTAGGCCGCGGCCTCCATCTCCCGGCCGTCCAGCTCGAGGTGCAAGAGGTCGCCGGTGTCGATGCCGTGCTCGGCGGCCGTCTCGATCGCGATGAGCGCCGCGTTGTCCCAGGTGAGTTTCGTCAGGGGATCGGGCAGCTCCTGGAGCCAGCCGTTGTTGGCGAAGCGGCCATCGTGGACGCTGGCGTCGCGGACGAACTCCAGCTCGAGGCCGCCGCCAGTCGCGAGCGCGCTGTGGTCGGCGATCGCGGCGCTCAGGGCCGGCAGATCCAGCGCGACGTCGATCGTCGGCAGCGCGCTGCCCGCGAGAACGCCGTCGTGGAGGAAGCGGCGCCAGCCCCGCTCGAAGTCCACGCTCCCGATCCGGCCCGCCAGCGCTTCGCGGGTCAGCTCGTGGCCCCCGCGCGCGCGGCCGTCCGCGAGGAAGGCGACGAACTCGACGGCGCTCCGGCCGCCGTAGAGGGGCTCGATGAGCGGCTGCACGGCGCAGAGGGTGCCATCCCAGGCGAGGGTGTCCCCCCAGGACTCGAGGTAGTGGGCGCGCGGCAGGTGCCAGCGGCAGGCGCGCGAGGTTTCGTTGCGGGAGAGGCCGAGGTGCACGGTCCCGGGCACCTTCGCCAGGAGCGCCTCGAAGTCGAGAGCCGCGGGGGCATCGTAGGCCGGGTTGCCGCCGAGGATGACGAGGGTCTCCACCCGGCCGGCGGCCATGGCGGCGCTCAGGTCCTGCAGCGAGCCTTCGCCGCCGGGCGCCGCTTCAGCGCCGGGCTCCTCGCAGGGCAGGACCGTGCGGCCCAGGTCGCCCAGCAGCTTGTGCAGCAGCAGGGCCAGGGCATGGACCCGCGGCGGCTGCCCGTCCCCAACGAAGATCGCGGAGCGGCCGGGTTCGTGAAGCAGATCGCTCACCAGCGCCTCGACGAGGTCGGCGTCGAAGTCGTGACCGCGATGCGGCGCGAGGGCGGCGGCCAGGGGGCTGTACTCCCCGGGCAGGCGGCGCTCCAGGGCCTGCACGATCTTGGCCGCGATACTGAGCGCGAAGGCCTCGACGCGGCTGGGCGGAAGCACGTAGCGGTGGTCGGCCATCGCGCCGGTCAGCGTGTAGCGGCCCTCGACGGCGTAGAGGCGATTCATCGGCCCGTCGGGATCGCGCCCCTGCGCGAAGTCGCGGGCGTGCTTGATGGCCGCGGGATGGCCCGCGAGCGGGTCGGCGTCGAGGCTGAGGATCACCCTCGCCTCCGCCAGCTCGTAGCGGCTGCGCAGCGCGCGGCCGGAGGCAAGGCGGCTGCCGGCGAGGGCGTTCTCCCTGCCGAGGGGCTCGTACACGTGCCAGCGGGCGCTGGGGTAGGCCGCCAGGAAGCGCCGCCGCTGCTCCGCGAGACCCAGCGAGCTGCTCGCCTCGGAGAGGACGAAGAGCCCCGCCCCCTCGCGGGCGGCGAGGTCTGCGAAATGCGGAGCGGCCCAGGCCTCGAAGTCCGCCATGCTGCGCCTGGCTTCCACGCCGCTCTCGATCTCCACGGGGTGACGGCTCCGGTCGGGATCGTAGAGCTCGAGGATGCTCGCTTGGGCCATCGCGTCGGCGGCGCCCCCGCCGACGGGATGGAGCGGGTTGCCCTCGATCTTGATTGGCCGACCGTCGGAGCTGGTGACCAGGAGGCCCTGCGCCACGCCGCCGATCTCGATGGTGGAGGCGAAACGGCGGGCCTTGCCCGGCACGACGCCCTCCGGCCGGTGGGCGTGGGGAACGATGTTCTCCCGGGGCCAGCGACAGCCCGCCATCCCCGCGAGCGCCACCGAGGCCCCCATCAGCTTCAGGAAGCCCCGCCGCGAGAAGGGATCCGGCGTCTCGGCGGCAGCGCCCGGGAACTCGTCCCGGCAGCGTTCCCGGAACTCGGGAGTGTCGGCGTGCTCGGCCAGGCTTCGCCAGTAGCCCTGGCCGTTGCGGCGATCCGTTAGCGATGACATGTGGAACAGTCCGTGGGTGGATTGATTTGGTGGTCCGTGCGCAGGCGCCTACCCAGTTCTTCGCGGTCGCCCGTGGCCTCCCAGGCCATCTCGAACACCGTGTCCTTCGGCTGCAGCTCTGGCTCCGGATTGCGATGACAGTCCAGGCACCAGCCCATGCTCAGCGTCTGCTCCTGCCGCACGACCTCCATCTCGTCGACGCGTCCGTGGCAGGACACGCAGCCGACCCCCCGGCTCACATGCGCGCTGTGATCGAAGAAGACGAAGTCCGGCAGGTCGTGGACCCGCACCCACTCGACGGGCAGGCCGCTCTCGTAGCTCGCCAGGATGGGCGCGAGGTTCTCGCTCTCCCTCCGCACGCTGCTGTGACAGTTCATGCAGGTCTGGGTCGGGGGCAAGCTGGCCGGGGCCGAGGTCTCGACGACGCTGTGGCAATAGCGGCAGTCGATACCCAGCTCGCCCGCGTGCATGGCGTGGCTATAAGGAAGCGGCTGCTCAGGCCTATAGCCGACATTCGTGGTCCGGGGCGAAGTGGCATAGGCGATCAACACCACCACGTAGACCAATCCGCCCAAGACTGCCAGGGTGGCGAGGGGGCGAATTCGATTGGTCCATTCCGGAAAGGAGAAGTCGGCTCGGGAGTCCTTACTCTGCATGGGCGCGCACGTTAGCCGATTCCATGATGCGGGTCAAGGAAACTCGGCCGCGCTCTTGCGGGGAGCATTATTTCCGATTCCTGAATTCAAAAAGAAGCAAGAGGGCGGGTGCCCTCTTGCCCTGCACATCTCAGCATCAAGGAGAGGAGTTCTGAACTCCCCTGCCAGAACCGGCCGGTTGTCCCGCCGCGTTGCCCCACACTTCACGGAAGGACTGAGTCGTATGACTCCCGGCCTGTCCTGACAATCTCGAGGGTACTGCTTCGAATCCGGCTGACTTCCCCAATCAATCCCATTCGAAACCCTCGAGTGGAGGGATGAAAAGCCTCATACCTGCCAAGCCTTGCTTTTCACAACCCTCCGTTCCCCTTCATTGCAGGGGCTGTGCCATGAAGCCCAGACAGGAAGCGGAAATCTAAGTTATTGCATTACAACAACTTGGGGTCTTGTGCTGGAAGGTGTCGAGCGGATCGCGAGCCGCGATCCCCGGAGCCTAAAAGACCCTTTCACGCGAGGCAGCCTGGTCGCGCGCAAGCTGCTGTCACGCGGTGAAATCCCGCGGTTCCTGAAGCGCAACAAGGTCCTTGAGGGATACAAGTTTCTTTCGTCTCTGGGGAGCGGCGGCGGCCGCGCGGGCGAGCAGAGGGAAATCAGCCGCGAAGGAGACGGGGCCAAAGAACGACGGCGCCGCGATGGCGGCGCCGCTCTCCGTCTCCGTTGCAAAGAAGGAAATCAGTCGTCGAGCTTGTACTTGCGGATCTTCTGCAGGAGCGTCGGGTAGCTGATGCCCAGGCTCTTGCAGGCCAGGCTTCGGTTGCCCTCCGTGCGCTCCAGGGCCTCGAGCACGAGCTGCCTTTCCAGGCCGCTCACCTGTCGGCGGAGGTTCAACTCCTTCCCCGACCGCTGCGCGCTCCCATTCTGTAGATCGTCGCTCAAGATGATCACGTCGCTGCTCAGGGCCTCTTGATCGGCGGCGAGCAGAAGCGCGCGCTTGATCACCTTCTCCAGTTCGCGCACGTTGCCCGGCCAGGCAAATTCCTCGAGCTTCGCGATCGCGGTCTTCGACAGGCTCCGGATATCCTTGCCGAAGTCAGCCGAGTAGCGATCCAGGAAATAGCCGGCGAGTAGCGCAATGTCCCCCCTGCGCTCGCGCAGGGGCGGCACCTTGAGCGGGAAGTCGTTGAGGCGGTAGTAGAGATCCTCGAGGAAGCGGCCGTCCTGGGCCAGGGCCTTCAGGTCGGTCTTCGTCGCGGTGATGAGGCGGACGTCCACGGGCACTGTCTGGTTGGCACCCACGCGGCGGATCTCCCGCGTGTCCAGGAACTGCAGCAGCTTGGCCTGCATCTTCAGCGACGTCTTGCCCACCTCGTCCAGGAAGAGCGTGCCGCCGTTTGCCTCCTCGATGAGTCCAGGCTTGTCCTGGATCGCGCCGGTGAAGGAACCCTTCACGTGCCCGAAGAGCTCGCTTTCCAGCAGCTCCTCAGGCAGCGCCGCGCAGTTCACGTGTACGAAACGCCCGTCACGGCGTGTGCTCATGCGGTGGACGGCATAGGCCAGGATGCCCTTGCCGGTGCCCGTCTCGCCGCTGAGCAGCACCCAGGCGGAGGTCTCCGCCACCTTGCCGGCCAGGTGCAACAGGTCCAGCATCCCCGGATCGCGGGTGATGATGTCCTGCGTGGCCTCCGGCAGATCACGGGGCAGGAGCGTGTCCTTGGAGCCGAGGATGCGGTCGTGGTCGTGGAAGGCGATGAGGGTCACCATGCGCGCGAAGCCGGCCAGGTAGCGCACCATCTCGTGCGAGAAGGGTCGGGTGTTGCCGTTCTTCCGCCACAGACAGAGGAAGCCGACCTCGTCGCCCGAATGGTGCAGCGGCTGATAGAGGATCGCCGATGCCGGCGCCGTCTCCTCGGTCTCGACCTGCACCTCGGGCTGCGTGTCGCGCAGGGCCTGGAACTCGCTGCGGCTGAGTCCCTCGAGGAACTCGAAGGGACCGCCGTCGGGGGCGTCCATGCAGAGACAACCGGCGTCCGCGTCGCAGAGCTCGAAGAGGGCCTGCCAGGCCCGGCGGAGGTTGTCGGGCAGATCCTCCCGTCCGCCGCGGGTCAGGGCGACCTGCTCGTGGCCGGGGAGAAATCCGAAGTGGCCGCTGCCCTGGGTGATCTTGCGCTGCTCCACTCGGCTCCGCACCTCGTCGAGCTCTAGACGCTCCTCCTCGCTTGCGTCGTCCGGCAGGCAGCCTTCCGCATCGAAGACGGCCAACAGGGCGCGATCCAGCTCGCCGAGCCAGCACTCGAGGCGGGCTAGCAGGAGGCTGGTCTGGAAGAAGAAGCGGTCCGGGCGCTCGTCCCGGGAATCCTGGAGCAGATCCTCGAGGATCTTGCGGGCGCGCAGGGCCCTCTCCAGGGTCGGACGCAGGGCGAGGAAGGCGGCATAGTCGACACGGGTCTGGTCGCCCTCCCGCTCGTCCTGGGTCTTCTGGAAGGCCTGCAGAGCGTTGCGGAAGGCCGCCTCGGCCTTGTCCCATTCCTCCAGGCGCTGCCAGGCGCGGGCCTGGGTGCGGTAGAGGTAGGGCACCTCGAAGATCTCGCTGTTGACCGCAGCGATCTTCAAGGCGCGTTCCGCGAGGCGGATGGCTTCGAGCGGCAGGCCCTGGGCCAGCTTGACGCGGGCCATGCGTTGGAGGATCTCCACGACCACATCGCCCTTGGGGGCGATCTGCTTGGCCAGGTCGAGGGCGACCTCGTAGTTGGCCATGGCGGCCTCGTTGTCGCCTCGCAGCTCCGCCAGCTCGCCGAGGAATTCGTCGGCGAGGGCGAGGCTGCGGTGGAGGCGGTTCTTCTCGGCCAGGACCCGGCCCTCCAGCAGCAGTTGCTCGGCCCGACGCAGGTTGCCCAGACGAATCTGTACGCGACCGAGAGACGTCGTCGCTCGGACGAACCGGGTCTCATCTCCTGACTCGCGGGCAAAGCGGCGGGCCCGGATGAACATCTCGGAGGCTTCGCGGTCGAGCCCCTGCTTGAAGTATACGATGCCGCTATTGATCAACAGCTGGATGGAATAGGCGTGAAGGGAGTGCTCCTTGGCCATCGCAAGGCTCTTCTTGAAAAGAACGAGCGCCTGTTTGAACTCGCAGGCGTTCTTCTTGATGAGCCCGAGGTTCGCGGTGGTGCTCGTGATCCCGACGTGGTCATCGACACGGCGGAAAGTCGCCAGGGCGTCGGTGAAGAACTCCTCGGCCTCCTTGGGATAGCCCAGACGCATGTAGATGATGGCGATCCGGTTGAGAGTCGTGGCGACGTCCGAATGAAGGGGCGAGTTCTTCAGCAGCTCGTAAGCCTGGAAGCACTCCCGGAGGGCTTCCTCGAGCTGACCCGTGTTCATCAGAACGGTGCCGATGCGGTAGAGGACGAGGCCGTACTCCACCGATCCCGTCTGTTCCTTCAAGCGCCCCTGTGCGAGGTGCAGCCATTCGCGGGCCTCGTTGTAGAGGCCCTTGCGGCTGTATGATTCGCCGATCTTCAGGGCCAGGCGCCAGAGAGCGTGCTGGGGGCCTTCCTGCTGGGCGTGCTGGTAGGCCTTCTCGAAGTATTCCAAGGCTAGGCTGAAGTTCTCCGAAGAGAAGTGGAAGTCGCCCATTGCCTCGGTGTCGCTGGAAGTCCGCAGGCTGGGGAGCTCGGGAAAGCTGGCGTCCTGCTGGAACTCCTGGGGTCTGTTGCGATCCGGTTCTCTCATCGACAAGTCCTCCGTGGGGGGAGCGAACTCAATTCTCGGTTCGTGCTTGCCTCATCAGAACCAGAGCCAATGGCCGGTTTGCAGCCAGGTCTGGAGTGCGAGCTGCATCGATTCGATCAGTCCTCGGAGATCTTGATCGCCGTCCTCGTCCTGGATCTCGAGAGGATCGTCGTCGTCACCGGAATCGACCGATTCGCCGCCACCGCCGGGGCCACCATGCTCGCCCGGCGGAGTGCCTCCGTCTCCGTCGTTGACGCTTGAAATCACCGGTCGCTCGCCTGACCCGATGTCGGGAATGGCCGCGAGGGCCGGCGAGAAGGCCACCAGAGCCCAGAGGACCCAGGCCATTATGAGAGTGAGAGTACCCCTTCTCATCCTTCCACTCCTTTAGTAGGGGTAATATCCGCCATTTCCAGATTCCCCAAGCGGATGCGAATGTCTCGGAATAATAGAGCTTGATGAAATTCCAGTCAAATCAGGAATAATAGAAAAAACACAGCTCGATCACTCCGCAGGCGGCTCCGTGCCGCCCTTGCCGGTACTGAGGCCGTAGCGCTCGATCTTCTTGTAGAGGTTGCTCCTCTGCATGCCCAGCGCGCGGGCGGTCTGGCTGACGTTGCCGTTCCACTCCCGCAGCTTGCGCCGGAGGAAGGCCGCCTCGCTGCTCTCCTTGAATTCCTGGAAGCTGTCGGCCGAGAAGAGGGTCTCCTCGGGACTCGCCGCGGCACCGCTCAGGGGAAGGTCCTCGGGTAGGATATGCTGCCCCGGTGTCATGATCATCAATCTTTCCACCAGGTTACGCAGCTCGCGGATGTTCCCGGGCCAGTCGTAGGCGGCGAGCTTCTCCAGGGCTTCCGGGCTGTACCTCTTGCCCCTGATGCCCTGCTCCGCGATGCAGCGCTCGGTGAAGTGCTTGACCAGCAAGGGGATATCCGATCGGCGCTCCCGCAGGGGGGGCACGTGCAGCGGGACGACGCTAAGGCGGTAGTAGAGGTCCTCCCGGAAGCGGTTCTCCACCCCGGCCTTGAGCAGATCCATGTTCGTGGCCGCGATGATCCGGACGTCCACCTCCAGGGTCACCGTCCCCCCCACCCGCTCGAGGCGCCCCTCCTGGAGGACCCGGAGCACCTTCGCCTGGGCGCTCAGGGACATGTCGCCGATCTCGTCCAGGAAGAGCGTGCCGCCATGGGCCTGCTCGAACTTGCCCAGGCGACGCTCGTGGGCGCCGGTGAAACTGCCCTTCTCGTGGCCAAAGAGCTCGCTCTCGATCAGCTCCGTGGGGATGGCCGCGCAGTTGACGGCCACGAAGTTCCCCTCGCTGCGCGCGCTCAGACGGTGGATCGCCCGGGCCACCAGCTCCTTGCCGGCGCCGTTTTCGCCGGTGATCAGCACCCGCGCGTCGGTAGGCGCAACGCGTTCCACGCCAGCGAGGAGATCCGTGATCGCGGGACTCTCGCCCACGATCTGCTCCGGACCGGGAAGCTGCTCCTCCAGGATGCCGATCTTGCGTTTGAGGTCCCGGTGCGCGAGACCGTTGCGCAGCGTGACGAGAACCCGGTCCGCGTCCAGCGGTTTCTCGAGGAAGTCGAAGGCACCCAGCTTGGTGGCCTGTACCGCCGTCTCCACGTTGCCGTGGCCCGAAATGATCACCACCGGAACATCGAGCCCCATGTCGCCCATGCGGGCCAAGAGCTCCAGGCCGTCCATGCCGGGCATCTTGATGTCGAGGAAGATCAGATCGAAGTGTCCGCGCTCTAGATGGCCCAGGGCCTGGGGCCCGTCCTCGGCCTCCTCCACGACGTTGCCCTCGTAGCGCAGGATCTTGGCGAGGGACTCTCGGACCCCGGCCTCGTCATCGACGACGAGGATGCTGGCTGACATCTCGACTCCTTCCAGGGGATGAGGGCTCTACCGCTGCAGGAGAGGATAATTCCCGCGGCTCAAGGATGCCAGCGGATCTCGAGGCCCGTCTCCCAATCCTCGATCGGACCGGAGTCCTCGAGGAAGCTGTAGCGCTGCTGGCGCTCGAGACGGGACTCCAGCTCCCAGGGCCCCCGCTCCAGCCGGAACTCGACCGATCCGCTCCAGCCCCACTCGGTCTCCTCCTCCTCGCCGGCGTAGAGGCTCTGGTACTGGTCCAGGCTCACGCGAACCCGAAACGAGCGCGCGGCGTCGGGCCGCCAGCCCAGCTCCAGCTCGCCCTGCAGAAGGAGGAAGCGGTCTTCCTCCTCTCCCCGCAGGAGGAGGCGCTCGCCGATCACTCCCAGCCCGATGGGGAAGCTGCCCGCGCTGCCGTGTCGCAGGAAGAGGTCCGCCTCCAGACGTCGCTCGGTCACTCGGCGCAGGGTCCAGGTGTCGGTCTGGATGGAGTCGGGGTCGAAGAAGGCGGCTGCGCAGAAGAGGTCCAGCCGGGAGTCTTCCCCCAGACTCAGGCCCGCCATGGCCTCGACATCCTTCCCCCAGCCATCGCCGAAGTAGCCGTCGTAGTCCGACCACTCCTCGCGGCACAGCAGGGTCTCCAGGCTCAGCTCGCCCCGGCCCGCGCCGAAGGAATCCAGCCCAAAGCCAAAGGCTCGCTCCCGGCCGGAAGGCCGCTCGTAGTATGCGATGCCGGTCTCGTCCCGGACTGCGTGATGCCTCAATTCCCCGAGGAGCGCTCCCTCCCAGCTCTCCCCCAGGGGAAAGGAAGCCCGGCCCTCGAAGCTCAGTTCCTGCTCGTCGCTGGCGGGTCTCTGCTCGTAGGTCTCCTCGCGGAAGCTCGCGTCCAGATCCAGGCGGCCCTCGGCAGGCAGCGAAAGCCCCAGCGCGCTCTCGACCCTGCCCTCCCGGGAGTCGGACAGGGCCTCGCTGGGTTCGTCGTAGCGCTGATCGGACCAGGACGCGCCGAGTCGTCCGTCCCAACCCAGTGTGCTCCAGCTCAGCCCGGTTCGCAGGCCGCTTCGCTGATAGCCCGCGTCGGCGGCGTACTGGCTCGCGAGATCGTCGGGGTCGAACCAGAGCAGGGGATCGTTCAGGCGCCCGGGCTCGCTCCTCTCCAGCAGGACCTCTCCGTCCAGGCCCAGGCTCTCGCCGAGATAGTCGAAGTCCACGATCGCCCGGCTGGAGACCGTGTAGAGGTCCTCGCGGTGAGCGATGCGGAGGCCGCTCTCCCAGTTCCCTGCCGAGCGGCCAAGCAGCGCGGCCTCCAGGTCGGAGGCCAGGAGCTCTTCCACGATCTCGTCGCTATGGTATCCCTGGTAGGCCAGCCCGAGCTTTGTATCGAGGTCCCAGCTCATGCTTCCTGCGGGAGCGGGGGACGCAAGGGCGAAAAGGGCGAGGGCAAAGCCCCCGCCCCCCCTGATGTGACGTTTCAAACCCCGGGAGCGGATAGCAGTCTCCAATAAGCTCGCCGCCCGGTCAGCGGCGAGGAGAACGGTCGTAGTGCCTGCGGAGGTCCTGGATCGCCAGGGTCACCTTGCGCAGCCTGTGCAACATTCGACGGAGTCCGGGATCCTCGGTCCAGCGCAGCAGGCGCTCGACCTTCTCCCCGACGATACGGTCACGATCCCGCAAGGGCTCCAGGCGCGTGCGGAAGCTGCCTTCCAACCAGTCGTGGTAGCTCGCCGCCGCCTCCGGCGATTCGGTCTCCAGCTCCGTCACGAGCCGGCCGTAACGCCGGCCGAGCTGCTGCAGCTCCTGCGCCCGTCGCTGCATGTCCGCGTGCTGTTTCTCCACGCGGGTCAGCAGGCGCCGGACGCGGCGAAGCTTGTTGTTGATCTTCAGGACGAGCAGGCCGTTGCGCCGGAGCATAATGCTCTGCACAGCGTCGAGCTCGGCGGGGGGCGTCGAGTGGAGGTGGAGGATGCCATCCACGTTGACCTCCTGCCAGGGCGCGACGATCTCGTCCCGGACGAAGCGATGGAACTGCCGGTACTCGCCCTTGTGGACGGTGTTCTCCAGCCGCAGGACGCTCTCCCGATAGCGGGCCAGGAGCCCGGTACCCGGTGCTCCCATCCTCTCCTGGAGGCGCTGCAGGCGACGCTGCAGCGAGATCTCCTCGCGCGCGTCCTGGGCCACGGCGATCTGGACGTCGAAGGCGCCCAGAAAGCTCAGAAGTAGGATCCAGATGATGCTTCGCCGTTTCATGACCATCTCCTCGAATGCCGAGAATCGTTGACGAGCGAAGTCCTGCAAGGGCGGTACCAGGAGCCAGCGCTCTCCCTGGTCTGCGGAACGGGCCCGCAAGGCCCTGGAAAAGCGCCGCTTGCCAGCTCGGCGTGCCAGCCGCTTTCCTGCCGGTCGGATCCCGACCCGACCATATGGTACGCCTCCCGTTCCGGCTGGTCTGAAGCCGGGGCGCCGCGCAAGAGGCCCGCGCCTTCGCAGCGGAGCGCTCAGTCCTTCCCGTCCCCCGGACTGCCTCCCTCCGCGGCATCGCTCTCCCCCAGGCCATGCTTCTCGAGCCGGTAACCCAAGGTGCGCCGCGTCAGCCCGAGCAGGCGCGCGGCCGCACTCTTGTTGCCGGCCGTGCGCTCCATCGCCTGACCCAGCAGGTCCTTCTCCAGGGCATCCAGCGAGATGCCCTCCTCGGGCAGACGGAAGGGCGACTCCCCCCCGCCGCCGCCTGCCCGCGGCGACTCGAGGACCGGCAGGTCGCCCTCGTCCAGCAACTCGCCCGCGCTCAGGACCAGCGCCCGCTCGAGGACGTTCTCCAGCTCGCGCACGTTCCCCGGCCAGCGGTGCGCCGCCATACGCTCGAGTGCCGCGGGCGTGAGCCCCCGCAACCGCCGGCCCGTGCGCTCGGCCAGGCGCTGCAGGAAGAAGCGCGCATAGAGCTCGAGGTCGCCGAGCCGCTCCCGCAGCGGCGGCAGGTCGAGGCGAATCACGTTGAGGCGGTAGAAGAGGTCCTGGCGGAAGCCGCCGGAAGCCACCATCTCCTCCAGGTCGCGGTGCGTCGCGGCGATCACGCGCACGTCGATCTTGACCGTGCGGCTGCCGCCCACGCGCTCGAACTCGCGCTCCTGAAGGACGCGCAGCACTTTCGCCTGGGTGCCGGGCGCCATGTCGCCGATCTCGTCGAGCAGGATGGTCCCTCCGTCGGCCTGCTCGAACTTCCCCGCCCGCTCGCTGACGTCCGTGGCCACGCCCTTCTCGATGCCGAAGAGCTCGCTCTCGAGCAGCGTCTCCACGAGGGCCGCGCAGTTGACGCGCACGAAGGGCTTCTTCGCCCGCGGGCTGTGCTCGTGGATGGCCCGCGCGATCACCTCCTTGCCCGTGCCGCTCTCGCCGATGACCAGCACGTTCGAGCTGCTGGCCACAACGCGCGGCAGCAGCTCGTAGATGCGGCGCATGCCCGGGTGCGTGCCCACGAGGATGTCGTCGAAGGTGTGCGGGATCTCGGCGGACGGCGGCGGCTCGGCGGCCCGCTCGGACGGCCGCCGCGCGAGCAGCCCGTCCACGGTCTCGCGCAGGGCACGCACGCGCACGGGCTTGACCATGTACTCGACCGCCCCTAGCTCGAGGGCCTTCACGCCCGCGTCGATGCTGGCGAAGGCGGTGATGAGGATGCAGGGCGTGCCCCTGCCCGTGCCCTGGATCCGACGCATCAGCTCGAGCCCCGCCTCCTCGCTCTCCATGCGCAGGTCGGTGATCACCAGGTCGGCGCCCTCGCCTTCGTAGATCCGCCAGGCCTCCTCGCCCGTGAGCGCGGTGGAGATGCGGCGGCCGGAGTCCGCGAGGCCGTCGGCCAGGACCTTGCTGAGCTTGGGCTCGTCGTCGGCGATCAGGATGTGCTGCTCGCTCAAATCGGCGCTCCTTTGCCGCCCGTCGCGGGCAGGAAGAGGGTGAACTCGGTGCCGCCGGGACCGGGACGCGTGAGCCGCAGATCCCCCCCGTGGGCGCGGAGCACCGACAGGCAGACGGCGAGCCCCAGGCCCGTTCCGCCCTCCCTGCCCGAGACGAAAGGCTGGAAGATGCTCTCGCGCAGCTCCGCGGGCACGCCGGGGCCGTTATCTCGCAGGCGCACTTGCAGGCCGCCGCCGCGGCCGCACAGTGCCAGGGTCACGCGCCCGCCGGGCCCGGCCGCCGCGGCGGCGTTGCCGAGGAGGTTCAGGGCCACCTGGCGGAGGCGGTCGGGGTCCGCCTGCAGGCGGGGCAGGCGCCCGTCCGCCTGGAACTCGAAGGACACCTCGCCGTGGAGGGCCGCCTGCTCATCCATGGCCTGCTGCCAGAACTCCCGCGGATCGATCGTGCGCAGCTGCAAATCCTGTGGACGCGCGAAGCCGAGGAAGTCGCTCAGCAGCCGCCCCAGTCGTTCGGTCTCCTCCAGGATGTCGTGGGCGCGTTCGCGCTCCTCCTCACTGCCGGCGCCCATCTCCATGATCTCCGCGCTGCCGGAGATGATGGCCAGCGGGTTGCGGATCTCGTGCGCCAGCCCCGCGGCGAGCGTCCCCACGCGCGCCAGGTGCTCGGCGCGGTCGAGCTCGCGCTGTCGTCGCCGCGCTTGCTGGAGGATGCCCGTCATGGCGGCGATGACGAAGACGACGAAGATCACGCCCGCGCCCGTGGCGAGCCAGAGCCCGCGGCGCAGGGCGGCGAGCTGCTGACTCACGGCCGCGCCCGCCTCGAGAACGAGGATCGCCTGCACCGGCCCGCCGGCATCCAGCGGCACGTAGAGGCTCTGGTAGATCTCGTCGTCCTCGCGCTGGGGCGGCGGGAGAAGCTCGATGCCCAGCGCCAGCTCGTCGAGCAGGGAGTCGGGCAGGCCGGGCGCGGGCAGGGCCCAGGCCTTGTCCGCGGACAGGCTGCGGCCCTCCGGATCGAGGAGGTCGAGGTGGTCCAGCTCGGCGGAGAGGCGCAGGCGCTCGGACTCGAGATCCCGCCAACCGGCGAGCGGTCCCCCGGGATGGCCCTCGAGGACGACACGCAGCAGGCGGCCCTGCTCTCGCAAGGCATCCCGGCTCGCCTGGCGGTAGCCGCGCTCGAGGATGCTGTGGAAGATCCAGCCGCCGACGTTCAGGGCCCCCACGAGCAGGAGCGTGAAGAGAGCCACCAGGCGCGTGACCTTGTCGATTCCCGGGGATGGCATGGTGCAGTCTGTCCCGGAGTCATCAAACTGTCAACGCCGCACTCGGCGGCGGCGCGCGACGCCGAGGTGGACGCGCGGCCCGGCATCGCTGGCCTGGTGTTCTACAGGGCTCATGAGGCAGACGTAGATGCGGATCCGGTGTCAGCGGAGCAGGGTCATCGATATCGATTCGGTGTGTTGTCCCGCTTCGAGGCGGCAGAGGTAGACTCCGGAAGGCAGGGCATTGCCGTCTTTGTCTCTCCCGTCCCAGCTCACCCGGTGCGGCCCGGCATGATGCGGTGCATCTCGGAGCAGATTCCTCAGCAGACGACCCGACGGATCGAAGATCCGCAGGGAGACTCGCGCGGATTTGGCCAGACGGAATCGGATCTCCGCCGCCGGATTGAAGGGGTTCGGAAAGCTCTGCTGCAGCCGTGATTGCGTCTGTGTTCCCCCCGGAGATGCGACCCCCGTTCCCGTCAGGAGCTCGAGTTTCGCGAGGAAGACGTCGTCCTCGCCGTTGTGAGTCTGGTCGTAGGCGCCATGTGTTGTGGGAAAATCGAAGTTGCCTGCTTCCGTGGTCTGCCCTGTCAGGACGATCCTCTCCTGATCATCGAGGACGACGCCCCAGGCGACATCCCTCGCGTTGCCGCCGATGTAGGAGCTCCAGGCCAGGTTCCTGCCCAGCGGCCCGAGCTTCGAGATGATGGCTTCCCGGATGTCCCAGTTCTCCTCCCGATACGCGCCCGGCGTTGTGGGGTAATCCGTGGAGGTCGTCCAGCCCACGAGGATCGGACTCCCGTTCCGGTCCAGCACCATGTCGTGGCAGTAGTCCTCCCACTCTCCGCCGAGGAAGGTGCTCCAGAGAAGCTCGCTTCCCGAGGCGTCCAGCTTGGATACGAAGATGTCCTGATTCCCGTTGTGGGACGTGTCGTAGGCATAAGGCGTGATCGGAAAGTCGTCGGACCAGGTCATGCCTCCGACAATCGGATTGCCGGACGAATCGATGGCAATCGTATAAGCCTGATCGTATGAATCGTACGATTCCCCACCCAGGAATGTGCTCCAAAGGACGCTGCTTCCCGTAGCACTGAGCTTGGTGACGAAGGCGTTGGCCTGCCCGCTGTGCGTTTCGTCGTGGGCCCCGGAGGTGGTCGGGAAATCCGCCGAGACCGTCAGCCCAGCGACGATGGGATTGTTGTCCGCATCGATAGTCAGGCAGTGCGCGAAATCAGTGTCAGTTCCGCCCAAGAATGTGCTCCAGAGGAGACAGCTGCCCGAGGCATCGAGCTTCGTGACGAAGGCATCATAGGGTGGGCCATTGTGGCTGCGGTCAAAGGCGCCCGGTGTGGTCGGGAAATCTTTCGATGCGGTGTAGCCTTCGACGATCGGATTTCCGCCTGTGTCCAGAACGACACTCAAGTATGGCATCTCGAATGCGCTCCCACCCAGGAACGTGCTCCAGTGAAGAACGCTGCCGGATGCATCGAGCATGGCAACGTACACATCATGCTCGCCGTTGTGCGACTCATCGAATGCACCCGCCGTGCTGGGGAAATCGGGGGATGTCGTCTGCCCCGACAATACAAGGTCACCCGACTGGTTGATTGCCATAGCAATCACGTCCTCTGTCTGCTCGCCGCCGAGGAACGTGCACCAGAGAAGGTCGCTTCCGGTGGTATCCAGCTGCGCGACAAACGCATCACCAAGACCATGGTACTCTTCATCATAAGCTCCAGGAGTACTCGGGAAGTCCTCGGAATAGGTTAGCCCAGCCACAAACGGATTCCCCTCAGAATCTAATCGAAGACTTAGCGAATACTCCCACCCTGTTCCGCCGAGGAGAGTCCCCCAAACAAGAGCATTCGGATTATCTCTTTCCGATCTTCCCCAGGGCGGAGAATCTGGTGCTGATGGAGGTAATCACCCCCCCGGGGGGGTGATAGAATCGACAATCGCCGTCAGGACCATATCGATGCGGTTTTCTAGAACGTCTTCATCTAGCTCCCAAGAGTTCAAACCAGAGGCGCCCTCGCAACGCACATGTGCCTGGGTCAGATCCGCCACCGCAGATGCATCGATCCGATACTCGAGCCTATCTTCGACGATATGGAAGGTCAGGTTGATGCCCGGCCAAAGATCCCGATACTCCAGCTCGGAGAAGAGCGGAACATTGGGTCGCCACTTCGCTGGATCCTTACCGAGGAAGTAGTGAAACTTGGTGATCAATTCGCCGCGGGCATCGATACGAGATACGGGATTCGCATCTTCGAAGTAGAGATACACCGCCGTGCCGCTCCGCGGCTCCGGTGGGTGTTCAGGCAAGCAAATGCTGGCCTGTGAAGCAGGTGTAGCTTCCCGAGGCTCCTCTTCTTTGAGATCGAAGACGATGGCGTCCGCCGTGAAGTAGACAGTAACGCTCGCACTTGGCAGATAGTATCGAACTCTCTCATCCATCTGTCCGCGATTCTCGATGAATCCGGGAGCAGTCATCCCGAAGCTCTCCGGACCGGCGCCTACTGAGAAGAAGAGGAAAAGAGAAAGAGCGGTAAGAATTCTAGGGAGAGAGGAACAAGGCGGCATCGCAAGCCTCCCGGAGCTTTAGGCGACTGCATCGTAGCCTACAGGGCCGCAAAGCTCAGATGGAAATGGACCGTCCCGCTCCAGGTGCCGGAGCTCTCGAGCTTCAGGTAGGGCCAGGGCTCCCAGGTGTGCGAGCTGTTGAGCAATAGATCCCAGACCCACTCACCCTGCGTGGCTGGCGTCAGTGTGAACAGCTCAATCCATGCGTCTTCATCGTTATTCACGCAGCTCAGGTAGGCCTTCACGGTCCCGGTGGTCCAGGTGTCGCCCGTATCCCCGATCGCCTGCAGGGTCCTTTCGGAAGCCCGTTTGAGGTCGAAGATCGCGCTCTGCCCCTGGTCGGTGAATGACTCCTGCTGGGTCGTTATGATCGGCATGACTCCCCCTATCTGAGATATCCCAGGACGACCTTGGCAGTGCCGGACCAATGATCCGGCCCCCAGTGGACGGATTTTAGCCTCAGGTATCGCCAGGGCTCGAAGATATCCTCGTTGTTCCGGATCGGAAGCACGGTTTCGAGATCATTGTCACCGGGAGGAGGCGACCTGCGAAGGGTTTTAAAAGCGGGCACATACTTCACGCCATCCATGGAGACATGTACTTCTATCCTACCTGGACGCCAGGGATCCCCGGAGCCGTCGCCAGCGTGAAGGATGAAATCTCGTCCATCTGGTAACGTATAGTCGATCGTCTGATTGAAAGTAGTGAACTCCCCGATCTCGACGGAGTCCTTCGTGTAGCTCTCCAGGCCCTCCAGGTGAGTCAGATAGCACCACAGGTAGTTGGTCCAGCTCGTGGGGCCGTCGGCCGGCGTCAGCCTGAGATAGCGCCAGGGTTCGAACTTGAAGGTGTCATTGCTCGAGGTCGATAGCAGGATGTGCTTGTTCTGGAAGAAGTTCTCGTCGCCGAATCCGAAATAGACGTTGGCATGCTCGAACCACATCTGACCGTCCAGGGAAAGGTCCACGTGGATCCGGCCATACCAGTTCGGATTTCCTCCGGTCACTCCGCGAGCCAGCGTCAACAGGTGCGACCTCGTGCCCGGGAGGGTGACTGTAACCGGTGAATCGCTCGAGCTTGCGAAGCGCGCAAGATCAGTCTGAAGCACTGCCATCGCATTTCTCCTAGCTATCGATCCTCTCGATCGTGAACGTGGCATGCTTGATCGTGATGTCTGACGTGTCGGTCCTGCTTCTGATCAGCACCTGAACGAGATCCTCCGGCTCGAGCCTGAGGATCCCCGTGGCCGCGATGCAGCTCTCGCCCTGGTTGTCGGGGGTGATGCTCTGCGCCACGGTCTGTGCCGTATAGCTGCCGTTGACGCCGACGCAGGCTTCCACGTGCCTGTCCTTCGCGGCCATGCTGAAGGAGATCGAGTAGCCGACCCGATATGCACCGGCGAAAAGGCCCTTCAGCTCCTTGCTGGCCTGGAAGGTGAATCCCGACACGAGCCCGGTGGTCATGCCGGTGACGATGTACCACGTGTCCACCTGCGAGATAGAGATGGTCGTTCCGGAATCGTACTGATACATGCCGCCATAGGTTGGCGCATTCAATCCGAGCTCGAAGGACTGCTCCTCCGAGTACATCCCGGCCCTCGCCACGGCGATGTCGGGCTCATCCGGCGGCAAGCTTACAACTCTCACCAACACCAGGTAGACGTCCACGATGCCCTGCCAGGTCCCCAGATGCTGCTGGGCATCCACCTGGACCATGCTGAACGGCTCCTCGACGGAGGCCGGCTTGATGCTGATGGGAAAGAAGGGATCCTGGGATGGATAGTCCGTATCTTCGTAGTAGGCATTCGCGCCGCTGGATTGCTGCGGATCGTCCACCGAGATGGCCTGGCGCTTGGTATCCTGATCCTCCACCGGTCCGATGACATCCGGCGATCGGATCAGCGCCGACCACTTCCAGCCGCGGAACCTCCCATTCGACCAGTCGTGAGGAACGAGCTGAACGAACATCGGACCATCGAGGATGCGAGTATCGAAGGGAATTTGTACTGTTGCCGGGGCTTCGGTGATTCTTGCAAGGTGAATGGTCTGGATCTCTTTCCACTCAGTAGCCATCTGTGATCCTCGATTCGAGTATCCGCTCGAGCTACGGCGGCTTTGGCCTCCAGAAGTAGAAATATCTCTCCGTACAACTCCGGTGCCGTACAACTCCGGCTTGAGACATCTTTATCGCCTGCCGAGAATCTGTCAAGGATTATGTGCTGAAGCTGCTGTGCTCAATGGTTGGTGGGAATGTTCATGTGTCTCTCCGTCTTGGTAATATTTAGATGACGCAAGCTGGCGCAAGCTCGTGGAAGCGATCTTTCTATCTTGATATCAGGACAGGGCTTGAGGGCCACAAGCCTCCGCCAGCATCTACGAACACGAAAGAACACCTGGAGCTGCGCTCGCCGTTCAGGCGGGTAATGCAGCCGCTGGTGGCCCGTCACCGCGCGCCGTGCTACCTTGCGTCCCCATGGAAGCCATCGCGCTGAAGAACCTGTCGATCGAGGAGCTGGACCACTGGCTGGCGGATCTCGGCGAGCCGGCTTATCGCTGCCGCCAAATCAAGTCCTGGATCTACGCCCGCGGCGCCGAAGACTTCGAGTCGATGACGGACTTGCCTCGCTCCCTCCGGACCCACCTTGCCGAGCGGGCGCGCCTGGTCTCCGCGGAGGCCGTGCTCGGCACGCGCAGCCGCGCCGACGGCTCGATCAAGTACCTCTTCCGCCTCGGCGACGGCGAGACGGTCGAGGCCGTACACATGAGCGGCGAGCGCCACCCCACCTTCTGCGTGTCCACGCAGGTCGGCTGCCCGCTCGACTGCGTCTTCTGCGAGACGGGACGCTGGGGCTTTAAGCGCAACCTCGCCCAGGACGAGATCCTCGACCAGATCCTCCAGCTCCGCAGCATGCTGCCCGACGGCGCCCCACGGCCGAACATCGTGTTCATGGGCATGGGCGAGCCGCTGCTCAACCTGCCGAGCCTGGTCGGCGCCCTGCGCGTGCTGAATCACCCGGACGGCCTGGCCTGCGGCGGGCGCCGTATCACGGTGTCCACGGCCGGCCTGCCGCGGCAGATCCGCGCGCTGGCCGCTTCCCCCGTGAAGGCCGGTCTCGCGCTCAGCCTGAACGCCGCCGAGGATAGGCTCCGCGCCGCGCTGATGCCCGCCGCCGGCCAGCATCCGATCGCGGAACTGCTCGCCGCTTGCGAGGACTACGCGACGCGAACGAAGCGGCGCGTGACCCTGGAGTACGTGCTCTTCGCGGGCGTCAACGACCGCAACGCCGATGCCGCTTCCCTGCGCGAACTAACCCGCGGGCGCCCCTTCAAGCTGAACCTCATCCCCTACAACCCGGGGGACGCGGCCCTGCGCCTGCGCCTGCCGGGCCTCGCCGAGGAAGCCGAGCTGCGGCGGCCCGGCCCCGAGGCGATCGAGCGCTTCGTCGGCCGGCTGGTGCCCGCAGTGCCGTCAGTGACGGTACGCTGGAGCCAGGGCGCCGACGTCGGCGGCGGCTGCGGTCAGCTCCGCGGCCGCAGCCTCGATCCGCCGGCTGTGTCCTGAGCGGCAACCCGCCGGGCGATGGACCCCGGCTCCGAGCCATGCTAGCCCGGACTATTCATGATGCTTGAAGACAGAAAGGCCTCCAACTGGTAGAAG
>CAZVHI010000036.1:0-37132 GCA_964627205.1 uncultured bacterium
TGGGGCTTTTCGGCAACCAGTTGCCATTGTTCAAGTAACGTCGGGACAGTAGTGAGTGGACATGTGTCAGGCGAATACCGTCACTACACATCCAGTCAATCGATCAATCCTGAGATCTGATTTGGTACAGCAGCAAGGGTAAACCCTTCACTGCAAGGGGCTTTCCCGCTATGATTCGCCTCGGACGTGCCGGGAAGCCGGCCGCGCCATCGGGAGCCCCGCCATGATCCTCGCCATCGACTGCTCCGCGAACCTGGGACTCGTCAGCCTCGAGCTGCCGGATGGCGCGCGCCTCGCCCGCCTCTCGGACCTGCCGCGGGAACACACGCGCTTCCTTGGTGATGCCCTGGCGGAGCTGATCGCGGATTCCGGCCGCAGCTGGGAGGATCTGACGCGCGTGGCGGTGACGATCGGCCCCGGCAGCTTCACGGGCCTGCGCGTGGGCCTGGCCTGCGCCAAGGGTCTGGTCTTCGGCCGCGACCTGCCCATTGCGCCCCTGCCCAGCCTGGCCCTGCCCGTCCTCGCCCATCCGGAGAGCGCGCGCCGCGCCTGCCTGGTCTGCCGCCCGGCGCGGGGCGCGGAGTTGTGGGCGGCGCGCTTCGCGGCGGGAGCCGCAAAGCCCGACTGGGAGCGTCTCCTGGACGCGTCGGCCCTGCGCGCCGAGGCAGCCGCCGCCCTCGAGGACGATCCACCCGGTCTGATGCTCGGCACGCTGCCGACGACCCTTGCTGCGGAACCGGATCTGCCGAGGGTCGAAGCCGAACCCGCGGCGGAGGCGCAGCTCGAAGCTCTGGCACAGCTCGCCCGCGAGACCGAGGAGCTCGTCTCCGGTCCCGAGCTCGACCGCCTCCTCCCGCGCTACCTCCTTGCGCCCGCCACCACGAAGCCCCGGCCGGCGCCCCGACCCGGAGGCAGCACTTGAATCTGCCTTGGAGCTTCGAGCTACGCTTCGGCGACTGGGATCTCGTCGGCGAGCGCTTCGCCGCCCGCCACGTGCCCGGCGTGCTCGCCCTGGAGCGGGTCTGCTTTCCCCAACCCTGGAGCGAGGAACTCCTGCTGCAGGAGGCGCGCCCCCGCAACTACGCCTGGAACATGGTCGTGCTCATCGAGGAGCGCGTGCAGGCGTTCTTCTTCAACTGGACGGTCCTCAGCGAGATGCACCTGCTCAACTTCGCCGTGCATCCCGATCTCCAGAGGCAGGGGCTGGGCGGCTTTCTCCTCGACTGGATGCTGGACGAGGCGCGGAGCAGCGGCTATCACAGCGTCAGCCTCGAGGTGCGGGAGTCCAACAAGCCGGCGATCGGCCTCTACGAGTCCCGTGGCTTCGAGATCCTCTTCCGCCGGAAGGGCTACTACACGGACAACGGCGAGGACGCGCTGATCATGTCCCGCGAGAAGAGCAGCGCACACGGGCCCGCCGTGCAAGGCGGCGAGCGAAACGGAGAAGGCGCGCATGACGAAAGCTGATCGCCCACCCCTGCCCGCCGGGCTGGAGACCGCCCTGGACGAGATCCGTCCCCTCTGGTCGCGGCTCGAGCTGCCCGCCGGCACGGTCGGCGTCATCCTGGGCAGCGGCCTGGGGCCGGCCGCAGACAGCTTCCCCCTGCGCTGGGAGCGTGGCTTCGAGGAGCTGGGGCTCGTCCAGGCTTCGGTCGTCGGGCACCAGGGTCGCCTGGCCCTCCGCGACGGCCCCGGCGCGCCGCTGCTTTTCTTGCAGGGACGTCTCCACCGCTACGAGGGCCACCCGGACGCGCAGGTACTCCTGCCCGCGGCGGCCATGGCGTCGCTGGGGCTGCGCGCCCTGCTGATGAGCAACGCGGCGGGAGGCATGGACCCCACCTTCCGCGCCGGCGACTTCATGCTCATCCGCGACATCCTCTCCCTCCAGCTGGACGACCCCCTGCGCGGCCTCTCCCTCGGCGGCGCCCCGCGGCGCCCGCCCCGTCGCCCGCTCTTCGACGCCGTCTTGTCCAGCGAGCTGCTCGCCGCGGCCCGCGAAAGCGGCGTGACCCTGCACGAGGGGCTGCTGACGGTGGGAACGGGTCCCGCCTACGAGACGCCGGCGGAGCTGAACCTGACACGGCAGCTGGGCGCCCAGGCTGCGAGCATGTCCACCTTCCCCGAGTCGATGCTCCTGGCCCACCTGGACCTGCCATTGCTCGGCGTGAGCTGCATCACCAACGAAATCAAGGATGTAGACCAGGAGCCCCTCACCCACGACGAGGTCGTGGAGACGGGTCGGCGCGCCGCGGGCGACTTCGCTCGTCTGCTGGGCGCCTGGTCCGAGCGCTTGGGCGCCTGATCCCGCGCGCGGCGCGGTAGCGCTCGGGCCGTTTCGCCGCGACGTGTCCGAATTCCCCCCTTGCTCCGCGCTCGCGGCGATCCCTATAATGCGGCGACCCTCTTTACAGACGATTTCCGGCAAATCCGAAGCGAAAGGCAGCCATGTCCTGGCTGAACCGAGCGAAGCGTGGGCTGAAGCAGAAACCCAAGGGCGAGCGCGTCGAGGTGCCCGACGGTCTCTGGCTGAAGTGCAGCAGCTGCGGTGAGATCCTCTTCCGGCAGGAGCTGGAGAAGAACCTCTGGGTCTGCAAGAGCTGCAAGTTCCACTTCCGCGTGAGCGCGCGCACCTATCTCGATTTCCTCGTCGACCCCGGCAGCTTCCAGGAGACGCACCGGGGGCTCACCAGCCTCGACCCGCTCGAGTTCAAGGCCGGTAAGGACCGCTACTCGGACAAGCTCGATCAGGCCCGCAAGAAGAACGACCTCGAGGAGGCCGTACTCACGGGCTCGGGCGAGATCGAGGAGCACAGGGTGATCCTCGCCGTGATGGACTTCGGCTTCATGGGCGGCAGCATGGGCTCGGTGGTGGGCGAGAAGGTGGCGCGGGCCATCCGCGACAGCCTGGATTCCGAGCTGCCGCTGATCATCGTCTCGCAGTCGGGCGGCGCGCGCATGCAGGAGTCCATTCTCTCGCTGATGCAGATGGCCAAGACGAGCGCGCTGCTCGGCAGCCTGCGCGAGCGGTCCGTGCCCTTCGTGTCGATCCTCACGCACCCGACCACGGGCGGCGTCACCGCCTCCTTCGCGATGTTGGGGGACCTGATCCTCGCCGAGCCGAAGGCCCTGATCGGTTTCGCCGGGCCGCGCGTGATCCAGCAGACGATCCAGACGGAGCTGCCCGAGGGCTTCCAGACCTCCGAGTTCCTGAAGGAGCACGGCATGGTGGACCGGGTCGTCGGCCGCCACGAGATGCGCAGGATCCTCGTGCGCAGCCTGAACTTCTTCACCCACGGACGCCCCGCCGGGCAGAGGTCGGGCGAGACGGGCAACCTCGACTTCAGCGGCCGCGGTAAGCGGGCGCAGATGACCTCGCTCTTCCCGGAGCGGAAGGCGGAAGACGAGCGGCGCACCCGCCGCGGCGACCCCCGCGCGGAGGACGGCATCGCCTGATCGTGGCGCGCGCCATTCCGCCGCGACCGCAATCCCGAGCAGCCATGAACCACGACCACCGCGGCGAGCAGACATCGCCCCACGACCAGCGCCCCGACTCATCATGACCCACGACCATCGCGGCGAGCCCCAGTTCCTGCCCTTCCCCGAGTCGCCCTTGCTGCCGCCCGAGACAGCGGCCGAGCGCTGGCTCTACGGCCTCACGCGCTTTGGCATGAAGCCTGGCCTCGCGAACATCCGCGAGCTGGTGGCGCGCTTCGATCACCCCGAGCGCAGTTTGCGCTTCCTGCACGTGGCCGGCACCAACGGCAAGGGCTCGACCTGCCACTTCCTCGATTCGCTGCTGCGCGCGGCCGGGCATCGCACGGGGCTGTTCACGAGTCCCCACTTGCTGCACGTGGGCGAGCGCCTGCGCGTGGCGGGCAGGCCGCTCGGCGAGGCGCGCCTGGGCGAGTTGCTTGCTTTGGTCGAGGGGCCGGTCACCGAGCTCCAGGCCACCTTCTTCGAGACGATGACCCTGCTCGCGCTTCTGCACTTCCGCGAGGAGGGCGTGGGCTGGGTGCTCTGGGAGACGGGCCTCGGCGGGCGCCTGGACTGCACGCGGGTGGTGGAGGCTGAGGCCGCGCTGCTCACGTCCATCGCCCGCGACCACACGCGCTACCTGGGCGATACCCTGGAGGAGATCGCGCGCGAGAAGCTGGCGATCGGCGTGCCGGGTCGGCCCTTCTACTGCGCGCTCGGCGAGGGGCCCTTGCTCTCACTGGCTCGCGACGAGGCGGCGCGCGCGGGCTTCGAGCTGCGCGAGCTGGGCGCCTTGCTACCCTGGCACATCGACGGTGAAGAGCTCGTGCTGGGGGAAGACACGGGCGAGCTGGAGGGCGGCGCATCCGCCGATGAGGCCGCTGCTCGTACGGCGGGGGGCGACGCGCTGCGCGCCCTCGCGGGGCGCTACGCGCTGCCCGGGCTGCCCGCGGCCCAGGCGCCGAACGCCGCGCTGGCGTTGCTGGCCCTGGTCGACCTGGAGGGGTGCCGCGGCGAGACGCTCCTGCCGGACGATCCCGCCGCCACGCTGACCGCCACCGCCCAGCCCGCGCGCTTCGATCGCGTGCGCCGCGAACCGCCGCTGGTCCTGGACGGCGCCCACAATCCGGCCGCCTTGGCGGCGACCCTCGCCGGTTGGGATCGTCTGCTTGCGGATTCGGGCCGCGCCGCCGGGAGTCCCGCGGCGGAACTGCGCGACGGCGAAGGCGAGGGAGGCGGCGGCGACGAAAGGCGGGAGCGCGAAGGCGGCGCGGTGATCTTCGGCTGCATGGAGGACAAGGAGACCGGCGAGATGCTTGCGGCGCTCGCCGCGCGGCCGCGCCGCGTGATCCTCACGGCCGCTCGCCAAGGCCGCGCCATCGCGCCCGATGTCCTGCGCGAACACTCTGCCACCGCGGGGCAGGGCTGGGAGAGCGCGCCCGATCTCGCCGCTGCCCTGCGCCTGGCCGGCGAGGCTAGCCCGATTCTCGTGACCGGCTCCTTCTACCTCGCCGCCGAGGCCTATCACCTGCTCGACCTCGATCCCTGGGCCTGAGCGGGCGATTGTACCCGGGTGCAAAATTGCGGCACGGCTGCTGTCTCCTTCGATCCTCGCTTGCCAATAAGACATCGGTATTCGATCTTTACCATGGCAGGGGGATTCGATGAAGCAAGAAGCGAGCCTGGCAGGTTAATCTAACTAATTGATTTAATTGAAATTAACCATTGCACAAGGCCGGTCCTCTGCGTATATTGCGTGTATCCTCGCCTCCGGCATCTCCTCCCGCAAGCATTAGAATCAAGAAGGTCGTCCATGCCTGAATTCACTGCCGGGCTGCCGGCCGATCAGGTGCACGAGCACTTGAAGACCTCCCTGCGCGAACTCGCACGCGTGGAGAAGAACGCGTTGCTCTGGTTCGCGGAGGTCCAGGAGCGCAGGCTCTATCGAGAGCTCGGTTACTCATCCATTCAGACCTACGCGAGCGAGGCGCTGGGCTTCTCCCAGAGCAAGACCTACCAGTTCCTCCGACTGGCCGAGTCTCTGGGGAAACTTCCTGCATTGCGCGAGTCGGTGGCCGACGGCGAGCTGTCTTGGACGAAAGCTCGCGAGGTAGTGAAGGTCGCCACTCCGCGGAACGAGAAGCGCTGGCTTGCGGAAGCGATGGGCTCCAGCCGACGAGAGCTCGAACGCAAGGTGAAGTGGAGCCGCGATCGAACGAAGACGCTCCGCAAGACCGATCGGCGCCAGACCTCGCTGCTCGACCCTCCCGCGAGCGAAGAGGTGGAGCGGGACTGCGCCGAGGTTCCGCAAAGAGTGACCCTGAGCTTCACGCCCGAGCAGTTCGCGCACTGGGAAGCCATGATGGAGAAGATCCGGAAGCGCGAGCGCATGTCGAGTTCACGCGAGGAGCTGCTGCTGGAGATCATGGCGGACCGGCTCGGGGAGCCAACGAACTCGAAGCATGCGAACTCGGGAGGGGCGGCTACAGCTCCCGCGGAGTCGAGCGGAGCGGGCGCGGACGATTGTACCCGGGTACAATCGTCGCCCTATCAGATCGTCGTCTACAAGTGCGAGGACTGCGGGAAGGGCGTGCTGCGCACTGGCCGGGGGCGGGAGCCGCTTTCGACGAGCGCGCTCGCGCGCATCGAATGCGACGCTCGGATTCTGAAACCGGGCGAGAGGAGCAGCGCCAGCATTCCGCCGGCACGACGGCGGGAGGTTTTCGCGCGGGATGGACACCGCTGCCGTGTGCAAGGTTGCCGAAGCACACGCTTTCTGGAGATCCACCACATCCGGCCGCGCGCGATGGGTGGCGGCAACGAGGCCGAGAACCTCGTCACGCTCTGCTCGCGCTGCCATCAGCTGCTGCACGAGCGCGGAATCGAGGGGCTCGAGGACGTTGTCGGAATCGAACGCGCGCCCTGACGCGGCGGCGCGCCGGCGACGCGGGCGGTTCCGCCAAGCAGGCGTCGCGAGCCGCCATCGGTTGCTGCGCTGTGGATTCGCTTTATCGGATCAGGGTCAGCTTGCGGATTTGTGGCGCCTCGCCCTCGCGCAGCAGGCGTGCGAAGTAGAGTCCGCTGGCGAGATCGCGGCCGGCATCGTCGCGGCCGTCCCAGCTCACTTCGTGGCCGCCCGCGGGCCAGCTGCCGGAGGCCAGGCCGCGCAGGAGCCTTCCCTGCGCGCTGTATATGGACAGCTCCACGCGGGTCTCCGCGACGAGCGTGAAGCGCAGGGTGGTGTGCGGATTGAAGGGATTCGGGAAGTTCTGCTCGAAGGCCACGACCGACGCGGGGCCCAGCAAGCTGCCCGTGGCGGGCCCGAGGTGACGGGCGACATGTCCCGTCTCGTCGAGCACCGCGATCCAGTACCAGTAGCTATGGCCGGGCAGGACGTCGTAGTCGTCGTAGCGGTAGGTGCCGGGCTCGTGCTGCAGGACCTGGTCGAGCGCCTGCGACTGCCAGGGGTCCGCGCTCTCGCCGCGCTGCAGGCGAAATAGTTCGCTGTCGCCCTGTACGGACATCGTCCAGCTCACGCGCAGGTGATCGACGGCGCTGAGGACATCCAGGCTCTCGAGCAGCACCGGCGTCTCGCCGAACTGCAGCACGGGGTCGTCCTCCTGATAACCGCCCGCCGCCCACTCCTCGCCGCCCGTGAGCAGGCCGCACCAACCGTTGTAGGCCGTGGCGACCTGGCCGGGCGTGTCGCTCGTCAGGTCGTACTCCAGCACGAGGGTCTGCCCGGTCTGCAGAACGAGGTCCAGCCAGCCGCTCTCCGCCTCCCAGAACACGAAGCGATGCGGCACGAGACCCTCGCCGACCTCATCCTGTTCGCCGATCTCGTGGAAGGTGGAGATGGGCGCGCCGTCGACCAGGGCGTCGACGAGATCCACCTGCAGCCAGGCTGGGAACTGCTCGGAGTAGAAGAGTCCCGACAGCCCCTGATCGGTGGAAATGTCGAGTGTCCAGGTCACGCGGCAGCTCTCCCCCAGGGGGATCCAGCCGCCGGTCTCGGAGAAATCACGGCTTACTTCGATCCCCACCCCGTCCGGCCAGACCTCCGCCGAGGCGGTGCCGGCAACAAGTGCCACGATCGGGAAGATCAGGCAGATCAGGAACCCGAGGCGGGTCGATACACCACGGCGCCCGAAGAAAGGGGACTTCCAGGACATGATTGGCCTCAATCCCTTGCAGATTGGGGATCTCCGTAGGCGGTGAGGGGTGAAGTGCCTAGCGTCGCAAGAAAACAAGAGGCAGGGCTCTCCGTCCAGAGATCTTTTCGGGAAAATCCAGCTTCGACTCATTCGGGAGCTTGCAGGGGACGTGCCTCCGCGGTGGAGCGCCCGCCAGTCCTGTGCTAAGCTGCCGCCGCGCCCGCTGGGCGTCCACTCTCGACAGGAGGCGGCATGAAGAGCGGTAGATCCCCCCGGCAACTCGCGCCCGATCGCCTGCGTTGGACCTGTGACAGTAAAAAGCTTCCGTCGGTGCGCGGCGCGGCGCGGGCGTCGATGGAGATCATCGGACAGGAGCGCGCCCTCGACGCATTGCGCATGGGCCTCGATATCCGCCTACCCGGTTACCACATCTTCGTGACAGGCACGGAGGGCACCGGCCGCACGACGACCATCCGCCGTCTCCTGGAGGAGCGGAAGGAGCGGGGCGCCGTCCTCGAGGATCTCTGCTACGTCTTCAACTTCGAGATCCACGACTCCCCTGTGCTGCTGCGCTTCCCGGCCGGCGTGGGCCGCGACTTCGCCAAGCGCATGGACACGCTGCTCGCAAGCCTCCGCCGCCACATCCCCCAGCTCTACCGCGGCGAGCAGTATCAGAAGCAGGTCTCCCGCCTGGAGAGCCACTACCGCCAGGTGCAGGGGGAAGCCGTGCGTGCGTTCTCGGAGAAGGCCCGCAAGAGTAGCTTCAGCCTGGTGGAAGCCCAGACCGGTCCCTACATCCGCCCCGAGCTGCGCGCGCAGGTAGATGGGGAGGACTGGGAGCTCGGCGAGCTCGACCAGCTCGTGGAGGAAGGCCGCCTGGACCCGCGCCTCCGCAGCCGCCTGCTCAAGCGGCACCTCGTGCTCTCCGAGGAACTCAAGGCCCTGGTGCGATCCAACAGCCGTCTCGAGGAGGCCTTCCGCGAGGACCTGCGGAAGATGGCCCAGTCGGTGATCCGCCCCCTGATCCACGACACGATCGAGATGCTACGCTTGCGCTTTGACTTCGAGACGGTGCACCGCTACCTCGAGCAGGTCGAGGCCGCGCTCATCGAGGAAACCTGGGTCCGGGACGAGGATGACGAGAGCGAAGAGGAGGAGATCGAGGAGCCCTTCGGCCGCTACGGCGTGAACGTCGTCGTGGACAACTCACGGCAGAAGGACGCGCCGGTGATCATCGAATCCACTCCCACCTTCCAGAACCTCTTCGGAAACCTGGAGCTGCGGCACCGTCCCCGCGGGCCTTCCTACTTCGACTACCGCGACATCAAGGCCGGCTGCCTGGCCCGCGCCCAGGGCGGCACGCTGGTCATCATGGCCCAGGACCTCCTCGAGGAGGGCCTCGTCTGGCCGACGCTCAAGCGCGTTCTGCGCAACCGCGAGCTGCAGATCCAGGCCTACGACCCGCAGAACCGCATGGTCATCAGCCCGCTCAAGCCGGAGCCCATCCGCCTGGACGTGAAGGTGATCCTGGTGGGCGACACGAACCTTTACACCGCGCTGCTCCAGGACGACCCTGACCTGCAGCGCGTCTTCCGCATCAAGGTGGACTTCGAGACCGACATGCAGCGCAACCGCAACAACATGCGCCGCTACCTCAGCTTCATCCGCAAGGTGCAGAAGCAGGACGGCCTCCTGCCGCTGTCGCGCGGCGCCTCGGCCGCGGTGCTGGAGTTCGGCGCCCGCCTCGCCGGCCGCAAGGACCGCCTGTCGACCCGCTTCAGCAGCATCGTCGAGGTGCTGATCGAATCGGACTACTTCGCGCGGCTCGAGGGGGACGAGCGCGTCGAGGCGGCGCACGTGGACCGCGCCCTCGCCGAGCGCTGCCGCCGCCTCGGCCAGACAGAGCAGCACTTCCTTAAGTCCGTGCGCGAGGGCAGTCTGCTCATCGACACGGAAGGCGAGGCCGTGGGCCGGGTCAACGGCCTCTTCGTCCTCGAGCAGTGGGACTACGCCTTCGGCCAGCCTGTGAAGGTGACGGCGACCAGCTCGCTGGGCGAAGGCGAGATCCTCAGCATCGAGCGCGAGGTCGAACTGAGCGGCAGCTCCTTCGACAAGGGACACATGATCCTCTCCGGCTTCCTGCGCCAGCGCTTCGCCCAGGACAAGCCGCTGAGCCTCCATGCGTCGGTTTCCTGCGAGCAGAACTACATCGGCGTGGACGGCGACAGCGCCAGCGCCACGGAGCTCTTCGCGCTCCTGTCCTCGCTGGCAGAGCTGCCCGTCCAGCAGTCGCTCGCGGTGACGGGTTCCGTGAGCCAGCACGGCGACATCCAGGCCGTGGGCGGCGTGAACTTCAAGATCGAGGGCTTCTTCCGCATCTGCCGGGACCGCGGGCTCAAGGCCGGGCAGGGGGTCGTCATCCCCACCGCCAACGTGAAGAACCTGATGCTCGACAAGGCCATCGTGGAGGCCAGCAAGCGCGGGCTCTTCCACGTCTACGCCATCAAGACGGTCGACCAGGGCCTGGAGCTGCTCACGGGCGTGAGCGCCGGCCGCAAGCGGAAGGACGGCAGCTGGACGCCCGGCAGCGTCAACGACCGGGTCGACCGGCGCCTGCGGGAGATGGCGCTCACGTTCAAGCGCTTCGGCGACGGGGCCGCCGCCGGGAAGCGGTAGCGGCCCGCCGGGCGCCGAGGGCGGACCGGTGCCGCGGGACTCCCGCGCGGGCCGGCGACGCAGCCGCGGGGCGTCCTTGACAGGTACCGGCGGGGGCCGTAAAAAGCAGACACGACGGGGAGGTCGCAGTGGCCAAGGTGATCCTGAAGGACGTCTGGAAGATCTTCGACAAGGACGTGGTGGCGGCGCGCGAGATCGATCTGGAGATCGCCGATCGCGAGTTCATGGTGCTGGTCGGCCCATCGGGCTGCGGCAAGTCCACCACCCTGCGCATGATCGCGGGGCTGGAGGAGATCACGCAGGGCGAGATCTACATCGGCGACCGCCTCGTCAACGACGTCCTGCCCAAGGACCGCGACATCGCGATGGTCTTCCAGAACTACGCCCTCTACCCGCACATGACCGTGTTCGACAACATGGCCTTCGGCCTCAAGCTGCGGAAGTTCGCCAAGAGCGAGATCCGCGAGCGGGTGGAGGAGGCCGCCGAGATCCTGGGCATCACCGACTACCTGGGCCGCAAGCCCAAGGCGCTGTCCGGCGGGCAGCGGCAGCGCGTGGCGGTGGGGCGGGCGATCGTGCGGCGGCCGTCGGTCTTCCTCTTCGACGAGCCGCTGTCCAACCTGGACGCCAAGCTGCGCGTGCAGATGCGCACGGAGATCAGCCGCCTGCACAATCACATCCAGGCGACGATGATCTACGTGACCCACGACCAGGTCGAGGCGATGACCATGGGCGACCGCATCACGGTGATGCGCGACGGCTTGATCCAGCAGGTCGACACGCCCCTGCACCTCTACAACGACCCGGCCAACCGCTTCGTGGCCGGTTTCATCGGCTCCCCGGCGATGAACTTCCTGAAGGGTCGCCTGGTCATGAACGGCGAGCTCATCTTCGAGGGCGAGACGGGCAATCTGCCCGTGGACGGGACCGAGAAAGAGAGGCTCGGCGGCTTCGTGGGCAAGGAGGTCTTCCTGGGGATCCGGCCGGAGGACGTCCACGCCCCCGACTACCTGCCCGCCGGCGCGCGGGGCCACGCGATCGACACCGAGGTGGACGTCATCGAGCCCATGGGCAACGAGCTCTTCCTCTACGTGAAGGTGGCCGGCAAGCAGCTCGTCGCGCGCGTGGATCCGCGGCAGGAGGCCAGGGTCGGCGAGAGCCTGCCGCTCATGGTGGACATGAGCAAGGCGCACTTCTTCGATGCCCAGAGCGAGGAACAGATCGCCTAGCCGGCGGGGAAGGCAGCGATGGCCCGACCGATCCTCGGCCTGGACATAGGCGGGACCAACATCAAGGCGATCCTGCTGGACGGCCGCGGGGGAAAGCTCCAGCGCGGCCGCTGGAAGACCGCGGCCCTGGGCGACTCCCACGACGAGATCCTTGGCGGGCTCGAGATCTGCATCCGCTCCTTCCTCTCGAAACACGGCCTCACGGACGCCGGGCTCGGCGGCCTGGGGCTCGCCTGCGCGGGGCTCATGAACGCGGAGGCCGGACGCCTGGAGAGCGTGCCCAACCAGACGAGCTGGGATGGCCTCGCGCTGGGGCCCTGGCTCTCGACGAGTTTCCGCTGCCCCGTCGCCCTCGACAACGACGTGAACGCCCTCGCCTACGGCGAGTGGCGGCGGGGGGCCGGGCGCGGCACGCGACATATGCTCTGCCTCGCGCTGGGCACGGGCGTCGGTGGCGGTCTCATCTTGGACGGCGAGCTCTACCGGGGGCACAAGGGGCTCGGCGCCGAGCTCGGGCATCTCGTCATCGAGCGCGAAGGGCGGCGCTGCGGCTGCGGCAATCGTGGCTGTCTGGAAACCTACGCCGGCGCCGTGCACATCACGCGGGCCGCGCGCCGGGCGCTCGCCCGCCGGAGGCTGGGCCACCGGGAGCTGGCCGCCCGCCTCGGCGGAGCCGATCCCCAGCCGGCCGCGCTCGCCCGCGCGGCGAAGAGTGGCAGCCGCCTGGCCGTGGAACTTTTCACCGAGGTCGGGCGTGCGTTGGGCGTGGCCATCGCAAGCTATGTCAATATCTTCGCTCCCGAGCGCATCATCCTCGCCGGCGGCGTTTCCCGCGCGGGTCGCCTGATCCTGGATCCCGCGCGCGAGGAGGCTCACGGCCGGCTCATGGACGCCTCCGCCCAGACCCTGGAGCTCCGACTCCGCTCCCTCGGCGACGACGGCGCCGCGATCGGGGCTGCCCTCCTCGCCGAGGAGAGCCGGCCATGAGCCGGTCGCGCCTCGGCCCGCTCCTTTTTCCCCTCCTTCTCCTCGCGGCCTGCAGCCCCGCCAGGCTGCCCCCGGTGGACGTCGAGTCCATGCTGGGCGCCCCCGCGGACAGCACGGCCGCCACCGCGGAGGCCGCGACCGACAGCCTGGACGCGTCGCAGGCGGCCGACAGCCTCGCAGCCGTCGTGCCGCTCGACAGCGTCGCTGCCGCGCCCGCCGAACCCGCGGAGGAGCCGCCGCCCCCGCCGCGGTCGAGGATCTACATGATCGAGGGCGACGACCTCCAGCACCGCCGCCAGGGCGACCTGAGCATCACGACCCTGACCAACGCCCGCCTGGAATCCGACACCCTGGTGATCACCGCGAAGCGCGCCGAGCGCCAGGAGAACCCGCGCCGCCAACGCGACGAGATCTTCCTCTACGGCGACGTGCACGCCGAGGAAGGCCAGACCCGCATCTGGGGGCAGGAGGGGCACTACGACCACATGCTCGACGCGGCCACCGTCAGTGGTGAGGTGCGTATCCTCGACGGCGAGACGGAGATCTTCTGCCGCGAGGCCATCTACGAACGGCAGAAGCAGCTCATCCTCCTCGCGGGGGACGTGGAGATCCACCAGGAGGGCGACCTCATCTCCGCCCAGAGGATCATCTACCACCGGCGGACGGGTTTCGCCGAGGCCTTCGTCGACGTGTCGCTCTGGGACACCGGCAGCGAGACCGTGCTCAGGGGGCAGCATGGCAGCTACGACCGCGAGCGGGAGATCGCACTGATGGACGAGGAGCCGCTGCTGGTGAAGGTGGAGGGCAGGGGCGACACGATCCGGGTCAGCTCGCGAACCATGCGCCAGCTCCGCGGCGACAGCCTGGCGGTGGCGGTGGGGGACGTGCGCTACCTGCGCGGCCGCACCGAGGCGCTCTGCGACTCGGCCCTCTACCACATGGACGAGGACCGCCTCCTCCTCTACGGCGAACCAAAGCTGCTCCAGGGCGACAGCGAACTCACCGGCGAGGAGCTGGAGCTATTCTTCGCGGACGGCGAGCTGATCGCCATGAACATCGACGGCGACGCGCGCTTCCAGGACGAGCCCGCCGACGCCCGCGTCTTCCCCGGCCTGCGCAGCGACATCGTCGGCCAGCGCTTCCATGTCTCCTTCGAGGAAGGCGAGATCCGCGAGGTGGAGGTGCGCGGCGGCCCCCGGAGCCTCTACATCCCACCTGTCGAGGAAGACGGGCGCGCCGCCATGAACGACGTGTCGGGCGACTCCATGCTGCTCCGCTTCGCAGGCGGCGAGCTGGAGGAGGTGCGGATCTTCGGCTCCGCCCAGGGCAGTTACAGCTATCTGGACGGCTGGCGCGAGGAGCTGAGCGAGGCGGACAGCCTCGAGGCGGTCCTTCCTCCGGCCGACGCGCCGGCCGATAGCGCGTCGGACGCGGATTTCGAGTCGCGCGCGCAAACGATCATCTACAAGGCCCGCGACATCATCTACGAGTCGAGCAAGGAGCGCGTCTACCTCGAGGGCGAGGCCGAGGTGGAGAGCGCGGACTTCGTGCTGATGGCGAAGACCATCCGCTTCGATGCCCGGGACGACTTCCTCGACGCACGCGGCGAGCCGGTGCTGATCGACAACGAGGACCGCCTCTACGGGCGCCTGATGGAATACGACATCGACCGGCGCCACGGCCTGGTGCACGAGGGCGCGACGCGCTACGGCGAGGGCTACTACACGGGCGAGCGCCTGAAGAAGGTGGACGACGACCTCCTCCACGCCCAGAACTCTACGTACTCGTCCTGTGAGCTGGCTGACCCGCATTACCACTTCGAGTTCGACCGGATGACCATCCGCGTGCGGGACAAGGTCGTCGGCGGGCCGGTGCGCTTCTACCTGGGGGAGATCCCGCTCTTCTACCTGCCGTTCATCTTCAACAACCTGCAACGTGGGCGGCGCTCGGGCTTCCTGCAGCCCGACTTCGAGTTCGGCATCACGCTCAAGGACGACAAGCCGCAGCGCTTCGTACGCGACATCGGCTACTACTGGGCGCTGAGCGAATACGCGGAGCTGCTCGCGCGTGGCGACTTCATCGAGGACCGCTCCCTCTTCGGCTCGTTCACCTACAAGTACTACCGGCGCTACTTCCTGAACGGCTCGATCCGCAGCCACCTGAGCTACGACGTCAACCGCAGCCTGGCCAGCGACAGCTTCTCCTGGGGCCTGCGCGGCAGCCACTCGCAGGACATCGGGGAGAGGACGAAGCTGACGGCGAACGTCGACTTCGTCAGCAGCGAGAGCCTGCGCGACATCGACAACTACACGGTCGAGGAGACGATCAACCAGCGCCTGAACACGAACGTCGGCTTCACGCGCAAGTGGGACCACGTCTCCCTGAACACGAGCTACAACCGCACTCAGATCCTGAACCAGGAGGACGAGGACCCGGGCACGGACAACCTGCTGGTCGACGAGCGCACGCCGGTCTCCATCTCCACCACGAGCATCCCCCTCTGGCCGGGCGGCGAACGGCAGGGCGGCATTAGCGGCGCGCTCGCCAAGCTCAAGCTGAAGCCGAGCGTCCGCTACTCGCGCAGCCGGAAGACCTACGAGACCCGGCGGACCGTGGACGAGTCCGCCTCCACCGGCAGCAGCTTGGGCTTCAACTGGAAGCTGGGTTTCCTCAACGTGCGTCCGAGCGTCTCCGCCTCGGAGAACTGGAGCCGCAGCAGCGTGCCGCTCAGCGTCGAGCAGGGCGTGCCCTTCGGCAAGGGCGAGAATCCGATCGGCGGTACGCCGGTCAGCCCGGACGGCGAGACGGACGCGCTGAGCACGGCGGAGGTGGAGGAGGCGCAGGACGGCCAGTTCTCGCACCAGTGGAGCGCCTCCGCGTCGACATCGACGCGCTTCTACGGGATCTTCTACCCGCGCATCGGCCGGCTCTCGGGGCTACGGCACACCATCGTGCCCTCGGTGTCCTGGCAGTACAGTGAGAGCCGCAGCAAGACCTTCTCGCTCTCCCGCAGCCTGAGCTTCTCGCTGGACAACGTTCTGGATCTGAAATTCGGGAAAGGCGAGGACGTCGTCCGCAAGACGGGCATCCTGAACTGGAGCATGAGCACGGGGCTCGATCTCACGAAAAGCGGCGACGAGGATCCGTGGCGCAACCTGAGCAGCTCTGTGCGACTTTCGCCGTTCCCCGGTTTCTCCATGCAGATGGGGCACAGCTTCAACCTGAACACTGGCGAGAAGATCAGCACGACAATGTCTGGTAACTTCAGTCTTTCCGGCGGCTTCGCCTACGGCAAGGTGGAGAAGGCCGAGGTGGATCGAAACATTGTGAGCGAGCGGGAGGAGGGGATCATCGCCGAGGAGTCCCGGGAGGAAGCGGAGATGGACGAGTGGGAGGAACAAGACAGGCCGAGACAGCCCAGGGATGGATTCGATCCCCTCGCGCCCCTGAGCCAGGGCAAGCGGGCAGGCAGTGGTGACACGGGCGGCAAACAGAGCTGGAACCTCGGCGCGAGTTTCAGTTTAAACCGCACTCGAAGCAGCAGCCCGAGTCCGAGCGTCGCCGTTGGCGGCAGCATTTCCCTAACCGAAAACTGGCACATCGATTACCGGACGAATCTGCGCCTCGAAGATGGGGAGCTCGGCAGCCAGTCGCTCAGTGTGATACGGAACTTGCATTGCTGGGAAGCGAGCTTCTCCCGGCTTGTGTACCAGGGGCAGGAACAGTATTATTTTCGAATCTACTTGCGTGCCCACCCCGAGGATATCAAGATCGAGTCCGGTGATCGGAGTGCGGGCTTCAGAGGGTACTAAAATCACAGGGGGACGCTGCCCCCGGAGACCGGGAGATTCTGATGAACAAAGCAGATCTGATCGATCGTCTGGCGGAGATGAGCGGCATGGAGAAGAAGGACGCAAAAAAGGCGGTGGAGGCACTCTTCGCCACCGATCCACGCAACGGCGTGATCGCCAGCGCTCTCGAGGCCGGCGAGAAGGTGCAGGTCACGGGCTTCGGCACCTTCGAGCTGCGGAACCGCAAGGCCCGCATGGGCCGCAACCCCCGCACGGGCGAAGCAATCCAGATCCCGGCGGCGCGCGTGCCCGCCTTTTCGGCCGGCAAGTCCCTGAAGGAGCGCTTCACCTCCTGACCGGGCAGAAACCGGCATACGACAGCAAGGAGAGTTCTTTTCATGCAGTGTCCGCGATTCCTTCGTCTACTGAGCGGAGGCCTTCTGCTCGCCCTACTCACGATCCTCACAGCGGGACCGGTGCTGGCCGACGTGTCGGTCGTCATCGGCTACGAGACCCGCTCGGTGGGTGAGATCGATCCCTGCGGCTGAAAAAGCAAGCAGAAAGGCGGGATCGCCCGGAGGGCGGCCCTCATCGAGAAGCTCCGCACAGAGAACGATCACGTTCTGATCTTCTGTGGCGGAGACAACCTGTCCAAGAGACCCGAGCGCGAATGGGAACTGCAGTCGGTGTTCCTCATGGAAGCGCTCGGCGAGATCGACCTCGCTGTGTGCGCCGTTCAGAGCCAGGATCTGCATCTGGGCCTGGACAAGCTCCAGGAGATGGGCCAGGAGCAGGACATCCCCCTGACCTGCGCGAATCTGGTCGATGCGGAGGGCAGCGCCCTCTTCCCCGGCCATCGCATCTTCGAGCTGGGTGACAAGAGGCTGGGCGTTCTCTCCGTGACCGACCCGAAGCTACAGCACGCCGCTCGGAACATGCCCGGTGGGCTCCAATTCGAAGATCCGGCTCTGGCCGTGGCGACGGGCGTCGAGCAGCTGAAGCAGGCGGAGGGCTGCGACGCGGTCGTCCTCCTCTACGGCGGGCGGCGCGACCAAGCCCTCGATGCCTGCAAGGAGATCGAGGGGCTGGACCTAGTGCTATTCGGCAATGCCACGATCAGCCAACGCGTGCCCGCGGAGACGGACATGGGCACGCTCGTCTACACGGCGGCGGCGCGCGGCAAGGACTTCGGCGAGCTCACCATGACCCTCAAGGATGACGGCTCCACCGAGGTTTCGCCGATCATGATCCACGAACTGGACAAGCATTACCCCGACGATCCGATGATCGAGGCGATGGTGGAGGAGTACAACGCCAGCAAGGTGGAGCGGAAGAAGCGCGCCCAGCTCATCGAGCAGCTGGCACAGGAGTTCAGCGAGACGGAGACCACCGACAACTTCCTCGGTACGGACGCCTGCAAGCGCTGCCATCTGCAGGAGTATGACTCGTTCATGGAATCCGCGCACGCGCACGCGCTCGTCTCGCTGGAGAAGGAGTATGAGGAGAACAACCCGGACTGCGTTGCCTGCCACGTGACCGGCTGGGGAAAGCCGGGGGGATACGGGCTCGACAAGCGCAATCGGGACCTCCTCAAGCACGTGCAGTGCGAGGCCTGCCACGGTTATGGCACCGCGCACCAGCGCGACGAGTCCATCGACACGGCGGCGGCGGAGATGGAGGCCTCCTGCCTCACCTGCCACGACGAGGAGAACAGCCCGGAATTCGATTTCAATTCCTACTGGCAGAAGATCGCACATTGAAGTGAGCGCGCGATGAGGAACTGGGCGCCGCTGCTCCCGACACTTCTCTGTCTCAGCTTGGCCCGGCCCGTGGAGGGGATGCCCCTCCTCGAGTCGGGCCTTTCTTTGAGCTATCGGATGGAGATGCTGAGCGAGGGCCGGCGGAGCGAAGAACGACTACGACTCACCGTGCTCGAATCGATCGGTCCGGAGCAATGGCTGCTGGAACTGAGCCTCGACGAGGTGGACGCACGCTACCGCGCGCGCTATCGCTCGGGCGGGAGCGCGTCGGCCTTCGCGGACTCGCGTTTCGATCGAGTCGAAAGCTGGGACGGCGCCTGGCGGCCGATCGATTCCGACGAGCTCGATTTCCTCGCGAGCCTGCGCGACATGGAGGGGCGCGTCGGCGGAAGGACCTTCGAAGCTGAGTCCACGCTCACGGTGGGGAGCGGGGAGCTCGTCTGCCGGCGCTTCACGTTCGCGGACAGCAGCGTGAGCGTACAGGAAGGCGAGAGCGTAACGCTGCGTACGCGCCTGCACGTGCGCGGCGTGGTCTGGCTCTGCGACGAGCTGCCCTTCGGTGGCTGGGTGCGCTATCACGAGGATCGTCGCGCGCAGAAGACATCGGAGTTCGCGGGTCGGAGCTTCGCGGGCAATGAAGAACGCAGCCGCGAGACATGGACCCTCGAGTCGATCCATCGCGGGGAAGGGACGACAAGGAACGACAGTGGCGGAGCGCGGCCGTGAAGGCGGAGAAGCGCTCGTCGAACGCGCGACTCCGTGTCGGCCCGTCACCGTGCGGTTTTCCGCGTTCAATGGGAGTTAAGAGTTGACAGAAGCGTTGACCTTGTTATAGGGTGCCCACTACATGTGGGGGCTGCTGCCCGCATCAGGTAAGGATTTCCACAACATCTAGGACGGGCCACAGAGCCAACCCCCAACCGCTGATAATGAGAGTACTCAAAGGAAAGGGTGAGCCGATGAGTAACTCCTCGACGCAGGGAGCCCCAGCACCGGGGTTCCTCGAGCGGGATTTGGATTCCAACAAAAAGTACGTGAAGTTCCACAGACTTCTGGCCAAGGCCGAACAGGAAGGACGCATCGACGGCAAGTACCGTTGCCCGGTTTGCGGCATGAGGTTCATGACCCTCGACGAGGCGGATGCCTGCTGCAAGCTTCCACAGAACATGAAGTAGTACCGGGTCGCTGGAAGGGATTCCCATGAAGCAGTACTGCTCCGTATGCAAGGACGTCCTCGACATGGAAGTGGTCGAGGAAGGCGGAGAAGACGAAGTCACCTGGCTGAAATGCCCGCAGTGCAAGGGAATCCTGCCGCACATGAAGCTGGACGGAGAGGCCGAGGCGAAGATCGCCGCTGGCGCCGAGAACGAGTTCTGCCTCGAAACGGTCCAAGATGCGGAAGTGATCGAGTACGATTCGCAGCGTCAGTTCGAAGTCGGGAACGTCATCTACCATCGCTCCTGGAACGACTACGGCAGGGTCATCGAAAAGCTCCTCCTCCCCGGCGACCGCCGTGCCATCCGGGTGCAGTTCCTGAATCAGGGGAATGTGAATCTGCTGGAGAATGTCCACGAGGTGGACTGATCCCCTCCCCGCTCTCCGCCGCTCGCGGGCGTGGATCCTCGGGATCTCCCTCCTGGCCGCCGCCGGGCAGGTCGAGGCACGTCTCCTCCTCTTCGAAGACCCCCTCCGCGCCACCCCTCTCCTGGGGACGAACCGGCACAAGCTCGAGTTCGGCAGCGAGTACTTCTCCTGCCGGGCCTGGGCCGGTCAGCGCCACACGCTCCGCTACGTCGGGAGTCGGGGGAGCGCGCTGGCCTGGTCCATTTCTCTGCCCTGGCTCTACTCCTCCTACAGCGCGCCGGGCGAGTCGGGGCGGGACAACCCCCGCTTCGCCGCGAACCTGAGGTTGCTGGGCTCCGGGCAGGGCGCCCTGCGCCTGGGGGCCGAGTTCTGGCTGCCTTTCTCCGATGACATGCTCTACCCCCTGCAGCAGAGGCGCGCCTTCGGCCGGGTCTCGCTGATGAGCCTCTTCACCGGGGGGCCATTCCGACTGCGGACGGCGTTCAGCCATCGCTGGGAGCTCGTCGGCATCGGCGAGGATCGCATGGGGGACGACTGGCCCGACCGGCAGGCGGCGGACCTTCGCCTGGATCGGATGCTGCCGGGCGGGCGGAGCATATTCCTGGAGGGCGGGATCACCTTCTCCCCGGACGCGGCCACCTGGACTCGTGTCGCCGGGGGCCTCTCCGTGGCCTGGGCGGAATACTGGCGCGTCGAGTGCCTCGTGGAGACCACGCTCGGCAACCAGTCCGACCCCGACCTGCACGACTACCGGATCGCCTTTCGGCTCTCCCGGGACCTGCCGCGTCCCGAGCTGCCCGCCGCTCCGATCCCTGGCGACGAGCCGCCCCCGGAGGGGGCGCGGGACGGGGAGCATCCCGAGGAGGCCGCTCCGGCCGGCGAGGCGCCCGCGGGGGAGATCGACGCCGTGGGTGAGGCAGAGCCTGCCGAGGAAGGCGAGGAGGATGCGGACGTCGAGCAGCAGCCGGCCGGCGAGGAAGCCGCAGACGAGGAGAAGCCGCCGGAAGGCGATGGGCGCTAGCGGCTGCTGAGCAGCTCCAGCGTGTACTTCCCGTAGCCCCAGCGGCTGCCCTTCCCCTCCAGGACGACCCGGGTCTTCTCGTCCGCCCGGATCGTCAGCTCCTTGAGAACGATCTCCGCGGAGACGAGCTCGGACTGGGTCTCCTCCTCCTGCAGCTCGTCCAGCTTGTTCCCGATCACGACCTGCACCTCGTAGATGCCGGCTGGCGCCTCGAGGGTGACGGGCTCGAATTGATGCCGGTTGCGCAGGAAGAACCACTGCCGTTCCCGGAAGGCCTTCTCCATGCTGTCGTCGCTGGTCTCGAAGACCATCTCCTTGTTCATGTACACGCGCAGGTAGATTGTGTTGAGTCGCTTCATCCGTTCGCGGTCGTGGTTGCCGCGAAAGCGGACCGAAGAGCGCACGGCGTCGCCCTTCAGCGCGATCTCGAGCGTGCCGCTGCCGAGCTCCGCGGGGGGTGTCGCTGGCGCTTCTCCCTCGGCCGGTGCCGCCTCCGCAGCCTCGCCGTGCTCGGCGAAGGGGAGGGCGAGCTCTGGGCGCAGAAGGATCGCCGCCACCTGCCCGCGAGGCAAGGCCAGGGTGTCGACGTAGGCCGTGGCGAGGAGCACCTTCTCCTCGTCCAGCGAGAGCACCGTGCCCTGGAGGACGCTTCCGTCCGTGAGGTGCACGCGGTGATCGGCCGCCGTGCTTGCGCTCGCCGCGAGCAGCGTGAGGACACTGAGCAGGGACAGGGTGAGGCGTCTCATGGAGACCTTCTTCGTTGGGGTGCTCTTGATTCCGGCCGGGAACTATGGCAGCTTGGGCCGATTCTAGGTTTTCCCGACGGCGGGAACAAACCTTTTCCGTGGAGGTTCCCATGCGCTCGCACCCGCGCCTGCCGATGCTGCTCCTCGCCATCCTGCTCGTCATCGCGCCGGCTCTTGCCGCGGGGGGCGAGCTGCAGAGGCGTCAACTCGACAACGGTCTCGAGGTCCTCCTGAAGGAGGCCCACGGGGGGCCGATGGTGGCGTCCATCGTCACGGTCGGCGCGGGCAGCCGCTTCGAGGACGAGACGAGTTTCGGGGCGAGCCACTTCCTCGAGCACATGGTCTTCAACGGCACGGCCACGCGGAGCCGGGAAGACATAAACGAGGGCATCAAGGACTACGGCGGCTACATCAACGCCTTCACGCGCCGCGAGTACACCTGTTACATCCTCCTGATCCCCACCGAGTACCTGCGCGAGGGGCTGGAGATCCAGGCCGACATGCTCTTCGGCTCCATTCTCCCCGAGGACGAGTTCGAGAAGGAGAAACTGGTCGTCATCGAGGAGATGAAGAAGGACTACGACAGCGGCAGCTATCGCGGGCAGCTCTACCAGAACGAGCGGGTCCTTGGGGGGACGCCCTTCGCCCATCCCGTCCTGGGCACGGTGGATACGATCCGAGGCCTCACGCGCGAGCAGGTGCTCGGCTACTACCGGGAACGCTACCGGCCGTCGAATTGCCGCATGTTCCTGGTCGGCGACTTCCAGCCGCGCGAGACCATGAAGCTGCTCGGCGAGGTCTTCGGCGCGCACGAGGACGCCCTCGTGCCGCCGCCGCCCGGCGTGAGCCTGCCCTGGCCCGACGCGCCGGACTACGTCCTCTACCGCGCCGAGGAAGGCAAGCCGTCGCTGGATCTCTACTGGCCCGCGCCGCCGGTCCGGGAGGGTGGATACCCCGCGCAGCTCGTTCTCGCCACGCTGCTCTCGGACGAGCACCGCTCGCCGCTGCGCCAGGGCGATGGGAGCCCCCTCGATCTCGGCGTCTCGATCGAGCTCTTCGAGGACTTCTCCCTGCTGCACCTCGGCGTGGATCCCGGCGAGACCGATCCGGCGGAAGTGCTGAGCCTGCTGGCCCGCCGCCTGCGCGCCCTCGCCGACTGGGCGCCGGACGCGGCGCTCGTGGCGGAAGCCGCCCGCGGCCTTCGTGTCGAGGAGGTGTTCCTCCAGGACACGTATCACTACTACGCGATGATGAAGTCCGCCGAGCTGCACCTGGGCGGCTACGAGTTCCTGTCGGGCTACCGACGCGACCTGCAGGATATGAGTGCCGCCGCCGTGCGCGCGGAGCTGGAACGGAGCCTGTTGGCCGCCCCGCCGCGGCTGATCTGGAGCGACCAGTCCGGCGGGCTGGAAGAGCTTCCGCCGGAGCTCGAGGCTGGCTTCACACCGGTGGCCCGGGAGCTCGCGCTCGCGGCCGCGCCGCGCAAGCGCCCGCGCCGCGCGCGGGAGAACCTGCAGCGCCCGCGTCGTTCGCGCAGGGAGGAGCGCCGCGCCGTCCTGGGCAACGGGCTCACCGTGCTCGTGAAATCGGATCCCTCCAGCGAGGTTTTTGCGGCCCACCTGCTGGTGCGCGGCCGTTCGCTGCGGGAGCCGGAGGGCAGGGCGGGTATGGTCGCGCTGGCCCACCGCCTCCTCGATGCGGGCACGGCTCGCCACAGCGGCGAGGAGATCGCGGGGGCTATCTCGGCCCTGGGCGCCCGTCTCAAGACGAGCGACAATCCCTGGATTCCCTTCGATAACTATTACACGCGCGAGGACTTCTCCTGGCTGCGCCTGCAGGCGCTGGACGAATCGTCGGACGAGGCCCTGGCACTTCTCGCCGAGATGGTGGGCGAGGCGAGCTACCCCGAGGCAGCCGTGGAGGCAGAGAAGGGCAGGATGCTGGCGGCTCACCGGATGGGCGGCTCCCGGCCCATCGAGGAGGCGCGGCAGGAGCACAGCCGCTGGCTCTTCGCCGGCGGGACGCGCGGCGAGCCCCTGACGGGCACGGCGCAGTCCATCGCCGCCATCGACGCCGAGGCTCTGCGGGCCTTTCACGCCGAGTACTTCGACCCGGGGCAGATGATCCTCTCGGTGGTGACCAGCCGCCCCGCGAGCAAGATCCTGGGCCAGGTGCGCCGGCACTTCTCCGCCCTGGCCGGGAGCCCGGGAGTCCTGCCGCCCAGCGAGCTGTCCCGGGGGCCCGCCGAGCTGGTCCTGCCGATGGAGAAGGAGCAGGTGGCCCTCCTCGCGAGGCGCGTCGTGCCGGGCGAACCGGAGGACGAAGGCGGCCTGAGGGTGCTCGTCGACGTGCTCTCCGCTCGGATGGCACTCGAGCTCCGGGAGCGGCAGGGCCTCGCCTACTCCCTCGGCGCCGGGCTCCGCTTCGTGCCAGGCCTGGCTGACGGCGAGTCCGGCTTCGGGCTAATCACCCTCCAGATCTCCACCGGCGCCGAGAACCGGGAACGCGCCCGGGTGGGTATGCTCGCCGAGCTGACTCGTCTCCGGGACGAGCCGCCCGGGGAGCAGGAGATCTTCCGCGCCGTCAACGGCCGCTGGGGGCGCGAGTTGATGCGCAATCTCTCCCGCATCCACCAGGCCTACCGGTTGGGGCTGGCGGAGCATCGGGGGGAGGATCCCTTTGCCGAGTCCCGGCAGAAAGTGGCCAGCCAGCGCCAGGTTCGCTCCGAGGACCTGGCGAGGCTGGCGGAGGACTACCTGCTCCAGGACGATTGGGTCTGGGTTCTCGCGGGCGGTGGGCTCGAGTGATTTTCCTATATCGGACGGGAGCTGTTAAGGAATTGTCAACCTGATAGTCTAGTATTCTGCCAGGAATTCATGTAATATTTCTATAGATATCAGAATAAATCCGTTATATCACCCGCATGCAGGACATGTAAGTCTTGTTAACTCACCGCTTTCAGGAATCCTGTTGCGAATAGTGGAGGGGCAAGATACTTGCTTTGCGCTTGACTATCGCGGGAACTTCGGGCATACTCCCCGCGTTGAGTTGTGACAATCTGCACAACGTTCAACGGTAAATCGGAAAGGGCGATTCGCCCTGCGATCCTTCCCCGAGGCAAGGTCATGGCTGGAGTCTTTCACAATCAGGCCGAGAGCGAGACTCTGAACGCCTATCTGCAGTCCATCGGCGGCTTCGAGAGCCTCTCCCGCCAGCGGGAGGCCGAGGTCACTGTCGGCATCCGTGCGGGGGACGACAAGGCGCTCGAGGAGCTGATCACTGCCAACCTGAAGTTCGTGGTCTCGATCGCGAAGCAGTACGTGGGTCAGGGGCTCAGCCTCCTCGACCTGATCAACGAGGGCAACCTCGGTCTGATCAAGGCGGCCTACCGCTTCAACGAGAAGAAGGGCTTCAAGTTCATCTCCTATGCCGTCTGGTGGATCCGTCAGTCGATCATGCAGGCGATCGTGGAGCAGGGCAACATCGTGCGTCTGCCCATGAACAAGGCCAACGTCCTCTATCAGCTTCGCAAGCGGAAGCGGAAGATGTGGGACGAGCTCGGCCGCAAGCCCACCAAGAACGAGCTTGCCAAGGCCCTGGGCATCGCCGAGTCCGTCATCAACGAGATCGAGCTGGCCACCAACACCTACCGCTCCCTGGACGAGCCGCTGGCGGGCGAGGAGGATCACATCCTCCTCAACACCATCGAGGACGAGGATCTGCCGAGCCCCAGCGAGGACTTGGACATGACCGAGTTCCACTCGCTGCTGGAGGAGGCGCTCGACCAGCTCAGCGCGCGCGAGGCCATGATCCTGCGCAACTACTACGGCCTCGGCACTCGGGAGCCCATGACCCTGGAAGAGATCGGCAAGGAGCTGAAGATCAGCCGTGAGCGGGTCCGCCAGGTGAAGGTAAAGGCCCTCAGCCGCATCCGCAGCAGCCAGGTCGGCAAGCGCCTCGCAGAGCACGCCGACTAGCCCGCGCCGCGCTCCGCCGCGAGTCGCAGGCACGATGAGTTTCGACACAAGCGCAGCAGCATGAAAGATCCCCCTCCCGCGAGGGGGATTTTTCATGCCCGGCAGCCTCCATGCGGGCGGGTTCCGGCCCGAGCGAGCGCTCGGTGTGGGGAGTGTACCCGGGTACACTCCCGAGCTCGGCCGCGTTGCGTGCCTGCCGGGTGGAGTTTGCGCCCGGGTCGATTTTACAGCCGGCTGTAAAGTCCACCCGGGCGCACTCGCGGCCGGCGGAGTCGCCACGTGGCGACTGCTGCGAGTCCAGCCGGCTGGACTCGCGCCTCGAGCCGGGGACGATCCTCAGCGCAGCCGTGAAGTCCTCCTCCAGCAGGCTTTACAGGCTGGCGGCCCTGGGATAAGCTTTATGGGTACGCTATTGGCTGATTTCCCTATAACTACGGGCCGCGCGGGAAGAGCGCGAGGACGATCGCTCGTCGAAAGGCCCTGGAACCCCTGCTCTATCCTGCCGGCCTCCCGAGAGGAGGCTCGATGCGCTCGATGCGTTTCTATTATTCGATCGGCTTCATTCTCCTTGTCATCGTCCCAAGCGCCAGCCAGCGAATCGATGCCCGGCCCCTCCCACCGCCGCGGGTGGAGATCTCGGAGCCGGTGCTGGTCCCCACGCCCGGGGCGCAGGCCCGTGTGGACACGAGCTTCCTCTTCGCAGCTTCCGGGCCGGGCTCCTACGGCAGCCCCGGCACCGACGCTCGCGGCTTCACCTTCGACGGCCCCGGCGGCTCGGCCGAGTCCGCCGGCTGGGTGGGCACGGACCTCTCCGCCCAAGACGGGATCTGGTGGCACGTGGCCTCGACGGAGATCTGCGCGGGCCACGGCCCGGACATGTCCGGCGCCCTCCCCTTCGACTGGCCCGCCGATCCCACGAACGACTACGCCCTCTGGTGCGGGCGCCAGGACGTCTGCGGCTGGGCGAACCCTACCGGTTACGGCAATCTCTGGGACCAGCACGTGCTGATCGACCTGCGCGGCCACGAGCTGACCGATATTCTGCACATCTCCTTCGCCTTCGCTGCCGACTACGAGGGGGAGGATTGGGACACCTTCCATGTCTACCTCGCCACGGACGAGGATCCCTATCCCTTGGCGATCATATCTACGGCAACTGGAACCCAGGCACGCAGTACCTGCAGGAACGGGTCATCGAGCTGACTGCCGCAGAGGTCCATGGCTCGATCCTCCAGCAGCTCGTCTTTCGCTTTAAGTCCAACCGCACCTGGTCTGACGAGGACGGCCTCTACCTCTCCGACCTTGGCGCCTTGTGGCTCGACAACATCCGTGTCGTCGCGGACGGCAGCCAGCTCTTCGCCTCCGACTTCGAGGATGGCCTGCAGCCCGAGGGGCTCAGCTTCGCCGTGGAAGCACCCGCTGGCGACTATGCCGCCCTGCGGAGGTTTCCCCTGCAGGACGACGCCTGCTACTACAATCGCAGTTACTGCTGGACCTTCTACGATCCCGGCCTGATCGAGAACGACATTCCCATCATCCCCTACGGTCCGCCCTTCGTGCACAACCTGGTCGAGAGCCCACTCCTGTTGGTGGACGACGCGGGCCAGCCCCTAGAGCTCGGCCCCAGCGATAGAGTCCTCTTCGAGGCTAGGGCCTACGTGTACATGCCGCTGGGCGCAGTGGTCTTCTGGCGCTGGGAGACGGCGGCCCAGGTCGCGGGCAATGAATGCATGGGGCGCTGGGAGGACGACAACTTCGTCTACTACGGCACCGATGGGAAGTGGCTCGATCTCCGTTACGACATCACCGACGCGCTGCGCCTGTCCGCGGTCGACCAGTGGGATGCGATCGAGGGCGTCAAACTGCGCCTCGGCGTCATCGACATGTGCGAGCACTGGTGCGACATCCCCCCGAGCGCGTTTCACAGCGACGTGATCGGGCCCTACTTCGACGACGTGCGCGTGATCGTGGCGGGCGCTTCCCCTGCAATCTGGGACTATAAAGCGTGGCTCGCATTCCAGGACAACTTCCCCGATCTCGCGGGCAAAGTTCGCATTGATCCCGCTATTGATGTGGCCCACTGGAACAATCCAGATATCGTCATCGGCGACTCGACCGTGGTGGAGCTCGACCTGGACCTCGCCGGCGGCATCGCGACTAGCTGGAACTCCGACGCGGGCGAGTACCGCCCCGAACTCCATCTCTGGTGGCGCGTCTTGGCCGGGCCCCACGAGGGCAGCAACGATCCCGCCATGGCCGATCCCGACGCGAGCGACGGCATCTGGTCGCCCTGGACGGGCACGCAGGATTTCGACGGCGAGACCTGGAACACGATGCAGGCCGACTCGGCGGCGGTGGGGGGCGTGGTGACAGACGAGGACCTCTTCGCCTTCGACTTGGCCGATGACTTCTTCGAACCGGGCGACATCGTCGAGTACTTCTTCCGCGCCGAAGCGGCAGGCGGCGGCTTCCACACCGAGCCAAACTACGCCATGAGCGCCGATCCGGCCCTCCGCAAGTATCACATCCTGCGCTGTCTGCCGACGCCTGGAGCAACACTGCTCTTCGTGGAGGACGATGAAGGGATGCTGCCTCCCTGGAGCGAGGCCTTCCACTTCTCCGGCTATTGCGAGCCCTACGATGTCTACACAACCCGGAGACCCTCCGCGGGTCAGAACAACGGGCTCGCGGGTCGGGCGGAGATGGGCCAGCTCGCCCAGTACGAGGCTGTCGTCTGGGACAGCGGCCGCTTATGGAACTACACGATCTGTTCTGGTAGCAACATCGAGTGCAAGGCCCGAGATGACTTGCTCCTCACGGACTGGCTGACGAACACGGAACACGCCGTCTCCCTCTGGGTCCTGGGCGACCGGATCGCGAACAACCTGAGAAACGATGAGCCATTCCTCGGCCAGGTCCTTGGCGCGGAGCTCCTTCTGGGCGGCGAGTACTACGACGACTGGACCGGCATCTATTCGCCGCGGGTCTACGCGAGCCATCCCGATCTCGAGTGGCAGGGTGGGACGCCCGACTTCTGGGTCTATGGCTCCTGTCCCTGGCAGAGGCGCTTCTCGGCGATCACGCTCGCGGACGGCCTCGTCGAGATCAGCCACGACTGGGAGGAGGACGGCGTGGCCAGCCTCGTTGCGGGCATCCTCAACCGGGATCCCGATGGGGACGGCACGGAGCTGAATGCCGCCGGCTATCAGAACCGGGTCCTGTTCAATCCCTTCAGCTATTCCCACGTCCGCGACACGGGCTACGGCAATCCGACCGGCAGGATGTACATCCGCGTCATGGTCGGCCACGTCCTCGGCCTCCTCCTCGGCTACCCGCCACCCTGTACAGAGCCGATCGCCGTAGAACCCGTCGCGCCGCTGGTCACTCGTCTCACCGGGGCGTGGCCCAACCCCTTCAACCCGTCGACGACGATCCGCTTCGCGCTCACGCGCCGCGAACATACGAGCTTGCGGATCTACGACGTCGCTGGCCGTGAAGTGAGGACGCTCTGGGACGAACCGCTGGGCCCCGGCGAGCACGAGATCGTCTGGGATGGAAAGGGCAACGCCGGCCGTTCCCAGGCCAGTGGCATCTATTTCCTGCGCTTCCGGGCGGGCGAGACGAGCCGGGAACTCAAGCTCGTGCTTCTGAAATGAGGTCATGATGCTGCGACGATGGATCCCCGTAGGACTATTCTGTCTTCTTCTCCTCCCTACGTTCGTCCCGGATGGCGCCGCAAGACCGGTCGAGCCGCCGCGCCTGCGCATCGCCGAGCCCCCGGCGATCCCTCCCGCGAATGCGAGCGCCCGCGAGGACACGAGCTTCCTCTTCGCCGCGAGCGGACCGGGCTCTTACGGCAGCCCCGGCACGACCGAGCGCGGCTACAACTTCGACGGCGCCAGCGGCGCGGGCGAGCCCGCCGGTTGGTTCGGGGTAGACAAGACCGCGCAGGAGGGGGCCTGGTGGCACCTGGCCTCCACCGAGATCTGTGCGGGCACGGGCACGGACATGAGCCAGGCCCTGCCCTTCGATTACCCGAACGATCCCGTCAACGACCACGCCCTCTGGTGCGGGCGCCAGGAGGTCTGCAGCTGGGCACACGAGACGGGCTATGGCAACCACTGGCAGCAGTACACGGTCGTGGACCTGAGCGGACATATAGTGACCGACAGCCTGACCATCCGCTACGCCTACCGGGCGGACTTCGAGGGCGACGTCTACGACTGGTTCGAGGTGCGGGTGGATTCGGCAGGGACCTGGAAGACGGTCCTCCGCAACGATGCCAGCGCCGAGCAGAGCTACCAGGAGATCGAGCTTATGGTTGGCCCGGATGCGCTGGGAGGCGTGCCCGCCGAGACGCGCGTGGGCTTCTACTTCCAGTCTGACCGCGCCTGGTCCGACGAGGACGGCCTGTACCAGTCCGACGTCGGCGCGGTCTGGCTGGACAACCTCCGCATCGACGTGGACGGCGCCGAGGTCTTCGCCGCCGACTTCGAGGACGGCCTCGAGCCTGCGAGGCTCTCTTTCGAGACAGAACCGAGCGCCGGCATCCACGCCGAGCTGCGCAGCAATCTCTTCCAGGAGACCTTCTGCATCATCAACCACACCCGCGCCTGGGCCTTCTGGGAGGAGGGGCACTACACGTCCGGCTATCCGAGCCCCGTCATCCCCTATGGACCGCCTTACATCGACGAGGCGGTACAGAGCCCCGTTCTCGAAGTAGATGCCCAGGGTAACCCGATCGAATTAGGACCCGAATTCTCGCTCTATATCAGCTATTGGATGTACTCGGATTTTTCCTTGAACGCATTGATCTTCCCGATGGGATACATCGCCGCTCGAGTCGAAGGTCAGGACTACCTGGGATCATTCGTAGATTTCACTTACTGGTGGGATCTCCCGAGCGGATGGTTTACTGCGAATTTCAACGTAACCATGGAAGCCCTGGAATCTGCAGACGAGGGAACGATCACCGGCGTCGTCCTCCGGCTCGGCGTGCTCGACGCCTGCCCATTCTGGTGCGACATCAACGGCGACGGCACGGGCCACACGCCCGCGCCCTACTACGACAACATCCAGGTCATGATCACCGACCGCTCCGCTGCCGAGTGGTGGATCCCGGGCCACCTGGCCTTCCAGGACAACTTCTCCGAGGTCTCGGGGAAGGTGCGCATCGACATCGCCTGCGACCTTGCATACCAGGACCCGCCTCTCGTCATCGGCGATTCCACGGTCGTGGAGCTCGACATGGATCCCCTCGGCGGCATCGCAAGCAGCTTCAATCCCGACGCCGGCGAGCTGCGACCCGAGCTGCGCCTCTGGTGGCGCGTCGTAGCGGGCCCGCATGCCGGGCTGATCGAGCTAGCGCAGGCCGATCCCGACGCGAGCGACGGCATCTTCTCACCCTTCACGGGCACGCAGGACTGGGGCGGCGTAACCTGGGGGACCATGCAGGCGGACTCCGCGGCGAGCCAGGGCGAGGTCGCCGAGGGCAAGTACGCCTTCGATTTCGCCGAGGACTACTTCGAGGCGGGGGACCTCATCGAGTACTTCTTCCGGGCCGAAGCCGAGAACGGGACTGTCTCCACTCGGCCGGAATGGGCGATGTCCTCCGATCCCGACCTGCGGAGCCGCTACACCCTGCGCTGCCTGCCCACGGCGGGGACCACGATGCTCTACGTGGAGGACGGCCGCCATGCCCTGCATGCTTGGGAAGCCTTCCGCTACAACGGCCTGCCCGCCTGGGAGGAGGCTTTCCGCTACAACGGCTATTCACAGTACGACGTCTACGTCGTGCAGGCGCCGACCAGTGGATTCGACAACGGCCTCGCCGGCCGGGCGGAGCCCGGGCAGCTCGCGCCCTACGAGATCATCGTCTGGGACAGCGGCAACATCCCCTCCTACACCATCTGCACCCTACCGGGCTGCAAGACGGAAGACGACGTGCTGCTCGCCGATTGGCTGGCGAATACGCCGCACGACGTCGGGCTCTGGGTCATGGGCAACATGATCGCCAACGACCTCGGTAACGCCGAGCCTTTTCTCGCCCAGGTGCTTGGCGCGAGCCTGCTGGCCGACTACTGGTTCTACCACGACCTCGTCGGCATTTTCGTGCCGCGGGTCTTCGCCACGCACCCGGCTCTCGAGTATCTGGGCGGCGCGCCGAGCATCCTCGCCGACGGCGGCTGCCCCAGCATCGAGAACTTCGACGCGATCCTGCCCGTCGGCGAGCTCGTCGAGGTCAGCCACGAGTGGGAAGACGACGGCGGCCTCGGCATCGTGGCCGGAATCCTCAACCGCGATCCCGATGGTAACGGCACGGAACTGAACGACGCCGGCCATCCCAGCCGCGTGCTCTTCAACCCCTTCGGCTACGGCCACGTCCGCGACGACGGCTACGGCCTGCCGGCGGGCACCGACTACGCCCGGCTCATGGTGGGCCACGCGCTCGCGAACCTCTTCGCCCGCGCACCGGGCGCCCCACCCGACGGCGCGCCTGTGCATCCCGCGATCACCCGCCTCGACGGCGCCTGGCCCAACCCCTTCAACCCGGCGACTACGATTCGCTTCTCCCTCGCCTCCCGCGAGCGGGTCCGCCTCGCCGTCTACGACGTATCGGGCCGGCGCATCCGCTCGCTCCAGGAAGGAACCCTGCCCGCGGGCGAGCACGAGCTGGTCTGGGATGGCCGCGACGCCGCGGGTCACCGCCAGGCCAGCGGCGTCTACTTCGTCCGCTTCCGCGCGGGTGGGCAGCAGCAGGAGCTCAAGCTCGTCTTGCTCCAGTAAAGGAGATCACCGAACCGATTTATCCTTCCCAGCCATCCAAACATCGGCTAGAAAGGAAAGCGGACTTCGACCAAGGAGACTAGCGATGAAGCGAATCCTGATCCTCCTCGCCCTGGGCCTCGTGGCCGCCTTTGCATTCAACGGCTGCACCAGCGAGAGCGAGGCCACGGTGGCCTGCACTGGCTGCAACGCGGAGATGGCCAGGGCCGACGCCAGCGAGGTCGACGGCAAGTTCTACTGCGCCGGCTGCGCCGCCGACGCTCACGGCGAGGAGATTGCCGGTGAGGAAATGGCCGGCGGCGAGAAGCTGGCCTGCGCCGGCGGCTGCGGCATGGAGATGGCCCAGGCCGACATGAAGGAAGTCGAAGGCAAGCTCTACTGCGCGGGCTGCGCCGCCCACGCCGGGCACGACCACGCCGGAGACAAGTAGCAAACGCCTTGATTTGTAAGGAATTGACGACCCGGGGCTGTGTTGACACCCCCGGGTTGCCTTTTTATACTGCAGTTGCCCTCGACCCCGCCGCGCCGCTGGCGCGGAACCCGCGGGACAATCCAATCCCGCATCGAATCACCACTTAGGACCGATACGGAGGCCCGATATGAAAGTGAGCACCTTCGAGGAGAAGATCGGTCTGGCCGAGATGTTGGCCGGTGGCGTCATCATGGACGTCACCAACGCCGAGCAGGCCGGGATCGCCGAGCGGGCCGGCGCCGTCGCCGTGATGGCCCTCGAGCGCATCCCGTCGGACATCCGGGCCGACGGTGGCATCGCCCGCATGAGCGACCCCCTGATGATCAAGGAGATCCAGGCTGCTGTCTCGATCCCCGTGATGGCCAAGTGCCGCATCGGACACATCGCCGAGGCGAAGATCCTCGAGGGCCTGGAGATCGACTTCATCGACGAGAGCGAGGTCCTGACCCCGGCTGACGAGGCCAACCACATCTACAAGCACGACTTCAAGGTGCCCTTCGTCTGCGGCTGCCGCGACCTGGGCGAGGCCCTGCGCCGCGTCGGCGAGGGCGCGGCCATGATCCGCACCAAGGGCGAGGCGGGCACCGGCAACATCGTAGAGGCCGTGCGGCACCTGCGGGCCGTCGTCGGCGGGATCCGCCGCCTCACGCAGCTGGACGCCGGTGAGCTGATGTCCGCCGCCAAGGAGATGGGCGCGCCCTTCGAGATCGTGAAGAAGGTGGCCGCGACCGGCCGCCTGCCCGTGCCCAATTTCTCCGCCGGGGGCGTGGCCACGCCGGCCGACGCGGCGCTGATGCGCATGCTGGGCGCCGAGGCCGTCTTCGTCGGTAGCGGGATCTTCAAGTCCTCCGATCCAGATCGCATGGCCAAGGCCATCGTCGAGGCCGTGACCCACTACGAGAACCCCGAGCGTCTCATCGAGGTGTCCGCGGGGCTCGGCAAGGCCATGCGCGGCCTGGACATGGCCGAGATCCCGGAGGATCAGATCCTCCAGACGCGCGGCTGGTAGGGGTGCCCGCGCGCGTCGGCATCCTCGCCCTGCAGGGCGACGTCGAGAAGCACGCGCGGCACCTGGCCGCCGCGGGCGCCGAGCCGCGCCCCGTGCTGAGACCCCGCGAGCTCGAGGGGCTCGACGCGATCGTCCTGCCCGGGGGCGAGTCCACGACCATGAGCCGCCTCTTGCGCACGGGCGGCCTCTTCGATCCCCTGGCCGCCTTCATGGCCGAGAAGCCCGTGCTGGCCACCTGCGCGGGACTCATCCTCCTGGCTCGCGAGACAGACTGCCTGCCCTACGAGACCTTCGGGCTGCTCGACGTCGACGTGCGGCGCAACGCCTGGGGGCGGCAGGTCTTCTCCTTTCACGAGGAGATCCCCTGGCGCCTGCCCGCGGGGGGCAACGGCAACGATGCACCCGAGACGGTCAAGGCCATCTTCATCCGCGCGCCGCGCATCCTGAGAATCGGGCCGGGGGTCGAGGTGCTCGCCGAGCTGCAGGGCGAGCCGGTGGCCGTGCGGCAGGGCCATCTCGTGGCCCTGGCCTTCCACCCCGAGCTCACGGGCGACTCGAGCCTGCACCGCTGGTTCCTGAAGGAGATCATCGGCGCAGGGCCCCTGCTAGCGCGGAACGCCGTAGCGGGGACGGAAGACCTGGCGTAAACAACGTTTACTTACTAGACTGCCTCGCGCGCGGGAAGAGCCCGCGACGGGAGTCGATCAGGGAGAGAGAAGAGAGCGGACATGCCCTTCTACGAATACCAGTGCGAGGCCTGCGGGGAGAAGTTCTCGGCCCTGCTCTCGATCAGCCAGCGCGACGAGGCGGAGAAAACTCTGCCCTGTCCCGAGTGCGGGGCCGTGGGTCCGCGCCGGCTCATGTCGAGTTTCGCGCCCTGTGTGTCCTCCTCGCCAGGCAGCTCCGCGCCGCCGCCCGACTGCGGCGGGGGCGGCTGACGCATCTAACCGGGGAGCCGTGCGCTCCTTTCGCCGGTGAAGAAAACGGGAGAGGCCGCCGCCTCTCCCGTTTTTCGTGTGCGTCTACTCTGCGTATTACACCCTGCTACTTGCTCCCGGGCGTCTCTTCCAGCATGGCCGCCTTCGTCTCCTCGACCTTCGCGCTGGCCCAGTAACTGAGCTTCGCTTCGAGGATGCGCTGGTCCTCGATGGGCTTGTCGCGCTTGTCGCGCTTGGCGCTCGCGATCAGGTCGACCACCTCGATGCCGTCGATCACCTCGCCGAAGGCCGTGTACTTGCCGTCGAGGTGGGGCGAGTTCCGGTGCATGATGAAGAACTGGCTGCCGGCGCTGTTGGGGTCCCCGCCGCGGGCCATCGACAGGATGCCGCGCACGTGCTTGGTGTCGTTGAACTCGGCCTCGAGCATGGTGCCGGGGCCCTTGTAGCTGTAGCCACCGGTGCCGGGCCTGCCCGTGGCGTTCGGCTTCGTGTTGGGGTCGCCGCCCTGAATCATGAAGCCAGGGATGACGCGGTGGAAAGCCGAGCCGTTGAAGTATTCCCGCTTGCTGTGCGTCAGGAAGTTCTTCACGTGCTCGGGCGCCTTGTCCTCGAAGAAGCGCAGGACGATGTCGCCCTGGGTCGTGTGCAAGGTCACGACCGGCTCCTGATCGACTGCCTTCTTCGGCTTCACCGCCTGCTCGTCGGCGTGTGCGGCGCCCGCGCCGCCAAGCATGCAAGCGAGCAGCAGCGCGCTGATCCAAACCTTGTGGTTCATGTTTTTCCTCCGTGGGGAATGTTCGGCGGCGTGCGGGGGGCGTCTCCCGTCGCGCCGCCTTGTATCATGGTGAAGAGAACGTGCCGTCCGCGGCCCACATCGCGGCCTTGTTGGCCTCGATCTTGGCGACGGGCCAGTCCTCGACGATCACGTCCTCGATGATCTGGTCTTCGAAGGGGCGGTCGCTCTCGTCGCGCTCGACGTTCACGATCCGGTCCACGGCGTCGATGCCACCGACCACTTCCCCGAAGACCGAGTACTTGCCGTCCAGGGAGGGCGCGTCTCCATGGCAGATGAAGAACTGGCTGCCCCCGCTGTTCGGATCCGAGCTGCGGGCCATCGACAGGATGCCGCGCACGTGGGGGCGGTCGCTGAACTCCGCCGGCAGGGTCGTGCCCTCGCCCTTGTAGCCGTAGCCGCCGTGGCCGTCGTTGGCGGGGTCGTCGTCCTTCGTGTTGGGGTCGCCGCCCTGGATCACGAAGCCCGGGATCACACGGTGGAAGGTGCAGCCCGTGTAGTAGCCGCTGCGGCCGTGCGCGATGAAGTTCGCCGCGTGCTCCGGCGCGATCTCCGGGAAGAAGCGCAGCACGATGTCACCCTGCGTGGTCCGCAGGGTGACGACCGTCTCGGGCGCGGTGGCCTTCTGGGCGCTGGGAACACAGCCGCCTAGCGCCAAGAGCGCGGGGATGAGCAGCCAGGCCGCGAGGACGCGCATTACGAGCCCTTCTCCGTGAGCAGGGCCTTACGAGTCTCCTCGATGCGTTCGGCCGGCCACTCTTCGACGAGCACGTCCTCGATGCGCTGGTCGTCGTGGGGCATGTCGTTCCCGTCGCGCTCGGCGGCGGCGATCTTGTCGACGGCGTCGAGGCCGCCGATCGTCTCGCCGAAGACCGTGTACTGGCCGTCCAGGAAGGACGCCTCCGCGTGGCAGATGAAGAACTGGCTGCCAGCGCTGTTCGGGTCCTGGGAGCGGGCCATGGACAGGATGCCGCGCTCGTGGCGCCGGGCGTTGAACTCGGCGTCGATGCAAGTGCCGGAGCCCTTGTAGCCATAGCCGCCCGTGCCGGGCATGCCGCCGGCGCCCTCCTTGGTATTGGGATCGCCGCCCTGGATCATGAAGCCGGGGATCACCCGGTGGAAGGTGCAGCCCTTGTAGAGCCCGCCCTTGCTGTGCTCGACGAAGTTGGTCACGTGCTCGGGAGCGTCCTCGGGGAAGAAGCGCAGGACGATATCTCCTTGCGTCGTCTTCAGCGTCACGACGGTTTCTTTGTCGGCCATGCTGCCTCCGGTGGATGGGGATGGGGAGTGGATCCGGGCAAGCTAGCATCCCGGCCGGACAGGGTCAAGCCGGGCAGGGCAGGTTGGGGCTCGGTCCGGATACGGAGTCGGCGTGTATTTTGCCGCGGCAGAGTGCTTGCCAATAGTGATCCTCTTGCCCTCCAAATAAGCTCCGGTCGATAGGATGTCATGAGCCCACGATTGCTGGATCGACTTCATGCGGCGATCCGCACCCATCACTACAGCAGGCGCACGGAGAAGTGCTACGCGGGCTGGGTGCGTCGTTTCGTGCGATTCCACGACTTGCGTCATCCATCCGAGATGGGCGAGGTTGAGATCGAAGCCTTTCTGAGCCACCTGGCGACACAGAGTCGAGTAAGCGCCTCCACCCAGAACCAGGCCCTGAGCGCATTGCTCTTTCTGTACAGAGTCCGTAATCACCTGACAGTCGCCCCTGCCTGGGTTGCTCTCTAGG
>CAZVHI010000037.1:0-36236 GCA_964627205.1 uncultured bacterium
AGGTTCCATGCGATGACGACAAATATATGTGGAATGTTTACGTCTTCGGACGATCGTTGGCAAGCGGTCTACGGAAGTGCATGGAGAGCTCCTGCCCTCCTTCGTCCGTAGCGACTGTGAAACTGGAGCCAAGGACGAAGGAGGGCAGGAGCTTTCCGAGTAACCCGCTACTTCAGCAAGGTCAGGCGCTGGCTGTGGACTGCGTCGTCGAGGCGCAGGCGTGCCAGGTAGATCCCTGAGGGCAGGGGGCGGCCACGCGAGTCTGTCCCCTTCCAGTGGAACTCCGAACGCCCCGCCTCGGTCTGGCCCCGGTAGACCGTCGCCAGGCGGCGCCCGTCGATCGAGTACATGCCCAGGTCCACCGCGGACGCGCGGGGCAGGGTGAAGGACAGCTTCGTGCTCGGATTAAAGGGATTGGGTGTCGCGGGATGGAAGACCGCCGCCGCTGCCGGCGCTCCCTCCGGCACCGCGACCGGCGCGGGCAGGAGGTGTTCCGGCGGGATGATCTCCCAGTTCGTCTGCGCGTTGATGCTCAGGCCACTGCCGCAGTGGACGCCGTGGTAGGGGATGTCGGACTCGCCAGAGCCGGGCGGAAGCCACCAGAGCTCGATGCCGTCGAAATTGCGCGCCTCGTAGAAGCGCAGATCGATGGAGTGCAGGCCCTCCGCAAGCGTGATCGGGCCGCAGAGCGTGTCTGGCGGTCCGTAGTTCTCGGGGTAGAGCCCCGTGTAACTGCCTTCGAAGAGGCAGTCCTCCCAGTCGTACCACTGCTCCTCGCCGTTGTTGACGATCAGATCGCCGTCGAGCCAGAGCTGGGAGCCGTCGTCGCTGATGGTGCCGAAACCGTAGTCGCCGGCCTCGTCGATGTAGAGGTAGCCCTCCCAGCGCACGCCGTACCAGTTGCCCGATTGCGGCACGCCGTTCCACGTGTAGTAGCAGTCGACGGGATTCCAGAACGCGATCATCGTGTCGATCCTCGTCATGACCAGGTCCACCTCGTCGAAGGTGATGATGTCGTCCGGACGAGTGAAGTTGTCGTAGTAGCGTCCCGTCAGTCCCTTCACATCGTCCGCCGCCGCGGGCGCGTACATCAGGGCGAGTAGACCGATCAGCAATACCAGGCTTATCGACCGGCTCATGATGACCTCCATTTCACGTCTCTGAATAGATGGGACGCATTTCGAAGGTTTTACGTCACAGCGAACTCGATCCAGCTTCGGAAAACTGCCGGTTCGCGCTACAATGCCGTCGAGGAGAGGAACATGCGCTACGTGGAGTTCCGCGACGCGATTCTGCAGGCGCTGCGCCGCCGCCCCGCCGGGCTCACCTGGGCGGAGCTGCGCGACGGGCTCGGCCTGCCCTACGACCGTCCCTGCCAGAGCTGGGTGGAGCGCATGGAAAAGGAGAACGGCCTGACGCGCACGCGAGGCGAAGGCCGCGCCTACGTCTGGAAGCTGCGGCGCAAAGGAGGCTGATCGTCATGCTGCACGAAGAGGTGCCGCCGCGCATCGCGGAGATCTTGGCGCTGCTGGAGGACGCCGAGCTGCGCTACGTCATCTCGGGCTCCGTCGCGGCGAAGATCCACGGCGCGGAAATCGAGCCGAACGACCTCGACATCGTCCCCGCGACCGACGCCGCCAACCTCGAGACGCTCGTCGGCATCCTACGGGACCTCGAGGCGCGCCCCGCCGGACCCTTCGGCGAGTGGACGGCACTCGATGGCGGCGAGTGGAAGTGGATCGCGCGCCCGACCAGCGACGAGGAGGTCGCGGCCTGGCGGCCGAACGCCGGCGACCTCTCCAGCCTGGACAACCTCTACCGCTCCCGCCTCGGCAACTTCGACGTGGTCCCACTCATCACCGGCACCTACGAAGAGTTGAAGCCCCGCGCGATGCAAATCCCCGTCTACGACTGCGAACCCTGGGTCGCGCATGTCGACGAGCTCCTCGCGCGGCTCACCGTCCCGCGCCGCGAGCGCGACATCTCCAGGGTGACGCAGCTCCGCGCCCTGCAGCGCTGCTGCGGGGGGATGGCCTGACGAACAATCGCCGACCAACTGCAAGGGAGGATGGGATGTCACTGAGCGCATTCACAGACAAAGCGAAGACGCCGAAGCCACGAGAGCTCGAGCTGACACTCGGTCGGAGCCATGCCGCGTGGCAGACGCTCGTCGACTCGCTCGCCGATCGATACGAGCCGCTGAGCGAGGAGTGGACCTTCCCTGGCGCGAAGTGGGGCTGGTCGATGCGGCTCAAGCACAAGAAGCGTGCCGTGCTCTACCTGACGCCGCTCGAGAAGCAGTTCCGGGCCGGCCTCGTCCTGGGGGAGAAAGCCGTCGCGGCGGCGCAAGGCATGGCGCTGCCGGACGAGGTGCTGGAGCTCATCGACACGGCCAAGCGATACCCGGAGGGCCGGGCCGTGCACTTCGACCTGCGCTTCAAGAAGGACCTCGCGGTCGTCCTGCAGCTCGCCGAGGCCAAGATGTCGACCTGAGGCGCGTCTACTGGAGAAGCACCAGCTTCGTGCTCGCCGCGGGGCTCTCGCCGCCCAGATCGAGCCGCGCCAGGTACACGCCGCTGGGCAGGCCCGTAGCGTCCCAGGTGAGGGACTGCTCGCCGGCCTCCATGAACCCCTCGAAGAGTACGGCCACCTCGCGGCCCCGTAGGTCGTGCACGGTGACGCGGGCGGAACTAGCGATGCCGAGCCGCAGCAGCACTTGCGTCTTCGGATTGAAGGGATTGGGCCAGGCGCTCAGCCGGGCGGTCGCCTCAAGGGGTATGTCCGGTGCGGACGTGGGATCGATGGGCGTGCGGAAGACGCCATCTGTCTGGGTGACCACGTAGAGGTGCCCGTCCTCGTTGGAGAAGGAGAGGTCCACGGGCGTGCCCGGCAGGTTCCCCGTCTCGTCGGTCCAGATCACGCCCTGGGTGTAGGACAGCTTGATCTGCCCGCCGTAGGTGATGGCGGCCACGATGACGTCCGCGCCGGGGTAGACGGCGACCTTGCGGATGCCGCCCGCCAGGATCGTGTCGTAGTAATCGCCCAGATCGGTGCTGGTGTAGAGGCCGGTGGCGTTGCCCGCGTAGACCCGGGTGTAGAGCATGTCGCCCGCGTGCGGCTCCACCGCCAGGCAGTCGACCTGAATTCCCGGCAGGTTGCCTCGGGCGTCGTTCCAGGTCGCGCCATGGTCGCCGGTGGACCAGACCATGTCCTCGCCGGACACGAAGACCTGGCCGCCGGTCCCCACCCCGAGGCCGCTCATCCAGTAGTGGGGGCAAGTCGAGCTCGGGGTCCAGGTGTAGCCGCCGTCCTCGGAAACGAGGAACTCGCCGGGAACGATGTCGGAGATGCCGCAGGCGTAGAGGCGATGGTCCACGCCGTGACCGCGCTGAGTGAGGGCCACAATGGCGCCGCCCGTGGACTCGTAGCTGAAGACCTCGGTGACGCCGAGGTCCTCTGTGACCTCCAGGTAGCCTTTCCAGAAGGCGTTCTCCCGGCCCGTGATGATCCAGCCGTCGTAGCTGCGGTGGCCGAGGATGGCATGGACCTCTCGTCCGATCCAGCCGTCCCAGTCGCGGTTGGTCCACAGGCCGCTGGGCTGGTCCAGGTAGTGGAAGCCCTCGATGGTGCCGACGAGCACGCGCGGATGGTATCGATCAGCGCTGATACACAAGCACTGCTCCCCGGCCATGGACAGGTATTCCCATTCCGCGCTCGAAGCAGCGGCGGCGAGTGTGAAGATCAGAGCGATGGCGACCAGTACGGACTGCTTCATGGCGAGCCTCCCAGGTTCCCGTCTCATCCCAATAATTATACAGCGAGAGGCATGTAGAGGACAGATTGAAATGATGCTCACTGCGATTCGCATCGCCTCGGCACGCTGACGCGGATCGCGTCGGGCCGCAGGTGCGCGTGCAGTTCGGCGGCGAGTTCCTCAGGTGAGAGCGCAACACCGCTCTCGCGGCGCAGGCGGCCCATGAAGTCACCGTGCGCGCGGCCGCGGCGGTAGCCGGGCTCGCGGGGGGGATGGGAGAGGTAGCGCTGGGCGAGCGCGATGTCGGGACTGGCCAGCAGCGTGGTCGAGTAGTAGAGGAGCCCGCGCGCGCGGTAGATGCAGGAGCCGCCGACCTTGCGGTCGCCCTGTGCAAGGTCGGAGATACCGCGTTGCCTCACGCCGGGGACCCCGATCTCCGCCAGCGCGGTGATGAGCGCGTCCGAGATCGCGGCAAAGGCCTTCTTGAAACCGCCGAGCCCCGGCAGGGGCAGCGCCACCGACGCGATCACATTCCCTGGATCCAGCACAACCGCACAGCCGCCGCCGTCGCGCCGTAGCACGGGCACGCCGCCCGCGCGCACGGCGTCCAGGTTCAGCTCCACCTCGGGCTTGCCGCCTCTCCCCAGCACGACCGCTGTACCCGGGTACACGTAAGCCGCCACGCGCGGCTCGCCCGCCGCGCGCGTGTCCGCGATCAGCGCGTCGTCGAGGGAGTAGCGTCCGATGAGGAGATCGTCTGCCGTCGCACTCGCCGTGGCGGTCATGGCTAGGCGCCCGGCTTGGCCTTGGGCGGCGGGTTGACGTGGATCGCTGCGCCGGCTGCCACCTCGACGGCCTCGAGGATGGACTCGGACAGCGTGGGGTGGGGGTGGATGGTCACCATGAGGTCCTCGAGCGTCGCGCCCATCTCGAGCGCGAGCGTGCCCTCGGCGATGAGCTCCGATGCGTGCGGTCCCACCATGCCGACACCGAGCACGCGCTGGGTCTCCGGGTCGGCGAGCACCTTCACGAGCCCGTCAGTGCGGCCCATGGTGCGCGCGCGGCCCAGCGCGCTGAGGGGGAAGCGCCCGATCTTCACAGGGATGTCTTGCTCCTCGGCCTCGCGCTGGGTCAGTCCCGTCCAGGCGATCTCGGGATCGGTGAAGACCACCGCCGGAATGGCGCGGTTGTCGAAGGCCGCGCTGTGCCCGGCGATCACCTCGGCCGCCACCTTGCCCTCACGGCTGGCCTTGTGGGCCAGCATGGGCCCGGGCGCCACGTCGCCGATCGCGAAGATCTGCGGGAACGCCGTGCGACACTCCTCGTCGGTGGGGATGCGCCCCTCGGCGTCCACTTCCAGGTCAATCGCGTCGAGGCCGATGTCATCCGTGTTCGGCTTACGACCCACCGCCACCAGCACTCGGTCATAGCCCTTGTGCAGGGTCTCGCCCTCGTGTTCGATCTCCACAGCAAAGCCGTCGCCGGTCTCCTCGATGCCGACGACCTTCGACTCGAGCAGGATTTCCTCGAAGCGCTCCTCGCAGTTGGCCAGCACTGGTTGCACGAGATCGGAGTCCGCGCCCACGAGCAGCGAGGGGAAGAGCTCGACCATGCTCACCTTCGAGCCGAGACCGGCGTAGACGAGCCCCAGCTCTAGGCCGATGTAGCCACCGCCGACCACCAGCAGGGTCTCGGGGATCTCGGGCAGCTCCAGCGCCTCGGCCGAGGACCAGACGGCCACACCGTAGGCAGGTGGGATCTCGTTGATGCGCGAGCCGGTGGCGACGATCGCCTGCTTGAACTGCACGCGTCCGACCTCGCCGCCCTCGATGACCAGCTCGTTCGGCCCCGAGAAACGCGCGTAGCCCCGGATTACCTCGACGCCGCGGCGCTTCAGGAGGCCGTCGATGCCGCCGGTGAGCTTGTCCACCACGTCCTGCGTGTAGTCGTGGAGCTTCTGCGGGTCGATCTCGAGCTTGCCGAAGCTCAGGCCCATCGGTCCGGCTTCCTGCGCCGAGCGCGCCAGCTCCACTGCGTGGATCAATGCCTTCGAGGGGATGCAGCCCTCGCGCAGGCAAACGCCGCCCAGCTTGTCGGCCGCGTCGATGAGGGTGACGTCCTTGCCCAGGTCCGCGGCGCGGATCGCCGCCACGTAACCCCCCGGCCCGCCGCCGATGACGACGACCTCGGCTTCCAGGCTCAGGTTTCCCATGACCATGGCATTCCTCCCGCTCGCGTGGGGCGCTCTCGCCGCGGCTGGGCTGTGCCGCAGAGCGCCTAGACCTTGCTCACCAGCCAGTGCAGGGGATCGGAGAGCTGTCGGATCAGTTCGGAGACGAAGCGCGCCGCGTCGGCGCCGTCGGCCACCCGGTGGTCGAAGGCCAGGGTGAGCGGCAGGATCTTGCGGATCACGATCTCGCCGCCGAGCACTACTGGCTTCTCCTGCACCTTGCCCATGCCGAGGATCGCCACCTCGGGATAGTTGATCGTCGGGATCAGCGCCGTGCCGCCGAGCGGCCCGACGTTGGTGATCGTAAACGTGCCTCCGCGCAGCTCGCTCACGTCCACCTTGCCCTCGCGCGCCCGCGCGGCCACGTCGCGGATCTCCGCGCCGATCTCTAAAATGCTGCGCGTTTCTGTGTCTCTGATCACCGGCACGATCAGTCCGCGTCCCGAGTCCACCGCGATGCCGATGTTGTAATACTGCTTGTAGACGATCTCCTCGCGGAAGGGATCGAGGCTCGCGTTGAAGGCCGGCGCCTGTTTCAATCCCGCGGTGACGGCCTTGGTCACGAAGGCTAGCAGCGTGGGCGGCGACTCGCCGCTGCCCGCCAGCCGTTCTTTCTCGCGCTCGCGGTAGGCCTCCAGCTCGGTGACGTCCGCGTCGTCCATGTGCGCCACGTGGGGCACGAGGATCATCGAGGTGGTCATCTTGTGCGCGACCTTGCGCCGGATCGAACGCAGCGGCTCGCGGACGACCTCGCCCCACTGCTCGAACTCGGGCATGGGCTCCACGTCGAGGAAGGGGATTGCCGATGCCGCGCCCGCGGCGAACTCGGCGGTGCTGCGGCGCTCGCTTGCCGCCTCCTCGGCGCTCGGCGCTGCGGGCCGGCCGCTTGAGAAGGCGTGCAGGTCCTCGGGCGTGACGCGCCCGCCGGGACCGGATGGAGTGACGCTCCGCAGGTCGATGCCCATCTCGCGCGCGAGGCGCCGGGTCGCGGGCGCGGCCGGCACGATCTTGCCCGGGTGGCGGGTAGGTACCGGCGTGGGACGCCCGGCGGAGGCGGGCTCCGGTGCCGCCGCGGGCTCCAATGCTGCCGCGGTCTCCGCCGCTACAGCGCCGTTGCCGTTGCCGTCGTCGATCACGGCGATCACGTTGCCCACGAAGATCGTGTCGCCCACGCCTCCGCTCAAGGAAACCACCTTGCCCCCGCGCGGCGAGGGGATGGTTACCGCCGCCTTGTCGGTCTCGACGTCGACGAGGGGGTCGTCCTCGGCGAGCGCGTCGCCCGCCTTGACGTGCCACTTGAGGACCTCGCCCTCGTGCACACCCTCGCCCAGATCCGGCAGCTTGAACTCGTACACTACGCCTCCTCCTAGAAGTCGAGCGTATCCTCGATAGCTTCGATGATCTTGTCTCTGTCCGGCATGTAGAGCTGCTCGCGGCCGAAGCCCGGCGTGATCACGTCCCAGCTCGCGACGCGGCCGACGGGAGCTTCGAGCCAGAGCAGGGCCTTGTCGTTGATGCGGGCCACGATCTCCGACGACATACCCAGGGTGCGTGGCGCCTCCTGCACCACGACGCAGCGGCCGGTCTTCCGGACCGAGTCCAGCAGGGTCCGCTCGTCGAGGGGAGACATGGTGAGCAGGTCGATGATCTCGATGCTGACATTGCGCTTCTCCTGCACATCGTCGGCGGCGAGGAGCGTGGGCCGCATCATCGCGCCCCAGGAGATCAGCGTGAGGTCACCGCCCTCGCGCAGGACCTGCGCCTTGCCGATCTCCATCACCTCTTCTTCCTCGGGCACTTCCTCGCGGAAGGCACGATAGGAGTGTTTCGGCTCCATGTAGACGACCGGATCCGGGTCGCGGATGGCTGCCAGCAGCAGCGCGCGCGCGTTGCGCGGCGTGGATGGGATCACGACCTTCAGCCCAGGCGTGTGCGCGTACATGGCCTCGCGACTCTCGGAGTGGTGCTCGATCGCGCGGACGCCGCCACCGTAGGGCATGCGCACGACCATCGGCACCGTGAAGCCGCCGCGCGTACGGTTGCGCATGCGCGAAGCGTGGCCCTCGAGGTGGTGGTACATCAGGTAGGCGAAGCCGGAGAACTGCATCTCGGTGACGGGCTTCAGCCCCGCCATGGCCATGCCGACGGCCGTGCCCACGATGCCCGCCTCGGCGAGCGGCGTGTCCATGACGCGCGCCTCGCCGAACTCGTCGTGCAGGCCCTCGGTGGCGCGGAAGACGCCGCCGTTGACTCCCACGTCTTCGCCCATGACGACCACGCTGTCGTCGTGGGCCATTTCCTCGTGCAGGGCGTGGTTGATCGCCTGGATCATCGTCATCTTAGGCATGGACGGCCTCCTTCTTCAGCTGGGCGAGGAAGGCCGCGCGCTGTTCCTCGAGCACGGGGTAGCTCGTGGCGAAGACGTGGTCGAAGGACGTGTCGGGTGCGAAGTCGCTCTCCTGTTCGAACTTCTTCACGCCCGCCGCCACCTCGGCGCGGATCTCTTCCAGAAGCGCCTCCTCGCGCGCCGCGTCCCAGATGCCCTTGTTCTCGAGGTAGAGCTTGAAGCGCGTGATGGGATCGCGCTCCTTCCAGGCTTCTGCCGCATCCTCGCTGCGGTAGCGCGTGGGGTCGTCGGCGGTGGTGTGCATGCTCATACGGTAGGTGACCGCCTCGATGAGCGTCGGCCCGCCACCGGCGTGCGCGCGTTCCAGCGCCTCGCGCGTGGCGGCGTAGGTGGCGAGCACGTCGTTGCCGTCCACCTGGATGCCGGGCATCTCGTAGGCGATGGCCTTCTGCGCGATGGTCTGCGAGCGCGTCTGCTTCTCGCGCGGGATGGAAATGGCCCACTGGTTGTTCTGGCAGACGAAGACCACGGGCGCCTGCCAGACGGCCGCAAAGTTGAGGCCCTCGTGGAAGTCGCCCTCGCTGGTGGCGCCATCTCCGAAGAAGACGACCGCCGCGGAGTCCTTCTCGCCGCGGTACTGCATCGCGTAGGCGATGCCCACTGCCTGGGGGATCTGCGCGCCGACCACGATGGAGTCGGGCAGGGTGCGGCCCTCGGCCGTGAGCGCTGAGCCCTCCTCGTAGCCGTTCCAGAAATGAAGGATCTTGTCCAAGGCATGGCCGCGATACAGCCGGCCACCCAGCTCGCGGAAGGCGCCGAGGAACCAGTCCTTCTTCGTCATCGCGAATGCGGGCCCAACCGATGAGGCCTCCTGGCCCATCGAGGGGCCGAAGGTGCCGATGCGTCCCTGGCGCTGCAGCTTGAGCATGCGCACGTCGGCCTCGCGGGCGAGGACCATGGCGCGGTAGATCGTGTGCAGCTCGTCTTCGCTCAGGCGGGGCTCCAGCTCCCTGTCCACCCTGCCCTTCTCGTCGAGGATCTGCAGGTGGGAGACCGAGAACTGGGCGAGCTCTTTCCTTGGCATTCCCGTTCCTTTCGCACTCTTGCCCCGTCGAAGACCGGCGCCTTCGCTGCCAAGCCGGATCGAGAAGCAATGGGAATCGGTGTCGAAACTGCGGCCCGCGGGCGGCGCGTTCGCGGCTCGCGGAAGAGCCGGGGTTATTGAATCCGCGCATGCTCCGCTGGAGTTAGGACAAACTAACTCATTCCCGGAAATGCTGCAAGAGAAGTACTGGCAAGGGATTTCAGGAACAGAATACCCGCAATTCCTGAAAGATTCGAGCGCTTGCATCGACTCGGCGGCCGTCGTATCTCTTGCCCCATGGACTCAATCAAGCTCCTCATCGTCAGCGGCTCCACCCGCGAGGCGAGCCGCACCCGTGCTCTCGGCCGGGAGCTGGCGGACTATGCCGCGCAGGCCGGCGCCGAGGTCCGCCGCATGGACCTCTTCGAGACGGCGCTGCCGCTCTTTCGTTCTGGGGATGCCGAGAGCTCTGCTTCTCCCGAGGTGATGTCGCTGCGCGAGAGCGCGGACTGGGCCGACGCCTTCCTCTTCGGCACGCCCGAGTACCACGGCGGCCTCAGCGGCGCCCTCAAGAACGCCTTCGATTGGCTCTACGAGGAGCTGGCCGGCAAGCTCGCGGCGGTCTACGCGGTGACCGGCGGCGGCAGCGGCGACATGTCCATCACCGCCGTGAAGAATGCGATGCACTGGTGCCACGGCTTCACTCTGCCCTTCCACGCTGCCGCCCGTGGCCGCGACTTCGAGGACACACGCCTAGTGAACGAGGCCGTGCGCGAGAGACTGCAGCGCCTGGTCCACGACCTTATCCGCTACGGCCCGCCCCTGCGCCGCGCCTTCGAGGCGGCCAGGCGCGCCAGCGGGGATATCGACTCTGGCTTCGCCGGCCTCCACTAGGCGTTTGCCGAAAGCCCCGGGAGATCCTCCCGGGGCTCCTCAATATCTTCCGAGTTGCGATGACTCGCAGCACCAACCACGGCCGGCGCCACGCCTACTTGATCAGGACCATGCGACCCGCCGCTACGTGGTTGCTCAACTGGATCCGATAGAGGTAGACGCCCGAGGACATGGCCAGGGCCTCCTCGTTTCGCCCATCCCACTCCAACTCGTGTCCGCCAGCGGGTAGCTTGCCTTCGTAAAGGACCGCGAGGCGCCGTCCGGCCACGTCGTGCACGCTTACGCAGATCCTGTCGGTGCGCGGCAGGGTGAACTGCAGCATGGTCCGGGGGTTGAAAGGATTGGGATAGCTGCTGGCGGCGAGCCGCGCGGGGGACTCGCCCTGTGCGACTCCGATCCCGCTGCACTGGGCGGGCAGCGCGATCAGCTGCGAGGCTGTGCCATCGTAACCGCCGCCGATGGCGAAGACCTCCTCGTCGCGCACGAGGATATCAAAGGCCTCCCACGCGAGTACTGGGGGGTCGAAGGTGGCGGCGGGAAGTGGCGCGTTGGGATCCGCGACATCGAAGATCTGCAGGCAGCCGATGTTCGAAGGGTAGCGCTCGGCAACGTAGAGGTAGCCCTCCGCGAGGTCGATACCGTGGCCGATGGCCATCGTGCTGTGGCTGCCGACTCCAACGGGCGCCGTGGGATCCGAGACGTCGATGACCTGGATGGTGAGATAGTTGGAGCTCGACCAGGTCGAAACGTAGGCGTAGTCGTCCTCGACCTCCACGTCGAGGAAGGCAACGGGCATGCCGTCGTCCGTGAGAGTCAGGCTACCGGCGATGAAGAGAGAGTCGGCACTGAAGAGGTCGACGATCTGCAACCCCTGGCCGTAATCGGCGACATAGACGTAGTCTCCCGCGCGTACGACCCGGCGCGCGGTACCCGGTGTCTCGATGCTCTCTACCAGATTGGGCGAAGAGGGGATGCCGAGGTCGTAGATGCGCAGACCGAAGGGATTCTCCGCCAGGTAGAGAGAGTCCCCCGACACCGACACGCCGGAAGCCTCTCCCGCGAGGCCGTAGGAATTCACGTGGATGGGCGCCTCCGGAATCGAGACGTCCACTACCTGCAGGCCTTGCCGATCGGCCACGTAGGCGTAGTCGCCTTTCACCACAACGTGGTTTCCCCAGTCGGGGAGGGTTACGTTGCCGACGCTGTCAGGGCTCACAGGATCGGAGATGTCGAAGATCTGAAGACCCTGATCCTCGTAACGACCGTAAGCGACGTAGGCGTAATCTCCCGCCACGTCCAGGCCTCGGGGCAGGGTCGGAATCGACGGCCCCTCGTCGGGTGGAGGCGGTGGATCTGGACCGAGCTCAAAGATATGCAGGCCGAGCCCCTGGGCGGCCACGTAGGCCCGAGCTTCCTCCAGAGCAATGGATTGGGCGGGCTGGGGAGTACGGATACCACCCACGAGAGAGGGCAGCATGGGATCCGAGATGTCGACGATCCGGAGCCCGGAAGTTTGATCGGCGATGTAGACTCGGTCGCCGCTAGCCGCGGCTTCAAGGCCCCTGTGGGGCAGCGGGACGCTACCGGCCAGCCAGGCCGACGTGGGTTCACTGGCGTCGATGACGGTGAGGTCGAAGACCCAGTTCGGGTGCAGGTAGTAATCGCAACAGGCGATCACAAGATCGCCGCTCATGCACATGGCCCCGGCCCAGTGGGGTGTGAGCACGGTATGCGCGAGGAAGGGAGCCCCGGGGTCGGACACGTCCACGACGTGCACGCCCTGATCGGAGCCGCCCAGGTAGGCGTAGTTCCCGGCTACGGCGATGCCATAGGTATAGAGACCCACGAGGTTGCCTGTCCAGAATGGTGCCGTGGGATCGCTTACGTCGACCACCTCAAGGGTCCAGCTGGTTGCCACGTAGAGGTGATCATTCGCCAGGGCCGTGCCGTAGGCGACCGCTGACATGGGCAATGATGCCGTGACGAACGGCGATTCGGGCGTGGAGACGTCCACGACGTCCAGGGTCGGGTCGCCGGAGTGGCAGTCGTAGATGAAGACGTAGTTACCCGACGCGATCGGGAAACACGGAACATTACCCACGGTCAGGGCGGCCACGGTTTCGGGAGTGGAGGGATTGGAGATGTCGACCACCCAGAAGTTCTCCGGGGAGCCGTTGGAGTAGGTTATGTAGGCGAAGTCACCGGCGACGGCGACCATCTCGGCCAGGGGAAAGTCCTTCGCGCAGCCCAGCCATTGCATGTACTCACCATAATCGATGCATTCGCCGTGGGTGGATACCGTAAGGCAGAAGAGCAAGTAGAAGATCAACAGGAGCGAGCTTGACATCTGGACAGAGTGGAAACGTAGCAGTGTTCGGTTGCGGAAATGCGTGGGTGGGCTCAGTCGGCGTCGATCGTAGCGACTCCACCGATTATGAATGGAATCTGCGTCGGCCATGGTTCAAGCCTCCCGTCAACATCACGAAAAGAGTCGGAGCCCTGGACGCGTCCAGGCTTTGAGCTGGATATTGATGGAGTTCCCATTAGGTTTTCTTGTTTTTCCTGACCCTGCTCGCAATGATTTTATCACATCACCATGCAGGTCCTCTACTGAGTTCGCCCCGATCGACCTTCAACCAATTTTTCAGAGGTAGGGGACAATCACGTTTTGACGCCACAGGTCCGGGCCGCCTCCATGTCTGAATTCCTGCAACGAAGCGAGCGCCTGAGCTGACCGGGAATCCTCTGCTGCTGCCCTGCCAGGTCTGCAGGATCCGCAGCGGATCACCCGATTCTCCTGACCATCTGTCAGCACGGATTCGCGCCGCGCCTGCGGCGAATTCCGTGTAAGTCATTGCCAAGTATTCGCTTCGATCGGATCGCCCCGGCGGGTCCCGATCTTGCGATGGGGTTCTGGTCCTTTCCAGGGAGGAAGCCATGAATCCCGAGCGCCTGACCCAGAAATCCCAGGCCGCGCTACAGGAGGCCCACGCCACCGCCCTGCGCCGCAGCCACAGCGAGCTGGATGCGGAGCACCTGCTGCTGGCCCTGATCGAGCAGACCGGTGGCCTCGTGCCGCGCCTGCTCGAGCGCCTCGGCGCGGACGGCGCGAGCCTGCGCGGAGAACTGACTGACGACCTCGACGGCCGCGCGCAGGTGGGCGCCGGCGCGACCGGACAGCTCCTGCCCAGCCGCCGTCTGCAGAGCCTGCTCGTCGTCGCCGACGACGAGGCCAAGAAGCTCGGCGACGACTTCGTCTCGGTCGAGCACTTGCTGCTCGCCGTCTTGGACGCCAAGGTGGGAGGCGCGGCCGCGCGCATGCTCGGCGAAGCCGGCGTGGAGCGCACCGCGTTGCTTGCAGCCATCAAGGAGCTCCGCAACGGCCGCCGCGTGAGCACCGACCGCCCCGAGGATCAGGTGGGCGCGCTCGAGCGCTACGGCACGGACCTCGTGGCCCAGGCACGCGCGGGCAAGCTGGACCCCGTCATCGGCCGCGACACGGAGATCCGTCGCGTGATCCGCATCCTCTCGCGCAAGACCAAGAACAACCCCGTGCTCATCGGCGAGCCCGGCACGGGCAAGACCGCCATCGTGGAAGGCCTGGCCCAGCGCATCCTCAGAGGCGACGTGCCCGAGTGGCTGAAAGAGCGCGCGATCTTCTCCCTCGACCTCGGCGCGCTGCTCGCCGGCGCGAAGTACCGCGGCGAGTTCGAGGAGAGACTCAAGGCCGTGCTCGCGGAGATCAAGGAGAGCGACGGCCGCATCCTGCTCTTCATCGACGAGGTCCACAACATCGTGGGCGCGGGCCGCACCGAGGGCTCGACCGACGCCGGCAACCTGCTCAAGCCCATGCTCGCCCGCGGCGAGCTGCACTGCATCGGCGCGACGACCCTGGACGAATACCGCAAGCACGTCGAGAAGGACGCCGCCCTCGAGCGCCGCTTCCAGCCCGTGCTCGTGGACGCGCCGACGGTGGAGGACAGCATCTCCATCCTTCGCGGTCTGAAGGAGCGCTTCGAGCTCTTCCACGGCGTGCGCATCCAGGACGCCGCGCTGGTCGCCGCGGCCGTGCTCTCGAACCGTTACATCAGCGACCGCTTCCTGCCCGACAAGGCCATCGACCTGATCGACGAGGCCTGCGCCTCGGTGCGCACGGAGATCGATTCGATGCCCGCGGAACTCGACGAGGCCACGCGCAAGGTCATGCGGCTCGAGATCGAGGAGGCGGCGCTGCGCAAGGAGAAGGACGGCGCCAGCCGCGAGCGCCTGGACGCGCTCAGAAAAGAATTGGCCGGGCTGCGCGAGACCGCGGACGCCATGCGCGCTCAGTGGGAATCCGAGAAGGAGGCCATCGCGAACCTGCGCGAGGTGCGCGCACAAGTCGAACGGCTCCGTCGCGAGGCCGAGGAGGCCGAGCGCGCCTACGAGCTCGAGCGCGTCGCCGAGCTGCGCCACGGGCGGATCCCCGACCTGGAGCGGCGCATCGCCGAGGCGGAGGCCGCCGAGGTCCGGCGTGAAAAAGGTGACAGCCTGCTCAGCGAGGAGGTGAGCGAGGCGGAGGTGGCGGCGATCGTCTCCAAGTGGACGGGCGTGCCCGTGCAGCGCCTGGTCGAGGGCGAGCGCGAGAAGCTCCTGCGCCTCGACGAGATCCTCCACGAGCGCGTCATCGGCCAGGACGAGGCCGTGGGCAAGGTGGCCGACGCGGTCATCCGCGCGCGTGCTGGCATCAAGGACCCGCAGCGTCCCATCGGCTCCTTCCTCTTCCTCGGCCCCACGGGTGTGGGCAAGACCGAGCTGGCCAAGACGCTGGCCGCCGCGCTCTTCGACCGCGAGGAGAACCTGGTCCGCATCGACATGAGTGAGTACATGGAACGGCACAGCGTGTCGCGGCTCTTCGGGGCACCGCCGGGATACGTGGGATACGAGGAGGGCGGCCAGCTCACCGAAGCCGTGCGGCGGAAGCCCTACTCGGTGATCCTCTTCGACGAGATCGAGAAGGCACATCCGGAGGTCTTCGGCGCGCTGCTCCAGATCCTCGACGACGGCCGTGCCACCGACGGCCAGGGACGAACGGTGGACTTCAAGAACACGGTCGTTATAATGACCTCCAACATCGGCTCGCCTCTGCTCCTCGAGGGTCTGGGCGAGACGGGGGAGATCGCCGTGGAGACGCGCGAGCGGGTGATGGCCGAACTCAGGACCTGCTTCCGGCCGGAGTTCCTCAACCGGATCGACGAGATCGTGCTATTCAAGCCGCTCACCTTGGCGGAGACCGAGCGCATCGTCGATCTGCTCGCCGCGCGCCTGCGCGAGCGCCTGACCGAGCGCAAGCTGGGCCTGGAGCTCACACCTGCGGCGCGGACCTTGATCGCGGAGGCGGGTTACGATCCCGTCTACGGCGCGCGCCCGCTGGCCCGCTACTTCCAGCGTGAGCTGGAGACTCGCATCGGCCGCGCGCTGCTCGGCGGCAAGCTCGGCGAGGGGGACACGATCCTCGTCGACGAGCGAGACGACGTGCTGACGATCGAGCTGCGCCAGGACCGGGCCGAGTCGGCGCCGGCCTAGGCCGGCGGCAACAGAGCGCGAGCGCGAACGAGACGACAACGGAGCCCGACGGAGAAGGAGCATCGATGGACAAGAAATCCATCTTCGAGTTCGGGGAGGACGCCCCCGACTTCAGCACCCACGACGAGCACGGCCGCGAGGTGAGCCTGAGCGACTTCCAGGGCTGGAAGGTCGTGCTCTACTTCTATCCGAAGGACAGCACACCGGGCTGCATCAGGCAGGCGAGCTGCTTCCGCGACCGCTTCGACGACTTTCGCGAACGGAACGCGATCGTGCTCGGCGTGAGCCCCGACGGCGAGGACAGTCACCTCAAGTTCAAGGAGAAGCAGCGGCTCCCCTTCACCCTGCTCACGGACGAGGACAACAAGATCGCCAAAACCTACGGCGTCTGGGGCGAGAAGGTCTTCATGGGCAAGACCCACATCGGTATGACACGCAGCCACTTCGTGATCGACGAGCAGGGTCGCCTCCTCGACGCGAAGATCAAGGTGGGCGCCTCCGACAGCGCGAAGCTGGCCATCGAAACCCTCGACAAGTTCAAGGGCGGCGCCCAGACCCGTTGAGGCGAGATATCGCCGCGGATCCATCCCCGAAAATCTTCTCCCATTTTCCATCAAATCGGATATGATCCCCCTAATCCAATTTCGGGGAGGTCTGCATATGGCGAAAAAGTGCCTGATCGCAGCGGCGCTGCTCCCGCTCCTGCTGGCGGTGACGGGCTGTGGCGGAGGCGAGGGGATGCTTAATCGCGCCCGCGTCGTGACCACCACGGGCATGATCGGCTGGATGGCCGAACGCATCGCAGGTGACGCCGCGCAAGTGTACAGCCTCATGGGGCAGGGCGTGGACCCCCACCTCTACAAGGCCAGCGAGGGAGACGTGCGGCGACTGGGCGATGCCGACCTCGTCCTCTACAACGGTCTGCATCTCGAGGGCAAGATGGGGGAGATCCTCGAAAAGATGGGACACGGCCGCCCAGTGCTGGCGGTGACGCGCGACCTGCCGCGGGACGCGCTCCGCGCCCTGCCCGGTACGGAGGACCAGCGCGATCCGCACGTCTGGTTCGACGTCCGCCTCTGGTCGCAGACGGCCGACCTGATCGCGGCGGAGATGTCCGCCCTCTGGCCCGCCGAGGCCGATAGCTTCACTGCCCGCGCCCGCGCGTTGCGAACCGAGCTCGCCGAGCTCGACGCCTGGGTCGAGGCCGAGATCGCGAAGGTGCCGGACGAGCAGCGCATGCTGATCACGGCCCACGACGCCTTCGGCTACTTCGGCGACCGCTACGGCATCGAGGTCATGGGCCTCCAGGGCGTCAGCACGCTGGCGGAGGTCGGCCTGCAGGACGTGGAGGGCCTGGTGGAGACCATCCTCACGCGGCGCATCAAGGCCGTCTTCGTGGAGACCAGCGTACCCAAGCGCTCACTCGTGGCCGTGCAGGCGGCCTGCCGGGCTCGCGGCCACAAGCTCGAGATCGGTGGCGAGCTCTTCTCCGACGCCTTGGGCACCTACGGTTCGCCGGAGGGCAGCTACCCCGGCATGATCCGCCACAACGTGAACAGCATCGTGGAGGCGCTCAAGTGAACGGGGACGAGCCCCCGCGCAAGGAGGAGGGCGAGCCCTCCGCGACACCCGCCATCGAGGTGCACGACCTCACCGTGTCCTACCACACGAAGCCCGTGCTCTGGGACGTGGACCTCGCGCTGCCCGAGGGCCAGCTCGTGGCGATCGTCGGCCCCAACGGCGCCGGCAAGAGCACGCTGCTCAAATCCATGCTGGGGCTCGTGCCGCTTAGCACCGGCTGGGTGAAGCTCTTCGGCGAGCCCTACGCGAAGAGCCGCTCCCGGGTGGGCTACGTGCCGCAGCGGGAGAGCGTGGACTGGGACTTCCCCACGAGCGCGCTCGACGTCGTGACCATGGGCCTCTACGGCCGCATCGGCTGGCTGCGCCGCCCCGCGCGACGGCACCGCGAGACCGCGCTCGCCTGTCTCGACAAGGTCGGCATGCGAGACTTCGCGGGACGGCAGATCAGCCAGCTCTCGGGCGGGCAGCAGCAGCGCGTCTTCCTGGCGCGCGCGCTCGCCCAGGATGCGCAGCTCTACCTCATGGACGAGCCCTTCGCGGGCGTGGACGCCACCACCGAGGAGGCCATCCTCACCCTGCTCCAGGAGCTGCGCGCCGAGGGCCGCACGGTCGTGGCCGTGCACCATGATCTGCAGACGGTGGCGGGCTACTTCGACTGGGTCGTGCTGCTGAACATGCGCCTGGTGGCGGCGGGGCCCGTCGCAGACGTCTTCACCGACGAGAATCTCCAGCGCACCTACGGCGGGAGGCTCACCGTGCTCAGCCAGGCGGCGGAGTCGCTCTACGCCCGCCGGCCGCCGGGCCGGGAGTAGAGCCGTGCCCCGCGCACGGCGCTTTTCCGCAGGCTCGCCCGCCCCGCGCGAGGAAACGAGGTGGCGATGATCAGCTTCACGCTGCGCAACGTGCTGATCGGTGCTACGCTGCTCGGCCTTACCGGCGGCGTGCTCGGCAGCTTCGCGCTGCTGCGCCGCCAGAGCCTGCTCGGCGACTCCCTCGCGCATGCCGCGCTGCCCGGCGTGGTGCTGGCCTTCCTGATCACCGGCCGGAAGGCGCCGCTGCCGCTTCTCGTCGGCGCCCTCGTCGCCGGCGTAGCCGGCGCCCTGCTCATCCTCCTCGTAACCCGCTTCAGCCGCCTCAAGGAGGACACCGCCTTCGGCATCGTGCTCTCGGTCTTCTTTGGCGCGGGCATCGTGCTGCTCACCTGGGTGCAGAAGCTGCCCGGCGGCAACCAGAGCGGCCTGGACAAATTCCTCTTCGGCCAGGCCGCCGCCCTGGTCGAGAGCGACCTCTACCTCATGGGCGGGCTAGGCCTGGTGGCGCTGCTCCTGGTCGCGCTCTTCTACAAGGAGTTCAAGCTCCTCTCCTTCGACCCCGACTTCGGCGCAAGCCAGGGCTATCCCATGGGCAGAATGAACGTCCTCTTGACCGGCATCCTCGTGCTGGTGGTGGTGCTCGGCCTGCAGACCGTCGGCGTGGTGCTCATGATCGCCACCCTGGTCACGCCCGCGGCGGCGGCGCGGCAGTGGACCGAGCGCCTGGGGCGCATGATCCTGCTCTCCGGCGCGATCGGCGCGGCCGCGGGGGTGATCGGTGTGCTGGCCAGCCACAGCGTGAGCCGGCTGCCCACGGGGCCGAGCATAGTGATCGCGGCCAGCGCCTTCTTCGCGCTGTCACTGTTCTTTGCACCGCGTCGGGGGCTTCTCTGGAGCCTGTTGCGCCGCCGCGCGAACGGCGCGCGCATCCGCCGCGAGCACCTGCTGAAGGACCTCTACAAGCTCTGCGAGCGCCGCGACGACTTCGCGGCCGCCGTTCCACAGCGCGAGTTGCTCGATACGCGGGGCTGGAGCGGCGCCGTGCTGCGCCGCGTCGCCGGGCCGCTGCTCCGCGCAGGCCTCGTCGCAGAGCGAACGGGCGCCTGGTGCCTGACGCCCAGCGGCCATGCCGCTGCGGCGAACGTCGTGCGCAAGCACCGGCTCTGGGAGCTCTATCTCTCGCGCTTCCTCGAGCTGGCCAGCGACCACCTGCACCGCGACGCCGACGCCATGGAGCACTCCCTCAGCGACGCGGACGCCGCGCGTCTCGAGGAGCTGCTGGGCCATCCGGAGCTCGATCCCCACGGCGAATCCATCCCGCGGGGAGGGAGCGCATGAGCCCCACGGTGGTGATCCTGCTCGTGGGCTCGCTAGTGGCGGCGAGCTGCGCCTTGCTCGGCTGCTTCCTCGTGCTGCGCCGCATGGCGCTGCTCGGCGACGCCATCAGCCACTCGGTGCTGCCGGGTATCGTCATCGCCTTCCTGCTCACCGGCGAGCGCAGTACGCTCCCCATGCTGGCCGGCGCCGGCGCGCTGGGCGTGCTGACCGTCTTCCTGGTGGAGGCGCTCACGCGCAGCCGGCGCGTGCGCGCGGACTCGTCCATCGGCGTCGTCTTCCCCGCGCTGTTCTCCATCGGCGTCATCCTCATCAGCCGCTACGCCTACAGCGTCGACCTCGACCTGGACTGCGTGCTCTACGGCGAGATCGCCTACGCGCCCTGGGACACGCTCATCGCGGGCGGCCGGGAGCTCGGGCCTAAGGCGCTTTGGGTTTCCGGCGGCGTGCTGCTGGTCGACCTGCTCATCGTACTCGGGCTCTACAAGGAGCTGAAGCTGAGCACCTTCGATCCCGGCCTGAGCGCTGCCCTCGGCATTTCGCCGCTGCTTGTCCACTACCTGCTCATGTCCGCGGTCTCGCTCACAGTGGTGGGCTCCTTCGAGGCGGTGGGGGCGATCCTCGTGGTGGCCATGCTCGTGGTGCCGCCGGCCGCCGCCTACCTGCTCACGGACAGGCTGGCGGCGATGCTGGGCCTGGCCGTGGCCCTCGGTGTCGCCTCCGCGCTGGGCGGCTACGCGCTTGCCCGCTGGCTCGACGTCTCCATCGCCGGGGCCATGGCCCTGGTGGCCGGCCTGCTCTTCATGCTGAGCTTCCTGCTCTCGCCGCGGCACGGGCTCCTCTCGCGCCTGGTCACGCAGCGTCGCATGCGCGAGCGGCTCGCCGGTCAGCTCCTGCTCCTGCATCTCCGCGAGCGGGGCGAGCACCCTGTGCCCGTCGCGGATCTCGCCCGGCGCTTCAGCTGGTCGGGCGGCGATCTCTCGCGGCGCGTGGCTCGCCTGACCGCCGTCGGCCTGCTCGAGTCCGTTTCCGGCGGCCTCTGCCTCACGCCCGCAGGCGCGCGCTCCCTGCGCAAGGCAGGGCTCGATGCCGTCAGCCACCACGGCTGAACCACGGCCTGCAGCGCACTCCGTATGCGTATCTGCCGCCTTGTCAATCCCAGCGGCGCGGGCTAGAGTCGGCTCGAACATGCATGCTCAAGCAGCGAGGAAAAGGAGGGGGCGATGGACGAGATCGTGGGGGAGGTCCTGCTTCACGTCGGCGGCGTCTATTGCATCGCCTTCGTGGTCTTCCACCTAATGTTCTGGAAGATCTTCGATTGGAAAAGCGACCTGCGCGGCCTGTCTTTCCTGAACCGGGCGATCATGCAGGTCCTGAATCTCAGCCTCACTTTCGCGTTCTTCATCTTCGCCTACGTCTCCCTGCTGCACGCTCCCGAGCTCCTCTCCACCCCGCTCGGCCGCGCGCTGCTTGTCCTGATCGCACTGTTCTGGCTGGCGCGCGCCGCGATGCAGGTCCTGTTCTTCAAGCTGCGTCACTGGGGGTCCTGGGTCTTCTTGCTGGTCTTTCTCGCCGGGGCGGCCATCTACGCCTTCGCGGCGCTCCGTTTCGGTTAGGGTGACGTTCCACATCTCCATCCGGGAGGTCGAGTGATGAAGCTGCCGTCCGTCGTCTACATCCTCTCCGAGGCGAAACGAAGTGCGCTGCGATTCCCCCTGGCGCTGCTCGCAGGAGCAGCAGCCGCTGCTTTCGCGATCGCGCTCGTGGACGGCGGTGTGCACAAGCCGCTGCTGACCCGCCTGCTGCTTAGCTCCATGCTGGGCCTGCCGTTCCTGATCGCGCTGCCCCTCTTCGCCGAACGCCGCGCCGTGGCCGGTGGCCGCCCGGGCCTCCGGCTCGCGAGCCAGCTCTTCGGTCTGCTCGCCCTCGTCGCCTACTTCTTCTCCCTGCCCGAGGACGTAGAGGGTGCGCCGCTGATCCGCTTCCTGCAGCTCAACGTGGGCCTCCACCTGCTCGTCGCCTTCCTGCCCTACCTGGGATTCCGCGAGGAGCACGGCTTCTGGCAGTTCAACAAGACCCTCTTCCTGCGGCTCCTGGCCGGCGCGGTCTTCTCGATTACCCTGGCGACCGGCCTGAGCGTCGCCCTGCTCGCCCTGGACAAGCTCTTCGGAGTGCCCATCGACGACGACATCTACCCGCGTCTCTGGTACCTCGTCATCTTCGTGTTCAACACCTGGTACTTCCTCGGTGGCATCCCACGTGACTTCGCCGCCCTCGAGTCCTCACGCGACTATCCGCTCATCCTCAAGGTCTTCGCGCAGTACATCCTGGCGCCGCTGGTCGGCGTCTACCTGATCCTACTCTCCGCCTACCTGGTCAAGGTGCTCGCCACCACCGAGTGGCCGAGCGGCTGGATCGGCTACCTCGTCTCGAGCGTGGCCGCGGCGGGACTCTTCTCGCTCGTGCTGCTCTACCCCATCGCCCAGCGCGCGGACAGCCGCTGGATTCGGACCTACTCGCGCCTCTTCCACATCCTGCTGCTACCCGCCACGGGCATGCTGCTCGCAGCCATCTACAAGCGCATCGCCCAGTACGGCATCACCGAGAACCGCTACTTCCTCGCGGTGCTGGCCGCCTGGCTGGTCTTCGTGTCGCTGCGGAACCTGATCGCGAAGCGGCCGAACCTGAAGCTCCTGCCCCTCACCCTCTGTGTACTGGCCCTGTTCACCTCCTTCGGTCCCTGGGGCGCGTACAGCGTTTCGCGGAACAACCAGTCCGGCCGGCTGACGGCGCTGCTCGAGCAGGGCGGGCTCCTCGTGGAAGGCAAGCTCGCGGCGAGTGCGGGCGCGCAGAGCTTCGAGGATCGTCAGGAAATCAGCGCGATCTTCGACTACCTCCTCGAGCAGCACGGCGTGGAGGCGGTTTCGACTTGGTTGGACGAGGAGCTGAGCGCCCGGCTCGCGGAGCTCGACGGCGCCGGCGCGCGCAAGTTCGGCGCCGGGACGCGCGCGATCATGAGCCACCTGGGCTTGGAGTACGTGGAGAGGCACGCACGCTCGGGTCGGGGATGGTTCCACAGCACGCGCGAGTACCCGGGGGAGGCGCATCCCGTCGGCGACTACGAGCTGGCCCTTCCGCTGCGGATGAGCAAGGACGCAGGCGCCGGATTCGAGTTCGGCGGGATCGGATACACGATCCCCGCCCTGGAGGACCGGACGCAGCTGTCGATCCGTGCCGCGGGCGCGGAGGCGCTGGCCATACCCCTGGAGCCGGTCTTCGCGGGGCTCCATCGGCACGCGGACATGCGGGGCAACATGGCCCAGGCGCCCGGCTCCCTGCTGACGAGCGCGGCGGCGAGCGAGCGACTGATCGGTGAGCTCATGGTTCTCGAGATCCACTGGTGGGAGGAGGGCGAGGACGAGCACATCGAGTACCTGGAGGCGATCCTCTTCCTGGCAGGCCGGCCCTGAGACCATGTGTCCTGGGTTCCCGGCCGCCCGTCATTCCCGCGGCGGGTCCTCGCCGCGCGTCCGCAGGACGACGTGCAGGAAGCAGCCCACGCCCAGCAGCAAGCCCGCGCCGAAGAGCCACCAGGGAAAGGAGCGCGGGCTCTCCTCCCGGAAGATCGCGCGGGAGTTCCAGAGGAAGCTGAGCAGGACGAGCGTCCCCGCCAGCACCTCGATCAGCCAGTCGTGGGGGCGGGGTCGGAGGGGTGTATCCTCTTCGAGCAGCAGCACGAAGCCCGCTGCGCCGACCAGGGCGATCGAGACGAGCACCGGCGCCAGCACGGGCGAGGCCCAGGGCGCCGGGATCAGGTAGAGGATGTCCCAGTCGAGCCACCCTGCGGGCCAGTCGAGGATGATCTTCAGCGTGCCGTAGTAGGCGAGGTCCCAGACGCCGAAACAGAACGCGAAGACGGCGAAGCGCCGCAGCCCGTCCCGGGCCGCCACCCAGGCCACACCCAGGAGGAGCAGGATAGTGGCGACCTCGCGGACGATCTCGGTCTGCAGGAGCATGGGCGGGACGGGTTCGAGGGGGAAGTGGAAGCCCTTCGGGTAGGCGATGGCGCGCAGGTAGACGACCACGGCGCCCTCGATGTAGCCGAAGGCCAGGCCGAGAAGGCCGAGGGCCGCGAGTCGTCCGAATCGATCTCTTGCCGACCTTGCGTTCATGCGTGAAACCTCGTGAACTTTTCGGCAGGTGCAGCGTATCGCCGGGGACGCCGATCCGGATTATAGCGCGGCTCCCTTGCACAGACAGCAGCGCGGTTTACTTTTTCCATCGCGGGAAGCAGACCGATTTCCTTCAGCCCGCCCCAGCGGAGGTCGACGATGTCCGAGAAGCTCAGCGCCCAGCACTGCGAACCCTGCCGCGGGGGCGTTCCCCCCTTGACGGCCGACCAGATCGCTCCCCTGCTGGAGCAAATCGTGGGCTGGGAGCTAGTGGAAACCCGGCACATCCAGAAGACCTTCGCCTTCGACGACTGGGCTAGCGCCCTCTCCTTCGTCAATCTGGTGGGGGAGCTGGCCGACGCCGAGGGCCATCATCCGGACCTGCACCTCGCCTGGGGGCGGGTCGCGATCGAGATCTGGACCCATAAGATCGGCGGCCTCAGCGAGAGCGACTTCATCCTCGCCGCCAAGATCGACGCACTGCCGCGCTGAACTGCGGTCGCCGGAACCGCACTCCAGTGAACTTGGATGCGCAAGTCGGGCCGAGAAAGGCACTTGTGCGGGGCTCCCGGCTCGGTTACCCTCGTTCGCCATACCGTGTCGAGTCCGATCCCTCGGGCGAGGACACGGAAGCCTACCAGGAGCTCTGAAAGACGATGACCGCCTCCCCGCGCAACGAGTTGCGCGCCTCCCCGTTTTTCCGCCATCTGCCGGCCGACGCCCTGGCCCGTGTCTCGCCCGCGATCCAGCGGAAGAGCTACGGGCGCGGCCAGCTCGTCTTCCAGCAGGGGGAGCCCGCCGGCGGTTTCTTCGTGATCCTCGCGGGGAAGGTCAAGCTCCGCGTCTGCTCCGGCACGGGCAAGGAACAGGTGCTCCACTTCTTCGAGGCGGGAGACAGCTTCGGCGAAGCGGCCATCCTGGCGGGCGAGGGTTACCCCGCCGATGCCGTGACCCTCAGCGAGTCCCGCATGGTCTACATCCCCGCCGAGCCCTTCCTCGACGAGATGCGCGCCGATCCCGACTTCGCCTTCCTGGTGATGCGATCCATGGCGCGGCGCCTGACCGAGTTCGCGCAGATCATCGAGAACCTCTCCACGCGCGAGGTCAGGGCGCGCTTGGCGTCCTACATCCTGAGCCAGCGCCGACGCGGCGGTGAGAGCCCGAGTCTGCGTCTGCCCGTGGGCAAGGGCGAGCTGGCCTGCCTGCTCGGTACGACCGCCGAGAGCCTTTCCCGCGCCCTGCGCAACCTCTCCGAGCAGGGCATGATCCGCGTCGAGGGCAAGATGATCACCGTCATCGATCCTGATGCCCTCATCGAACTCGCGGAGGACTGACTCCTCGCGGCGACCCGTCGCCGCCCGCCCCGCCGGAGCCGCGTCGCCCTTCCGGGCCGCCCTTGACCTGCATCAATGCGATCGCGGGCGCGTTTGCCGATATTGGTACTGCGACGTATTCTTCCCCTCCAACGCGAAGGCAGGAACATGAGCCACGTTCTCGGTCCCATCCACCACTGGATCTTCGAGCAGATCTGCCTGGCGGAAGCCCGCGGCCACGAGCTGGCGCGCGGCCTGGCGGAGCTGGATCCTGGAGCCGAGCAGCGCTGGGACGAGATCTGCGCGCAGCACCCCGGCCAATTCTCCGGCCGCCCGCTCGAGGAACTGGTCGACGGAAACATCCACGGCAGCCTCGACGGCATGATCGCGACGGTGCAGGCGCGGGAAGCGGCTCTCGCCGCCTGGGCCCTGCGCGAGGGGGGCGAGAAGGGAGGGGAGCTGCTGGGCCGCCTCTATGCGGACGACGGCCGCCGCTGGGGCGCGAAGTCGCGCAAGCTGCTGGAATCGGTCGACGCCCGGTCGGTCTTCGGCGCGCTGAGAGAGTTCTGGCTCGAGGGGATGCCCTGCGACGTGCGCGAGCAGCTCGTGTCGGAGTCGCCGCGCTGCGTGGAGTGGTCCCGCTTCGGACTGCCCCTGAGCCGCTACTGGCGCGAGAGCGGAGTCGACGGCGAGACGCTCTTCGCGCTCCACCGCCAGTGGCTGGAAGCATTCGTCACGGCCTGCGGCGATGGCCTGCGCCTCGAGGTGCCGGCGCAGTCCTTTGAACCCGACGGCGAGTTCCGCTTCCGCATCGTGGCGGAGGGAAAAGAGGAGAGCTGAGCATGGAAGGCTACGCCAAGAACTTCATCCGCATCGCGCTGGTCACCCTGATCCTCGGGCTCCTCTTCGGCCTCGCCATGGTCATCTGGCCGCAGTGGATCCGCTACCGTCCCGTCCACGTCCATCTTCTGCTCCTGGGTTTCATGGCGTGTACGATCTTCGGTGTGGGCTACCACATCATCCCCCGCTTTCAGGGGCACGCGATCATCCCCCGCGGTTGGGCGATGCTGCACGTCCACCTGACCGCCTGGGGCCTTCTCGCGATGCTGATCGGCTGGATATCCGAGCGCTCGATGGAGGGCAAAGGCCTCTACCACCTGGTGGCGTTCGGCGGTCTGGCAGAGATCATCGGCGTCTTCATCTTCATCGTCATCATCTGGCGGGGGCTGGTCCCCGTGAAGAAACGGGCGGAACGGTCATGAGCAAGATAGACGGCGACACCCTCATCGGCGATGTCTTTGGCCTCAAGGAGGGCGCCGACGCGGTGATCCGGAAGCACTTCGGGGACGGCTGCTTCACCTGCCCCGCGATCAGCACCGAGCCGCTGTCCATGGCCTGCGTGATGCACGGCGGCGACTTGGAAGCCATCTGCACCGAGCTGAACTCGCTGCCGGACGGCGTCACAGAGCTGGATCTGAGCCCTCCGGAGCCGAAGGGCGGCGGCCTCTTCGCCCGCCTCCGGAAGAAGAGCGACGACTAGCAGGCTGCTTGGTTCCACGCACGCCGGGCTTCCTTGACGCTCTCGGAGGCGAACCCTATACTCCCCGCGCCCCATCACGCCATGGATCCGAGCCAGGAGCTTGTCATTGCGCCTCTTCCCCAGGTTTCCCCGTCCCCTGCTCCTGCGCACCACCCTCCCCGCCCTTCTCGCCTGCGCGTTCAGCGCGGGAGCCTTCGCGGCGCCCGTGCCTCCGCCCACTCCGGTCGCCGGGCTGGCCCTGCCGCCGCTTACGGCTCCGGAGGGGGGGGAGCGCCTCGGCGAACGCAGCCGCGAGCTCCTGGCCTCCCTGCTCGCCGGTGAGAGCCCCGCCGCGCGCGAGCGGCAGACGGTGCACTGGCTGGGGATCCTCGTCGAGTTCTCCGACAGGCAGTTCCCCGACGAGTACGAGGAGGTCTTCGATCCGCTGGGCGTGCTGGGCGTGCCGGACTCGGTCGTCGTCACCGCGCGCGACGACTGGTTCCTGAACCTCATGCGGCGGGTGGACGACTACTACGGCAGCATCTCTGGCGGTCAGGTCGTCCTGGAGATCGCCCTGGCCGACTCGCTGGTGTCCCTGCCCGGGACGATGCTCAGCTACGGCGACGACGAGTTGGGCTGGGTGCCTGGCGTCCATCTCATGGCGGGGGACGTCGTCGCCGCGGTCGACAGCGTCGTGGACTTCTCCGCCTACGACCTGGTCACCCTCATCCACGCGGGACCGGGGCAGGAGTCGGATCTGCTGCGCGACTCGCCCGAGCTGATCTGGTCGGGCTACGTCGACCACGAGGCGCTCACGGAGACCTTCGCGGACTCCATCCCGCCGGACTCCCTGCTCGGGATCTTCCCGGGCATCCCGACCGCCGATCAGGACAGCAGCTTCGTGCTGCAGCGCTTCAGCGTCGCGCCGGAGCTCGAGCTCGAAGAGCAGCTGGACCCGCCCTTCGTGCTGGGCGCGCTGGGCGTCTACGTGCACCAGCTCGGCGGCTATCTCGGGCTGCTCAGCCTCAACGACTACCTGGAGCCGCGCGCGCAGGGCGCAGGCAACTTCGACCTGATGAGCAGCGGCCTCTGGAACGCCCTGGGCTTCGTTCCGGGGCCGCCTTCGGCTTTCAACAGGATGCTCCTGGGCTGGGCCGAGCCGCTGGTGATCAGCAGGGAGGAGTGCGCCGCGCCCGGGGAATTCGGGGGACAGTCCCTTCGCTTGCAAAGCTTCGAGCGCACGGGGGCGGACAGCATCCTGCTGCGTTTCCCCATCTCCGATCGCGAGTACTTCCTCGCCGAGAACCGCAACCAGGACGCGGACGGGAGCGGCAGCTTCACCTTCTCGGACGACAACGGCAACCACGTGCCCGACAACGCCGAGTCCCTGGCGGGGGCCGAGTTCGACTACTTCACGACTCAGTACAACAGCAGCGACACGCAGCCCGGCAGCGGGCTCTTCCTCTGGCGCATCGACGAGGAGCTGATCCACCTCACCTTCCTCACGGGCACGAATCTCATCAACGCCTACAACGAGCACTACGGCGTGATGCTGCTCGAGGCCGACGGCTACCCCGACCTGTCCACGCCCGGCTACTACGACGACTCCTATGGCGGCGACTACGACGCCTTCCGCGCCGCGGGTGGTGCGGCCGCGCTGCCCATGACCCAGACGGCCCTCGGAGTGGAGACGCTGCCGAGCACTCGCAGCGCTGAGGGGGCGGACACGGGCTGGAGCTTCCACTCGATCGGTGTCCACGACTCGATCATGGACCTGGTGGCGCGCTGGGACCCCGACACCTGGCGTACGGAGTCGCTGCTGCTCCGCCGCTACCACCCCGCCGGCGATCCCCTCGTCGCCGACTTAACGGCGGGCGGCGGGCCGGCCGTGCCCGAGTTCGTCTTCGCGGCCACGAACGGCGCCGACAGCAGCTTCGTCTTTGCCTTCCGCGGGGACAGCACCCTTGCCGACCCAGACGGCAACCCCGCGACCCACGATCCCCTCGCGGCGGTCTTTGGCCTGCCCGCGGGATCCCCCGCGGCCGGCGACCTGACGGGCGACGGCCTGGACGACGTCGTGTTGCTCACACGGGACGGACGCCTCTTCGCCTGGGACGGCGCGGGAGCTTCGCTGGCGCCCGGCCCGGATCCCTGGCTCGCCGAGCTGGACAGCGCCCTGACGACCCCCCTGCTCCACGACCTGGACGAGAGCCTGCCCGGCCTCGAGATCCTGCTCGCCGAGATCCTCCCCGGTGGCGACCGCGCCACCGACTCCACCCGCCTCCGCTGCTTCGCCGTCGACGGAAGCGAGATCCTGCCCACCGGCGCGGACTCGCTCGCCTGGGCGACGCCCCACGCGGGGCTGCCCGCGGGCGATCTGGTTCTGGGACTCGCCGTGGCACCGGACGAGCGCGGGCCGGAGCACCCGGCGCCCGGTCACGCCTTCTTCCACGTCGCCCTCGTCGACACCACGGGCGCTGGGAGCGGTGCCATCCTGCGCCTCGCGGCCCCCGACACGCCGGACTGGGCGGCGCCATGGGCGGGGCGCGTCCTCGCTTTCACCCCCTCGGGCGATGCGGCCATGAGCCTCGCGGCCGGCGACCTGGACGGAGACGGTACGGACGAGCTGATCGTGGAGGCCGAGGGAGAGGTCTGGCTCTGGTACCCCGAGGGCCGCTACGGGGGCGACTATGAAGGAGAGACGCTCCTGCGCTCTCCCCACGCGGGCGCGGGTGCAAATGCCTCCCTCCTGAGCGCCGACCTCGACGGCAACGGCTCCCTGGAGGCTCTCGCCCTCGAGTCCGACGGGGCGTCGGCATTCGGGGCCGACGCGGCCCTGGTCTACGGCTGGCCGAGCGCGATCGCGCAGACCAATCCGCTGCCGGGGAGCTACAGCGATCCCGCCGTCTGGGGCCTTGCCCTGCGGGACGCAGGCGGCGACGAGCTCTGGACCTTCACCCGCGACGGCCGTCTCTTCCCCGGCCGGGGGGCCCTGGCAGAGGGCGATCCCCTCTGGATCGGCGGCAACCTCGCAGGCCACCCCGCGCTCCTCTATCGGGAGGACCAGGAGACCTTGGGGATCCACGGCCTCTCGTTCTTCGAGTCGGTGGAGGGAAACAGCTCGCCGGAGGACGAACTCCTCACCGAGCCTCTGCTGCGCTACTGGTGGTCGGAGGAGAGCTGGCAGGGCGATCCCGAGCTGCAGGCGCTCGGCTGGAGCCAGGGCGGCGCGAACGCCCGGCGCAGCCGCCGGGCGGCGGCCGCGGGTCCCCTCACGCTTCCCGGCGCGGGAACCGCTCGCTTCCTCGAGGCCTATCCCTACCCGAATCCCGCCGGCGAGAGCGTCACTTGGCGCGTCCGCAGCGACAGTCCCGATCGATTCGAGATCAAGATCTTCGACCTGGAGGGGCAGCTGCGCATCCTGCGGACGGGCGCCACCGACGGTTTCAGCGCCTGGGAGGGCCAGTCCCAGCTTGTTGGCCTAGCGCCGGGCGTGTACTTTTACTCCATTCTATCGGAGGCCTCGGGGCGTCTCGCGACCGGGCGCCTGGCCGTCCTCCGCTGATCGACGGGAGACACGATGATTCGCCGCCTCGCAACCCTGCCCGCTCTGCTCCTCGCCCTGGCACTCCTCGCGCCGGCCGCCGGCGCCTACGAGCCGGGCACCTCGGGGCTGCTCTTCCTGCGCCTGGGTGTGGGGGAGCGGGCCGCCGGCATGGGCGAGGCATACACTGCCCTGGCTGGCGACGCGACCGCGCTCTATTGGAATCCTGCCGGGCTCGCGTCCGTGGACGGAACCGAGCTCCATCTCATGCACAACGAGTGGATGCAGTCCGTGAGGCAGGAGTTCGTCGCGGTGGCCCATTCGACCCGGCGGGGCGCCTTCGCTTTCGGCGTGACCGGTCTCAGCATGGACGAGATGGAGCTGCGGGAGGAGCTGCCCAGCGAGGAGCCGCTGGGTCACTTCTCCGCCTTCGACATCGCGCTGCACATCGGCTATGGCATCGCGCTGCCCCGCGATCTCGAGGTGGGCCTGGCCGTGAAGTGGATCTACAGCCGCCTCTACGAGGACAACGCCAAGGGCTTCCTGGTCGACTTCGGCCTGCGGCACGAGTCCGCGATCCCGGGGCTGACCCTCGCCGGGGCCCTGCTCCACTTCGGTCCGAAGTTCCAGTACGTCGCCGAGTCCTTCGACGCGCCCCGGACCATCAAGCTGGGCGCCGCCTACCTCTTCCCGACGCATCCCAAGGGCGGGGACATCCGCGTCGCCTATGACTTGCTGCTCCTGAGCGACAGCGACACCACGACCGACGATCAGCTTGGCGAGAGCAAGTCCCTGAACGCCCGGCAGCATTTCGGCCTGGAGTACGACTACCAGGGCCTGGCCGCCCTGCGGGCGGGATACAAGCTCGGCTACGACTCCCAGGGGCCGAGCTTCGGTGCGGGACTGCGATGGCGCAGCTTCGTCTTCGACTACGCCTTCCTCGCGGTGAGCAACGACCTGGGCAACGTGCACCGGGTCGGGCTGACCCTCCACCTCTAGCAGCCTGCTAGTTCTTCCTTGTGCCTGCAAGATTGTTGCTAGTGGCTTAGTTCGAGGCTCCTCAGTTGATAAGCCTGTCTAGTAGGCGAATCTCAGATCATGCCTGCGATTGTTAGGCAAGGCTCGGGTGAACACCTGGCCCCAGTAGTACTCCTTCCAGCGCTCTGGCAGGGCAACCTTCCCGGGAAACAGGCGCTCACGCAAGATTTCACCGACACGCAGGGGTAGTTTGGCCAAGCCCTTGAGCATCGCCGGCGTCTCGCGAGCGCCTTTTTCCCAGCGTTTCTTTACGTAATTGCGCCAGACCAGCAGGATCGCCAGCCGTTCAGAGGAGCGCTGCCGACGCTTGGACCACGCGATTGTCTCTCGCCTGTGATTGGCGCTGCTGTGGCGGATGAGTAGATCCAGCAGATTGACCTCGAAGAGCGGATTGTCCGCGTCCCGTCGTTCGGTCGAGGGCGTGATCTGCTGCCGGACCTTGCAGCCCAGACCACGGATGGCTCGAGCATAGGCGGGATGATCGTCCCTACGCAGCTTCACTCGATCAACTCCCGTCAGCACGTCTTCTAATAGCTCTCGGATTCCTCTCTCGACAGCCTTGGGATCAGGCCGGCCCAGGCTCTCCTCGAGATTCTCCCGACGGCGCTTCTGGTCGGCCCTCATGCGACCCTTGCGCCGCAGCTCGCTGTCAGTGAAGTGGACGAAAAAACCCGATTCGGCCTCCACGGCCAGGTTGTGATGGAAGGGGAAGTACTGGCTGAACTCGAAGGTCTCGAAGCCGTCGATGACCAGGGGACCTTGGAGGGAACTGCCGCCAGCCATCTGGCGGTGGAAGAGAAGGCAGTGGCGTCCTAAGCGGCTGAGCTGGCGGTCGACCGTGGCGGGAGCGACGTCGAGATCCCGAGCGATCTGGCGATTGGCCATGCCGCCTATGGTCTTCATGAAGAGCTGGGGGAGGATGTCGGGTCTTTTAAGCCAGTAGGTGGTCGAGAAGGTCTGGGAACTGAAGGAGCGCCTGCAGTGGAGGCAGCGGAAACGCTGGATGCGGTAGGGAGATTGCATTCGATAGAAGAAGCCGTGGCGCTTGAAGGGCTGGCGCCCTTTAAAGCCATGGTGATGCTTACAGTTGGGATTGGGGCAGTAGGGTGGTCGCCAGGTTGGAGAATAGAGATGTCGTCCAAGCATAGCCAGACCAGGGCAGGAGCCGGGCCAGACACAATTTCAGTGGCACAAGGCTAGTTCTTCACGTCGATACGGTTTCGCGGGATCCGGTCCGGGTCGTCGACCTCCTCCGGGGGGTACTCGCCGCCCCGATCGTCGTGGAGGCTGAGGACGCCGCCGTCGAGGCGGGCGTAGCTGAAGCAGTGGATCCAGTCGCCGAGGCAGAGGATCTCCCAGTCGCGGTAGCGATTGTGGAAGCCTACGTGCAGGTGCCCGAGGATCAGGATGTCGAAATCGCCAGTCAGGAGCCGGCGGAGGCGCAGGGGCCGGCGGGCGACGGGCCGCACGGAATCCCTCTCGTCCAGCCAGCGGCTGCCGTGGGAGAGCTGATCCGCGGCCCAGAACGTGAAATCGGGGTGGAGGAGGCGGGCGGCGCCCACGAAGAAGCGATTGCGGATGAGCTTCTTCAGGGCGAGGTAAGCCCTGTCACCGCTTAGGGTTTCATCGCCATGGTCGATGCGGAGGCGCCGGCCCTGATGCGTCGCGTCGAGGCCGTCTGGGGCGAGGTCGACGCCGATTTCGTCCCGCAGATGCCCGCCCAGCCAGTAGTCGTGGTTTCCGCCGATCATGGTGATGTGCGTTCCGGCAAGCCTTGTTTTCCTAAGGGCATAGCAAACGTCCATGAAGCCGCGGGGCACGACGCGACGGTATTCGAACCAGAAGTCGAAGAGGTCGCCCACGATATAGAGCCGCTCCGCACCCTCGATGGACTCGAGGAAGGCCTGCAGGCGCCGGCGCTTTTCACGCTCGCGCTCCGAATCCCGGACGCTGAAATGGGCATCTGAGAGAAAGAAAATGGGGGATTCGGGCATCGCTTCTCCTCGACAGAATGGCATCGAGCACCGAAAATAGGGGAAGGACGGGCTGAGCCCAAGGAAAATCGGGAACTCGAAGAAAAGATGGGGTTTGGAGGCGTCCACGTAAGCCTCAGTACCAATCCCCGGGAATCATGGATTGATTAAAGAAACAAACAAGGATACCATTAGACACAGAGGGATTGGCGATAACGGAAAGGATCCGGAAGTGCGGAATCTCCTCCCCGAGAAAGCTGTCGCAATCGAGCGACGGATCTGGACAGCCTGCCTGCTTTTCTTCGCATTAGGGCTGATCGGTGCTCCTCTGCCCATCCAGGCCGCCGAACGGCCCCACGACTCCCTCGACCTAACTTCGCCGAGCCCCTTCCGCCAGGTGGCGGAGAAGGTGGTGCCGGCGGTGGTGTCCATCGAGGTGACCCGCGAGATCGAGGTCGCCATGCAGGGGCATCCCTTCTTCGAGCAGTTCCGCGAGTTCTTCCCCGAGGGGCGCATGCCCGAGAATCACCAGCCCATCCCTGGCGCGGGCTCCGGCTTCCTGGTCGACGCCGCGGGGACCATCGTCACGAACAACCACGTGGTCACGGGCACGAAGTCGATCATGGTGACACTGCCCGGCGAGCGGGACTCCTACGAGGCAGAGATCCTCGGCGCGGATCCGCGATCCGATCTCGCGGTCATCCGTATCAAGGATCCGGACGGCCGCAGCTTTCCCTATGTCGAGCAGGGGAACAGCGACTCCGCCCGCGTCGGCGACTGGGCGATCGCGATCGGCAATCCCCTGGGCCAGCTCGAGGGGACCCTGACCGTCGGCGTGATCAGTGCCAAGGGCCGCACGGACCTGAACATCATGGGCGGCACTCCAATGTATCAGGACTTCATCCAGACCGACGCCGCCATCAACTTCGGCAACAGCGGCGGGCCCCTCGTGGACATCGGGGGCCGCGTGATCGGCATCAACACGGCGATCAACGCCGCGGGCCAGGGTATCGGCTTCGCGATCCCGATCAACCTGGCCGCGAAGATCATTCCGCAGCTCGTGGCCGACGGCAAGGTGACGCGCGCCTACCTGGGCGTAGCGCCCCGCGAGCTGGACGCATCCTATGCCGAGGCCCTGGGCCTCGACATCGAACGGGGCATCCTCATCGAGGACGTGATGCCCGGCACACCGGCCGACCGGGCCGGGCTGCGCGAGGGCGACGTCATCACGCAGTTCGACGGCGAGAAGACCGAGGACGTGGACCGCTTCCGCTTCATGGTGGCGGAGAAGGGTGTGGGCGACAAGATCGACCTCGAGCTGCACCGCGACGGCAAGTCCGTGAGCAAGAGCGTGAAGCTCATCGAGTTCCCCGAGGACGAGATCGCCGCGAGGGACCAGCAGGACTGGTTCGGCCTCGAAGTGGAAGACCTGAACGATAGCGAGCTCCGGGAGAGCCTGGAGATCGACACGGATTCCGGCGTGGTCATCACGCGCATCCGCGCCGGGAGTCCCGCCGACCGCGCGGAGCTGCGCGTCGGCGACGTGATCCAGAAGATCAAGAACATCCAGATCGAGGACAAAGAGGATTTCGAAGAAGCTGCAAGCAAGTTGAGAGGCACGGACAAGCGCATCGGCTTGCTCGTGCAGAGGAAGGCCTACTCGACCTTCCTGTTCATTACACCGGAGTAGGGGAAACCCGCCCCACGGTTCCCGCCCCTGCTGGACGAGCGAAACGCCGAGAGTGCGTACGGCCAGCGAAAGGAAGCAAAGATGGATGGATACCGTGAACCAATCCGGCACAGCGGCGAGATAAGCCTCGATATCTACCTCAAGCAGATTCACGACATCCCCCTGCTCAAGCGGGAGCAGGAGTGCGAACTGGCGTGTCGCATCCACAAGGGCGACCAGGATGCGCTAGACACGCTGGTCCAGTCCAACCTCCGCTTCGTCGTGTCGATCGCGAAGCAGTACTCCGGACAGGGGCTGAGCATCACCGATCTGATCAACGAGGGGAACATCGGCCTGATCAAGGCCGCCGAGCGCTTCGACGAGAAGCGCGGCTTCAAGTTCATCAGCTACGCCGTCTGGTGGGTGCGGCAGGCGATGCTCCAGGCCCTGGCCGAGCAGTCGCGCATCTTCCGTGTGCCCCTGAACCGGGCGACGACGCTCTACCGCGTGGGCAAGGTCCAGAAGAAGCTCACCCAGGTACTCGGCCGAGATCCCAGCATCGAGGAGATCGCCGAGAAGCTCAAGATCAGCCGCCGCGAGGTGCGGGGCACCCTCGACATCGCCAACATTCCCCTGTCCATGGACGAGTCCTACGGCGACGACGAGGAGAATCCCCTGCGGGACTTCCTGCAGGACGAGGAGTCGCCGGACACGGACGAGGCGACCTACGACCACTCCCTGACCCGCGACGTGGAGAAGGTGCTGTCGAAGCTGACCGAGCGGGAGCGCGAGATCCTCATCCACTACTTTGGCATCGGCAAGGAGGAGCCGGAGACCCTGGAGCGGATCGGCCAGCGCTTCAGCCTGACCCGCGAGCGGATCCGCCAGATCAAGGAAGAAACGCTTACGAAGCTGCGCAGCAGCCAGGAGGGCCGGGCCCTCCGCAGCTACCTGGAATCCTGATCGAATCCTCTTCACCACCCGACCGGGGGCTTCCAAATGGAAGCCCCCGGTTTTCATTGTATGCCCGGTATGGCAGGCATCGTGGACCAGGGCGAGTGAGCAGAGATCCACTTCCCCGGGCGTCATCTTTCCCTGACGCGCAAAGAATATCTCGCTTTCATGCTGTGCATCTATTGACAAATTGGGGGGGGCGGGCCTAGGAACAGTATTGACGGCAGAGCCTATTCTTCTGGCTTGCAACGGCGATCATCCCATTCAGTGAGTATTGAGATACTCCAACCGGGGAGACATGACGATGCTGCGATACCACAAGGGGATCTCGCGAGATGCCACTGGAACGGTGCAGGGAATGACTGAAGTTTACGTCTACCTTCCTGGGACGACGACGAGGCGGCGCCCCGATCTCTGTGGAAAAGCTCTGACGTAGCTCCGGTAGACATCGA
>CAZVHI010000038.1:0-35040 GCA_964627205.1 uncultured bacterium
TTCTTGGGCAACCAGTTGCCCTTGTTCAAGTAACGTTGGGACAGTAGTGATGCCGTCACAGTAGTTGTCACAGTAGGGCTAGTTCATGGCGCTGCAGTACTGGGCGTCGGTGGGCTCGATGATGAGCGGCTCCGCCTGTGTGCTATCGCCGTCGAGGAACACGGTCAGGTCGGTGTCGACCTCTTCGGTCTCCTGGTAGGCGTCGAAGACGATGATGACTTCGGCGATGAGCGTCCCCCTGCTGCCATAGATGATCTCGAGATCGAGGAGCGATAGATCGACCGCCGACTGGCTTCCAGCCGGCGCGAGCAGCGCTCCGAGAAGAAGGATCAGTGCGAGCCGAGACTTCCCTTTCATCACGTCCCCCTTGTGTGTGGCGATGCTTGCCAGCGATGATTGCATTTCCGCAAGTATTCTACCACGAACAGGCAGCCCGCGAATCCACGACTTGCCGAGATCCTGCCCCAGGCGGAATAGATTGCATTTCCACCAGGTATTAGGGGAATACGGAAAAGCCCTGTGCGAAAGGCCCGCAGAGATCTTCGCTATCTATGACGAAGTGGTTCAGCAGAGGCGATTCAGCCCGGCGTCCACGGAGGCGTTGCGCCGGGAGCGATAGAAAGATACTCTCGTCGCCGACGCTTCCCGGCCGCGCCACGCACAGCGAGTGGGGAAGGGCTCGAGGCCAGACGCTTTTCGCCCCTGGTGAGGAGGTGCCGTGATGTCACGCCGTTTCTCCCTAGCTTCGCTGCTGATCCTGCTTGCAGTGACGCTCCTGCCGCTCTCTTTCCAGGATCCCTTCCGTCCCGCAGCGTGCAGCGCACGGGAGCACTCCGACGGCACCGGTCTGATCGTCTCGGTGACCGGCGAGGTGGCGGTGCGGCGCAGCCAGGGCGCGGAAGACGCCACCGAGGGCTTCGTACTCCTGGGCGGCGACACGATCGTCGTGCGGACGGGCGCGAGCTGCACCGGCTTCATCCCCTCGGGCGAGACCTTCCAGCTCACGGGACCCGCGCAGTACATCCTCGGCGAGGCAGGCGGCGACCGCGTCCTCGACAACGTCAACGCCTGGATCCGCCGCCAGCTCTCCCAGTGGATCGGTGGCAGCCGCAGCCAGCCGCTGGCCACGCGCACCCTGCGCGACTGGGCCCTTCGCTCGGACGCGCCGCAACCCCTGATCCCGACAGCGGGGGGCAAGGTGCGTCCGGGGGAGAGCCGCTTCATCTGGACGGCGATCCCGGGCGTCGATCGCTACCGCGTGATCGTGGCTCCCGCCGCCGGCGAGGAATTCATGCGGATCGTGCGCGACAACGAACTGACTCTCAGCGACCTCGCGCCGGGCGCGGAGTACGTGTGGAAGGTCGAGCCGCTCATCGACCCCTGGCCGGGCGAGTCGGGCTGGCGCGACTTTCGCGTGATGACTCCCGAGGAGGAGGCGCAACTGGATGAAGCGCTGAAGGATCTCGGCGACCTCGAGGCCGGCGTGCTTCTCCTCTCGGCGGGGCTGGACGAGGAGGCGCTGTACCGTCTCGACATGGCCACGTCCTCCGGCGTGCAGGAACGCTCCGCGCGACTTTGGCGCTCACAGGCCTTGGCCAAGATCGGCCTCCACAAGCAGGCCTACGAGGATCTGCTCGAGACCATCGGGCAGAAGTGATTCTGTCTGTCCGGATGCGTGAGGCGGCGCGGCGACTGCTGCCCGTCCTGGTCCTCTTGCCCCTGTCCTACCTGCTCGGCCCGATCCTCTGGGCGCCGCTCGACTACCGGTTCTACAACTACTTCCACGCCATGCGTCCGGTCCCTCCCTGGACCCGGGTACTCGTGGTGGGCATCGACCGCCAGACACGCGACGAACTTTTCGCGGCGCCAGTACACCCGCTCGCAGGGCACGGCAACGAGCACGCGCGCGTCGCGCGCAGGCTCGCCGGCGCAGGCGCGAGCAAGGTCGTGTTCGACCTCGAGTTCGGACATCGGACCTTCGCCGAGCCGCCTCGCGAGCTCGCCGCCGCCTTCACCGAGGCCGGCAACGTCCACCTCATCATGACCATGCGCGAGGAGCGGATCGCTGGCGAGGGAGGCGGCACGCGGAGCCTCCTCGCGGGGAGGCTCGTGGATTCCACGCTCGCTGCCGCGTCCCAGGGCGCCTTCGTGGTAAACGTCGAGATCGACCCCGACGGCTGCCTCCGCCGCTTTCGCAGTGATCCGCGGCTGGCGAGCATGGGCCTCGAGACGCTCCCCGAGCGCCTGGCCGGTTTCCGCGCGCGGGGGAGCGTGCCGATCGTGTTCCCTTCCCTGGAGAGTCCGATCCCCCTCGTCTCCTACCGGGACGTGCACAACGGCGACCCGGAGGCCCTCGCTGCCGCGGAGGGGCGCATCGTCTTCGTGGGTCTGGTGAAGGACGACGGCACGGACGTCGTCGCGGTGCCGCGGCTGCAGCCGCCCGGCGCGAGCGTCGATGCACACTCCCTGCCCGGCGTCATCGTGCTCGCCGCGATCACGGAGACACTCCTGCGCGGCGCGCCGATCCTCGACGCAAACTTCGGCCTCACACTGGCCTGGACCCTCCTCTGCTGCCTCGCCGTGCTGGGGATCCCGCCGCGCACGCGTCCCATCCGCGCTCTGCTGACCGTGGCCGGACTGCTGCTAATCGCCCTGACCGCGACTGCGCTCTTCCAGATCCTCGCGGACCTCGTCTTCCCCGCGGGGCTCCTCTTCGGCTCTCTCCTGCTCTGCGGAGCCTACACGCTCGTCTCCTCCTACGTGGAGACGACCAAGCGCCTGCACGCGGAGGAGATCGAGAAGGCGCGTGTGCAACACGAAATGGCGGCGGCCCGGCGCATGCAGGAGCGCTTCCTGCCCAAGGCGGTCCCCGCCGTGCCGGGCCTCGACCTCTGGGGCACCAACATCAGCTCCCTCGCAGTGTCCGGCGACTATTTCGACCTCATCGATCTCGGCGAAAACGGTCCTCTGCTACTCACCATCGCTGACGTCTCCGGGAAGGGCCTGCCCGCGTCCCTGCTCATGTCCAACGTGCAGGCCGGTCTGCACAGCCACACGGCACACCAGCCCTTCGACCTCCGCCAGACCGCCGAGGACCTGAACCGCCTCGTGTGCGAGAACACGGACGCCGCGACCTTCGTCACCTTCTTCCTCGCCGAAATCGACAAGCGCACGCATCGGCTGCGCTACGTTCGCGCGGGCCACGACTGTCCGCTGCTGATCTCGGCGGCGCAGCCCGCGGGTGAGAGGCTGAGGCGCCTCGAGGACGGTGGGCTCTTCCTCGGCATGATGCCCGGCGCGCAATACGAGGTTGCCGAGCGCGCGCTGGGGGAGGGGGACGTCCTCTGCCTCTACACCGACGGCATCACCGAGGCCCGCAGCCCCGACGACGAGGAGTTCGGGGTCGAGCGCTTGGGCGAGCTGCTGGAGTCGCTAGTCGGGGAGAGGGCGGAGGCCATCGGCGAAGGCGTGGTCCAGGCGGTGCGGGACTTCTCTGGCCTCGAGCGCCAGGCGGACGACATCACGCTCGTCATTCTCAAGCTCGCTTAGCGCAAACTCGGGCTTCGATGACTGTCCAGCCTTCATCCCAGCGCAGGGCGCTTTTTTCGGGCAATGTGCGCTCCCGCAGGATCGTGAATCCTGCTTGCTCCATCCGGCTGGTGACATCCGTTGCACTCAGCCGCTTGGCGGCGGGATTCGCGAGCGAGCCGACAAAGGCCCAGTGCAGGCGCGATGGATGCGCGACGCCTCCCGGCTGCTCGAACTTGTCGATGACCGTCAAGCGACCGTCCGGCGCCAGAGCGCCTCGTATCTTCTGCAGCAGCTGCTCGCTGTAGAGTCCAACGTCGCAGATCAGGGCCATGTCGAAACCATCTGGCAAGCTGTCGCGGTTGAGGTCGCAATCCCGATAGCTGATCCGATCCCGCAGGCCCTGCTCGGCGGCGATCTCCCGCCCCGCCGCGCAGACGTTGGGGATGTCGAGGACGACCGCGCTGGCTTCGGCATGTAGCCGGAGCAGGGCAAAGGACACGACACCCGACCCCCCGCCGATGTCCAGCCAATTCCGCGTGCCATCCAATTCGAGAAAGTCCGCCAGCGCTTCCGCCATCGGCTGGTGGATCTCGAAGAGCATCCGCGTGAAGCGACGCGCTCCCTCGGGGCTGTCCATGAGCTGCGTGAAGTAATCCGGCGGCTTGACCCCCTTCGCTTCCCACACGGAGCCGGGCTCGCGAATGGAATTCGTCAGATCGACGACTGCGGAGAAACGCGCGCGGGATTCCCCCGCCAGGAAGGCCCAGGTCTCGCGGCTGTAGCTGTCCAGCACCGCCGCCCTCGCAGCGGTCGACGGCCGGAAACCTGCGCCGCTCTCCTCGAGGTAACCGGCTCGCGCCAGGAGCTGCAGCCAATAGCGGCCGCGGCTCTCGGGAATCCCGAGTTCCCGCGCAAGCGCGGGCGCGGCCAGTGGCTCTTCGTCCAGCAACCAGAACAGACCCAGCTCCATGGCCGCGATGACAGCTGCCGAAAGGATGTGGGCGTCCATCAAAGCGAATACATCATCCGTGGTCTTCGGCTTCATCGCTGACACCTCCTGCGGCAGCAGTTTCAAGAAACCAGATCATACAACAGGCGCTTGCAGCGCGTCCTCCCCGAATCGCGTGCGTCCACGCCGCACCCGGATGCGGCATACACGATCCTGAACTCGCCATGACATTGATTTCTTGCGGCTTTCCCGCGCTCGCGCTATTTTGCCGCATCCTACAGCGGTCCCGATCCGATCCCCGACAGAGGAAGTCCGATGCGCCGCATCCTGCGCTACGCTGCCGCCTGCCTCGCGCTGATCAGCGCGGCCGCCATCGCGATCTATCTCTTCCCGCCACGCCCTGTCCTGGCCTGGCTGGCGGAGCGCAACCCGGACGTGCTCTTCTTTGTCGAGACGGAGCGGCCGGCGGTGGCACTGACCATCGACGACGGACCGAGCTCCGAGCTCACGCCGCGCATCCTCGAGCTCCTCGCGGAGCACGGCGCGCACGCCACCTTCTTCCTGATCGGGGACCGCATCGCTGGCAACGAGGAGCTCTTGGCCGAGATGAGCGCGGGCGGCCACGAGCTGGCCAACCACCTACAGAGCGACGAACCGAGCTTCGCCCTCACGGCAGGCGAGTTCGAGCAGCAGCTCGACGCGGTCGACTCGCTGCTGCCCGCCGGCAGCACAAAGTGGTTCCGCCCCGGTTCCGGCTGGTTCCACGCCCGCATGCTGCGCCAGCTTGCCAGCGGCGGCTACCGCTGCTCGCTCGGATCCTTCCCGCCCCTCGATCCCCACCTCAGCCAGCCCTGGCTCATCACGGAGCACATCCTCCGGCAGCTCGCGGCCGGCTCCATCATCATCCTCCACGAGGGCACGGCCGAACGCGCGCACACGCTCCGCGTGCTCGAACGACTCCTGCCGGAGGTCCGCGCGCGCGGCTTCGAGATACTCACGCTCAGCGAGCTGGTGAGCCTGGAAGGGGAGCTCTGATCCCGGCGACTCTGCTTCGCCGGGGTCTCTATCGGAGCAGGAGGAGCTTGCCGGTCCGCACCCGACCTTCCGCTTCCACCCGGACGAGGTAGACACCCGATGACACGGAGCGTCCGGCCCGGTCGCGTCCCGACCAAACGAGCGCGTGCTCTCCCGCCGGGTACTCGGCGTGGGTCAGTTCCGTGACGAGCGCGCCGCGCAGGTCGTGCACGCTCGCGCGCACGCGCCCGGGTTCCCCGAGGCGGAAGCGCAGCGTCGCGCGCGGATTGCAGGGGTTGGGATGAATCCCCAGCAGGCGAAGGCCGGCCGCCTCCGGCTCTCCGGACGCCACAGACGTCGTCGTGTTCGTCACGCGCAGGAGCAGGTGGGAGGGACGTAGTGCGTCCTGGTAAACCGTGTTCGTCGCGATGAGGTACTCGCTATAGCTGTAGGCGAAAGGCGCGCCCGTGTTGGGATTGACGTCGAAGCGGTCATGGTTGGAGCTGGATACCGCGAGCCTGATGCGGTGGCCGGGGGCGAACGCGATCGCCGTCTCACCGATCGCGATCTCGAGCTCGTAGACCTCGCCCGGCACGAGGAAGTCCTCCTCGCTCATGGACAGGCGGTGCCGCGCACGTAAGACCCCGTCGCAGACCAGCATGGAGCGCCCGTCGGGGTAGACGTCGCAGAGCTTGCCGGTGAAATCCGTATCCACGCGGTTGGACGACGCGTGCAGGATCAGGCGCACGGGGCCGGCGATCTCGATCGCCTCGTCCAGGACCGCGCTCGTGTAGAGCAACACGTCGTCGCGGCCCTCCACGGGACGCTGGTCGTAGGGGCCGTGCGGCGCGATCAGGTTCGCGCCGCCGATCGTCGGCACGGGATCTGAGGGATCGAAGTCGTAGACGGCGGGCGGATCGTCCGCGCCCGGCAGTGCGCGGCTCAGCGCCCCGCCCGCGTGCAAGTACCAGGACTGCTCCGCGGCGGGCGGCGGCCAGAGCTCGCCCGTGCGCCACTCGTTGCCGGGCGCGCCAGGGTCGTCCACGTCGCCCATCACGTAGTAGGCGATGGCCGGCAGGTCCATGATGCCGTTGGGCTCCCCGCGCAGCCAGTAGCCCAGCCACTCGCCGTCGCTGCCGACCAGGCTCCAGGCCTTGTCGAGGCTCGCGTTGGGCGGGTAGACGAGCTCGCCCGTGCCGGAGCCGTGGGTCCAGGCGCCCATGACCAGCTTCTGATTACCCAGCGCGCCGGGGCCGCCGCCGTACTGCAGCCCCGTGAACTTGGCGATCGTGCCCTCGGCGAAGAGGTCGTACCAACCGCCCAGCTGGTAGGTGGGCAGGGTGACGAGCGGGTCGCGCGCGCCGCTGTCGAGCCAGGTCCAGTAGTCGTCGTAGTTGGGATGGGAGAGCAGGGAGTCGAGCATGTGCTCGCTGCCCTGTCCCTGGAGCCAGCCGACGACGTCGCGCTCGCGGAAAGCGCCGCCGGGGAAGGCGGCCTGGTGGTAGAGACTCGCGGGGGCCACGATCACGTACTGGCACTCGACGCCCGGCGGCAGGGCGCCGGCGAGCTGGTTCTGGGTGATGCCGCGGGCCGAGCCGCCGTAGCTGCCGATCTTCCCGTCGCACCAGGGCTGCGCGAGGATCCACTCCACCGTCTCGAGGCCGTCCTGGTGATCGGGGCCCCAGCCGTCGTCCAGGAACATGCGGTCGATGCCCTCCGAGGCATAGCGGCCCCGCAGGTCCTGGCAGACGACGGCCCAGCCTTGCTCCGCGGCGTAGCCGATGTTGTCCCACTCGATGTTGTAGGGCGTGCGGAAGAGGAGCACGGGCCAGGGGTCGGCGCCGTTCTGGGGGTAGTAGACGTCGGTGGCCAGGTGGATACCGTCGGTCATCTCCACGTCGAAGCGCTCGACCACGGGGTATTCCCGCGTCGCGGCTGCGCCGGGCAGGAGGATCGCGCAAAAGATGAGCAGGGCGATCGATCGGTGCAGGTTGCGGATCATGGGCGCCACCTCATCTCGGCATGCCGGGCGGAGAGCGTTGCGGGATCACGATTATACCTGCTTACGAAGCCTCCTGTCTCTCTGATCAGTGCAACAGGATCACGCGATGCGTCCGCACACGTTCGCCCTGACGCGCCCTCATCAGGTAGACGCCGCTCGCCAGCTTGCGCCCCGCGCCGTCGTGTCCGTCCCAGGCGACGAGCCTTTCCCCCGACAGCTCGCCCGCGTACAGGTCGCGCAGCTTCCGCCCCGAGCACTCGTAGACGCTCAGCTCCACCGGCCCGCCGGCAGCCGAAGCGATCAGGCGCATTGTCGTCGAGACGTGGAAGGGGTTGGGGCCCGCGGGGAGGAGGTCGAAGTTGCGCGGCGCCGGCGGGGTGGCCACGCCGCTGGGGATCTCCGTCTTTACGCAGAGGATCCAGCGCTCGGGATCGAAGTCCACATACTCCGCCTCCGCGTCGAACACGAAGGCCACGGTCTGCGGGGACTCGGAGATCGTTGCCGTGACGGTGCTGTCCTCGCCGGCGAGCGAGACGCGGAAGTCGACGGGCATCGTGAAGACGGGACCGATGTCCTGCACCTGCTCCACCCGCACGAGTAGCGTGTCGGCCGGTCCGGAATGGACGGTCCAGGACCAGTCGTAGATGGGGTAGCCCGGCTCGTAGATCCACTGGTCGAAGAACCAGCCGAGATCCTGCCCGGAGACGGACTCCGCCACGGCGATGAAGTCCGGCGTCACGGCGTTGGCGAAGCCGTAGGTCGCGCCCCAGGTCTGGAGGATCTGGAAGAAGGTCTCCTGCCCGACGACGTGGCGCAGCATGTGGAGGACCGACGCGCCTTTCTCGTAGGAAGTGGAGCCCCAGAGGTCCTCGGGATCCCAGATGGGGAAGGTCTCGCCGCTGTTCAGGTAATAGTTCATGATGCTCGTGTTCATGTAGGCGTGGTAGGCGTCCATGCCGCCCGTGTGCTCCTTGAACACGGCCTCCGAGTAGGTGGCGAAGCCTTCGCTCAGCCAGACGTCCCGCCAGTCGGCGATGGTCACCCAGTCGCCCCACCAGTGGTGGGAGAGCTCGTGGGCGAGGAGGGGGTCGTAGTAGTTGTTGCCGTTGATCAGGGTGCGCAGGTGCGCGACGCAGGTCTGGTGCTCCATGTCGCCCTTGCGCACGCCGACGAAGGAGAACTTGTCGTACTGGTAGGGGGCGTAGCGCGTCGTAAAGGCGTCCATCATCGTGTGGACGTTCTGGAAGCTAGTGACCGCGTCGCTCGAGTCGCCGGGTAGCACGTAGTGGTAGATGAGCTCCGGGTAGACGGGATCCGGGATGACCCGCCAGTCCGCCGCCGCCACGGCCACGAGGTAGGTCGCGGTCGGATGCGGCTCCTCCCAGGTGTAGGTGACAGTCTCGTCGAGGGGGTTCTCCACGACGCCGGTCAGGAGCCCGTTGCCGACGGCGGACCACTCCTGCGGCACCGTGTACTGGGCGCTGATCGACGCCTTGTCCGACGGCTCGTCGAAGCAGGGGAACCAGTAGCGGCCCATCGATGGCGGATCGGTGTAGAGCCCCACGCCCATGTTGAAGGCCATGTCGGAGTAAAACCAGAAGCCGCCCCAGGACTCGTGCTCAGGATCGCCGGAATAGTCGATGTCGAGGATGAAGCTCTCGCCGCTGTCGTAGAGGCGATCGAGAGTGACGACCAGCTCCTCGCCAACCTGCGTGAAGGCCAGCGGCGCCATCCCGATGCGAATCTCGTGCGCGCTGAGCGTGCGCAGGTGCAAGAGCACGTCCGCCAGCCCGTCGATCTTGCTCTCGATGCTAATGGCGACCTGGCCCGCCAGCGTGTCGGCGGCGCTGTCCAGCTCTAGCGCGAGCTCGTAGTGCAGGACGTCGTAGTCCTCCGCGCGCTCGCTCCTCTGCGACGGCGCGGGCGCGTGGTGCCCCGCTGTGACGCGGTGGATGAGGTCGCGCAGGAGCCAGGCCGACTCCCGATCCTCGGTCGGGGCCGCGCCTGCGCCGCTCCCGGCAGCGAGGAATGCGGCCAGTACCGTGAATGCAAGCGCGAGGAGCGCCGCGCCGCGCATGGCTTTCCCAGATCTCCCTGTCTGCATGACATCCCCCCACGATTCGGTGTTCCGTCGCTCCCAGCGGCGGGAGCGGATCCGTGATGATCGCTCCATTCTACCATGGTTCTGCCGTGGCGAGCAGAGGTCTGTAGCCACGTCTTCCCGTGGAGCTGGCAGTCTGCCAGGGCACGAGAGATTCCTCTCGCCGGCGGAGCGAATGCGCTATACTTCCGGAGACGTGGGCCGTCGCAATCTGAGGCCCGCGCCCCGTCCGTCTGGGGAGGACCCCTGCATGTCCCCTTTTCAAGCCGGAAAACGCATCGTCTGCGCGCTGCCGCTCCTGCTCGGTCTGCTCTTCCTGGCAGGTTCGCCGACGCCTGGACCCGCGCCCGGTCCTCTACCGGCCATTGACGGCGTCTCCAGCGTGGGCGTGGGAACGGCGCCGCACAACTGTCGCTTCTGGGCCGGTGTCTCCGAACAATTCCCCGACGGGCTGCTTGCCGAGCAGCTCATCGACCTGCCCCGTTCCCTCGCGCGGCTCAGCCTCTACAACCGCCACGGCTGGGCCGTAGCCGGCATCCCGGCCGCTGGCGAGACCGTCCTCCGCCGAGGGGAAGCCGCCGCGCATCTCGACCGCCGCTACGAACTCGCGGTCGCAGAGGCCGATGCTGCCGCGCCGCGGGTCGCCGTCGCCCACATCCGCTTCTGCAGCTCCGGCCTCTGCGACATCCCCAACCCGCACCCCTTCGAGCGGGTGAAAGACGGCCGCCGCTGGCTGATGGGGCACAACGGTACGATCGACAAGGAGATTCTCCTTGCCCTGATCCGTCCCGAGTACCTCGCGGCCAATCCGCCACAGATCGGGAGCGGTCCGGACGAGTGGATCGACAGCGAGCTCTACTTCCTGTTCATCCTGCAGAGCTGCGAGAAGCGGTACTGGGACGTGGAGCCGGCCCTGGGGGAGGTGATCCGCGAGCTGCGCGAGGCGATTCCCGCGGACCACGAGCAGCTGAACTTCGTCCTCAGCGACGGCGTGATGGTCTGGGCTTACCGCGAGGGGCTCTCGCTCTATTACCTGGACAGGCTTGATACCGAGCGGCCCTGGTCCGCGGTCGCCTCCCAGTACCCGAGCGAGGCGCAGGGGGACTGGGTGACGCTGGCCGACGGCCAGCTCGTCACGCTGAGCGCGGATGCCGCGCCCGTCGTCGTGGACATCGAGACCCACTTCGAGGCGACGGCGCTCCCGGATCCCGCGGACGTGGCGGCGGCCCCCGTCCTGCTGCCGAACTTCCCCAATCCCTTCAATCCTTCGACGCGCATTCGCTTCGAGCTGCCTGTGGCGGGGCGCGCGCGGCTGGGCGTCTACGACATCGGCGGACGCAGGGTCGCCGGCCTGCTCGACGAAACGCTTGCCGCCGGCCCGCGCGAGGCGACCTGGGACGGTCGCGACCAAACGGGTCGCCCCGTGCCCGCGGGCGTCTATCTCGCGCGCCTGGAAACCGAAGACGCCGCGGCGACGCGGAAGATGATCCTCCTGCCCTGAGCCGCCCGGCTCGACCAGCGGAATCAAACGAGACTAGTAGAGGCCCTTCAGGGTGCTCCAGGTGCTGCCCACCGTCGGGGTGATGATGTCGAGCTCGACGACCGCGACGACGTCGTTGCCCACTATCTCGAACACTCCCTCGCCCCAGTAGGAGCCGGCGAAGACCTGGCACTCGACGCCCGCCAGACCGCTGATGGGCACGCCGGGATCCCCACCGTCGTAGTCAGGATCCATGGTCAGGAAGTAGACGGTCTCGCCCGGCTCGAAGCCGATGAAGGTGGCCGTGAGAACATGCGTATCCTCGCCCGTGATGGTGTCGAGGATGGCCGGTCCTCCGAAGGTGCCGTAGCTGTCCCAGAGGATGGGGTAGGGGTCCACGGGGCTTCCGTCGAGGACGATGGCGTCCACGTCCACGGGCGCGCCGTTCGCGATGTACAGGTCGATCTGCCAGCCATCCAGCGGGCCGGGGAAGGTGAAGGTCACGGTCTGCGGCAAGGGTAGGATTTCGAAATCGCCGGGGCTGGTGTCGGTGCCGAGGACGTTCTCGTCCGAGGCGAAGGCGATGGATCCGGTCGCGAGCAAGAGTAGTGATGCCAGGATAGCGATGGACCGGAGAATCGAGCAGATTCTACGCATGATGTCCCTCCTGTGATCGAGAACAAATCAGTAACGATGGCCCCTCTGCCGAGGGAGGCCGGCCTGTCCGATCGCAGGACAGTTCATAAGATTGGCAACTCTCCTTCAAGAAAGACCATAGGGGGAAGGCACGACCGTGCCGGTCGCGGACTGCGGTCGCCGCCGGCCGCTCCACGCTTGACGGCTTTCCGGTCCTGCGGCACTCTCGCCGGATCTGGTTTCACGGAACGGAGGGAGCAGCAGGATGATCTTCGAGCAGATCCCCGTGGGCGGGGACCGCAACTTCGCCTACCTGATCGGCGACGAGAGCAGCAAACAGGCTGCCGTGGTGGATCCGGCCTACCGGCCGGAGCAGGTGCTCGCGCTCGCCACCGAGCGCGGTCTCGACGTCGTCTACCTGATCAACACCCACGACCACCACGACCACGCGGACGGCAACGAGCACGTCCTCGCGCACACGGACGCGAAGCTTCTCTCCTTCGCCGCGGGCAGCGTGGCCGACGGGCAGGAGATCTCGCTGGGTGCCGTGACGCTGCGCTTCCTCCACACTCCCGGCCACACGCCCGACAGCGTCTGCGTCCTCACGAGCGAGGGCGGCGCGCCGGGCAAGCTCGTGACCGGCGACACGCTCTTCGTGGGCAAGGTCGGCGGCACGGGCCTCGGGGACGACGCGCGCGCGGAGTACGACTCGCTGCACGGCAAGCTGCTCGCGCTCGCGGAGGACACCGAGGTCTGGCCAGGCCACGACGTGGGCGTCGCGCCCAGCTCGACGATCGGCCAAGAGAAGCGCAGCAATCCCTTCCTGCTGCGGGAGAGCTTCGAGGACTTCGTCGACCTGAAGCGCAACTGGGCCGAGTACAAGCGGCAGCACGGGATCGACTAGGGCGTCCTCCCGGCCGGCCGCATCCTTCCCTTGACGTAGCGCGGCGCCGCGTCAAGGATCATGGCAGAGGGGTGGGAGCGGACCTGACCAAGGAGGTAGGGATGACGACGCCCAAGAGGCAGATTCGTCTGGAAGTGAGCGAGATCCCCCGGCAGTGGTACAACATCATCCCCGACCTGCCCGAGCCGCTGCCGCCCCCCATGGACCCCGACACCGGCCCGTCGCGCGTGGAGCAGCTACCCCAGCTGCTGATCCAGAAGTGCCTCGAGCAGGAGATGTCCGCCGAGCGCTGGATCGACATCCCTCCGGGGCTGCTCGAGCTCTACGCCCAGGCCGGCCGGCCGCGGCCGCTCTTCCGGGCGCTGAACCTCGAGCGCGCCCTCGGCACGCCCGCGCGTCTCTACTACAAGTCCGAGTTCTACAGCCCCACCGGCAGCCACAAGGTGAACACGGCCCTCGCGCAGGCCTACTACGCACGCGAAGCAGGCTACGAGCGTCTCACCACGGAGACGGGCGCCGGCCAGTGGGGGACCGCCCTCGCCTACGCCTGTTCGCTGACGGGCCTGAACTGCACGGTGTACTGGGTGCGTGCCGTGCACTGCTGGAAGCAGTCGCGACTCGGCTTCATGCAGATGCTCGGCGCGAAGGTGCACGCCTCGCCCAGCCCGCGCACCAAGGTCGGCCGGGCGCTCTACGAGCAGGATCCCGAGCACCCCGGCTCCCTGGGCATCGCCATCTCCGAGGGCCTCGAGGACGCCCAGGGCGACAGCAAGGCGGCCTACGCGCTGGGCTCCGTGCTCAACCACGTGCTGATGCACCAGACGATCATCGGGCTGGAAACCCAGCTGCAGTTCGAGATGGTCGGCGACTACCCGGATGTGATGATCTCCTGCCTCGGCGGCGGCAGCAACTTCGGCGGTTTCGTGCTGCCCTTTGTTGGCGACATGCTCAGGAACGAGCGACAGATCCGCTTCATTGCCGCGCAGAGCCAGGCGGCGCCGAACCTGCAGGGCGAGTACCGCTACGACTTCGCCGACCACGGGGAGATCACGCCCCTGCTCAAGATGTACACGCTCGGCCACAAGAGCGACATGGAGCCCATCAAGGGCGACGGGCTGCGCTACCACGGCTGCTCGCCGATCCTGAGCCTGCTGCGCCACCATCGCTACATCGACACGGTGGCCTACCCGCAGGACGAGAAGCGGGTGTTCGAAGGCGCCCTCACCTTCCTGCGCAGCGAGGGCTTCCTGCCGGCGCCGGAGTCCGCCTACAGCATCCGCTGCGCGATTGACGAGGCGCTGCGTTGCAAGGAGACGGGGGAGGCGAAGACGATCGCCTTCAACGTGAGTGGGCACGGCTTCATGGACATCGAGGGTTACCAGGAGGTGCTCGGTAAGAGCGAGAAGAGCCCGGCCGAAAGCGTTACACCGGCCTAGCCCGGCCGGGCGTCGGAGTCCACTCGCAGTGCGGCGCCCGGGGTGGCGGGGCGATCGTCAGACGTAGTTCAGGGCCTCTTCCGCCTCGCGGCGCACCGCGTAGGCCCGGTCCCAGTCGTAGGCCTCGTCCTTGCCCAGGATCAGGAGCAGCGTGCTCTTCAGCTGGGCCCGCTCCTTCTCCCCCAGGAAGCCGAAGCGCGCGAGCTTGCCGAGGCTGCGCACGGCCTTGGCGCGGATGCCGGGGCTCGTGTCGGCGAGCTTCTCCTGGAGGGTTCGGAGGATTTCCTCCCGCGCCTCGTCAGGCAGCTCGGCCGGCAGGATGGACTCGATGAACTTGCCGATGGCGCGGGTGCCCGTGTCGCGCAGCTCACGGCCTGAGGAGCGGGCGGCCGCCAGGGCGAGGGGCAGGGCCGAGAGGATCCTCGGCGACTTGATCTTCCCCATGGCGAAGAGGATGAAGGCGCGGCGCTCCTCGTCGTCCGCGGCCTCGTAGGCGCCAGTGAGCGGCGCGATGGCGTCGGCGCCCAGGCGCCCGAGGGCCGTGGCGATGGCCATCTGGGCCTTCATGTCGCCGTCGTCCAGCTTCTCCAGGAGGAAGGGGATGACCCAGTCCCCGAAGCCGACCAGGAGCGAGATGGCCTCTTCGAGCAGGGGCGCCAGGTCCGGCCGGTCCAGGGGATCGATGTAGAAGAGTGTGGAGACCATCTCGAAGACGGGCCTCGCCTCCTTGGAACCGAGCCTCGTGATCTCCCGCTTCGCCTCCTCCAGCCCCTTCCGGACATCCTCGGGGTTCTCGCTCGCCAGCAGCGAGCCCACGCTACGCTGCGCCTTCTCCTTCATGGCGGTCGCTCCTTTTCGATGTCGGATCCCGCGGATCCGCCTTATACCCGCAACAAACCTAGCACAGATCGAGAAACGATGCGTAGGCGAGAATATCCTGGGACTACGGCTCCCCATGAGGCGGTTTCCCGGGTTGCCATGAGCGTGGACTTCGTGGAAAATGACGGAAGACCCTGGACGATCCGCGATATCGGAATAAAACTTACTTGTGGAAGTAAGCCGCTGCGTCGGGGCGCCGCCGCCCCGGCCGTGAAGCTGCCGGAGCAGCCATCGAAAGGGAGCTTGAATGGATAGCGCTGTGAAGCTGAAGAACGGGGCCGAGGTCCAAGTCAGGCCATTGAAGGACGACGACATCGAGCGCTCCTTCGCCTTCTTCCAGGAGCTGCCTGAGGAGGATCGGATCTATCTGCGCGGGGACGTCACCCGGCGCGAGGTGGTGGAGAAGCGCATCCGGGACATGAACCTGGGCAAGGTGCGCCGCATCGTCGCGACCGACGGCGACCGCATCGTCGCCGACGGAGCGATGGAGCTGGCCAACCACGGCTGGGCAGAGCACGTGGGCGAGCTGCGCCTGATCGTGTCGCGCGAGTACCAGCGCCGGGGCCTGGGCACGCTCATGGCCCGCGAGCTCTACGGCATCGCCGCCCGGGAAAAGGTCGAGGAGATCATCGTGCGCCTCATGCGGCCGCAGAAGGCCGTCCACCAGCTCTTCCACCGGCTCGGCTTTACCGAGGAGACAGTAGTGCCCGACATGGTGAAAGACACCCACGGCCAGAAGCAGGATCTCATCTTCATGCGCTGCAGCCTGCGCGATCTCTGGAAAGTGCTCGAGGAGTATCTCCTGGACTCCGACTGGGAACGCCGCCGCTAGAGCTCCAAGGCCGCTCCGCCCGCGCAGCCGTCGCGATCCTGCGCGGGCGGAATCTCGCCTTGCATCCCATTTACTACCCAATAGAGGTGCCACAACGGGCCCCGGTGAGCCCAAAGAAAAAGCCTCCATCGGACGGAGGCTCTCAAAGCGGATCGTGGGCTGTGGATCAGCGGAAGAGGTTCTTCACCTGTCCCCAGCTGCCCTCAGCCACCGGAGTGATGATGTTGCCGTCGATCATGAAATCGTCCACGTAGGTCCGATCCTCCTCGCCGCCGCCGCCGGAATATCCCCAGACCCGGATGGCCTGTAGAATCCCCGTGGGACGGAGTTCGGAGGTGACGTCATGGAAGGTCCAATCGGCTCCGGGCCAGACGATGAACTCGTCGTAGTCGGTGGGACTGTAGTAGAAGTCCACCGCCTGGATGGCCATCTCGGGCTGCCGGGACCAGAAGGAGATCTCGAGGATGAGTGAGACGTCGGTGGGAATGATCTCCTGCTTGATCCAGTAGTTGCCCACGTCCGTCGCGCAGTAGCTGCCGCCGTGGGGGTCCGTATCCGTGACGTACCAGACCTCGGTAGTCCAGGGGGGCAGATCCCCCGTCTCGAAGCCCTCGTTGATCAGGAGGTTGCACTGGCGGTCGCCAGCGTCGCCCGAATCGCCGCCCATGCCACCTTCTGTCCACTCCATCACGAACTGCCCGCTCTGAACCAGCTCCGCCGAGGCGGGCAAGGCGATCAAGATGGCGAGCACGCTGAGAAGAATCGCAATGCGTATCACAGATGACCTCCCTTGAGATGTTTGATTCGTCCGAATAAATGCGATGCTCCGATTCTAGCCCAGAAGTGGGGGCCTTGCAAGGCATTGGACCCTACGCGCTCGAGCGGAAATCGCCTTGACACTCCATTTGCCGCCAAACTACCCTAATTCAATTGTTTAAGCACACTCCACGGGGAGGAGACAGACCCATGGACCGCATCGTTCGCGCCGCCCTGATCCAGGCCAAGCTCTGCGAGGACGCGGGCGCGCCCATCACGAAGATCAAGCAGGCCATGCTCGCTCGCCACGAGGCCCTCCTTGCGGAAGCGGCCAGACAGGGAGCACGTCTCGTCTGCCTCCAGGAGCTCTTCTACGGGCCCTACTTCCCCGCCGAGCAGGAGATCAAGTGGTACGAGATGACCGAGCCGGTCCCCGACGGCCCGACCACCCGGCTGATGTGCGAGCTTGCGGCCAAGTACGGGATGGTGCTCGTCGTGCCCCTCTACGAGGAGGACGGTACGGGCATCTACTACAACACGGCCGCCGTGATCGACGCCGACGGCAAGTACCTCGGCAAGTACCGCAAGAACCACATACCCCACTGCGACCCGGGCTTCTGGGAGAAGTTCTACTTCCGGCCGGGCAACCTCGGCTACCCGGTCTTTTCGACCGCGGTCGGCAAGGTGGGGGTCTACATCTGCTACGACCGGCATTTCCCCGAGGGCTGGCGGGAGCTGGGCCTGGGCGGCGCGGAGGTTGTCTTCAATCCCTCCGCCACGGTGAAGGGGCTCAGCGAGTACCTCTGGAAGCTCGAGCAGCCGGCCGCGGCCTGCGCCAACATCTACTTCATCGGCGCGATCAACCGCCCGGGCGTGGAAGCCCCGTGGGAGATCGGGGAGTTCTACGGCAGCTCCTACTTTGCCGATCCACGCGGCCAGATCATCGAAGAGGGTCCCCGCGATCGTGACGCCGTCGTCGTCGCGGACCTGGACCTGGAACTGATCCGCGAGGTGCGCAAGGTCTGGCAGTTCTACCGCGACCGTCGCCCCGAGACCTACGTGGAGATCGTCGCGCCCTGACGCCCGCCCGCGAGCCCGGAGGAGTCCTTGGACCGGAGCGATATCGCCCAGTCGCGCCTCTACAACGAAGACCTCGCGCCCGTGCCCGCGCAGGCGCGCAGCTGGGGGCTCTGGAACATCGCCGCCCTCTGGGTGGGCATGGCCGTCTGCATCCCCACCTACACCCTGTCGGCCGGGCTGATCTCCCAGGGCATGAACTGGCGCCAGGCCCTGCTGACCATCGCCCTGGGCAACCTCATCGTGCTCGTACCCATGCTGCTCAACGCCCACGCGGGCACGCGCTACGGCATCCCCTTCCCCGTCCTCCTGCGGGCGTCCTTCGGCACCCTCGGCGCCAACGTGCCCGCGTTGATGCGCGCGCTCGTGGCCTGCGGCTGGTTCGGCATCCAGACCTGGATCGGCGGCTCGGCCATCTACGTCCTCTGCTCTGTGCTCTTTGGCTTCGAGCCGGCGGGGCCCGGCCAGCTCCTGCCCGTGCTCGGACTCTCCTGGGGACAGCTCGCGAGCTTCCTCGCCTTCTGGGCGATCAACATGGCCGTCATCCTGGCGGGGATCGAGAGCATCAAGTGGCTCGAGACCCTGGCGGCGCCCTTCCTGCTGCTGATCGGGCTGGGACTGCTCGCCTGGGGGGTGGGCGAGGCGGGCGGCTTCGCGGCCGTGCTCTCCGCGGACACGGTCGCGCGCGTGCGCGGGGGCGTGAGCGGCGGCTTTGATTTCTGGCGCGCCTTCTGGCCCAACCTCACGGCCATGGTGGGCTTCTGGGCCACGCTCTCGCTCAACATCCCCGACTTCACACGCTACGCGCGCAGCCAACGCGATCAGGCCCTGGGCCAGCTCATCGGCCTGCCGACGACCATGGCCCTCTACTCCTTCATCGGCATCGCGGTCACGAGCGCCACGGTGATCATCTTCGGTGAGGCCGTCTGGGATCCCGTGCAGCTCTTGGGACGCTTCTCGAGCAAGCTGGCCGTGGGCTTAGCACTCTTCGCCCTGACCGTGGCCACCCTGTCCACGAACATCGCGGCGAACGTCGTCTCGCCTGCCAACGATTTCTCCAATCTCTGGCCGCGCCGCATCAACTTCCGGCGCGGGGGCGTGATCACAGGGCTGATCGGCATCCTCATTTTTCCCTGGCGCCTCTACTCCGACCTCTCCCAGTACATCTTCACCTGGCTGATCGGCTACAGCGCGCTCCTGGGTTCGATCGCGGGGGTAATGATCGTCGACTACTACATGCTGCGACGGGCGCGCCTGGATGCCGCGGAACTCTACCGCCCGGGCGGAGCCTACTCCTACGGGGGAAGCGGCTTCAACGCGCGCGCACTGATCGCCGTCGCGCTGGGCATCGCCGTGAACGTGCCCGGCTTCCTGGCCCAGGCCTCAGGCGGCGCGATCGCGGTTCCTTCGTTGTTTACGAGTCTCTATACTTACGCCTGGTTCGTGAGCCTGCTCGTCGCCGGCCTGGCTCACCTCGCCCTCAGCCGCCTCTGGCCGCCGCGAGGCGCGGGCTTGCAGACAAAGGCCGGCGGCGCCGAGAAAGGAGACGTGACGCGATGAGCGACGCCACGAGAAGCGCCGGGCCCGCACTGCCGCCCTGCGAGCACGAGCCGCGGCCCTACAAGGGACCCTCGCGCGACCAGGTGCGCGAGCTCCGCGCGCGGCACTGCAACCCGGCCGTCTTCACCTTCTACTCCGAGCCGCTGCTGATCGTGGAGGGGCACATGCAGTACCTATTCGACGAGACCGGGCGCCGCTACCTGGACTTCTTCGCCGGCATCGTCACGATCTCCTGCGGGCACTGCCACCCGCGGGTGACGGCCGCGATCCGCGAACAAGTGGACACTCTGCAGCACGCGACCACCATCTACCTGCATCCTCACCTGGGGGAGTACGCGCGGCGAATCGCGGAGAAGCTGCCCGGCGGCCTGGACGTGACCTACTTCGTCAACAGCGGCAGCGAGGCCAACGACCTGGCGATTCAGATGGCCCGCCTTTTCACGGGCAACTTCGACGTGCTCGCCGTGCGCAACGCCTACCACGGCGCCTCGCCCGCGGCCATGGGTCTGACCAGCCACCACACCTGGAAGTATCCCGTGCCCCAGGGCCTCGGCGTGCATCACGTGCCCTGCCCCGATCCCTACCGCAGCCCCTACGGCGGCGATCCCACGGAGGTGGCGCGCCAGAGCGCCGCGGAGATCCGCGACGTGATCCGCTTCGGCACGAGCGGGGAGCTGGCGGCCTTCATCGCCGAGCCCGTTCAGGGCGTGGGCGGCGCCACCCACGGCGCGCCGAACTACCTGAACGAGGCTTACGCAATCGTGCGCGAGCACGACGGCCTCTGCATCTCCGACGAGGTGCAGACGGGCTTCGGCCGCACCGGCGAGCAGTTCTGGGGTTTCGAGCACTTCGGCGTCGTGCCGGACATCGTCACCATGGCCAAGGGCATCGGTAACGGCGTTCCCCTGGCGGCGGTCACGACGAGGCGGGAGATCGCGGAAGCCTTGACCCGGCGCGTGCACTTCAACACCTACGGCGGCAACCCGGTCTCCATGGCCGCGGGGCTCGCCGTCCTCGATGCGATCGAGGAAGACGGCCTGCAGGAGAACGCCCGCGCGCAGGGCGCAAGGCTGAAGGCGGGCCTCGAGGCCCTGGCGACCAAGCATACGCTCATCGGCGACGTACGCGGGCTCGGCCTCATGCTCGGCGTGGAGCTGGTGCGGGACCGCGAAAGCAAGGAGCCAGCGCCGGCCGAGACCCTCGCCGTGCTCGATCGCGCGCGCGAGCGCGGCCTGCTCGTCGGCAAAGGCGGGCTCTCCGGCAACGTGCTCCGCATCAAGCCGCCGCTCTGCATCACGGCGGCGGACGTGGACTACGCGCTCGCCGTGCTCGACGAGGCCCTGGCGGCGGCGGCCGGCTAGCCCGCCGCGCGCCACCGAAGCTCGCCGCGCCGCGGCGGGGACCCAGACAGGGGGAGCGAAGCATGAACTTCGACTGCATCGTGAAAGACGGACAGGTCGTAACGCCGGCTGGCGTTGTTGTGGCTGACATCGGCATCCGCGACGAGAAGATCGCCGCCATCGGCGCGGGGCTCGCGGCCGAGGCGGAGACCGGCACGCTGGTGGACGCGAGCGGCCACTACGTGCTGCCCGGCGTGATCGACGTGCACGTCCACTTGGAGCTGCCCTTCTGCGGCACCGTCTCCTCGGACAACTATCGCAGCGGCACCCGCGCCGGCGCGCGGGGGGGCGTGACCACGCTCATGGACTTCGCGATCCCCTACGAGGGCGAGTCGCTCGGCCAGGCCGTCGAGAACTGGCATGCGCGCGCGAAGGGCAAGGCGCTCGTCGACTACAGCTTCCACATCTGCGTCACGCGCTGGGAGGAGCACCGAGACCAACTCAAGGAGATGGTCGAAGAGGGGATCCCAACCTTCAAGGAATTCATGATTTACGAGTCCGAGGGCTGGCAATCCGACGACCGCGCCATGTTCTGGACCCTCGAGCAGCTCCGCGAGATGGGCGGCATGCTCATGGTGCACGCCGAGTCCTCGCGGGTCCTCGACGAGCTGATCGAGCGCCACCACACGCCCGAGCTGATGAAGCGCTACGGCGCTCAGCTCCACACGATGACGCGCCCCGTCTTCATCGAGTCGGAGGCCATCCAGCGCGCCATCAAGTGGAGCGAGGTCACGGGCGGCCCGCTCTACATCGTGCACATGTCCACGGGCGAGGGCGCTGCCATGGTGAAGAAGGCCCAACAGCGGGGGGTGCCGGTCCTGTCGGAGACCTGCCCGCAGTATCTGGTCCTCGACGATTCGGTCTTCGAGCGCGAGGACGGGCACCTGTTCGCCTGCAGCCCCCAGGTGAAGAAGCCGGCCGACAGCGAGCGTCTCTGGAAGGGCCTTGCCGGCGGCGAGATCTCCGTGATCTCCACCGACACCTGCAGCTTCACTCGCGAGCAGAAAGCCATGTGGGAGGGTGACTGGACCAAGATCCCCATGGGGCTGCCAGGGCTCGAAACGCTGCTGCCCATCGCCTACACACACGGTGTTCAAACGGGCAGGCTGAGCGTCGAGGAAATGTGCCGCAAGCTGTCCACGAACCCCGCGAAGATCATGGGGCTCTTCCCGCAGAAGGGCGCCATCCAGGTGGGCTCCGATGCGGACCTCGCGATCATCCATCCCGACCAGCGCTTCACGGTCGATCCCGCGAGTATGGAGACGAACACCGACTGGTCGCCCTACGAGGGCTGGGAGCTGGCCGGCTTCGCGCGCACGACCCTGTCGCGTGGCGAGGTGATCGTGGATGACTACAAGGTGCAGGGCAAAGAAGGCCGCGGGCGCTGGCTCCCGCGGAAATCCGCGGGCGTCCCCGGAGGTCTGTCATGAGCGTGAGGATCGAGCGAGTTCCCAACATCGTGGGCGGGGAGAGGAGCGCGAGCGCGTCTGGGCGCAGCCTGCCCGTGATCAACCCCGTCACCGGAGAGACGATCGCCGAGCTGCCACTGTCGGCCGCCGCGGAGCTGGACGCCGCCGTCATTGCAGCCGCGGCCGCGCAGAAGGATTGGGGCGAGACGCCCGTCAAGGACCGCGTGCAGGTGCTCTTCCGCATGAAGACGCTCATGGAGGCGCGGCAGGACGAGCTGGCCGAGTTGATCACAGCGGAGAACGGCAAGACGCGCGAGGAGTCGGTCGGCAGCATCCTGCGGGCGGTCGAGTGCCTGGAGTTCGCGAGTAGCCTGCCTCAGCTAGTGCCCGGTGGCGGGCTCGAGGTGAGCCGCGGCGTGGAGTGCCGCAGCGTGCGCCACCCGCTCGGCGTCGTGGCGGGGGTGACGCCCTTCAACTTCCCCCTCATGGTGCCGCTGTGGATGGCGCCGCTGGCGCTCGCCTGCGGCAACGCCTTCATCCTCAAGCCCTCGGAGCAAACGCCGCTGTCGGCGGTCGCGCTTGCCGATCTCTTCGCCGAAGCGGGCCTGCCCGCGGGCGTCTTCTCAGTTGTGCACGGCGACCGGGAGATCGTGGAGGCCCTCTGCGATCATGCAGGTATTGCGGCGATCGGCTTCGTGGGCTCGACGCGCGTGGCTCGCGCGGTCTACCAGCGCGGCACGGCAGCGGACAAGCGCGTGCGCGCGCTCGGCGGCGCCAAGAACCACCTAATCGTCGTGCCTGACGCCGACCCGGAGATGACCGCCGCTAACGTGGTCGCCTCGGTCACCGGCTGCGCGGGTCAACGCTGCATGGCTGCCAGCGTGCTGCTGGCGGTGGGGGATGTCGATCCGATCCTCGCGCTCATCCACGAGAAGATGGCGGCGGTGGTCGCTGGCGACAACATGGGGCCCCTGATCAGCGAGGCGGCGCGCGAGCGCATCTCGGGCTACATCGATCGCGCCGAGGCGGGGGGCGCGCGCGTGACGCTGGACGGGCGGGGGCAGGTGGCGCCCGGCGCGCCTGCCGGCGGCTACTGGCTCGGCCCCTGCGTCATCGACCACGCGAGCCCTGCGCACGAATCCGCCTGCGACGAGATCTTCGGCCCCGTGCTCACGATCATCCGCTGCGAGACCCTGGAAGAGGCGCTCGCTATCGAGAACGCCAACCCCTACGGCAACGCGGCGGCCGTCTACACCTCGTCGGGCCGCGTAGCGCAGCTCTTTGCCGAGCGGGCCTCGGCTGGCATGCTCGGCGTGAACATCGGCGTGCCCGTGCCGCGCGAGCCCTTCGCCTTCGGGGGCTGGCACGACAGCCGCTTCGGCGAGGGAGACATCACCGGCTTCGGGGCCATCGACTTCTGGTCGCGGACGAAAAAGATCACAACCAAGTGGTCCGACGAGTACAAGAGCAACTGGATGAGTTAGATATACGTTGAAGTGCGGGTCATAACTCACTGTAATAAAGGGGGATGCAATGGCAGGCGCCAGGTCAGGTTCCGCGGAGCCGGCGACGATCTTCGGCGAGCTCCATCCTCCCTTCGGACACGATGAAGCGCTGGCCGCCGCCGCCCGCTGTGTCTTCTGCTACGACGCCCCCTGCACGCGCGCCTGCCCGACGCGCATCGACGTGCCCCGCTTCCTCCGCCAGATCCTCCACGACAACCCCGGCGGCGCGGCCGAGACCATCCTGAGCGAGAACGTGCTGGGCGGTTCCTGCGCGCGCGTCTGCCCGACAGACCTGCTCTGCGAGGGCGCCTGCGTGGACCGGACCCTGCACGGCGAGCCCGTGCCGGTCGGTAGCCTGCAGCGCTACGCCGTCGACCACGCGGACCGGATGGGTCTCGGCTTCTTCACCGCGGGCGAGGAGAGCGGCAGGCGCGTGGCGGTCGTCGGAGCCGGACCGGCCGGGCTCGCCTGCGCCTTCGAGCTGCGGCGCCGGGGTCACGCCGTGAACATCTTCGAAGCCGCGGACGAACCCGGTGGCCTGAACCGCCGCGGCATCGCCCTCTACAAGCTCGATCCCGAGTACGCACTCGCCGAGGCGGGGCGGGTCACCGACCTGGGGGCGGAGCTGCGCTGCGGCGAGGCCGTGCACGGCGAGGCCGTGGTGAAGATGCTCGGCGACTACGACGCAGTTTTCTTGGGCGTGGGTCTCGGCGGCGGCGACACGCTGGGCCTGCCCGGCGAGGAGGGGCCGGGCGTGCTGGACGCGCTGGATTTCATCGCCCGTGCCCACGAAGGGCCAGCCGGGGTCTGCGAGGTGGGTCGAAGCGTTGTCGTCTTAGGCGGGGGCAACACGGCGATCGATGCCGCTCTACAGGCCATGCGCCTCGGCGCCGAGTGCGTGACCCTCGTCTACCGGCGGACCGAAGACGCCATGCCCGCCTATCGGCACGAGCTGGAGCTGGCGCGCGCGAACGGCCTGATCTGCGAGTGGCTGGCCACGCCGATAGCTTTCAATCGGGAAGGGGAGAAGCTCAGCGCCCTGCGCTGCCAGCGCGTGCGCGCCGAGGGCGAGGGGCGCGGCGCCCGCCTCGTCCCGGTGGAAGGCGGCGAGTTCTCTCTCCCCTGCGACATGGCGATCCGGGCCCTCGGTCAAACGCCCCTGCGCGAATTCCTGGGCGGCATCGAAGGACTGGTCCTCGACGGCGCTTGCGTCGTCGTCGATCCGGCAACAGGCGCGACGGGTGTGCCCGGCCTCTACGCTGGAGGAGACTGTGTGAACGGGGGCGCGGAGGTGGTCGACGCGGTGCAGGCCGGCAAGCTCGCCGGGCGCGCCATCGCCACGCGCTTTGCACAGGATGGTTCAGCGGGGAGGCCGCAGCGCGAGGAGGAGTCATGAAGCGTCCCGATCTCGGTACGGACACTTGCGGCATCCGCTCGCCCAACCCCTTCTGGCTGGCCAGCGGGCCTCCGACCAACTCCGCCTACCAGGTGCGGCGCGCCTTCGAGGCGGGCTGGGGGGGCGTGGTCTGGAAGACCGTCGACTTCGAGCCGGTCGTCAACGTCTCCTCCCGCTACGGCGCCGTGGACTACGACGGCAAGAAGATCATGGGCCTGAACAACATCGAGCTCATCTCCGACCGCACGCTCGCCGAGAACCTGGAAGAGATCCGCGCGGTCAAGCAGGAGTTCCCCGACCGCGCGGTCGTCGTGTCGCTCATGGTCGCGAGCGAGCGCGAGCGCTGGCACGAGATCGTGAAACGTGTCGAGGATACGGGCTGCGACGGCCTCGAGCTCAACTTCGGCTGCCCCCACGGCATGAGCGAACGGGGCATGGGCTCCGCGGTGGGGCAGGTGCCCGAGTACACGGAGATGATCACCGCCTGGGTCAAGGAGGTCGCCGAGACCCCCGTGCTCGTCAAGCTCACGCCCAATGTGACCGACGTACGGTCGATCGGCCGGGCAGCGCGCGCCGGCGGCGCGGACGGGCTCTCCTTGATCAATACGATCAACTCCATCATGGGCGTCGACCTCGAGAGCCTCTACCCAAGGCCCCACGTGGCCGGGCGCGGCTCCCACGGCGGCTACTGTGGGCCGGCGGTCAAACCCATCGCGCTGCACATGGTGCACGCGGTGGCGTCCGATCCCGAGATCGACCTGCCCGTCTCCGGCATCGGCGGCGTGCAGGCCTGGCAGGACGCGGTGGAGTTCATGCTGCTCGGCGCGAGCAGCGTACAGGTCTGCACCGCCGCGATGCACTACGGTTTCCGCCTCGTCGAGCAGCTGATCTCGGGATTGGAGATGTGGATGATCGAGCGGGGCTTCGGCTGCGTGGAGGACTTCCGCGGCGTGTCCGTGCCCAAGATCGGCGGCTGGGGGGAGCTCGACCTCGGCTACAAGGTCGTGGCCGAGATCGACCAGGAGACTTGCGTCCACTGCGGCGTCTGCTACATCGCCTGCGAGGACGGCGCACACCAGTCCATTGAGCGCCGGCAGGTGCCGGAGGACGAGTTCGCCGCAGCCGCCGGCGTTGATTTCGAGTGGAGCGGTCGTCGTCGCAGCCTGCCCGGCGCGGGCGGCGGCTACGTGAACGTCTTCGAGATCGATCAGGAGACTTGCGTCGGCTGCAACCTCTGCTCGCTCGCCTGTCCGGTCGAAGGGTGCATCCGCATGGTCGAGCGCGACTCCGGCCTGCCCGCCATGACCTGGAACGAGTACCAGGAGAAACTCGCGCGGGGGGAGATCGAAGCTATCGCGCCACCCGAACACCGCTGAGGATACCGGGATGGCAATTGCTAGGGATCCTGCACTCGAGCTGGTGGCAGGACATTAGCAAGCAATTCTTGCGCCTAAGATCCAATGTATCGCATTGCAATAAAAGAAGTTAACCCTTGACTTTCAAGCCTTGATATCGTATCTTGGAAGTCTCCCCCTCGTTTTTCGCCTCCCGTGATCTCATCGAAAGTGATTCCATCATGCATGAGATCCGTGCGGGCCTGCCTGCCCGCCAGGCGCACGAGCAGATGCTCGCCGCTCTGGCCGAGCTGCGCCGGGCCGAGCGTAGCGCCCTGCTCTGCTTCGCCGAGATCCAGGAGCGCAAGCTCTACCGGGAGCTGGGCTACTGTTCGATGCAGCTCTATGCCCAGGAGGCCCTGGGCTTCTCCCGCAGCAAGACCTTTCAGTTCCTGAGGCTGGCGGAGTCCTTCGATCGCCTGCCGAAGCTGAGGAGCGCGGTGGCGAAGGGCGAGCTCTCCTGGACCAAGGCCAGGGAAGTGGTGAAGGTCGCCTCGCGCAGGAGCGAAGCGCGCTGGATCCGGGAGGCGAAGACCAGCAGCAGCCGGCAGCTGGAGCGAAAAGTCGTGGCGGCGAAGGCGGCCAGCGAGGCGAAGAGGTCGCCTCAGGCCTCGCTGCTCGATGCTCTCGCGCTAGCCGGGGAGAAGCACGCCATCGCGCCAACTCCACCGGTTATGGATGCTCCCGTGAAACTGACCTTGAGCTTCACCCCGGAGCAGTTCGCGCACTTCGAGTCTCTGCTGGAGACCCTTCGCAAGCGAGGGGAGAAGGGCAGCCGCGAAGACCTGATCCTCACGGCTCTGGATGTGATGATGCAGGAGCGCTCGGTGGGCGCCTCCGGCGAGCGCGCGTCACAGGGTTCCGGCGAGGAAGCGGGTGGCGAGCGTCGGGAGTCGCCACGTGGCGACTCGTCAAGTCCAAGACAGATCATCATCTATCGCTGTGAAAACTGCGGAAAGGCGAGCGTGCAGAGCTCGCGGGGTCTCTTGCCGCTGACAGCCGCAGAGGCGTCGGCCGCCGAGTGCGACGCGAGGGTGCTCGCGCCTGGAGAGAGGAACCGCGCGACGATTCCGCCGGCGATGCGACGGGAGGTGCTCGCGCGGGATCGGCATCGCTGCCGGGTGAAGGGCTGCGGACGCGCCCACTTCTTGGAAGTCCATCACTTGGTCCCACGCAGCGAGGGGGGAGAGAACCGGCCCGAGAACCTGGTCACGCTCTGCGCGAGCTGTCACCGCCTCCTGCACGAGCGCGGGCTGGCAGGCGGCGCGCTGGATGGACTCCTGAGCGCGGGTCCCTAGTCGCGCCCGAGGCGGCCCCAGCCCGCGCTAGACGTCACCCGGTCAGGGTGCGTCGCTGCTACCCTCGCCCGCAGCTGCCGTGTTCACCTTGAGCTCGCCGCTGCGCACGTGCAGGTCCCGCTGGGGGAAGGGGATCTCGATGCCGGCCTCTGCCAGCCGGTACCAGATGGAGAAGTAGAGCGCGCTCTTGACATTTGGAATCAGCCAGGCGTCGTTAATCCAAACGCGCAACTCGAAGTCGATGGAGCTGTCGCCGTAGCCCGTGAAGATGACATCGGGCGCGGGCGTGGCCAACACTCCCTCTTCCTCGGCCGCCGCCGCCAACAGGATTCCCCGCAGCTCGTTCGGATCGGCCGAGTAGCTCACGCCCACGGGCAGGTCCACTCGGTTCAGCGGATCGTGCAGGCTGTAGTTGGTGACCTGGGAGCTGACGATCTCGCTGTTGGGCACGACGATCTCGATCCCTGCCCGCGTGCGCAGCACGCTGCTGCGCAGGCCGATGCTCAGCACGCGCCCCTCCGTGTCCCCGGCGGCGACGATGTCGCCCTTCTCCACTCGCCGCTCGAAGAGCAGGATCAGCCCGCTGACGAAGTTGTTGACGATGCTCTGCAGGCCGAAGCCGATGCCGACGCCCAGGGCGCCGAAGGCGATCTTGAGGGCCGAGAGGTCGAAGCCGAGCGTGTCCAGGGCGATGAGGAAACCAGCCACGACGAGGATGTAGCGCAGCAGCGTGGCCAGCGTCTCGCTGAGGTTGCGGTCGAAGCCGAGGCCCGGCAGGAAGCGGCGGCCGATGAAGTCGGTGCTCAGGCGGGCGAGGGTGAAGAAGACCAGCACCACGACGATCGCGACTAGGAGCGAGACTGCTGAGAACTGCGTCTGGCCGATCGTGAACAGCGGCTGCTGCAGCCAGCCGACAAGGATGTTCAGCACGCCGAGTTGCTGGAGAGCAGCCAGCGAGAAGATCAACGGGATGGCGACACGGCGGAGCCGCTTACGGCGGTCGCCGGCGGGGAGGAATTCCTTCGTCACGGCGCTGATCACGCGGTAGAGCAGGAAGAAGCCCAGAATGGGCAGGACGCGGAAGGGATCGCCGGCTGCGCCGGCCGTGGCCTGCACCCAGATCGTGAAGCCGGTGGTCAGCAGGATGAGGGCCCAGAGGGGCCAGAGGCAGGTCTCGATCAGGTCGAGCGAGACACGCACGGGACGCGATTCGCTGGGCGGCGCTGTCCGCCGGCGGCGCAGCAGGAACACACTGAGTCGGGCGAGGGGCCAGGAGACGAGGGTCACCGCGACGAGCAGGAGCAGGTCGCGAGACCAGGGTTCCCCGCCGAAGGTGCCGAGTGGGGCGCCGAGCCATTGCCAGAAATCCGCGATGACGATCCCTCCATTCGCGCTTCCGTCCCCTTGGAGTCTACGGCGCGACTCTAGCGGCGCGGCCCGATTCCGTCCAGGATAAGACTTGAGCGATCTCGCGGCCTCGGCCTAGGTTCTGTCTGGAAATCACGGACCGAGCCCGGTCTCCCGCCGTGTCGACCCGCGCTCCGGAGGGCGCCGACCATGGACTGTGAACACGACCTGCTGGTGATCGGCGGCGGCATCCACGGTGCCGGCGTCGCCCAGGCCGCCGCCGCGGCCGGCCACTCGGTGCGGGTCCTCGAGCAGTATCCCTCCCTCGCGCTCGGCAGCTCCGGCCGTTCGAGCAAGCTGATCCACGGCGGCCTGCGCTACCTCGAGGGCGGCCGCCTCGCCCTGGTGGCCGAGAGCCTCAGGGAGCGGCGCATCCTGCTGGCCATCGCGCCCGAGCTGGTGCGGCTGGTGCCCTTCCACATCCCCGTCTACCGCTTCTCACGGCGTTCGGCCTGGCAGGTGCGCGCGGGCCTCGCCCTCTACAGCGCGCTGGGCGGTTTGAGCCCGGAGACACGCTTCGCCCGCGTAAAGCGCGCGGAATGGGAGGACCTTGACGGCCTGGCCACCGGCGACCTGAAGGCGGTCTACCGTTACTACGACGCCCAGACCGACGACGCGGCGCTGACGCGCGCGGTGATGGCTTCCGCACGCCGCCTCGGCGCCACCCTCCACCTCTCCGCGCGCTTCGACTCCGCCGCCCTGGAAAAGGAAGGCCTGAGCTACCGCTTCACGGAGAATGGCCGCGAGCGGGAGGGTCGGGCGCGGGCGCTGGTCAACGCCGCCGGCCCCCAGGTGAACCAGGTGCTGGCCACCGTCGCGCCGGTGCAGGCGGCGCTGCCGGTCGAGCTGGTCCAGGGGGCGCACATCGTCGTGCCGGGGCGGCTCGAGAAGGGCATCTACTACGTGGAGGTCTCCGACGGGCGCGTCGTCTTCGCCATGCCCTGGCGGGAAAACATCCTCGTCGGCACGACGGAGACCGACTGGCAGGGCGACCCCGCCGTTTCCCTGCCCCTCGACGGCGAGATCGACTACCTGCTGGCCGGCCTGGAGCGCTTCTTCCCCGGGCGGGGCGTCGACCGGCGCAGGATCGTCGCCGCCTTCGCGGGGCTCCGCGTGCTGCCGGCCGGCGAGGGCAGGGCCTTCAGCAGACCGCGGGATGTGGTCCTGCGCTGCGACCGTGGCGAGGCGCCGCGCATGGTCAGCATCTACGGCGGCAAGCTCACCACCTACCGGGCCACAGCAGGCAAGGTCCTCGCCCGCCTCGCGGGAAGCCTGCCGGAGCGCACGCCGTCCGCGGACACCCGCACGCTCGTCCTCTACCCCGACGATTGAGAAGAAAGCCCGCGCACTTCTGCCCGCCCTCTCCGGCCGAGGCCGGAGAGGGTCTCGCCTCCCCGCTGTGTTATCATTGAGCGTCCGCATCCTTCGTCCCTCGCGCAACTCGGAGCACAAGCAGAGGACCCGCATGCGCCGCTTATCGATCCTGTTCACCGCGATCCTCGCCGCCATACCCCTCTCCGCGCCGAGGGCCGGCATCACCGTGGGGCCCGGTCCCGAGATCGGCACGGACAAGTCCGGCTGGACATTCCACGAGGAGTTCCAGGACTGGACCCACGCGGACCTGCGCGCCCTGGACGAGTGGGACTCCGGGGGCTTCAACCTGCTCTGGTGGGACGGGCACGACGATGGCCGCGACCTCGTGGCCTTCTACCATCGTCTCGAGGACGGTCAGCTCTATCTGCGAGTCGACCTGCTCGATCTCGCTCCCGGCTGGGAATCCAACGTCGACCTCTACGTCACGGTCGACTGTGCGCCCGGCGGCGCGGACTGGCTGCCGGACTTCCTCGACTGCATGACCGATACGCCCTGGGAACTCTGCCTGGCCCTCTACGGCGAGGGCGACGTGCCGGGCACAGACTTTAATCTCTACGACTCGGCCTACGGCAGCGGCTGGAACGGGCAGTTCGGCGGAAGCTACTGGAGCCGCAGCCTCGACGCGGTGGAGTGCGCGCTGCCGCAGTCCCTGCTGCTGGCCGCCGGCTGGGATGGCGAAGCGGAGCTGCGCTTCCAGGTGGCCAGCGCCAAGGATTTCGCCGAGGGCGCCTGCTCGGGCGGCGGCGCGTCGAGCGACCTGGCCGACGCCTTCACCGATGACGATCGCGGTTGCGGCGACGGCGTGCTGCACGGCGCCATCCTCGCCAGCGACTCGCCGGGGTGCGTGCCCTATGCGAGCGTCGCCCACGGCAACCAGTCCCTGAATCGTGGCAGCGAGCTGCGTGTGCACGTCTACGACACGGAGGCGGACACGGGAATCCCGGGCGGCACGGGCCTCGTCCGCACTCTCGACACCCACCGCATCTTCGGCGTACCCATCAACCTGCATGCGAGCGGCACGCTGCTCGCGGGCCTCGCCTGGGCGGCCTCCCCGGATGGTCCGGTGGATCCCGCCGACGGCCCGTCCCTGCTGGACGAGATCGCCCTCTTCGCGGACGCCGACCAGACCGACCGCCCCGGGGCCCTGATTGGCGGCGTCTTCGCCGAGCACATCCTGCCCTACTGCGAGGGTCCCGCCAACGCGTCCAGCTTCGCCGTCGCGGACAGCCTGCACCGGCGCCGCTTCGGCCTCGGCGAGTCAGAGCTCAAGGTCATGCACACGCCTGAGCGCGTGATCCGCTCGCTGTCGACGGGCATGTCGCCCCTGGACGGCCACAGCTTCGAGGACATCGCGGCCACCGCCTACCGCGCCACCTACCTGGACGCGGTGGGGCACCTGCACCACTGGTTCTACCCCGACGAGCCGCTCTGGCCCGACCCGCCCTACCGCCACCGCGTCCACAGGATCAACGGCGTGCTCTGCTTCCAGATCAACCACCGCGAGGACCAGTACAAGTTCTGGAGCCAGGACGAGGGACTGCACACCGAGACGCGCCGCAGCCTGCTGGACAAAGCGCTCGCGGACGATCACCAACTGGTCCTGGTCTTCGACGACTGGGAGGCCCTGGCCGGCAAGAGCTTCGGCCCGGAGACCGGCGAGATGATCCCCAACGACAACCCCATCCAGTACCAGTGGGGGGTGCGCTGGCTGGCCAACCATCCCTGGGCGGAGATCGTCACCCTGGCTGACATGGTGGATCGCGCCGACGCGGATCCCGCGTGGATCATCGAGCAGGGCTACCGCTACGACCTGGAGATCATGAGCTACCCCTGGCTGCAGCACGCCTGCGAGGACAGCTATCACAACTGGTACTACAACGAATCCGGCGGGCTGCCCGGCAACGAGCAGAGCTTCTACGATCTCGTGCCCATCATCGAGGGCGAGCAGGGCGACTACCACCGCCGCGGGGTCGGGCCCGAGGCGGACGGCCCGCCCCTGCCCAGCGGCATTCCCCACGGCGACCTCAACACGCCCGGCACCCTGATCTTCGAGACCTGGTCGGAGATCGTCGCTGCCCCCGCCGGCGAACTGCGCTTCCTGGCGGAGGCCTGCTTCGCGGCCATGACCTACGAGACGGCCTGGCACGAAGAGGACCAGACCGACTACAGCGACAGCGACGGCTTCGGCGACTGGCTCTTCCCCGACACGAGCTGGGACGGCATGAGCACCTGGGCCCTGCGCCTGCAGAACCACGTCCGCGACGCGGTGGCGCTCTGCCGTGCCGCCGCCTGGGCCGACTCCGTGGGGGCGGGGCAGCTGCCCGCGGGTACGTCCGTCTGGCGGGAGGATGCCGATCTGGATGGCTTAGGCGAGATCGTGCTCCGCAACGCAAAGCTCTGGACGCTCTGGCAGGAGCGCGGCGGCCGCCTCCTGCTCGCGGCCCGCTACGACGCCGGGCGCGAGGACGCGGTGCTCCTCCTCGGCAATCCGTTGGGCAATCCGTCCGCGCCGGGCGAGGAGGAGTACGCAGACGAGTCCGCCACGCGCTGCACGGGCTTCAAGGTGGCGAACGGTGCCTACGCCGACGAGATCTTCGCATCCACCCTCCTGCCCGGTGGCCTGAGCTTCGTCTCACCGGACGGGCTCGTGGCCCTCTCGCACGTGCTCCCCGCGGGTTCGGACACGCTGGCCACGAGCGTGACCGAGTCACTGGCCGGCCCCGCTTACCTACGCCTGGGGCTGAGCCCCGACCTGAAGGGACTGCTCCTCGAGGGGCCGGGCCTTCTCGCGCGGGACCACGACGGCGCCACGCCGGAGAGCTCCACCTGGTACCGTCTCGCGAATGAGCGGGGCGGGGCGGTGACGGTTATCTACGATGACGCGGCCTTCAACCCCGTGCCCCTGCACGCGGGCTGGGACCGCCGGGACCTGGCGCTGACCGAAGAGGTGGAGCTCTACGGCGAAGGGAGTTTCGCCTTCCGCACGGTGTTCTCCGGCGGCGAGGGCACGTCCGCGCCGGCCGGCGCCGCTCCGCCGCCGGCCGCCTTCGCGCGCCTCTTGCCGCCCCAGCCCAATCCCGCGAACCCGAGCGCGACGATCCGCTTCGTCTTGTCTGCGGCGCGCGCCGTGGAGTTGGACGTGTATGCACCCTCGGGGCGCTGCGTGCGCGTGCTCTTCCGCGGCGCCGCACCCACGGGGCTGAGCGAACATCGCTGGGACGGCCGTGACGATCGCGGCAGGCCGCTCGCCAGCGGGCTCTATCTCGTGAGGCTTCACACGGGGGAGGAGACGCACGCCGCCAAGCTCGTGCTCCTCGAATAGTTTCGCGGTGGGGAATTGCTGATCAATGAGGGGCGAGCCGTCTCAGGACCCGTCCCTCCCTTCCTTCCCGGAACGACCACGGCCACTCTCGTTCACTGCCTGCTGGAGCAAGAACTCGATCTGGCCGTTGACGCTGCGCAGCTCCTGGGCGGCCCAGCGGCTGAGGGCCTCCCAGAGCTCGGGGCTGATGCGCAGCAGGAACTTCTTCCGTTCGGCCATGTCTCTTCACCCTCGTTGCGAAGCCGCCGCGCCGGCGACGGGGGAGCCGGCGCCCGCGTGGCGCGGACGCCGGCGCGGGCCTACTGGTAGAGCGTGCCGGCGTTCACCACGGGCGAGGCCGACGACTCGCTGCAGAGCACCACGAGCAGGTTGCTCACCATGGTCGCCTTCTTCTCCTCGTCCAGCTGCACCACCTGGTTCTCAGAGAGCTTGTCCAGGGCCAGCTCCACCATGCTGACGGCGCCGTTGACGATCTGCGTCCGCGCCGCGACCACGGCCGACGCCTGCTGCCGCCGCAGCATGGCCTCGGCGATCTCCGGCGCGTAGGCGAGGTGGCTGAGCCGCGCCTCGATGACCTTGATCCCAGCGCGCTTGAAGCGTTCGGTCAGCTCTCGCTCGAGCACCTCGCTCACCTGATCGGCGCCGGCCCGCAGGGTGAGGGTCTCCTCGTCCTCGTCCTCGAAGGTGTCGTAGGGGTAGGCGCCGGCCATGTGCCGCACGGCCGCCTCGCTCTGGACGATGACGTAGTGCTCGTAGTCGTCCACCTCGAAGGAGGCCTTGAAGGTGTCGGCCACCTGCCAGACCACGACCGCCGCGATCTCAATCGGGTTGCCCGCGCGATCGTTCACCTTCAGCTTCTCGCCATTCAGATTGCGGGCGCGCAGCGTGACCTTGCGCTTGCTGAGGAAGGGGTTGGCCCAGAAGAAGCCGTTCTTCTTGACCGTGCCCTTGTAAGTGCCGAAGAGCACGAGCACCTTCGAGTCGTTGGGATTCACGATGAAGAACCCGGTCAGCACGAGGACGAAGAGCAGGAGGATCGGGAAGAAGACGAGCAGGAGGATCGGCGCCTCCGCCTGGATCGTGTCCACCAGGGACCAGGCGGCCAGCGCGATGAGGATCAGCGCGACGAGCAGCATCGGGTAGCCTGAGATCGCGCCGCGGCTCTTCTCTGCATTCATGGCTTTCACTCCTTTGAAAAGACTGATATCATTATGATGTCATTTTGATAGCTTGTCAGGGAGTTCTACCGCCGGGATCGGTGTTGATTCGAAGGAGACATGAAAAAGCCCCGCCGGGGGCGGCGGGGCTCTTCTCTCTCTGGCTCTCGGCATCAACTAAGGAGGGGCGAATGAAGGTCGCTCTAGGGTCGCTCTTCTAG
>CAZVHI010000039.1:0-33182 GCA_964627205.1 uncultured bacterium
GTTAGAAGAAGCTCGTTATGTAGGTACTCATGGACACGGCGAGGGACGTTACCCTTTCGGGACCCCCGCTGTAGTAGCTCGGTCTGTCGGGATAAGATAGCAGTCCCAGGGCCAGCTCCAGGCCGATGGCCCGGCGATCCCCGGCGGAGCGCCACTCCGGGCCCGCGAAGAGGTGCATGCCGTACTGCCAGCCCTCGCTTGCCCGATTCGTGCCGCCCTGCGCGAAGGTCGGGTTCGTCTCGGACATCCAGGCGAGGTCGAAGGACCAGCCCGCATTGACCCAATAGCCGCGCGGGCTCTTCTCGCTCCTGCGGGAGCCGATCTCCAGCGGGACGAGCGTCAGGTGGGCCGCGTCGCCGGCAGTGAAGTCCTCGACGTCGTAGTAGGGGTCCCCGTGGTCGCAGCCGGCGGCCACGCCGAGGTGCAGCTCCGTGCCGCGCTCCAGGCGCAGGCCGAGGCGCAGGCCGAGGGTCTGGATCGTTCCGTAGGTCCGGCGCAGATCGTCGTCCACGGGCACGTGCTGCGAGAGGGTGAAGGCGAGGCTCTCGAAGGACGGCCGCAGGCCCCGGAAGCTCTCGTGGATCCGCTCGACTACCAGGGAGTCGGGAGCTCTCGAGCCGCCGGGACGGAGGACGCCTACGCGGGCGAAAGCGTCGGCGTGAGATCCGAAGAGGATCACGCTCAGGATCCACGGCAGTACGGCGCGAACGCGCTGGTTTTCGTGGACGTGGATCTGTGCCATGATCGATCCTCCCTGTTCCCGGACACCGTCCGGCCCGACGGTCACGGCTCGCTGGAATGATAATGGCGGAGGTGGATCTCTTGAAGTGGAACCTGAGAATCTTGTTCCCGCTCGTTCTCCTCGTGGCGGGCTCCTGGGGGCCTGCCGCGGCCTTCAGCCGGCGGAGCGCGCCGCCTCGCTGGGAGCCGGAGATCCTGTCGCTCGACTCGGGTGTCTACCTACCGGACTTCTCCTACGCGGGCTACCGCTGGGGCGAGGAGCCCCTGCCGGAGGCTTTAGGGACCGTGCTGCGCGCGACCGACTTCGGCGCGCGCGCGGACGATGGCTCCGACGACACCGCCGCCCTGCGCGCGGCCCTGCGCACGGCGCACGAGGTGGACGGCCCCGTCGTCCTGCTCCTCCCCGCCGGCCGCCTGGTCGTCCGGGAGATCCTCTGGATCCGCCGCGGGGATTTCGTCCTGCAAGGAGCCGGGAGCGGCGATGGCGGCACGACGCTGTTCTGCCCGCTACCCCTCGACTCGATGGAACAGCCCGAGGCTGCCGTGAAGCAGCGCGAGTACCTGGTCGGCGCGAACAAGCGCGTGAAAGGCGGCCGGCTGTTTTCCGTCTGGTCCTGGCTCGGCGGCGTCATCTGGACGGAAGTCGCGCCGCGCGGGCCGGCCTTCCGCTCGGAGATCGTCGCCGGCGAGCGAGACGGCCGGACGATCACCCTCGCCACTCCCCTGGCACTCGCGCCCGGCACCATGGCGCAGATCCGTTGGTACAACCGCGAGGGCGAGGACTCCTCCTTCCTCGACCATCTCTTCGGCGGCCTCGACCCGGGCAGGATCGGCAAGAACCTCCACAGCAGCCCACGGCGCGCCCTCGCCTACCAGGAGATCACCGTCGTGGCCGCGGCGGGTAGCCTGCTGACGATCAAGGAGCCGCTGGCCCACGACCTGCGTCCCGAGTGGGGCTGCTGGCTCACGGATCCGCCCTTCCTTTCCGAGCTTGGCATCGAGGGCCTGCGCATCGAGTTCCCCGCGCTGGACTACGAGGGGCACTTCCTCGAGCCGGGCTACAACGGCCTCTACCTGACCGGGCTGGCGCACTCCTGGGTCAGAGACGTCGCCATCGGCAACGCGGATAGCGGCGTGCTCGTGGACAAGTGCCGCAACCTGACCCTGCGCGAACTGACGCTCGATGGCCGGGGCGGGCACTACAGCGTGTCGCTGACCGGCAGCCGCTACGTTCTCGTGGAGGACTTCCGCTTCCTCGCGCCCGCGTATCACAACCCGAGCTTCAGCATCTTTTCTCTGCGGAACGTCTATACGCGCGGGGAGGTGAGCGGGGCGCGGCTCGACCAGCACTGTGCCGTCAATCATCAGAACCTCTTCGACGACCTGCGGCTCCGCATCGAAGACACCCTCGACCTGTTCCATCATGGCGGCGCGGGATACTGGTGGCCGACCGCCGGCGCCTTCAACACCTTCTGGAATCTCTCGGTGGATTGCGAGCGGGCGGGAGTGCCCAGGATCAGCGACGCGCCCGCAGCGCGCTTCGTCGGCCTGCACGGCACGATGCCGCTGGAGATCGACTACGGCCCGGGCGCCTACATCGAGGGCCTGAACCGACCGGGGATCGCGGTACCTTCTCTCTACCGCCATCAACTCGAGGCCCGCCTCGGTGGGCGCTAGACCGCCAGCGAAGTCTAACGGCGCAGGGTGACGGTCTCGCTGCCGAGGGTGAGTCCTCCCGCGCGCACGCGCGCGAGGTAGACGCCCGAGGGCAGGCGTCTACCCGCCCGGTCCACGCCGTCCCAGCGTGCGCGGCCCGCGCCCGGTGCGGCGTCCAGCTCCCGCGACCACACCCGTCTGCCCGCCACCGTCAGCACCTCCACCTCGAGCCGCGCACTGCGCACGAGGCTCCAGGCGATCCACGCGCCGTCCGGCGTCGGGTTAGGGTAGGGGCTTTCGGTGCGGCCGAAGGCCAGCGGGTCGCCCGCGGGCGTGCCCGGCGTGGCGGTCGGGTCGCCCACCTCGATCTCGAAGAAGCTGCGCCCGTAAGTGGCGGCGTAGAGTCTTCTCCCGGAGTGTTCGTAGGCGAGCTGCGTGACGACCACGTTGGGCAGGCCCGTCCCCAGCGCGGTCCAACTGAGCCCGCCGTTTGTCGTCTCGTAGACGCCCACGTCCGTCGCCACGAAGTAGCGGCCCTCGTGCAAGGGATCGGCGACGAGATCGTTGGCGGGGGCCTCGGGCAGGTTGCCGGCGATGGGCGTCCAGGTGGCGCCGAGGTCCGTCGTGCGGAAGACGTGGGGCAAGGGCTCGGCCCAGCGGAAACCCGAGACGGTGACGTAGGCCGTCTCGCGGCCTGTCGGGTCGCAGGTCACCGAGGTGATCCAGCGATCGGGCAGGGTGGCAGAGACGGTGGACCAGCTGCTGCCGCCGTTGCCGGTTACCGACACGTAGCCGTCGTCGCTGCCGGCCCAGATCACGTCGCCGTCCAGCGGCGAGGCGGCGATGGTCGTCAGCGTGCCGTTCACCTGGCCGCTGCCGCCGCCGTGGGAGCCGCCGGTCAGGTCGCCGCTGATGGCCGTCCAGCTCGTGTTGCTCACGTTGCGGTAGACGCGATGGGTGCCGAAGTAGCGCGTGTCTGGATCGGTCGGGTCCTGCGCCAATGGAGAGTTCCAGTTCCGCCGGCCGCTCGTGCCGCCGGTGGCGCCGCTCCAGGAGCCGCCGCCGTTACTCGAGTAGGAGAGGCTGCCGTACTGGTACTGCGCCCAGATGCGATTCGAGCTGTTTGGATGCACGAGGGCCTGGAAGCCGTCGCCGCCGTAGATCATGTCGTAGTCGTCCGGCTGGCCGCTCTGCGTGCGGCAGGTGCCGTTGTCCTGGGCGCCGCCGTAGAAGGCGAGCGGATTGTTCGCGTCGAGGGCGAGGCGATAGAACTGCGTGATGGGCAAGTCGGGGAGCTTCGTCCAGACTGTGCCGCCGTTTGTGCTACGGTAGACGCCGCCGTCGTTGCCGTTGTAGATCACGGGGCTCGGGCCGGGGCCGAAGGCGAGGCCGTGGTGGTCCACGTGCATACTACCGTCCGCGCTGCCGTAGCTCGAGCCGCCATTGGTGGAGCGGTAGAAGTAGAGCCCGAGCACGAAGATCGTGTCCGGGTCGACCGGGTGCGTGCGCACGTTGCCGAACCACCAGCCATAGGACGCGAAGACGTTCGACAGCGAGCCGTCATTCGTGCGGTACCACGAGAAGCCGCCGTCCTCGGAGCGGTAGAGTCCGTCGAAGTAGCCGATGTTGTCCGCGTAGATCGCGTGCATCACGTCGGGCTGCGCGGCGCAGAGGCTGAGCCCGATGCGTCCGCCGCTCGAGGAAGGCGCCGGCAGGCCGCCGCCCACGAGCGCCCAGCTGTCGCCGCCGTCGGTGCTGCGGTAGACCGCGCAGCCGGGGCCGCCGTAGTCGTAGTATTCGGGCTGGCGCAGGCGCTCCCACATCGCGGCGTAGAGCAGGTCGGGGTCGTCGGGGCGCTGGATCAGATCGACGCAGCCGGTCTCCTCGTCCACGAAGAGCACGCGCTCCCAGTTCGCGCCGCCGTCGGTCGTGCGGTAGACGCCGCGCTCGGAATCTGTTTCCCAGAGCTGGCCCATCACGGCGACGAAGATGCGGTCGGGATCGTTCGGGTCGACGCGGATGCGCCCGATCGAGCCACTGTTCTCGAGCCCGATAGGCGTCCAGGTCGCGCCCTGGTCGTCCGAGCGGAAGACGCCCGCGCCGCCGTAGGCCACGCTACCGCCACCGGGGTTCACCTCGCCCGTGCCGGCGTAAATCACGCTCGGGTCGCTCGGGTCCAGCGCGATGGCGCCGATGGAGAGGCTGGGCATGTCGTCGAAGAGCGGCGTCCAGTGCTGGCCGCCGTCGTAGCTGCGCAGCACGCCGCCTTCAGCCGCCGCGGCGTAGACGGTGTTCGCGTCGGTGGGGTCGACCGCCATGGCGGTGACGCGCCCGCCGATGTTCGTCGGGCCGCGCTGGACCCAGGCGTTGCGGCTCCCGGGCTGCTCGCGCAGCGCCCGCGCCTCGAGCTGGGCGCGTTGCCAGTGCTCGCGGGGGATCTCGCCGAGGGGATAGGCGCGCTCCACGTGGAACCAGGGATTGGGGGCCTTGGGCGCGAGGCCGTCGCCTGGGGCGCGGGAGTGATGCTTCACCGGGCCGAGCTCGCTACCAGGAGGCGCCGGCGTGCCGGTGTTGTACCCGAGCCCGCCGCCGATCAGGGTGGCGACGGCGAGGGCACCGACCAGGAGCGCGGTGGCACCGAGGCCGCGGCCGCGCGGCGATGATGGGCGGCTGGCGCCGGTATGCGGAGGGGCGTGACGTGTCATGGGGAGCGCTCCCTGTCGGATGGAGGTGGCGGGAAGACGGGGCACCCTCAATTATACAGCCTGTCGCACCCGCGAGCCAAGTCGGCAAGGGTCCAGCCGGCTGGACTCCGCCGCGGGCTTGCCGGGAGCGCCGAGTTTACACGTGGATCGGGCCGTGCTAGCCTGCTGCGGAACGCCCGTGTCGACTACCCCCCGGCCGGCCAAACCATCGAAAGCGCGTGATGCAGAGTTCGCATCGGGCCGCCGCGGCCCTGCTCCTATTCCTGTTCGCCCTGGCCGGCCTCCTCGGCGGAAACGATGCGCGCGCGTCGGACAGCACGAGCGATGCCGACTCGACGCGTCTGATCGCCAAGGGTGTGATCCCGGTGCGGGTGCTCAGTCCCGACTCGCTGCGCCCGTCGGGCCGGGGGCTGATCAACGTGCGTGTCGCCAGTGCCGACGAGCCGCGCTCCGTCTGGCGCCCCCTGCTAGGCCTGCGCGCGCGGCAGGAGCTGCTCGACGGCGTCTTCCACTTCGACCCTGTAGAGCCCGGCCGCAACTGGATCCGCCTGCGCAGCCGCGCCGGGCTGCACTGGACGCCATCGGCAAGACAGAGCTTCGAGCTGCGTCTGCTGAACGAGTTCCGCAAGATCCTCGAGCCCGACACGGAGCTGGACCTCGACGAGGTCGTCATCGACCACTTGTGGTGGCGGCGCGTTTGGGAGCGGAACGGAAGGCTCTATACTCTGAAGATCGGCCGGCAGGATGTGATCTGGGACGACGGCTTCCTGATACTGGAGGGTCACCCCCTCGACGGCAGCCGCTCCATGTACCAGAACGCCCTGCGCTTCACTCTCCGCAAGGAAGGTCGGGAGCTCGAGCTGCTCGGCATCCACAATCCCAAGCGCGACCCCCTCGTGCTCGCGGGCGACGAGGAACGCGCCCTGGCCGATGCGAACGAGAGCGCCGTGGCGCTGCGCGTAAGGGGCAGGGATCGGTGGCGCCTCGCCTTAATCTGGAAGCAAGAAACCGACTTCGACAACGACCGGCCGATGATCAAGACCTGGACCTTAGCCCTCCGGCGCGAGGCCGATCGGGGCGGGGGCAATTCGATCATCGACGAGCTGGCTCTGCAACGCCAGGACGGCACGGCTGCAGACGGCTGGGCCCTGGCCCTGAGGGTATTGGCCGAACAACAGCTCAGCGAACGCTGGCGCGGCGAGCTCGGCGGGTTCTACTACAGCGGGTGGCAGGGAGGGTTGTCGGCGTTTCGAACACCCTGGGGGCGCTGGCCCATGTGGAGCGAGCTCTACATCTACACGCTGATTCCCGAAGGCGGTGTTGCCACGTGGCAAAACATCGCCGCGCCGCACCTGTCGCTTCGCCGCCAGCTCTTCGCGAGGAGAAACCGAAGCGTCGACCTGCGCCTGAGCGCCTACCTGCTCCTCGCCCCCCAGTCGGATTTCGAAATGCGCGGCCCGCTCTATCAGGCCGAGCTGCGTTTCCAGCTGGCGAGCCACCTCAGCGGTCACCTGCTCTGGGAGATGCTCTCCCCCGACGGCTTCCACGACGACATGGACGGGCCCGTGCACTTCCTGCGCTGGCAGCTCGACTACGAGATCAAGTAGAGGAGAGGCGATGGGACCCTTCGGCATCCCCTGGTCCAGCTTCGCTGCGTTCCTGCTGGCGGCGGCGACGATCGTGCTGGCCCTCGTCTGGGCCGCCATAGACCGCGCCCGCGAAAGCCGCGCGAATCGCCGCGGCGAAGACGGCGGCGGCGCCCAGCACGCACGCGAAGGCGGGGAGGGGCGGCGATGATCGTCTACCTGTTCGTGCTCGTGGTCTACCTCGCGCTCCTGGCCGGCATCGGCGTCTACTTCCGCGGGCGCAGCCGCGACGCCGCCGACTTCGCCATCGGCGGCCGCTCGGTGGGGCCCTGGGTGACCGCGCTCTCCTTCGTGGCGGCCTACTACTCGAGCGTGGTGATCATCGGCGGCGGCGCCTTCGGCTGGAAGTTCGGGCTGTCAACGCTCTGGGTCGGCGCGAGCAACGTGCTGGTCGGCACGACGCTGGCCTGGATCGTCCTCGGCCGCCGTGTGCGCCGCTTTACCGAGAACCTCGACGCGATGACACTGCCCGGCTTCTTCGCGGGGCGTTTCGCCTCGCCGCCCGCGCGCATCTTCAGCGCGGCGGTCACGGGTCTCTTCCTCATCGTTTACAACGTCAGCGTGCTCAAGGGTATGGCCAACACCTTCGAGGTGCTCATGGACCTGCCCTACTGGAGCGGGGTGCTGATCAGCGGCATCGTGATCCTCTTCTACACGGCCGTGGGCGGTTACCTGGCCGTGGTCTGGACGAGCTTCGTGCAGGGCATCGTGATGATTGCCGCGCTGCTGCTGCTCACCTTCGCGGCGCTGGGCAAGGTGGGCGGGCTCGCCGCGCTCGCGCAGCGCCTGGGCGAGATCGGTCCCGGCTTCGTGCACACGCCCGGAGAGTGGGGCTGGGCGGGCCTGATCAGCTTCTCGCTGATCGTCAGCCTGGGCACCTGGGGCATGCCTCAGCTCGTGATCCGCTTCTACTCCATCGGAAACACGCGCATGCTGCGCCTGGGCACGGTGGTCGTCACCATCGGCGCCTCGGTGGCGCTGCTGCCCTACTTGAACGGCGCGATCGCGCGCGTGCTCGTGCCGGGCATCGCGAGCCCGGACCAGGCCATCCCCGCGCTGACCGCGCTGGTGCTGAACGATTGGGGAGGAGCGATCTTCCTGGCGGGAGTGGTGGCGGCGGGCATGAGCACGTTCGCCGGCGTGCTGATCATCATCTCCAGCTCGCTGGTGCGCGACGTGTGGATCCACGGCCTCGGCCGCACGCTCTCATCGGCCGCGGAGCTGCGCGCGAACCGCTGGATGAGCCTGGGCGTCGGCGTGATCAGCCTGCTCATCGCGCTGCGGCCGCCGGCGCTCATCCTCGTGCTCACGGCCTTCTCCTGGGCGGTGATCGCGTCCACCAACCTCTGGCCGCTGCTCTTCGGGATCTACTGGAAGCGCACGAGCCCGCGCGCGACCGTGTGGAGCATGGTCGCCGGCGCCGCCACGGCCCTGCTCTGGCAGGCGCTCCGCGGGCTGCTGCCCGCGCCCTGGAGTGACGTGCACGGCTTCCTCACCGGCACGGCGGTAGCGCTGCTCGTGATCGTGCTGGGCAGCCTCTTCGGCCGCCCAGCGCCGGAGGAGAATGTGGCTCGCGCCTGGAAAGACGCGTGACTACTTCAGCAGGACGACGCGCAGGCTGCGATTCGCGGTCCGCGTGTGCAGCCGCGCCAAGTAAACACCGCTGGCGAGCGGCCTGCCTGCCTCGTCGCACGCGTCCCAGGAGATCTCCTGCGCACCCCCGGGCATGGCCCCGCGAACGATCGTCGCCACGCGCCGGCCCGACAGATCGTAGACGCCCAGATCGACATGGGACGCCTCGTCGAGCGCGAAGCGGAGCGTGGTCTTCGGGTTGAAGGGGTTGGGGTGGGCCGTGAGCGCGAGCGCCGGCGCGTTCGCGGCATCGTCTTCCACGGCGGTCACATCGGGATGCGGTGCGCGGTACTTCGTGACCGAACCGCCGCTCTTGAAGAACCAGCCGTCCTGGGAGACGAGGTCGTTGAAGGGCCAGGAGCCCTGGGGCAGGTCGCCGGTGTAGTCCTCCCAGTCGACCAGGTCGTGGCTGAGCCAGATACTCGCGAGATTCGGGTAGCCGCTCGAGGCGCCGATGGCGAGGCGGCCGTCATGGGAGATGGCCATGCCGTTGATGTTGTAGGTGGTCGGAAGGGTCGTGACCAGGTCCCAGCTGTCGCCGAAGTCCGTCGACGACCAGAAGCTGCCGACACCGCCCCAGTGGTAGACGCAGATCAGCAAGCGGCCCTGCCAGAGGATCTGCGAGCAGATGTAGGAGGAGCCGAGCCCACCGCCGATCGGAACCCAGCTCGCGCCGAGGTCGTCGGAGCGGTAGATCATGCCGCTCTCGGCCACCTGCTCGGTGGCGAAGAGGCGGCCCTGGTGGGCGAAGATCTTCCAGACCTGATTCCCTCCCGGCGCGGTCACCGGCGTCCAGCTCGTGCCGAAGTCGTCGGAGCGCTGGACCGTGCCGCCGGCGAGAACCGCGAAGAGCGTCTCACCGATGACGGCGAAGGAGTAGATGTTGTCGTCCTGGTAGGCGATGAGCTCCCAGGGTGACCACTCGTAGCCGTCGAAGTGGGAGCGGAAGTTGAGCTCGTCGAAGCCGAAGCGGCTCATGATGAACCAGTCACCGACGATGACCATGCCCATCACAGGGGCGTAGTCCTCCTCCAGGCCGCCGGCGATCTCGGTCCAGGTGTCGCCGTGGTTCGTGCTGGCGAAGACCTTGCCCGTGGAGCTGCCCGCATAGAGGTAGTCGTCGCCGGGTAGGAAGAGCTCGATGCCCTGGAATTCGCCTGGATCGGGGACAGCGGTCCACTGGGCCGAGGCGATCGGGGCCAGGAGAAGCAGAATCGCGAGTGCGAGGATCGGGGACTTCATCGTGCACACCTCCCGAGTATCGATAGGGCGATCGGGATCGGGGGCGAGGATGGCGCGAGAGGGCAGTCTTCCCGATCGCAGGGGATTTGCGGATCCGCAGCGCGACCACTATATCAGAATATTTTCAGCAACGAAAGAACGAAATCCTGTAAGTGTATGTCTTTTTAGGAGTTCAAGGATGGGAAGATCCTAATTGCCTCGCCCTCGGCCCGCGGGACAACGGAGCCTCCCTGACGGCGTCCTGAGCGGGTCTTATTTTCAGGAATCTCGGGTAACATGCTCCCGCTCAAGCAGATCCCGACGCGGGCTCCCGGAATTTCCTGCCCGGGAGGGCCCGATTTCGTGTATAATTGATTTCGGTTCTTGATCGAATCCCATCGATTCCCACGCGGGCCGGCCGCCGGCCGGAGTCGCCGTCTCTACTGTGTCTACTATTGAAAAGGGTATCGATCGTGAGGGGTTACCGGCTCTCGCTGCTCGTCGCAGCTCTCCTGCTCCTGGTCGTCCCGCCTGCCGCGGAGGCGCAGGTCGCGATAAACGAGGTCCTGGCCGCCAATGCCACAGGCCTGCTCGACGAAGACGGGGACTACGAGGACTGGATCGAGGTCTACAACCCCGGCGCGGAGGACATGACGCTGACGAGCTGGGGCCTCAGCGACGATCCCGCCGACCCCATGCGATGGCGCTTCCCCCAGACCGCGCTCCGCGCGGGGCAGTTCCTGCTCGTCTACGCCTCGGGCAAGAACCGGCGCGAGCCCTACGTCGACCACTGGGAGACGGTGATCGACTGGGGGGATCTCTGGCGCTACCGTCCGGGCTTCAGCGAGCCCCCCGCCGACTGGCGCTTCCTCGGCTTCGACGACTCCGGCTGGGACGACGGCCCGAGCGGCTTCGGCTTCGAGGACGGCGACGACGCCACCGAGATCCCCCAGGTCGTCTCCTGCCACGTGCGCAAGACCTTCTTCGTGGAAGACGTCGACCGCGTCGTCGGCATGAGGCTGCACGTGGACCCCGACGACGGCTTCGTCGCCTACCTCAACGGCACGGAGGTCGCGCGCTTCATCATCGGCTACGCGAACGACCCCCCGCCGCCCTACGACCAGCCCGCGGACTACGTCACCGAGGCCCTGATCTACACCGGCAGGGACCCGCTGGGCTACGACCTGGTGGGCGACATCCCGCTGCTGGTCGACGGCGAGAACGTCCTCGCCATCCAGGTGCACGACAACACGAACGCCCCACCAGACATGACCCTGATCCCCTTCCTGACCCTGGGGCTCGACGAGCCGCCGCCCGACCCCCGCGGCATCTCCGAGACGCTGGCCCACCTCTTCGCGCGGCTGCACACGAACTTCAAGCTCAGCACGGCAGGCGAAGAGCTGCTGCTCTCCGACGCGTTCGGCGCGAGGGTCGATTCGATCCATACGGGCCAGGTGATCAGCGACGTCTCCCGCGGGCGCCAGCCCGACGGCGGCCCGGAGCTGCACTACTTCGCCGTGCCAACCCCCAAGGCGAGCAACGACAGCGAGCCCCTGAATGGCTTCACGAGCCCGCCCATCTTCTCGCTGCCAGGCGGCTTATACCAGGGCCAGGTCGTCGTCTACCTCTACAGCCCGGATCCCACCGCCACGATCCGATGGACGGGCGGCGGCTGGCTACCCACCGACTCCACCGAGACCTCGCAGGACTACACCGGCCCCATCCTCGTCGACTCGACCACCGTGCTCAGGGCGCGCTGCTTCAAGGACGGCCAGGTCCCCAGCAGCACGGTCAGCCACAGCTACTTCTTCGGCGAGTCCCCGACCCTGGCGACCGTGTCGCTCGTCACCGACCCAGACAATCTCTGGCATCCGGAGCACGGGATCCACTGCATCGGCAGCGAGGGAGACTCGCTCTACCCTTACGAGGGCGCCAACTTCTGGCAGGACTGGGAGCGACCGGTGCATGTCGAGTTCTTCGATGAGGACGAGCTGCTCGGTTTTGCCCAGGACGCCGGCATTCAAGTGGCCGGCGACTCGAGCCGCGTCAGGCCGCAGAAGTCGCTGAAGCTCGTCGCCCGTGATGCCTACGGCGAGAACCGCTTCGAGTACCCGCTCTATCCGGGTGTGCCGATCGACGAGTTCAAGCAGATCATCCTGCGCAACTCGGGCACCGACTGGTGCCTCACCCACTTCCGCGACGGCCTCATGCAGCACATGGCCGCCGCCACGGGCGTCGACGTCCAGGCCTACCGCCCGGCGCTCATCTTCCTGAACGGCGAATACTGGGGGATCCTGAACCTGCGCGAGAGGCAGAGCGCGGACTGGACCGAGATGCACTACGGCGTGGATCCGGACAGCGTGGAGATGATCCGTTGGCCCACCGTGGTGATCGAGGGCGACAGCGACGCCTGGGATGACCTGATCGAGTTCATCGAGGAGAACGACCTGTCTATTCAGGCCAACTACGATTACGTGGCGAGCCGTATGGAGATCGCGAGCTTCATCGACTACAACATCGCGAACATCTACTACGCGAACATGGACTGGCCCGTCTCCAACAGCAAGTGGTGGCGACCGACCTCGCCCGGCGGGAGGTGGCGCTACCTCGCATACGACATGGACGCAGGGCTCGGCTTCGGCTGGTTCGGCCCCCACGAGAACGCGCTTGACCGGGCGATCAATCCGTCCGCCTGGCACACCTACCCCTTCGGCCCGTTGCTCGCCCACGACGGCTTCCGCCGGCAATTCATCAACGCCTACGCCGACCGCATGAACACGACCTACACGCCGGCGAACATGCATGCGGCGACGGACTCCGTGGTCGACCTGCTCGATCCCGAAATGCTGCGGCACCTCGATCAATGGGGCGGACCTTGGGGCTGGGACTACAACCACTGGCTGTGGAAGGTCAGCGAGATCCGCGACTTCATCGACGATCGCCCCGCCTATGCGAAGGCCCACGTGATGGACGAGTTCGGACTGCCGGACACCCTGCGCCTCACCCTCGATGTCTCGCCGCCGGGTGCGGGCAGTATCGCCCTGACGGCCATCAGCGTGGACGCGCTCTGGAGCGGCAACTACTTCGTGGGCAACCCGATCGCGCTCACGGCGCAGCCGGGCGTGGGCTACGGCTTCCTGGGCTGGTCGGATTCCGGTGTGTCGGGTACGCCGTCGATCGAGATCAGCCCGGAAGGCGACATGGACCTCACCGCGATCTTCCGCTCTCTGGATGCGGTGGTCATCAACGAGATCAACTACCACTCCGCCGACGCATTCGACCCAGGCGACTGGGTGGAGCTCACGAACCACTGGGAGAGCGCCGTGGACATCGGTGGCTGGATCTTCAAGGACTCGGAGGACGCGCACGCCTTCGCGCTGCCTCTCGGCACGGTGATCGAGCCGGGGGAGTTCCTCGTCCTCTGCAGGGATACGACAGGCTTCAAGGCCCTCTTTCCCGACGTGGACAACTACCTGGGCAACCTGGCCTTCGGGTTCAGCGGCAACGGCGAGCTTCTGCGTCTCTATGCGGACGACGGGGTGCTGCTGGACCTGGTGGAGTACGACGACGCGCCACCCTGGCCGACCGAGCCGGACGGCAACGGGCCCACGCTGGAGCTCCGTCACCCCGATCTGGACAATTCCCTCGCCGGGAGCTGGCTCGCCTCAGGCGGGCACGGCACGCCCGGGGAGCGCAACAGTGTCTACGGCGTCGGCGTGGACGAAGCTGCGCCGCCACGCGAGGCCGTGCTGCTCGCGCCCTACCCCAACCCCTTCAACCCGCGCAGCACCTTCCGCTTCGGCCTGCCCGTCGCGGGGCGTGCGCTGCTGCGCGTCTTCGACGTGCGGGGGCGCGAGGTGGACCGTCCCCTCGACGCGGAGCTGCCGGCCGGCTGGCACGACTTCGTCTGGCGGCCCGAGGGCCTCGCCAGCGGGGTCTACTTCTGCCGGCTCGAGATCGCCGGGGAGACTAGCGCGCGCAAGGTTCTGCTATTGAAGTGACGTTTCCCGATCGCAGGCTTTGCCACGTGACAAAAAGCGCGGCCCGGACCTGGGCGTAGTTTTATCGGCTCGCGCGCTGGGCCCGGGCGTCAGGGGAGGAGCAGTTCGAGGCCGCGGTCGAAGATGGGATCGCGGCCCTTCGACTGCGCGGCCTCGTCGGGATCGAGCGGGACCGTCACGCCCGCGCCCACGCCGACCACCTCTCCCCAGCCCGCCGCGGCGATCATCGCGGCGAGATCACCCCCGTCGCCCAGCCTCTCGTCCCAGAGGAAGACCAGGCGACCGGCCAGCGCGCCCTTCTCGAGCAGGTCGAGCAGGCGCAGCTCCATGGCGCCGCCGCCGCGCAGGTCGAAGAGGATGCCGTCCGCGGACGCGAGGAGGGGCAGCGCCTCCTCGAAGCGCCCCGCGTCGGCGCGCGCGAGGTCCACGTGGAAGAGGCCGGGGCGCAGGCGCGAGATCGCGGGCAGGCCGGCGCGTGGGGCGGGTCCCGCCGGGGTCGTGAGGGCGGGATCGGGGGGCTGCGCTGTGCCGGTAGCCTCGCCGGTCCCGGCCGCCACGGGCGCGGCGCCTCCCGTTGCTGCCGCCTCAACGCGGGGGCCCGGCGCCGCCGCGGCGGGTGAACCCACCACATCGAAGCTCACGGCGTCCAGCCAGGCGCGGCCCATGCCGATCAGGTTCAGGCCGATGACCACGGCCGTGGCGTCGCCGGCCACCTCGACCGGCAGCGTGAGCTCCTGCCACTGGCTGCGGGGGACGGGCTCGGTGCTGAAGTCGTCGGGGCCGCCGGGCCGCTCCACTTGCGCGAAGAGCTGCACCCGCCCCTTGCCGCGGGACACGACCGCGCGCAGGGCGGCATGGAAGCACACGATGCGCCCGCGGTAGTCCGCGGCGTCGAAGCGCTGGATGAGCGCGCCGAAGTTGGGTTCGCCGCGCGCGTGGAGATCGGCGATCTCGTCGCGGCCCTGGCCCATGATTCGATGGCGTTTCCAGTCCTGCCAGCCGCCGAGGCTGGGGTCGGGTTCCCTCTCCCCCTCCTCGGGCGCACGGTCGCGCTGCACGAAGCCCGCGGAGCTGAGCTTCGCGCAGAGGCGTCCCTCGTAGGGGAGGTCGCCCTCGTACCACCTGTCGCTGCTGAGCTCCACCTTGTAGAGGAGTGAGCCCTGGCGGGAGGCGTCCTCCCAGCCCAGGGGGACGCGGCCCGTGCGCCCCGCCTCGAAGTCGAGGTTCACGGGTGCAGTGGGCAGGGGCGGCGCCTCCTCCTTCGCGTCGGCGTCCTCGGCGCGCGCGTCCCCTGCGAAGCCCGCGGCGAGGATTGCAACGAGGATCGCGGCGGCGAAAAGCGCCAGCACTGCGTACGATCGGCTTGGGAGGGAGCTTGCCATCATGATCGTCTCCTCGCGGCGGCGGGGCTCATCGGGTACGATAACAGCCCCTGCGCGGAGCGCCGAATCTTTCTTGGCCGCACAGGGCCGGGGGCTTATCCTTGTCCGTCATGGCGGAGGTGCGAAACATGGCCGATCTCGCGGTGAAGCTCTTCGGGCTCGACTTCCCGAATCCCGTCTGGCCCGCGGCGGGGCCCACGGTCCGCGACGGGGAGATGATCCTGCGCCAGGTGCGCGGCGGCGCGGGCGGCGCGGTCTGCAAGACCATCAGCAGCGAGGCCGCGCCGGTGCCGAAGTACCACATGATGAACCTCGCGAAGAACCGCCGCGGGGGCATGCTCAACAGCGAGCTGTGGAGCGAGCTGCCGCCCGAACGCTGGCTGGATACCGAGTACGCCGTCGCGCTCACGGCCGGCGTGCCGATCATCGCGTCCCTCGGCTACTCGGCCGAGGAGGTTGTGCGACTGGGGCGTGCCGCGGAGCGCGCGGGCGTGCACGCGCTCGAGGTGACGGTCCACTACGCGAAGGAGGAGCCCTGGCAGGTGATGAAGGCGCTGCGCGAGGCCGTGTCGCTGCCCATCATCGCGAAGATCAGCCCACATGACCCCGTCACAGTAATCGACGCCGCCGTGAAGATGGAGCCCTACGTGGACGCCATCGCCGCCATCAACAGCCTGGGCCCCGCGCTGCGCATCGACGTCGAGTCGGTGGGGCGCGTGATGGGCACCGAGTACGGCTACGGCTGGCTCACGGGGCCGCCCATCAAGCCCGTGGCCCTGCGCATCGTCTTCGACCTCGCTCGCACTGTGAAGGTGCCGGTGATCGGCGTGGGCGGCATCCGCACGGGGCGCGACGTGGTGGAGTTCCTCATGGCCGGCGCGAGCGCGGTGCAGGTCTGCACGCAGAACATCTACGAGGGGCCGGGCGTCTTCGAGCGCTTGAGCCGCGAGCTCTCCACATGGCTCGACGAGCACGGATACGCGTCGGCCCGCGAGATCACGGGGCTCTACCCGCAGAAGCTCGGCGCGGAGGCGGGGATCGCGCTGGAAGGCGTGGGCACGGAGGGGCGCGTGCACTTCGAGGGGCCGCCGCCGAGCGTGATCCCGGAGAAGTGCACGCTCTGCGACCTCTGCGTGAAGTCCTGCGAGTACGACGCGCTGACGATCGACAAGGACATCGATCCCGACGCGGTGATCGTGCACGGCGAACGTTGCTTCGTCTGCGGCCTCTGTGTGACGGTCTGCCCGACCGCTGCGCTCACGATCGACCTCGACATCGAGCTCGGACCCGCCGGCCCCATCCGGCCGTGAAGCAGCAAGCCTAGCGCCTATAGAGCGCCTTGACGCGGGACCAGGAGGCGCGTCCGCCTCCGCCCAGAGTATAGCCACGAACCGCCTCGTTGCTTGACAGTCCCCGGACGCAAACCTAGTCTCCGCAGGATGGCCGCGGGCCGCGGCCGTCCAGGAGGCCGCGCGTCTTGAAGATCCTCATCCGCAACCCGCAGCTCGTCGCCACGATGGACGACGCCGATCGCCGCATCGGCCCGGGCGGCGCGGTCCTGATCGAGGACGGAAAGGTCGCAGCGCTCCTCGAGCCCGGGCAGCCGGAGCCTCCGGCGGACGAAACCCTCGACGCCGGTGGCATGCTCCTCACCCCCGGCCTGATCAACACGCACCATCACTTCTACCAGACCCTCACGCGCAACCTGCCCGGCGCGCAGGACAGCCCGCTCTTCCCCTGGCTGCGCTACCACTACGAGATCTGGCGCGAGCTGGACGAGGAGGCGCTGGTCGTCGCCACGCGCACGGCGCTCGCCGAGCTGCTGCTCTCCGGCTGCACGCTATCGAGCGACCACCACTACATCTTCCCGCGGGACGCGGCGCCGGACCTCATCGACCGACAGATCGAGGCGGCCCGCGAGCTGGGGATCCGCTTCCAGCCGACGCGAGGCTCGATGAGCCTGGGACAGAGCCAGGGCGGCCTGCCCCCCGACGAGCTCTGCCAGGACGAAGAGACGATCCTCGCCGACTCGCGGCGGCTCATCGCGCGCCACCACGACGCCTCCCCCGGCGCCATGCTCCGCGTCGACCTCGCCCCCTGCTCGCCGTTCTCCGTCAGCGCGGAGGCGATGCGGGCGACCGCCGCCCTGGCGCGCGAGGCCGGCGTGCGCCTCCACACGCACATGGCCGAGACGCTCGACGAGGAACGCTTCTGCCAGGAGACAGTCGGGCTCAGACCGCTGGCCTACATGGAGTCGCTCGGCTGGATAGGCACCGACACCTGGTACGCCCACGCGGTGCACCTCGACAGCGACGAGATCGCCCGCCTCGCGGAGACGGGCACCGGCGTCGCGCACTGCCCCGCGAGCAACCTGCGCCTGGGCAGCGGCGTCGCGCGTGTGCGCGAGCTGCTGGACGCGGGCGCGCCCGTCGGCCTCGCGGTGGACGGCTCCGCCTCCAACGACGTAAACCACCTCCTCGCCGAGGCGCGGCAGGCCCTGCTCGCCAGCCGCCTGCGAGGGCCTGAGCATTGGCTGGGCGCGGGGGACGTCTGGTGCATCGCCACGCGCGGCGGCGCGAGCGTGCTGGGACGCGACGACTGCGGCGCGATCGCGCCCGGCATGGCGGCCGACCTCGTCCTCTGGGACCTGGGCACGCTCGAGCTCGCCGGCGCGCAGAGCGATCCCCTCGCGGCGCTGCTCTTCTCCGCCGCCGCGCCGCGCGCCCACACGGTGTTCGTGAACGGAAAGATCCGCGTGCGCGCCGGATACATTCCCGACTTCGACGAGCGCGCCCACGCCGAGCGCCACAACCGCGCGGCGGCCGAGCTGCTGGCGCGCGCCGAGACGCGCCTGGGACGCGCCTTCCTTCTCGGTGAGACAGACCCGACGGGAGGTGGCCGATGACCTGGCCCGAGGACTACGAGATCTTCGTCAGCCTGGACGAGGCCGCGGCAAAGCTCGCCGAGCCCGGCTGGGCCATCCTGGGCGGCGGCAGCCGCCTGGTGGCGAAGAAGCCGCCCGAGATCAAGGGGCTCATCGACCTGATGCCCCTGGGCCTCGACCGGATCCACGAGTCGAAGAACGAGCTGCGGCTCGAGGCGCGCGTGCGCCTGGAGCAGCTCGTCCAGCGGGATGAATTCGACGGGCTCCTGAAGCAGGCCGCCTGCTCGATGGCCCACTCGGTGAACCTGCGCAACCAGATGACCGTGGCCGGCGAGACGGCGTGGCCCATCGCGCTCAGCGAGTGGCAAACAGCTTTGCTAGCCTTAGACGTTGTCATTGACCGCCACGGGTTGCCGCCCGCGCCCTTGGCGGACTACCTGCGCGCGGACAGGCGCGAGGGTGTGATCACCGCGCTGCGCATCCCGCGCGCGGCCGGCTGGCGCTACGGCTTCGACCGCATTGCGCCCGCGGACGGCGCCCGACCGCTGCTCGTCCTCGCCGGCGCCGCGCGTCTCGCAGGCGGTAAGCTGGCAGACTGCCGCCTGGTCCTGGGCAGGCTGGGAACACGTCCCCAGCGCGCGGAGGCCCTGGAGAAGCGCCTGCGCGGCAGCGCGCCGGCGGCGCTCGCGGACGTGAAGCTCACGGACCCCGACCGCCGGGGCCTGGAGATCGCGGACGAGCCGGGCGCCGCCGCGGACACGAAGTGGCGCTGGGCGGAAAGCATGATCGCCCGTTTCCTGGCCGGCCTGGACGAGGGGAAGGGCTGATGGCCCCGGCACCCCGCCGCCCGGGCGCCCGCCCCCTGCGCTTCCGTCTCAACGGCCGCGAGGTCCACTGCGAGGCGGCGCCGGCCACGACGCTGCTGCAGCTCCTCCGCGCGCGCGGCTGCGCGTCGGTGAAGTTCTCCGACGAGCGGGGAGAGGGCGGCGCGGACTCGGTGCTGCTCGACGGCCGTCCCGTCAGTGCGGTCACGCATCTGGCCCTGCAGGTGCAGGGGTGCGAGGTGGAGACGCTGGAGGGCCTGCTCGGCAGGCCCGCAACCGAGCATTTGATAGAAGCCTTCCTGGACGAGGGCGCCGTGCAGTGCGGCTACTGCACGCCGGCCATGCTACTCGCCCGCGAGGGCCTGCGCCGTCGCGGCGGCGAGCTTTCCGAGGCCTCCCTGCGGGACGCTTTCGCGGCCGTATTCTGCCGCTGCACGGGCTACGTCAAACCAGTCCGCGCGGCCCTGGTGGCGGCGGGCAAGGTCGCGCCCCGCGAGGCAGGCGGCGGGACGGCCCAGCGCACCGAGCCTGAAGACCGACCGGGCCCGGAACCCCTCGCTGTGCTCGGCCATGACGCGCGCCGCGTGGATGGCCGGGCGCTTGCCGCCGGCGCCCCCGTCTTCACGGGCGACTTCGCGCGGCCGGGCATGCTGCACCTGAAGATCCTGCCCAGCCCACTGCCCCACGCGCGCATCCGCACGATCGACCGCGAGCGGGCCCTCGCCCTGCCGGGCGTGGCGGACGTGGCCGTCTGGACCGATGCACCACGCAGGGCCTACACCACCGCCGGCCAGGGCTTCCCCGAGCCCAGTCCCTACGACACACTCATGCTCGACGAGAAGCTGCGACACGTCGGCGACAAGGTCGCGCTCGTGGCCGCAGAGAGCCCGGAGATCGCGGCGGAGGCCTGTGGGCTCATCGACGTCGACTACGAAGAGCTGCCGTTCTACCTCGAGGCGGAGGACGCCCAGCGGCCGGGCGCGCCCGTCCTCCACGACGAGCCGCCCCCCGAGGACCCGCAGGGCGCGATCCTCTTCTATCCCGAGGAGCCGGAGCGCAACGTGGTCGCGCGCCGGGACCTCGAGCTCGGCGACCCCGACGCCGCCTTCGCCGCAGCGGCGAGCGTGATCGAACGCGAGTATCGCAGCCACCAGGTGCAGCAGTGCTCCATCGAGCCGCACATCTGCCTCAGCTACCTCGACGAGAACGAGCGCCTCGTGATCGTGACGGCCACGCAGGTGCCCTTCCACGTGCGCCGCGTGGTCGCGCGCCTGCTCGACCTGCCGGTGAGCCGGGTGCGCGTGATCAAGCCGCGCATCGGCGGTGGCTTCGGGGGCAAGCAGGAGATCCTCGGCGAGGAGCTCTGCGCGTGGATGACACTGCGCACGGGCCGTCCCGTGCGCTTCGAGGCGACGCGCGCGGAGGAGCTGAGCTTCGCGCGGAGCCGTCATCCGTCGCGGGTGAAATACCGGGCCGGCTTCGACGAGGACCGGCGGCTCAAGGCCCTCGAGATGGACGTCCTCCTGAACAGCGGCGCCAACGGCTCCCACGCGCTCACGGTGATGTCCGTCTGCGCGAACAAGGGGCTCAGCCTCTATCCCGCGCCCAGCGTGCGGCTCCGCGGCGCGGCCGTCTACAGCAACCGCAGCCCGGCGGGGGCCTACCGCGGCTACGGCTCGCCGCAGGCCTTCTGGGCGCTGGAGTCCTTCCTCGACGAGGCGGCGCACGAGCTGGGCGTCGATCCCATCGAGCTGCGCCTGCGGAACGTCGTCCGCGTCGGCGACAAGCTGACGATGGCAGAGCAACTGGGCGAGGGCGGCGATGGCTACCCGTCCCGCCTGCGGAGCGGCGCCGCCGCCGAGTGCCTGCGCCGCGGCCGCGAGGCGATCGGCTGGGACACGGCTCCCCGTGGCTGCCCGCCGCCCGGCGCGCCGGCGGGCTCGCCGCTGCGGCGGGGCATCGGCGCGGCGCTGGCCATGCAGGGCTCGGGCATCCCCGGCGTGGACATGGCCGGCGCCTTCCTCAAGATGAACGAGGACGGCGGCTTCAACCTGCAGGTGGGCGCCACGGACATCGGCACGGGCAGCGACACGGTGCTGGCCCAGATCGCCGCCGAGGCGCTCGGGGTGCGGGTGAGCGACATCGTGGTCCGATCCTCGGACACGGATCTGACGCCCTTCGACCCCGGCGCTTACGCGTCGAGCACCACCTACATCTCGGGCGGGGCGGTGAAGAAGGCCGCCGAGGACCTGCGCGGCCAGATCCTGGACTACGGGGCGGGGCTGCTCGGCGTCGCGCCCGGCGCGGTTCGCGGCGCGGAGCGCAGGGTGGTCGGCCCCGACGGGCGAAACTTGAGCTACGCGGAGATCGGCACGCGCAGCCTCTACGGCGAGAATCAGAGGCAGCTCATGGCCTCGGCCAGCCACCTGTCCTACGACTCCCCTCCGCCCTTCGCGGCGCAGTTCGCCGAGATCGAGGTGGACACGTCCACCGGCGAGATCCGGGTGCTGCGCTTCGTCACGGCCGTGGACGCCGGGCGTATCCTCAACCCGCCCATGGCGGAAGGCCAGGTGGAGGGCGCCGTCGCCCAGGGCCTGGGCTTCGCCCTGCTCGAGGAGATGAGCTACGACGCGGCCGGCCGTCCCCGCGCGCTGAGCTTCCGCGAGCACGGCTTCCTCCTGCCGGCCGACCTGCCCGCGCAGGAGGTGATCTTCGTCGAGGACGCCGAGCCCACGGGCCCTTACGGCGCCAAGGCCATCGCCGAGATCTGCATCAACGGCGCAGCGCCCGCGCTGGGCAACGCCCTCTTCGACGCCTGCGGGGCGCGGGTGCGCGAGACGCCCCTCGGGCCCGAGCGCGTGCTGCGAGCCCTGGCCGGGGATTAGCAACCTGTCAAGCCGGCGACAGCCCCGCGGGTCCGCCGGCGCGAGCGTCGCAATCCCGATACAGGCGCGGGCTTCCGCCTCCGCTCATCCCCCGCTCAGACACCGAATTGGCCCGCCCTCTGCATTAGCCGATCCGGTTGGAGACGACCATGCGATCGGCCGGAGCGAGTAGGGCTCTAATCTATTGACTGGCAAGGGGATGCCATGTCCTCGCCCCAACTGAGATTCCCCCCTCCTCCCGGTCGCTGACCATCTCTCCGCGTTCGGTGGATGATTCTTGCCGCCCGCGCTCAAAGTGCAACGCCGCACGGGGCGCGGAGGCCGTCGGGTCCCCGACCGAGAATCCCGCAGCGCGAAGGGAAAGCCGGGAACGGACCAGGGCTTGACGGAAGAACACGATACTCGACACCCCCATGAGCCGACGAGCGAGCGCCTGCGTCCGCGAGCCCGCTACTTCGGCGTCTTCGCGACCTCCTGCCTGCTCGTCCCGCTCCTGGGCACTGCGCAGGCCTGGTTCCTCTGGAGCCGCTACTCGGCCATGCCCCACGATCTCCTGCTCTATCTGCTCCCGCCCTACGTCCTGCTCCTCACCGCCCTCGGCCTGATCTCCTGGCGCCTGTCGCTCGCCGACCTGCGCCGCCGCGAAAGTGAACGCCTGCAGGTCGAGAGCCGCGAGGTGTGGCAGGAGCTCCTCGACGGCGTCAGCGACATCGTCTTCGACTTCGCGGTCGGCGAGGGGGATTTCGCCGACTCGCGCGTGCTCCGTATCAACGCCGCGGGAACGCGTCTGCTCGGGCTCCCCGCCGAGGGGCTCGCCGAGACCACGCTCGGGAAGCTCCTCGTCGCGAGGGAGCTCAAGAAGCTCGAGGCGACCAGCCGCCAGCTGCTGAACGGGAAGAATCCCGAGGGGCCGCTGTCGCTCGCGATGACCGTCGACGGCACGGGCATGCTGTCCACCCAGGCCGGGGTCAACCTCGTCTCGGTGGACGAGGAGGCTGCCGTCCTGCGGGTGATCGCGCGGGACGTCCACGAGCTGATGCAGGGCAGGAGCCGCCTCAGCTCCGTCCAGGACGCCCTGGTCCTGCAGGCGGCGGTCGGAGAGGCCCTCGAGTTCGAGGAGACTCTCGAGGTGCGCCTCGAGACCGTGCTGGAGCAGTTCCTCGAGCATGCCGACCTGAGGCAGCCGGGCCTGGCCGCCATCTACCGCTACGACAAGGACGAGGAGCGTCTCGTGCTCCTGGCTTCCCGCGGAACGGACTCCGCGGATCTCTGGCGGGACGAGACAGAGCTACCGCTGCCCTCGGGCGGGCTCTGCGCCGGAGCGATCTCCTCGGGCTGCCTGCAGTTCGCGCAGTACTGCGGACACGCGGAGCAGGCGCTGCATCCGAACGTGGACCCGGGCGAGCACGGGCACTGCGTGGTTCCCCTCCAGGCCGGGAGCAAGGTCAGGGGGCTGCTCTTCCTCTTCACGCCCCCCAACCTGGACTGGCTGGGGGAGCGCCGCGAGAGCCTGGAGCAACTGGGTCTCAGGCTGGGCGGCACGCTCATGCGGGAGGAGATCGCCGACGCCCTGGGCCGCCAGGCCGAAGTTCTGCGGGAATCCCTGGCGCGCGCCGAGGAGGACGTGGCCGGAAAGGTCCGCTTCCTCGAGGACATGGGGGCGAAGCTCCGCACGCCGGTGAACGGAATCACCAGCCTCATGGACATCGCCCTTCAGGCCGAGCGCCGAACCGAGCAGAGGGAACGCCTCGAGGCGGCACGGCGCGCCAGTCATTCGCTGCTCAAGATCATCGACAACGTCTTGGACCTATCGAGGATCGAGACCGGGAACTTCGACGTCACGGAGCGCGAGTTCGATCTCCGCGATGCCATTCGCGACGCCCTGAACACGATGGCCTGGCAGGCCGAGGCGAAGGGGCTTGCGCTCAGGGCCGAGGTGGAGAAGGACCTGCCCAGCAGCTACATGGGCGATCCCGAGCGCCTCGACCAGGTGCTGCTCAACCTGATCGGCAACGCCGTGCAGTACACCGAAGAGGGCGAGGTCGTCGTGAAGGTCGAGGCGGCCAAGCTCGAGCCCGAGGCCGCAACCCTGCACTTCTCGGTGCGGGACACGGGGATTGGAATCCACGAGGACAAACAGCAGGAGATCTTCCAGGCTTTCTCCCAGGCGGACAGCGGCGTGCCCCACCAGGCCGACGGCACAGGGCTGGGCCTGACCCTCTGCGCCATGCTGGTGAAGCTCATGGGCGGGCGCATCTGGGTGCAGAGCGCGGCGGGCCAGGGCAGCACCTTCCACTTCACCATCGCGCTCCGCCTGTCCGGGCAGGAGGAGGCGCGGCGGCTGACCCCCGCCTCCCGAGATGATCTCGACGCCAAGGGGGAGCGCCCGAAGGCCGACAACGCCCTGAGCATCCTGCTCGCCGAGGATGACCAGGAGCAGCAACGGCTGGCCGAGTCCTTCCTGATTGGCTACGGGCACGAAGTCCTCTCGGTCACGAGCGGCATCAAGGCGATCGAAGCGATCGCCCAGGCGGACTTCGACCTCGTGTTGATGGACATCCAGATGCCCGACATGGACGGGCTGACGACCACGCGGGCGATCCGGGAATTCGAGAAGAGCTCCGGAGGGCATATCCCGATCATCGGCATGACCGTCCACGCGACGCAGAGCGACCGCGATCGCTATCTGACAGCGGGCATGGACGGTTGCCTCACCAAGCCCATCCAGGAAGACGAGCTCGTTTCCTTCATCACACAGGTGGACCACAAGCAGAAGGCTGCTCCTCCGAGGGAGGACAGCGGAGCCGTGGACGGAAAGGAAGAAGCGATGGACTTGAACATCTTCGACAAGACATCAGCGCTCGATCGCATGGGCGGAGACATGGAGCTGCTCATCGAGCTGGCGGGAATGTTCCTCGAGGACTGTTCAACGATGCTTCACGAGATCGAATCGGCCTTGGCAAGGGCCGACAGCGATGCGGTGCAGCGCTCCGCCCACACGTTGAAGGGCGCTGTCGGCAACTTCTCCGCACAGTCTGCCTACAACGCGGCCTACAAGCTGGAGACGATCGGGCACGACGGCGATCTGAACGAGGCGCCGGCTGCCTACTCCCTTCTGAAGCAGGAGATCAGCCGGCTGAAGCCCGCTCTCTCGAATCTCTGAGGATACCCGGTCACGATGAGACACGTGCAAGGTCGCCGCATGACAAGCGCTCCGGCGGAGATCTACGAGAGTTGAGATGACGGAACTGCTCTCCAACTGGGAACCCTTTCTCTCCCTGGTGCTGGGATTTTCGTGTCTGATCCTGACGGCCTCCTGCTACGTCGCGGGCAGGCGGGGTAACGACTTCCTCCCCTGGCGCTGGACTATTCCACCGGTCCTCGCCTACGCCGGATACAACCTGCTGGGTCTCTTCCAGGGTACCGGCATGGACGAGAGACTGCTGGCCAGCATCCGCCATGTGCTGGTCTTCCTAGCGCTTGCCGGGCTGCTCGAGCTGGACCGCCGCTTCCACCGGCGGCTCTTCAGGCGGATGCCGAGCCCCGCTATCCATCTTTTCTACTTGGGGCTCATCTTGCTGGGCTTGCTGGTCTGGCCGACTCTCGTACCGGTTACCGGAATGGTTCTGAATCTCACCGGCACGATCTGGATGGCCGCGCTGCTCCTCCATGCCGCGAAAGTGTACGAGCCGTCCTTCCGGAATTGGTATCGTCTCGGCAGCTTCGTCTCGATCATCGGCGGCTTCGGCATGGTGATCCTGGACTTCGGCCTCGAATCCGCACTTCCTTTCGGCCTGGTCGAATCGTCCTCCTGGGCTACCTTCGACTTCCTCCGCCGCGCGCTCATGGGTGGGCTCTTCCTGATCGCCTCCGTCGGCATCTACGTGCTGACGCTGAGCCACGCCCTGCCTGCGCGGCAGAAGTTCCGACTCCGCCGGATCCAGCTCCTGTGGATGGCGGGTACCATGTCCTTCGTCCTCGCCTTCGGCTGGTGGCTGATGGACTTCATGGGAGCCCAGGCCCGGGCAATCCTGACCGAGATGGCGATCCTCGACAACCGGGCGCTGCGCGGCGTCTTCCAGGAGAAGCATGCGCAGCTGCACCACTCCTTGAACTCGCTGGCGGGCAATCCGGCGCTCGTCGCTGCACTCGATCCGGACGGCGACGGCCAAATGGAAGAGGCAGAGAGGATCCTGGATTGGCACCGGCACTGCTTCGGGGCGGTCGCGGATTTCCTCGTCGACGAACGAGGCGAGATCCTCCTCACCAGCGGCAAGGGCGTCGCGCAGAGCTCGACCGGCAGAACCCTCGGCTGCTTCGCCGATGCCTGGTGGTCTGAGCCTCCCCAACGGGCCGTCGTCGATCGTCTGCAGAAGGAGCTGCTGGTCCCGGGCTCTTTCCACGTTGCGGCGGTCCGGAACGCAAGCGGCTCGCAGCTGGGGACATTGGTGCACGTTCAGGATATTTCGGAATGGCTGCCCATGCTGCGCGGTGACCGGCCGCGCTTCCTGCTGAATCCGGACGGCGAGATCCTCCTGGCGAGCGACGCGAAGCTCGTCGGCAGGCGGATGTGGCCCGCGTCCCCGTCCGGGAGCGCGGGCGAGGAAGTCGCAGCGAGCGACAGCGACGCTTCCGCCCTTCTGGGATCGAGGCCCGAGACGGGAGCGTTTTCGATCCTGGGAGATGGCACGTTCATCGCGGCCCTGTCGCCGTTCCAGAACAAGACAGTTCTTCTCTGCAGCTTCTATCCGACCGCCACGATCGCCGTGCAGCGGATTCTCGCCGGCCTGATCACTCTCGTCCTGGGACTGCTCAGCCTCGGCTTCTTCATCGCCTTCGAGAACAAGGAGGCGTTCAGCGCCAGCCTCTCGGACTCCCGCGAGAGCCTCCGGAAGCAGAAGTTCCTGCTCGACAACGTGCTGACCAACATCCCGAACCACGTCTACTGGAAGGACCGTGGGCTGGAGTTCCTGGGTTGCAACCACGGCCTGGCCCAGGCGCAGGGCTTCGACGACCCGCAGGAGATCGTGGGCAAGACCCTGCGCGACCTGGACGTCGACACCGAGACTGCCGCGGCCATCGAGAAGCTGGACCTCAGCACCCTGGCCACGGGCAAGACGACGCTGAATCAGGAGGAGCACTATCCGCGGGAGGACGGAAGCAAGGGGTGGTGGCTCAGCAGCCGCACTCCTGTGCGCGACTCGGACGGTGGCATCATTGCTCTTCTCGGGATCTACACGGACATCACAGAGATGAAGCATGCCGAGGAGGCGCTGCTCGAGAGCGAGCGGCGCTACCGCAGCCTCGTAGAGCATTCACCCATCGCCATCGTCATCCACCGCGAAGGCAAGCTGGTCTTCGCGAACCCGGCCGCGGCCCGCCTGGTTGGTGCATCGAGCCCGGACGAGATCATCGGACGCTCCTTCCTCGATTTCGTGCACCCCGACCATCACGAGCAGGTGGTCTCGCGGTCGAAGCAGGTCAGCGTTGCGGGCAAGCCGGTCGATCCCATGGAGCAGAAGCATCTTCGCCTCGACGGCAGCGAGTACGACGCCGAGGTCATGGGAATACCGATCATCTTCGAGGGGCAGCCGGCCGGGCAGGCGATCATCCAGGACATCACGGAACGCAAGAACGTCGAGCGGGAGCTGTGCCGAGCCAAGGAGGAGGCCGAGACCGCGAACCGGGCGAAGGGCGAGTTCCTCGCCAACATGAGCCACGAGATCCGCACGCCCATGAACGGCATCATCGGCATGACCGAGCTGGCGCTCCAGACCTCGCTCGACACGGAGCAGTCCGAATACCTGCAGGGAGTCCGCATGTCGGCGGAATCCCTGCTGACCATCATCAACGACATCCTCGACCTCTCCAAGATCGAAGCCGGGAAGATGCAGCTCGACCGGATCGACTTCAACCTCGAGGACCTGCTGGACGAGGTGCTGCGCACCGTCTCGGTGCGGGCCCGCGAGGGCGACATCTCTCTGTGCCGTCAAGTCGATGAAGGCATTCCGGGAACGCTCGTCGGCGATCCCACGCGCCTGATGCAGATCCTGATCAACCTCAGCGGCAACGCCGTGAAGTTCACCCCGCAGGGCAGGGTCGAGGTCTCGGTCGACATCGAGTCGCAGACCGCCGAGGCGATGATGCTTCACTTCACGGTATCGGACACGGGTATCGGCATCTCCCCGGACAAGCAGCCCGGCATCTTCCAGGCCTTCACGCAGGCGGACAACTCGACCACGCGCCGCTTCGGTGGCACGGGGCTGGGCCTTTCGATCTGCCACAAGCTCGTGGAGCTCATGGGCGGGAGGATCTGGCTGGAGAGCGAACAGGACAGGGGCAGCACCTTCCACTTCACGGCACGCGTGGAGCTGTCGAGGAGTTCGGCGGGAACGGCCGAGGGCGACCGTTCGCGGCGCAGGCGCGCGCGCGTCGCCCCCCTGCGGCTTCTCCTCGTCGAGGACAACGAGATCAACCAGAAGCTGGCCGTGAGGATCCTGGAGCGAGAAGGCCACGAACTCACGGTGACGACCAACGGCCGCGAGGCCCTGGACGCGCTGGAGCGGAGCGACTACGATCTCGTCTTGATGGACATCCAGATGCCGGAGATGGACGGCATCGAGGCGACGCGCGCCATCCGCTCCCGCGAGGAGGGGACGGACCGGCACCTGCCCATCGTGGCGATGACGGCCCACGCCATGAAGGGCGACAAGCAGCGCTGCCTCGACGCCGGCATGGACGGCTACATCTCCAAGCCGATCCACCGCGAGGTCCTCTGCCACGAGATCCTGACCGTGCTCATGACGCTCCGCGGGTCCGAGGGGGCGACGGGTCTGGGCGAGCGGGAGCCCGTGTCTCAGGATTAGCAGGCTGTTCGACGGAAGCGATGCCCGATGCCCTGGACCCGCCTGGACGACCGGGACTCCCTACGTGCTTTCTGCCTGCGCGACCCGCGCCGCTACGCCTTTCACCTCACGGACATCGATGACAGCGAGTGGAGTAGCTCGGACTACTACGCGTGGCCCGACGCGGCGGCGCCGCGCGAGCTGCTTCTCGTCTACGGCGGCCTATCACGGCCTTGCGTTCACGCCCTGGGGCGGGACGGGCGAATGGGACCGGCCCTGCGTGAGGCGCTACCCCTCTTTCCCGACGAGGGCTACCTGCACATCGGCGCGGCCGATCTCGCATTGCTCGAGGAGCATCTACGAATCGAGCGGCACGGCGCCTTCCAGCGCATGGCCTGGGACGGCTTCCCCGCGGGCGCGGCGGCGGACGCGGCACGCGCCCGCCGCCTGGATGCGAAAGACGTCGACGAGCTCGCCGCCCTGCTCGCGGCGTCCTATCCCGGCACCTACTTCGAGCCGTCGCAGCTGGCAAAGGGCGTCTTCTTCGGCGTCGAGGAGGAAGGGCGCCTGCTCGCCTGCGCCGGCGTGCACGCCCTGTCGGAACGGGAAGGCATCGCGGTGCTGGGAAACATCGCCACGCTACCCGCGCGCAGGAACGAGGGCCTCGGGCGCGCCGCGACCGCCGCCCTGCTGGCGCGGCTCCGGGGCAGGGTCCGCTGGGTCCTGCTCAACGTGCACACGGACAACGAGCCCGCCCGCCGCCTCTATCGCCGCCTGGGCTTCCGCGATCTCTTCGTCTACGAGGAGGCCGCCTTCGGGCCGGCGAGCCGCGCGAGGTGATACTCCAGGAGCCGGCCCACCATGAGACGGCGATAGCGGGCGCTGCCGCGGATGTCGTCGATGGGGCTGGACTCCGCCATGGCCGCATCCGCCGCGCGCGCGATGCGCTCGGAGCTCAGAGGACCCCCCGCGAGCGCCGCCTCCGCCTCCCGCGCGCGGATCACGGTCGGCGCCACGGCGCCCAGCGCGATGCGCGCCGACTTCGCGAGCTCCCCGTCCATCTCCAAGTAGGCCGCCACGCTGACGACGGCGATGGCCATGGCATCGCGCGAGGCGAGCTTGTGGAAGAAGCTCCGGCATCCCGGAACGGGCCGCGGCAACTCGACGCACACGAGCAGCTCGTCGGGCGCCAGCACGGTTACGCCGGGCCCTCGGCAGAGCTCCTCGGCCGGGATGAGGCGGCGGTCGCTGCGGCAGCTCGCGCCATGGGCGACGAGCGGCGGCAGGACGTCCGCGGCGGGGGAAGCGTTGGCGAGGTTACCGCCCAGGGTGGCGCGCGAGCGGATCTGCCGGGCGGCGAACACTCGGCAGGCTTCGTGCAGGGCGGGGTAGGCGGCGATCTCATGGGAGGCGAGGAGCTCTGCGAAGCTGAGCCCCGCGCCGAGCCGTAGGCCCTTCTTGTTGACTTCGAGCACGCGGAGCTCGGGGATGGACTTGAGGTCGACCAGGCCCGGCGGCCAGTCCTCCTCGCGCCCGAGTCGCACGAGCAGGTCGGTGCCGCCGGCCAGCGCGCGCGCACCGCCTTTCAGCGAGCGGACGGCCTCGTCCAGCCCCTGCGGCCTAGCGTAGTCCAAGAGCCGCCTCTCCGCCCGCGAACCCCGCGCTCCGTCCTGCGACCGGATTGCCCTCTGCGTCGATCTCCAGGAGCCAGGCGTCGGCGTCGCCGCCCTCGGCGGTGGTTACGCCCGCGACGAGGTAACCGCCTCCGGACAGCTCGCGCAGGGCCTGGGCCCGGTCGTCGCCCTCGTCGCCGAAGCTGCGGGACCACTGCTCGATGCCTTCCGCGTCGGTCTTGACCAGGCGGAGGTCGCCGCCGGCCGTTCCCGCTACGATGAACCCGCCATCGCTTGTGATCTCGAGCGCGAGGCCGAGGCCCCAGGCGCGCTCTTCGTAGAGACGGTGCCAGAGTTCGCCGCCCTGCGCGTCGACGCGCAACAGAAGCATGGCGTTACTCGCGCCACCGGCAACGACGAAGCCGCCGTCGGCGGTCTCGCGCACGTCGCGCCCGACGTTGTAGTTGCCGCCCCAGCTGTAGGTCTCGCTCCAGGTCTCGACGCCGCTAGCGTTCGTCTTGACGAGCAGGAGGAGGTCGGCCCAGGGCTCGGAGTGGTAGCCCGTGAGGATGTAGCCGCCGTCCGTTGTCTCACGCACGGAGTATGCGCTGGCGGTCAGGTTGCCGGCGAACTCGCGACGCCAGTCCTCGCGCCCGTCGGGCTCCAGCTTGACGAGCAGGGCGGACAGGGCGTCCGCGAATTGCTCGCCTGCGACGATGAAGCCGCCGTCGGCCGTCTGCTGGATGCAACGAGCGAGGTTCTCGACCTGGTTCGTGCCGTAGACGGATTCCCAGAGCTTGTCACCTTCCGCAGTGAGCCGCTGCACCCAGATGGCTCTACCGGCGATCCCCTGTTCCTGCCAGCCCGCGACGACGTAGCCGCTGCCTGCGAGCGCCTCCAAGGAGCGCACGCGTCCCCAGTCGTTCCAGCCCCGGAACCAGCGCGCGCCCGCCGCCTCGTTGGCGTGGAGGAGGAAGCCGTGGGTTTCGCCCAGATCGTTGGTGACGTCGCCCGCGAAGACGACGGCGCCGCCCGGGGCGAGGTCGACGGCGAAGGCCCGATCCTCGTCCCCGCCGCCGTAGCGGCCGGCGTAGTAGTGCTCGAGGTCGACGACGAAGACGTTCGTCGCGTCGCTCGCGAGCACAGTCCCGTCGCCGTCCAGCGCCTCGGCGTTCAGCACGCGCACGCCTTGGCCCTCGTCGCGGCCGGGATCCCAGATGAGGCTGTAGGGTGCGGCTGCGACCTCGCCGATCGTCTCGCCGCCGACGGAGAAGCGCACGCGGTCGGGTGTGAAGCCGTAGAGCACGCGCGCCTCCAGCGTGACAGCGCCGCTCACGACGTTCGCCATGGGATCCGGCTCCACCCACTCCACAGCGATACCCGGGGGCGTGCTCTCCGTGGGGCTGCCGCCACAGCTGCAGTTCCAGCCTGTGAAGGCCATCAGCAACAGGAGGGCGCTCCAGGCGAAGACGATGCGTTTCATGTCTGCTCTCCTTTCGCAGCCGCGCGCGCAGCGGCGATCTCGACGGCGTCGAGGATCTTGGCGTAGCCCGTGCAGCGGCAGAGATTGCCCGCGAGGCCGGCCTTGACGGCCTCGCGACCTTCCGCCTCGCCACGGTCGATCAGTTCCGCCGCGCTCACGACGATACCGGGGAAGCAGTAGCCGCACTGCACGGCGTGGGTCTCCGCAAGAGCCTCTCGGACGGGATGCTCGAGCCCCTCGACGGTCACGATCTCCGCGCCGTCGGTCTCCACCGCGAGCACGAGGCAGCTGTTGATCGCCTTGCCATCCAGCAGCACTGCGCAGGCGCCGCACTCGCCCTCCGCGCAGACTTCCTTCGCGCCGGTCAGGCGCAGATCGTTCCGCAGGAAGTCGAGCAGGCGCAGGGTGCTCGGCACACGTGCTCTCACCAGGCGTCCGTTCACCTCGAGCGCGATGTCGAAGCGGTGGACTTCCTCCGGCGGGCGGTCCCGGCTCACGGCAGGTCTCCCAGTCTCTCGATCACGGGCGGCTCCTCGAGCAGGGGCGCCAGCGCGTCCTGGTCCTTCAGCCCGCTGCCGGTGATCAGCGCGATGACCTCGGCGTCGGGATCGACGAGCCCGCTCGCCACCGCCTTGCGCAGCCCCGCCACCGAGGCGGCGCCCGCCGGCTCGGCGAAGATCCCCTCGAGGCGGGCGAGGTCGCGCAGGGCTTCGAGGATTTCCTGGTCGCTCACGGTGACCGCGAAGCCGTCGGTGTCCCTTAGGGCGCGCAGGGCCTTCAGCCCGTCGCGGGGAAGGTCCACGGCGATGGAGTCGGCCAGGGTCTTCGCGGTCACGGGCCGGATTTCCCGGTTCTCCCGCCAGGCGTCCGCGATGGCGGACGAACCTTCTGCCTGCACGGCGACCAGGCGCGGCAGGCTCTCGAGGTGGCCGAAGAGCTGCAGGTCGAGGAAGCCCTTGTGCGCTCCGCCGAGGATGCAGCCGTCGCCGGCGGGCACGAAGACAAAGTCCGGCGACCGCGGCACGCTCTGCAGCGTGATGTCCACGGCCACGGACTTCTTGCCCTCGCCGCAGTATGGGTTGTGCCCCGTGTTGCGCGAGTACCAGCCGCGCTCGCGCACGGCCTCCAGGCAGATGTCGTAGGCGCGGTCGTAGTTGCCGTCCACCAGGTAGAGCCGGGCGCCGTAGGCCTGGATCTGGCGTAGCTTGGCGCGCGGCGCGGCGCGCGGCGCGAAGACCACGGCATCGAGGCCGTAGCGGGCGGCCAGGGCGGCGAGGCTCGCGGCGGCGTTGCCCGTCGAGGCTGCTGCCACGGTGCTCAGCTTTAGCTCGCGCGCCCGGCCGAGCACCACGTCGCTCGCCCGGTCCTTTAGGCTGCCAGACAGGTGGTGCGTCTCGTCCTTGAGGCAGAGGTGCTTGAGGCCCAGTGCCGCGCCAAGCCGCCGCGCGCGTAGCAGCGGCGTGAAGCCCAGGTGGGGGGACTCGGGCGGCTGCTTCTCGAGGGGTGACAGCCCGCCGGCCATGGCCAGGATGCTGCGGGCGCGATCCTTCCGGATGCGTTCGTAGTCGTAGAGCAGGTCCAGCGTGCCGCCACACTTGTCGCAGGTGTAGACCACGCCGCGCGTGTCGTGGATGGCCCCGCAGGCCACGCAGCGCGCCTCGACG
>CAZVHI010000040.1:0-31997 GCA_964627205.1 uncultured bacterium
CTCGCTGACGGCTTCTCAATCTCGACGTCTCCGGCGCCCCATCCGGGGGAGGTGGCTCATGTCTTGTCGCAATCATCTCCTGATCTACTGGGAAAACCACGACGATCGCATCTTCCGTCACGCCTGCGAGCTCGCGCGCGAGATCGCGGACTGGGACGATGACAACGTCCTGGGCAACGTCTACGAGCACCAGTGGCTCGTCGAGCCCGAGTGGGCGCGCGTGCGCCTGCACAAGCCCGCGGGCTGCTCCGAGCAGCTCGACCAGCTCTGGCAGCTCGTGAAGGACTGGCCGGCCACCTTCGCCAACAAGAAGATGATCGCCACCCTGGAGAAGCTGCGCCACCTCGAGCGCTGCCTCGATCAGCGCGGTACGAACGACCGCCTGGCCTGCATGGTCAATCCCGACCGCAACCTGCGTTTCGCGGGCTGCCGGCGGCTCTATCCGGCGTTGGGTCCCGTCGATCTCGGGCAGTCCTTCGAGCCTGCGAGCACCTACTGGTACGCCGGCGAGGGCTCCGGCGGACTCTGGCGCTGCTTCAGGGGCGAGATCGAGGAGCACTGGCAGCGTCAGGCCGAGGAGTTGGGGCTGGAGTTCTGCCCGCGCTACCGCGGCTTCCGCCAGGATCTCGAGCTGATTCCCGGCAGCATGCAATACGGGGTGGGGCGCGCCTGGCGCCGGCTCAAGGACAGCGACGGCGATCTCTGCATCTTCCCCGCCGACCTGCCCCTGCCCGAGGGCTTCTATCCCTGGCAGGAACGCTCGGAGTCGCCGGAGTCGGAAGAGCACGAGTAGCGACACCGACCAAGCGAAAAACGGGCGGGGCCCCGAGGCCCCGCCCGCGCATCCATCCTCGAATCCGTCTCGAATACTAGTAGAGGGACTTGAGCCGCGACCAGCTCGAGTTCGCGATCGGCGACCAGTCCGGGATGCCGGTCCCCGTGTCGTCGACGACGATGGTCACCGGTGTCCGGGTCTCGATGTGATCGCCGCCGACGTTGCCCTGGTGGCCGAACCAGGCCGCTTCCCAGGCGTACTCGCCAACTGCCTGGGGCGCGAAGGTCTCGAGGTCGACGGGAAAGATGACGGGGTTTCCCAGGCCGTCGTCGCCGGTGCCCGTGGGGCCCATCTCGAGGGCGACCACCATGCTGTTGTGGTCGTAGAGGATTCCGCGGATCCAGCCGGTCCGGTTGCCGCCGTCGAGGGTGACGGTGAGCGGGTCGCCGGGGGCGTAGACATCGGCGTTCGCCGTCGCGGAGATGGCTCCCCGGTGGTGGTGGCAGCCGTTGCAGGTGGACGTGTCGTCGCTGTGGCAGGACGAGCAGCGGCTGGTGAAGAAGGACGAGTAGGCCTGGGCGCTGCCCGCCATTCCGAAGGTGACGAGGCTCAGGCACAACAGAATCGCGAGAGGACCGAGGAGAGGGGTGGCGCTTCTCATGACTGCTTCCTCCAGGGGATTGAGGGGTGACAGGAACAGGACCTCCGACTCCACAATATAGCACAGAAAGTAAGCGGGATTCACCTGTATTCTAAATCCATTGGCTGTCTGCCCCTAAGCTTCGCGGGGTTCGAACAGCGGGCTGCTCAGCAGCTTCGTGTGGTGGAGCGTGTAGCGGAGGAGCGCCTCGAGGGTGAACAGGCCGTACTCCAGACTGCGCGCGAAACCGATGCTGCTCGCCTCCTTCATATAGCGCACGGGCACGGGGACGTCGGCGAGGCGGAAGCCGAAGGACACTGCCTGGATCAGGAATTGGCTGTCGAAGACGAAGTCGTCGCTGTTGCGCTCCCAGGGCAGGGTCTCGAGCACTTCGCGGCGATAGGCGCGGAGCCCCGAGTGGAACTCCCCGAGGTTCTGTCCCAGCCAGAGGTTCTCGACGACAGTGAGCAGGCGATTGGCCACGTACTTGTAGGCCGGCATGCCACCCGCCAGCGCCTCCCCTCGCGTGCGGATGCGGTTGCCGAGCAGCACGTCGCAGTGGCCGGCGCCGAGGATCCCCGTGAGCACGGGCACGACGCTCGAGTCGTACTGGTAGTCCGGATGGATCATGATGATCAGGTCCGCGCCACGCTCGAGGGCCGCGCGATAGCAGGTCTTCTGATTGGCGCCGTAGCCCCGGTTCACCTCGTGCTCGATCACCGTGAGGCCCAGCCGCCGCGCGAGGGGCACGGTGCCGTCGCGGCTGCAGTCGTCGACCAGGATGACCTCGTCCACGGAGCCCACGGGGATGTCGGCCAGGGTGCGCTCCAGGGTGCTCTCGGCGTTGTAGGCCGGCATGACCACGATGACCTTCTGCTGTGCCATGACGCTCCTTCTTCCTATCGCTCCAGGTAGGGTTCGATCTCGGGGAGTCGCTTCAGCTCGGTGTCCCAGAAGGCGCCGAGATTGCCGTACCCGCCTTCTTCGCTGCCGGGTGCGGGCAGGGTCCGCCACACGCTATCGGCGAGCAGTGTGTCCGGCGAGAAGCGGCCGGTCTCCGGATCGCGCAATTCGTGGCGGTCCTTGCCGCCACCGTCCAGCAGCAGGCCGAGACTGAGAGACTCTCCATAGTAGGGAGCCGTGCTCGGGGGCCGCGAGTACTCCTTGCGGCTGTCCGAGGCGCCGAAGCCGAGCTGTCCCGCGTCGAGGCGGTAGAGGTCGTCGCCCCCCAGGTCGATGAGCAAGGCGTTGCTGCGGATCTCGGCCAGCCCCAGGCTGATGATCTTCGCCTCGTAGATGTCGTCGCCCGCCGTGTCGATGAGCAAGGCGTTCGTGAAGTCCCAGCCGAAGGCGATCCCGGCGCCCGCGTTCTCGAAGAGGCGGTGCGTGTCGTCGCCGCCCTCGTCGACGATGGCGCCGATGCAGTAGTGGGCGCCGCTCGCCTGCGTGAAGTAGACGCTCTCGTAGAGGTCGTCGCCGTCGCCTTCGTAGACGAGACCCACGCCGTACCAGTAGCCGCAGCCGAGGCTCCAGTTGCCGCTGCGGTAGCGATCGTTGCCGTGGATGTCGATCAGCGCGCCCAGGCCGCCGGCCCAGCTGTGGCCGTCGCTGCCGTCGCCCCGGCGGCCCATGCCGCAGCCCTGGGCGGCGTTCGCGGCGACGAGGTGCTCGCTGTGGTAGTCGGCGCGGCCGGCCTTCTCGGCGTAGGGCTCCGCCTTGTAGTGGTCGTTCCCGCCCCAGGAAGCCAGCACGCCCACCCCGCCGACGCCCCCGTAACCCTGCCCCTCGCCCAGGAGGTAGAGCTCGTCGTCGCCGTCGGCGTCGAGGAGCAGGCCGCAGCCAAAGTAACCCGCACCCTGGCCGCTGCTTTCGAGCCGCCAGCGGTCGCGACCTTCGAGGTCGGCGAGCATCCCGATGCCGAACTGCCCGCAGCCCTGGGCCAGCTTCCCCGCCTCGTAGCGATCGTTGCCGGCGACGTCCAGCAGCATGCCCACGCCGAGCAGGCCGCAGCCCTGCGCGCCGTCGCTGCCGATGTATTCGTCGTCACCGTTCAGGTCGAGCAGGACCGAGACTGGCAGCTCCGGGCCGCGGCTGCCGGCCGCGGCGCCGCGGTACTTGTCGTTGCCGCCGAGGTCGACCCAGAGCAGACAGCGCTCGGCATGGTAGTCGCCGCCGTCCCGTCCGCTCAGGACCACGCGGCCGAGCGCGGTCTGAGCGTCCAGCAGGATCCCCTTGCCGCCGCGCGCGGAGGGCGAGAGGCCGAGCAACGCGAGGCGCGCCGTGTCGAGGGCCTGCGCGGTCTTGAGTGCGGCATAGGCGAGCGACTGTCGGTCCCAGAGCCGCGCCAGGTCGTCGATCTCCGGGTAGTAGACATCGCCCGTGCTCTGGGTCTCGCCCAGGTCGTCGATGCGGAGCACGCTCTCTGTGAGCTCCCGGTCCGCGCGCCGAAGCGACAGGCGCGACCAGCGCGCCGCCTCGGCGAGATTGAGGACGAGCTCGCCGAGGACCTTCCGCAGCGCGGGATCTAGGGCGGCGAGGCTCGCGGCGAGTTCCACGTCACCGGGTGCCGCGGTTTCCTCCTCGTAGCGCGCCCCGAAGGCGGGGCCCGCCACGCCCCGCGCGCGGCCCAGGGAGGCGAGGGCGCTCGCCAGCGGCGCCTCCGGGTCGAGCTCCGGAAAGTTGTTGGCCGAGTAGTTGCGGAAGCCACCCGCGAAGTTCTCCACGGCGAGGTGATAGCAGAGCTGGTAGAGGCCGTCGTCGTGCTCGGCCAGGCGGGCGGGGTCGAGGTGTTTCCGGACGGGGTCCGCCATGCCGTGCAGGTAGCGCGGGATCACCTGGGGACGCGCGAAGAGGTCGTCGAAGGCGTGGTGGAGGTAGGGCGTGCGCGAAGGCAAGGGATAGCGGCGCCAGGAGCCGCGGGGGCGGTAGCCCAGGTCGTCGCGACTCAGGCCCAGGCGCTCGAGGGCCTCGCCGAGGATATCCGATGGCTCCTCCTCGAAGACGTAGGTACCGAGGGTGACGAGGCCCTCCGGCTGCACCTGCTCGGTCTGCGCGTGGGCGGCACTCGCGGCCAGCAGGGCCAGCAGGATTGCGAGAAGCGTGAAAACGGCGCGCATGTCATCCTCCCCCCGGGGCCGGCGCGCCTCAGGGTAGCTCGTAGAGGTAGAGCTCGCTCTGGCCCTCACGGTCCGCGCGGAAGACGAAGCGCTTCCCGTCCGGCGAGACTCGCTGATCCATCTCGCCCCGGCCGAGGTCGAGGAGATGAGTCACTTGCATCGTATCGAGGTCGAGCACACCCAGGTCGTATCCCCGCTTGGGATCGGCTTCGCTCAGGTAGGTGACGAGCAGGCGCCGGTTGCCGGGCAGCCACTCCACGCCACCGAAGAAGTTGCCCGGCACGGTGTAGTCCTCGACCAGGGCGCTGATCGTGCTATCCACGACGCGGATCGCGCTCTTCCGGCCGAGTCGGTGGACCCAGGCGATCTTCTTGCCGTCCCGGCTCACGGCGGGATGGCTGTGGTTGCCGGCGTCGTGCAGCAGGACCTTGCGGCTCTCCCCATCCCTGCCGACCACCATGCCCTGGTTGCTCATGCTGCCGACGGTGGAGAGCTCGTAGTAGACCTTCATGCCCGAGCTGCTCCAGCGGGGGAAGGTCTCGCCGGACAGGCTCATCTCGGGAGTGAGCTTGGCCGTTTCGCCATCCTCCAGGCGCAGCACCCAGAGCTTGTCGCCGACCTCGAGCATGCGACGGCTGTAGACGAGGTAGCGTCCGTCCGGGGAGATATCGGGATGCTTCGCGGGCCAGACCGAGTCCGTCACGGCCTCCGTCTGCCCGCTCTCCAGGTCCAGCCGGTAGATCCGGAGTCGGCCCTCTTTCCTGGCGGTGTAGTAGACGGCCTCGCCGTCGGGGGACCAGCAAGGGCTCATCTCGTCCTGCGGCGTGTCGGTCAGTCGCGTGACGCCCTCGGGCACGGGCGGCATCTCGGCGCGCTCTTCGTCTGCGCCCTCGCCCGCCGCCTGGCGGGCGCGCCAGGCCATCAGCTCGAGCTTGCTCATCCGGGTCGTGTCCGGCGCCTGCGCGCCCTCGGCTGCGACGGCGGCGAGCGCGCCCGGGCCGGAGGCGAGCAGGAGCAGGACCAGCGCGACAGCCGTGGTTCTTTCGCTTAAGCGCATGTTTTTCCTCGCTTTGGGATTCCGGAGCGGAGAGTAGCATCCCCCTCCTGTCCTGGCAAGATCCCTGCTTTCTGGTGGCGTCGCGGATGCAAATCGCCTATAGTGTGCGGCACTCACCTTGCCTGATTTTGTCAACTCCCATCACACGAGCTTTGCTTGAGATACTCGGAGTGTGCCATGTCGGACCGATTGACGAAGCTGTTCGATGAGATCGTGGAGACCCTGCGCGAGGACATGCGCCGCCAAGGACGGGAAATCGATCCCCTGCATTACGTGGAGGAGGAGGCCGCGCGCTGGCGCCAGGCCCGCGAGAGCGACGAGGGCATCTGGTTCTCGCTCCTGCTCCAGATGCTGCGTCACGGTTTTCCGAACTTCGAGTACACGCACGAACTGCAGCCCCTCCTCAAGGAACACCTGGGCGACTTCGCCGCTCTGGCCGAGCTGGACGAGCGTGGCAAGAAGAAGCTGGCCGAGATCGAGGAGCTGGACCTCAATCTCCAGCGCGTGCGTTCCGTTGCCAAGAACGCCCGGACGATGACGATGCTCCAGAACGACTTCGGCTCGGTCGTGGATCTGCTCGCCTCCTTCGAGAGCGAGGAGGATCTCGCCGCGGGCGTGGAGGAGATGTTCAGCTACATCAAGGGACCCTCCGCCACCGAGTTCACCCGCGAGATGGGCTGGAAGAAATCCGGCAGCAGCTCCGGCGTGCGGCGAGTGCTTTCGCGGATGAATGACCTCGTCGACGGTTCGCTCGACGTCGAGGGAATTAAAAAAGCCATCGAGGGCATGGCGAAGGGCACGAAACGTGACGTCGAGGAGATCGACTTCCTGCTCGAGCTGTTTGCCTCGGGCGACGACCGGATCGGCATGCACGCGATCTGCGACGTGAATTTTGCCTGCTACCGTTGCCGAGTGAGCACCGCGCAGTGCGAGGAGCGACGCTACGAGTTCGGCTCCGCGAAGGAGATCGTCCACGAGGAGCGGGATTAGAAGCCGCCTCCATCCCTCCCCTGGCTCTCTCCGCTTCTTCCCTCCGCCCGCCGGTATGGGTCCGTTTTCTGGGGAACGCCGCGCCACGTCCGGGCAGCGCCGCCCGTCCTTCCTCTGTTCCTGACGATCATCGCCTGAATTCGGGCACGGTATCCGCGGGGCTGTCATCGCTCTTGCTCATGGCGATGGTGATGACACGCCTCTACGACATCCGCGAACGCAGCATCGAAGTCTCCACCCAGCGTCCGACCGACGTGCGGGTGGACGCGAGCATTCTACCCTGGCGCCCCGGCGACCGGGAGCGGGAAGCGACGGGTATCCTGGGGAAGGCCGGCGGGGCCGTCCTCGTGGAGATCGACGACTACCGTGGTGAACGCGACGTGATGCTCACATCCGGCGGATTCCTGCCCTCGCGCTTCCTCTTCCATCTCACCTTGCCCGAGGAGGGCAAGGTGGATCCCGAGATCCTGGAGGAGCGCTTCCGCGACTGTCTCTTCCAGGCCGGTGTGCTGGGGCTCGGCGAGCTCGCCATCCCCATCGTCGAGTTCTCGCCCTTCGTGGAGGACTTCTCGGAACTCGTGGAAGCGGTCTGGAAGGCCTGCCGCGAGTTTCTCGGTAGGGAGCGCGGCCCCCGGCGCGTCCTCTTCCTTGTCGAGGATCGGGACCTGCGGGGCCAGTACCTGCGGCACTTCTTCGGGCGCAAGCAGGCGGAGGAGCGCAAATGGAGCGCCGGCGACTCGGCGCCGGGTGCGATCCCGACGCCTGCGAGTCAAACGCCGTCGGAAGCGATCCTCCGCCGCCGGGAGGGCGAGGAGAAGGTGCTCTCGCTGGACGTGGCCGAGACCGACGCGCTGACGGGCGCCCTGCAGTCCCTGCTGGTGGACTACAGCCAGGGCCGCAGCCTCGACCCGACGCTATGCGGCCTCACGCCGCCCATGCGCCAAGCGCTGGACCGCAGCGTGAGCCGGCAGGGCGAACCCTCCGAGCTGCCCGCGCGCCTGCGCATCCTGGGCTCGGATCTAGTGCTCAAGTTGCCCTGGGAGCTCCTGCGTCTGGGGCACGGCTACCTGGGGGAGGAGCACCTGCTCACGCGCGGAACGAACTTCCTCCATTTCCAGAAGGAGCGGCGGCGCACTTCCCCGCAGCCCTTCCAGGTCAGCTTCCGAGTGACGGGCAGTCCCGACGCCGCCCGCCGCCTCGCCGAGGAGCTGCAGAGCCTGAGCGAGCGGCGCCAGCTTGGCCTGAGCTGGGGCAAGGAAGAGGGAGCCAGCGCCCGCTTGGTGCACTGTCTCGGCCGGAAGGCGGCCGAGAGCCTGCTCGACGAGATGCCGCTCAGCTGCGAGCTGGTCTTCCTGGAACTGGAGCCGGGCGAGGACTGGCGCGAGAGCAGCGGGATCGCCACGGAGGAGTGCGCCCGGCAACTCGTTGCGCACGGCTGCCGCCGCGTGCTGGCTCCGCTGGCCGGCTTCCGCAGCGACCGGGAGCGCTTCGCCTTCCGGACGACCTTCTACGAGCGTCTGCTCTCGGGCGCCAGCGTCGGTGACGCCCTGCACTATGCGCAGCGCGTCGCCATGGAAGCCTTCGGCACGCACTCGGGCTGGTGGCTCTACCGGATCTTCGGCCAGACGGACGAGATCCTCATCCCCGCGAGAAAGACAGCCCAGCGCGAGAGCCGCGCGACGCAGCAGGCATAGCCGCCGGCGACGACGCGACCGCAACAGCAAATCACCCAGTCGGATATCCTCTCCCACCCACAGCCGGGCCGGGGCCTTCGGGCCCCGGCCTTGTTGTTTCGCTCTCTCGCCTGCGCTCTGGCCTCGGCGCGCGATACCGGGTATTGTGTCGGACATGACGACCTGCACACATTGCAAGACGGAGCTTCCCGAGGGGAGCCGTTTCTGTCCGTCCTGCGGCGCGGCCCGAGCCTCCGACCCGACGGCGAAGACCATCGACTCGGGTGCGTCGAGCTTTCCGACCACGCCGGTCCCAGCACCCTCGCAGCGGCGCGAATCGGGCGACGCGGGCTCGCGGCCTTTGTCCAGCGGCGGTTCAGGCGGGCGCTTCGCGCCGGGGCAGATCCTGGGCGAGCGCTACCGCATCGTCGCCCTGGCGGGCGAAGGCGGGATGGGCGAGGTCTACCGCGCGGACGACCTCACCCTCGAGCAGCCCGTCGCCCTCAAATTTCTGCCGGAGGGTCTGGACCGGCATCCCGACAAGCTCGCGCGCTTCCGCGGCGAGGTCCGGCTCGCGCGCAAGGTCTCGCACCGTAACGTCTGCCGCGTCCACGACATCGGCGAGGCCGCGGGGCTGCAGTTCCTCTCGATGGAGTACGTGGACGGCGAGGACCTCGCCACTCTTCTCAAGCGCATCGGCCGCCTCCCCCGCGACAAGGGCCTGGAGATCGCGCGGCAGCTCTGCGCGGGCCTGGCCTCCGCCCACGAGAAGGGCATCCTGCACCGCGACCTGAAGCCCGCCAACGTCATGATCGACGGCCAGGGCATGGTGCGCATCACCGACTTCGGGCTGGCGGCGCTCGCGGGCGCCGAAGGCGGCGAGCGCGTCTTCGCGGGCACACCCGCCTACATGGCCCCCGAGCAGCTGGCGGGGGAGGAGGGGACGGTACGCAGCGAGCTCTACGCCCTCGGGCTCGTGCTCTACGAGATCTTCACGGGCAAGACCGTCCACGGCGGCGCCACGATCGCCGAGATCACGCGCCAGCAGCGCGAGACGGACCCAGCGAGCCCGTCGACGATCGTCGACGACATCGATCCCGTCGTCGAGCGCGTGATCCTCCACTGCCTGGAGAAGAACCCCGAGCTGCGCCCGGCCTCCGCCCTCGAGGTGGCGGCGGCGCTGCCCGGCGGCGACCCCCTCGCGGCCGCCCTGGCAGCGGGCGAGGTGCCGTCGCCGGAGATGGTCGCCGCCGCGGGCAAGCGTGGCGCGATCCGCCCCGTCTGGGGCTGGCTCTGCCTCCTGGGCACGGCGCTGGCCCTCGTGCTCGCCGTCCTCCTGGCGAGCCAGGTGACCTTGCTCCGGCTCGTGCCCCTCGAGAAGCCGCCGCCAGTGCTCGCGGAGCGTTCCCGGGAGATCATCCAGTCGCTCGGCTACGACGAACCCGTCACCGACAGTGCGAGCGGCTTCAGCTTGAACTACGACCTCCTGCAGTTCATGGCGGGCAGCGATTCGTCTTCCTCGCGCTGGGGGAAGCTCGGCTTGGGGCGGCCGGCGGCGGTCTACTTCTGGTTCCGCGAGAGCCCGCGGCACCTCATCGCGCAAGACGCGGACGGCGACGTCTCGCGGCGCGACCCGCCCATGCTGATCTCGGGTGAGAGAAGAGTGTTCCTCGACGCCAAGGGCCGCCTGCTCCGCTTCGACGCGGTGCCGCCACAGGTCGATATCGTGGAGCCGGATCCCGATCCGGCGGATTGGACGGCGCTCTTCGCCGAGGCTGGACTCGATGGGGGACTCTTCGCGCCGGTGGACTCCGTGTGGAACCCGCCGGTCTACTGCAACGAGCTTGCGGCTTGGGAGGGGAGCCTGCCCGAGCTGCCGGACAGGAGGATCCGCGTCGAGGCAGGCGCCTACCGCGGCCGGCCCGTCTACTTCCGGATCCACGGCCCCTGGAGCCGCGCGGAGCGCATGCAGCCTCCCCAGCTCGGGTCGGGTCTTAAAGCGGCCCTGGTCATGAACGTCGTGCTGATGCTGGCGGCGCTGATCGCCTCCGCCCTGATCGTCCGCCGGAACCTGCGTCTGGGACTCGGCGACCGCCGCGGGGCCTTCCGCATCGCCCTCTACGTCTTTGTGGTGACCATGATCGGCTGGCTTCTCAGGGCCGACCACGTGCCCTCGCCCGCTGATGAGCTCGAGCTCTTCGAGAGGGGCGCGGGCGCGGGGCTCTTCGTGGCGGGCATCGTCTGGCTGCTCTACATGGCCCTCGAGCCGGCCGTGCGTCGCCGCTGGCCCCAGCGCCTCGTGGCCTGGAGCCGGCTCCTCGCGGGGCGCTTCACCGATCCCCTCGTCGGTCGAGACCTACTGCTGGGCGTGTCCTTCGGCATGGCCACGCTCTTCCTCGTCAAACTGGCGAACGCGGTCCCCGCCTGGCTCGGCCTGCCGGCACCGATGCCCGGCCTCACGGGGATGGTCGGCTTCGGCGGTCTTCCCCAGGCCTTCGCGGTTCTCTTCAACACCCAGGTGGTCGCCCTGATCAACGCCCTGTTCTTCCTATTCTTCCCGCTCGTGCTCTTCATGGTCCTGCGCAGGATCTGGGCGGCGGTCGCCGTCTTCTTCCTGATCCTGGTCGCGATGTTCACGATGACCTTTGGCCACCTCGCGATCGGCATCGTGACCGGCGCGTTGCTCATGGGCTCGTGGATCTTCGTGGCCCTACGCCTCGGAGTCCTGGCGAGCGCCGCCTGCTTCTTCGCCTACTTCACGCTGACCATGCTGCCGGTCACCTTCGACAACTCCGCCTGGTACATGAGCAGCAGCCTGGTGGGGGTGATCGTCGTGCTGGCCCTCGCGGTCTTCGGCTTCCGCAGCGCCATGGGCGCCAGCCGCACCTAGCAACTCCGCGGGCAAAAGGAAAAGCCGGGACCTCGCGGCCCCGGCTCTCCTGCCTTTCGCGTGTGCTGCGCTCGGGCTAGGTCTCTACCTCTTCCACCTCAGCCTCCAGCATGCGCAGGAAGGCGCCGAGGATGTCGTCCATGTCGGGCCGGCCGATCTCCTCGAGGGAGTAGGTCACCCGCGTGCTGGGGTGCTGGATGTCGATGATCCGCCGCAGGTCGATGGGCGTGCCGATGACCACGGCCTCGCATTCGGTGGCGTTGATCGTCGCCTCGAGGTCCTTGATCTGATCGTCGCCGTAGCCCATGGCCGGCAGCAGGATGCCGATGTCCTCGTAGTGGTCGAAGGTCTCCACGAGCTTGCCGACGAGCCAGGGGCGGGGGTCGACGGGCATGCCGCCGTGCTTGAGCACGGCCACCGTGCCGGCGCCCAGCTTCATCTCGCCGTGCGTGAGCGTGGGGCCGTCCTCGACGATGAGCACCTGCTTGCCCTCGATCAGGTCGGGATCCTCCACGCTGATGGGGCTGGCCGCGTCGACGATCACGGCCTCGGGGTTGAGCTCGCGGACGACGTCGCGGACCTCCTCGATCTCGTCCAGGCCCGCGCTGTCGATCTTGTTGATCACGACGACGTCCGCCTGGAGGAGGTTCGTCTCGCCGGGGTAGTAGCTGGACTCGTGGCCGGGACGGAGCGGGTCGACCACGGTGATCAGCAGGTTGGGCAGGAAGAAGCTGGTGTCGTTGTTGCCGCCGTCCCAGAGGATGACGTCGGCCTCCTTCTCCGCCTCGCGCAGGATGGCCTCGTAGTCCACGCCGGCGTAGACGACGTGCCCGGCCGCGATGTGCGGCTCGTACTCCTCCATCTCCTCGATGCTGCAGTCCTGCTCCTTCAGGTCGTCGAGTGTGGCGAAGCGCTGGACGGCTTGCTTGACGAGGTCGCCGTAGGGCATGGGGTGGCGGACGGCCACGACCTTCTTGCCCAGGTCGCTCAGGATCTCCATCACCTTGCGCGTCGTCTGGCTCTTGCCGCAGCCGGTACGCGTGGCGCAGACGGCGATGACGGGCTTGCTGCTCTCGAGCATGGTGGCGGCCGTGCCGATGAGCTTGAAGTCCGGGCCCATGGCGTTCACGAAGCTGGCAGCGTGCATCACGTGCTCGTGGGGGACGTCGCTGTAGGAGAACACGACCTCTTCGACCTGATATTCGTCGATCAGCTCGGCGAGATCCTCCTCCGGGTGGATGGGAATGCCCTCGGGGTAGAGCCCGCCCGCCAGCTCGGCGGGGTAGCGCCGGCCGTCGATGTCGGGAATCTGCGTGGCCGTGAAGGCGACGACCTCGATGTCCTCGTTGTCCCGGTACAGGACATTGAAGTTGTGAAAGTCGCGGCCCGCCGCGCCCATGATGATGATCTTCTTGCGTGCCATGGAATTCTCCTCGGTACAGAGCCGAGTCGCGTCCGCGGGACCGGGAGGCCGCCGCGGGAAGACCCTGGCCGGGTGGGTGGATCTAACAGGCGCATAGTAAAAGAGTTGTGCGGAAAGTCAAGACACCCCGCCCCCTTGCGTCCTCGCGCGCGGGCGACTACTGTGTCGCCCATGCAGGGAACACTGACCGGCTACTCCAAGGCGCTCTACGCCACCTGGTTCTACTACAAGCCCGCCCGGCTCCTGCTGGATGCGGGGGAGGGCATCGTCCACTCCCTGGGCAAGAAGATCTTCGGCATCCGGCGGGTCTTCCTCACCCATGGGCACGAGGACCACATCGCCGGTCTGCCCAGCCTGGTCAACCTGCGGAACCTGAGCAACGGCGACCGCGACATCCCCCTCAGCGTGCACTACCCCGCGGGCGATCCCTTCATCGAGTACCTGCGGGAGTACCTGGACAGAAAACAAAAACATCGCCTCCAGTATCGCCTCAGCTGGGAGGAGCTGGAGCCGGGAAGCCACGTGGAGCTGGATGTCACGCGCCGCAGCACGCGCGTGACGGCCTTCGGCGTGCAGCACACACGCGGCTGGCAGAGCGTGGGCTATCGGATCGAGGAGAAGCGCCAGGCCCTGCGGCCCGAGTATGCGTCCGCGTCCCCCGACGAGGTGAAGGGGCTCATCGCCGACCGGGGACGCGATGCGGTGTTGGCGAAATTCTGGCACCCGGTGCTCGTCTACACGGGCGACAGCGTGCCTCTGACCGACCTCGCGCCCTGCCGCGAGGCGGACGTCCTGCTGATCGACTCCACCTTCCGTAGCGCCGAGGACCTGGCCGAGAGCCGCACGCGTCACGGACACATCGACGCCAGCTTCGAGACGGCCATGGCCGCCGGTGTCAAACATCTGGTCCTGGTCCACCTCTCGGGTCGCTATAGCCGCCAGGAGACGCTCGACGCCATCGAGAAGGCCGCGGCCCAGCACGGCCGCCCGCCCCGGCTCGGCTACTTCTTCGAGGGCCACTATTACGAGCTAGCAGCCTGCTAAGGGTGTGGCCGGCGCCGCGGGCTGAGTTCCCTCCCGGGGCCCGGGATTCCCGACGCTTCCGAATCATCCCTCAAGCTTCGCTGTCCGGATGACGATCCTTGGGCAGGACCCCGATCCTGGAAGGAATCGTCATGTCAGAGAGAAGGACTTTCGCCAGGAAGCACCTGATCTTCCACCTGAAGGTCTTCGACGCGAGCAAGACAGAGCTCATGGGGCAGGCCGTGGACATCTCACCGGACGGTCTGAAGATGGTCAGCGCTCATCGGCTGGAGGTGGGGAAGGCCCATGCCATCGCGATCGAGCTGCCCCAGGGAGTGGACAAGCGGGAGTACATGGAGATCGAGGCCGAGGCGGTCTGGAGCCAGGAAGACATCAATCCCGGGCTCTACATCACCGGCTTCAAGTTCCCGGCCCGCAGCCCCGAGGAGCGCGAGGATCTGAATGTGAGGATCCAGGGCCTCTTCCGGGAATACGTCTTCTAGCGCGGGCCCGCCGCGCAACGAAGAGCCCGTGGCAGGCCCACGAGCCCGCGCCTCAGAGCGTGATGATCTGCGCGCCCTCGCAACCCGCGAGGAAGGCGGTGGCACCGCTGAAGCCGTCCACCTTGCCCTTTAGCTCCTCCTCCGCGATACCCAGCACATGCAGCGTGTTCGAGCAGGCGAAGAGCTTCACGCCATCCTGGCGAAGCTGTGCGAGCAGCTCGCTCGCGCCGGGCTGCCCGGCCAGCGCCGCGCGGACGCCGTCGGCCAGGTCCGCGAGGCCGCTCGGCAGGGGCGCGTCGTCCAGGGTGCCGCGGGCCAGGCGCAGGAGGGGCTCCCAGCTCAGGAAAAGGCGGACCTCCTTGCCGAGAGCATGCGCGCTGGCCGCAAGATTGACAGCCGCCACGACCCGATCCAACCCCCCCGAGACGAGCAGTATGCAGACCTTCCTGTTCTCCTCTTGAGTCATGGAATACGCTCCAGAGCGCGCTCTTGAAGAGGGCTACGGTATCAGTGCGCGGTCTTGAGTGGGTGTAAACGGTCTGCGCTTGGCCGGCTCCCGCCGTAGCGACTGTGAAACCGGAGCCAAGGCGGGAGCCGGCCAAGCGCAGACCGCTTAGATATTCTTGAGGACCGCGCTCTGGACCGTGATGAAGTGCATGTTCGCCGTCGTGACGATGTTGGTGTCCTTCCGCTGCTCGCGCGGGTTGCGCCGGTTCCGCAGGGGGAAGGGCCGGTTGGCCAGGCGCATGTCCACGATCGCACGCTCGTTGTTGGCGGCGGCCATGTCCATGATCTCCTGGATCTCCGGCTTCACGCCCTCTCGCGGGATGACGAAGCGGAACTCGTCCTCGCCGATGATGTATCGGTCGCCCTCGTTGCTGAGCCGGGCCGTCACGCTGACGGTCTGCCCGAGCATCCAGCCGAAGGTGGCCTCCTCCAGCGGATCCGCGTCGCGCACACGCACGTAGGCGCCGCGGGCCTCGGTGTCCAGCGCGTCCACGCGGCTGGGCGCCGAGCCGGAGACGGGGATGCGTCCCAAGTACTTGAGCTCGCCCCGAGGGGAGACCATCTCTTCGCCGACGTAGATTCCGTTGACCCTCATGTTGCCCTCGCGGGTGTCCAGCTTGAGGGTCACGGGGGCGTTGTTGTGGGCCTCGATGGAGGCCTTCAGGTTGCCGATCCCCTCGATCTTCACGTAGAAGCCGCCCTCCAGGATCACGTTGTTGCCGCGGATGTAAAGCGGCCGCTTGATCCGGAGGTTCGAACGGTGGCTGAAGTGCGGCTTCAGGAAGTAGGCGAAGTAGTTCTGGCCTTCGAAGGGTTGCTCGGTGGTCTTCATGACCGCCTGGAGGCTGCGCGGCTCGTAGTGGTCGGCCTGGGCGAGGTAGACCGCGCGGGCCACGACGAGCACGACGATGAGCACGCCGAGGCGCACGGCGCTGCCCTTGATCAGGGCGGCGGGGCCCTTCTTGTAGAAGGGCAGGTTCGCCTCCATGATGTGCGTCAGTTCCTCGGTGAAGGAGTCCTCGCGACTCAGGGTCCGCTTCGCATCCTCGGACGAGGGGATGAACTCCTCGCCCGCGCTCAGGGCGGCGCCCGGTGTCTCGTCGAGCATCTCGCGAAGAAAGGCGAGGCGGCCTCCGGGGCAGGTGAAGCAGATCTCCTTGCCCGCCTTGCCCGATACGACGAAGTAGTCGTCACCCCGCAGGTCTTCGTACTCGTCCATGCGGACGATGGCCGACTCGATCGGATCGAGATTCAGTTTCGCGCGGAGCTGCTTCTCCTCGCGGGCGGAGTAGCCGCTCACGCGGACCTGGTAGTTGGGATCCTTCCTGTAGACGGCGATCCTCATGCGGGACTCTGCCAACGCGCGCACCTCCGCCGAGCGACAATGGTAATTGAAGTGGGGCTTGGGATTTATCGAGCCGCGCCAGTCTAGCGCAGGCCCCTGGGGAATGCAACCTGGCAGCGCGAAATATAAGCTCGGCCTCCGCCTGGTGCAATCCTAGCCCCATAGCCGCGTCTCCCGGCGATCCGTCCTGCGAAGAGCCGCCGGAGTTTGACAGGCCACCGGGCGGGACCTATCCTGCCGGGAGCCCGCCCAGCCCCAGGAGGAGCATGCGCCGCCTCGGAACCCTTCTCGTTCTGCTCACCCTAGCCGCCACGCCGGCCAGCGCGGCGCCCGAATCCTGGGAGAGCCTGACCGATTTCGAGGCCCGCTGGCGGCAGTTCCGCCTGGACCTCGCCGATCTCGACCGCGAGGAGCGTCTGGCGGAGGCGGCGCGCTTCTTCGAGTCCGTCCCCTGGGAACAGGTCCGATTCTACTGCTCTGGCGAGGCCGGCCCGGATCTCAGCAACTTCCTCGGGGGTATGGTCGAGACCAAGCTTCGCTTCCAGCCAGTGAACCTGGGCGTCCTGGCCGATCTCGTCGGCGACGCCGACACCGACGCGGGCTGCCAGCGGGCGGCCGTCAAGTTCATCTTCGTCCATGCCGACTCCTTCGCGGCACTGCCCGGCGTCTCTCACCTCGCTCGGGCCTTTCTCGACCTGGCCGATTCCGGGAAGCGCAGTGCGAAGATCGGCCGCGAGTTGGAGCGGGGCGCCGCCGCGCTCTGGGCCGGCGACGAGCTCATGCGCAGGATGATGAGTCACGGCCGCGCGGGGGAGTTCCGGGAGACGAAGCACGGCGTGAAGATGCTCGCCGGCTCCTGCGACCCGCGCGCGACCGACTCCCTGGCCGTGCTCTGCCATGAGCTCGCCGACGAGGGGGGCTACGACCGGACCGTCGGTTTTGGACTGCAACGCCTGTCCGAGAAGACCGGCGGCGAACACTTCGACTTCTTCGTGGAGCTCGCCGAGGAGTCGGCGGACGATCCCATCGGCGAACTCCACCGCGCGGCGCTCAGCGCCATCGGCGGAAGCGGGGATCCCCGCGCCTATCCCATTCTCCTCGCGGAGTACGACGACGAGGAGACCGGTATCGTGGCTGCCACGGGCGAGATCGCCGACCGCGATCTCCGCAGTCGTTACTGGAGCCTCTGGTTCGCCGTCCGCCTCGCCGAGCCGGGCATGATCGAGGTCCTGGGGACTGGGGACCCGGTGGCCGTGCAGGCCGTCGAGCTCCTCGACCGGGCGAGCCGCTTCGGCCTGCCGGACACGCGGGAGGAGATCTGTCTCGCCCTCGAGGCCTGGGGAGAGCGGCGCGGCGGGGGGTGGCAGGAGCGTATCTCTTTGATAGTAAATCGCTTCCGGTCCTATCCCGATCCAAGGCAATGAGGCCCGGCCTGCCCGGATCCGCTTCGATGATTCAGGACCCGCTTGTAACAAATTGATGCCGCCCCTCGGGTTGTGTTAAAATCGAACCTGAGTTTTCTCGAGAAACCTCATTTCGTCTCAGTTTGACATCACTAGCTCAAGGAGTATCAATAACATGAAGAAGGTTATCGCAACATTGGCAATGGTCGCGCTGTTCGCTGGCGCCGCCATGGCTGCCGATATCGCGAAGGATCCCGCGGTCTACGTCGAGGGCGTCTACACGCCGGGCGACGATATCAACAACCGCGGTGACGTGGCCGTCGTGGGTCTCTACGAAGGCACCTTCACCGACCTCAGCGGTTACTACCTGACCGGCTACAGCAACGCCGGCTACACCCCGGATCTGTTCCTGGATCCCCTGGGCGGCGTGGACTACAGCAGCTTCCTGCAGGTCCTGGTCAGCACATCCGACAACTGGTGGGGCACCGACTTCGGGACCGAGATCCCGGTTCTCGCTGCCTACATGGACGGCGGCGGCCGCTGCATCGTCGTGGGCCAGGACTGGCTCTACGGCAGCGGCGACTACGGCTTCGCCTCGACCTACCTCGGCATGGCCGGCGCCGTCGAGGATCTGAACTACGGCGACGAAGGCATGATGGACTGGACCGGCACAGCCGGTGGTCCGCTGGACGGCCTGGCCGACAGCCTGCTGCCCTGCTTCGAGGCGAACCCCTGGTTCACCGACATGGTCGATCCGTCGGCTCAGGGCCTCGCGATGTGGGGCACCCCCATGGCGCCCGGCCCCCAGGAGGGCGGCTGCGCCGCCACGACGGGCATGCTCTCCACGGTGGAGTTCGGCTGTGGGAACATCGACGTCGTCGGCAACCTGGCGGCCTGGTTCACTCCGACGGCCACCGAGGAAGCCAGCTTCAGCACGCTCAAGACCCTGTACTAGTCTCGAGTACAGCGTCGCGAGTTTCGATACGGGAAGAGGACTCCGCCTCGCGGAGTCCTCTTTCTTTTCGCCCAGACGATCGTCGCGCGGCGCCGCGGTGGCTTTCGTTTCCCGCTGCGCCGTCGCGAACCTTCCGGCGCACACTGTGTTCCCGAATCCCTAGCCCGCGTCCTCCTCCCGCAGCGCACCGCAGCGCGCGCTCCAGTAGAGGATCGCCTCCGCGAATCCCCGCGCGCTGTAATCGCAGGGCGTGCCGCCCGGCCGTCTCAGGTAATTACGGGCCATCGTCAGCGGGCGCATGGGCTCGTCCGCGCGCGGCCCGGCCTGGATGGAGACGACCTCCCAGTCGAAGTCGCCGCTTTGCTCGCCATCGTTCTCGAGCAGCGTCGCCGCGCTGTAGAGGACGACCGCCGCGTGGCGCGCCGGCTCGGGCCGGGCGTCCGCCCGCACCTCGATGTAACCCTCCTCGTGGGCCTGGCGGCGCGTGAAGGCGGCGCGCAGGGGCGTGTCCTCGTCCACCGACACCGTGCCGCAGGTGAAACGCTCGGGCGGCAGGGGCACGATCACCACCTTCTCGAGATCGTCGCGGCCCGCGCCTGGCGCGCGCGATTCCCAGTGTTCGCGGACGAGCGCGATCAGCTCCTCGTCGCTGCCGGTGAAGTGGCTGCGGCCGCTCCCCGGCCGGTAGCGCTCGCGGGCGAAGCGGCTGAGACCGATCGTCGCCTTCGTCATGTCTCTCTCCGTTCGGAGGTGGGACCTGCGCGCATGGCAGCTTGCTAAGCGCTTTCCTTGAAGAAAGCGCGGCGCAGCGTGCGTCCGATGCGCCCGCTCAGGCTGCGACGCGCGCGCAGCGCCTTGCGCAGCTCGGGGAGGGCGGCCCGCATCGCCTCCACACCGGTTGCGCGGATCTCGTCGGCGGCGCCGAAGTTGGCCCAGTGGAATTGACCCACGTCGGGCCGGATCACGAGGTCGGCCTCACGGAGGATCATCTGGTTGAGCCGGTTGCGCGCGATGGCGTCGCTGCGCATGAGCACGTCGAGGCCGGTCTTGAACTCGTCCTTGTTCGGCGAGAAGGATGGGATGTCGACTGCGATCACAAACTCCGCGCCCAGCTCGTGGCAGACGCGGACCGGCACGCGGTAGGGACCGCCGCCGTCGATCAGCAGCTCGCCGCCGAGGGGCAGGGGCGGGAAGACACCAGGGATGGCTCCGCTGGCGTAGATGGCGCTGACGAGGTAGCCCCGCTTGAACACGCGCGGCTCTCCGCCGCGCAGGTCCACGGCCACGCAGGCGAAGGGCAGCTTCAGCTCCTCGATGCTCTCGGTGCTGAAGAGCTTGCGCAGGGGCTCGAAGAGGGTCTCCGCGCTCTGCTGCGAGGGCGAGCTGAAGGTCTTGAAGGTGAGGATCTTTTTCTGAAGGGAGCGGCGGAACTCGCTGAAGAAGCCCCGCTCCTCTGTCATGGCGGTGTCCTCGATGAAGGGCTCCCAGCACGCCTTGAACTCGGGATCCTTCGTGTAGGCCCAGAGCTTGTCCGCCACGACGGACGCGTCCATCTGCTCGGCGTAGAGGGCGCCAACGATCGCGCCCATGCTGGTGCCGGCAATGCAGCCGGGGACGAGGCCCTCGTCCTCGAGCACCGAGAGGACGCCCACGTGGGCCAGACCCCTCGCGCCGCCGCTGCCCAGCGCCAATCCCGTTCGATTCATCACTGGCTTCCTCCTTGCCGCGTTTTCCGTCGCGCTGGCTCGCAGCGCGGCCGGCAGGGCGACTCTCTCATCGCCATTTTCGCACGAAGGGCAGGATGTGCGAGAAGCCCAGCTCCGCGAAGAGCGTCTCGCAGCGCTCACGCGAGGCGCCGTGATACTCCAGCTCTGCGGGTCCCGCGTCCAAGGGCAGGTTCCGCTCGAGGAGCACGAGCCGGCGGGAGAGAAAGGCGCTCTCGCGATGCTCCTCGAGGCGCTTGGCCACGCCCTTCGCGCCGCGTATGGGCAGCTCCGGCACCTGCTCCAGCGAGTCGTAGACGCCGTCCAGCGAGTGCAGGGACTCGAGCAGCGCGGAGGCGGTCTTGGGCCCCACGCCCCTCACGCCCGGAACGTTGTCGCTGCTGTCCCCGGTCAGCGCGAGATAATCCACCATCTGCTCCGGCGTCACGCCGAAGCGGCGTTTCACCGTGCGGGGCGTGAAGCGCCGGCTGCGCGAAGGGTCGCTGACCGTCAGGCGATCGTCGACGAGCTGGGCGAGGTCCTTGTCGCCGGAGATGATGGTCACGGTCATCCCCTCAGCGCGGACGGTTTCTGCCAGGGTGGCGAGCACGTCGTCCGCTTCGTAGTTCTCCATCTTGAAGAGGGCGAGGCCCAGAGCTTCCACCAGGCTCTCGCACTGGGCGAACTGGGGTAGCAGGGCGGGGGGTGTCTCGTCGCGGTTCATCTTGTATTCGGGGAAGATCTCGTTGCGGAAGCTCTTGGGCCCCGAGTCGAAGACGATGCCGATGTGACTGGGGTTCTCGCGCGCGAGCAGGCGGAGCAGGAAGTCGACGAAGCCGAAGCTCGCATTGGTGGGCACGCCTTCGGGACTCGCACCCTCCGGGTTGGAGTAGAAGTAGCGGAAGATGTAGGCCATGGCGTCGACGAGGATGACGTTCGCTTCCACTGCGCTCCTAGGGGCTGACGTACCACCACGTGATGTTCTCGTGCAGCACTTGCTCGTCGTATCCGCCCATGCCGTCGTAGTTCTCGCTGTGGCTGCGCACCTGGAGCACGCCCGCGCCCGGAGCGACCCAGAACGTGTCCACGCCGCTCGACAGCCGGATGGCCTCGAAGACCTCGCGCCCGACCGGGATGTCCGCCCAGATCTCGTACTCCAGCTGGAGCTTGGCGCAGTCGCGGGTGACCGCGCTCATCGGCGGCGGCTGGCGCTCGCCGGCGAAGGGGAAGCGCGGCGCGCCGTCGCCCTCGCCGAAGAAGTCGAAGGGCAGATCCTCGAAGCCGAGCATCTCGACCGCGTAGTCCAGGTCGCCCGTGATGCCGAGGCCCACGTCCATGACCGAGGAGCCGCTCCAGGACTGGCCGGCGACTGGCGGCAGGCGGAGCCAGTCGACAGGCGGGTCGAACCACTGGTCGATCCAGATCGGCTGGCTCGCGGGGAAATAGTCCGTGTACTCGCCGAATCCCCGAAGGCGGATCGCGTTGCTGAGCTTGCTGTAGTAGTTCTTGCTTGCCAGCGTCAGCTCCCGCCCGTAGCTGACGTGGTAGCGGCTCAGGGAGAAATTCGTGCCGGCGAAATCCTCGACGCGGTCCTCGAAAAAGTCCGGGAACTCACGGCCGCCGCCGTCCTCGACCATGTACTCGAAGCCAGTCCAGACGTCGTGCGGGTTCGAGGGGAACCAGTCGACCTGGCCCGCGATCTCGACCGACCACTCGGGCGGATCTTCGCTCAGGTTACCGGCCTGGTCCTCGAAGGGACCGAGGTCGACGAAAATCTCGGCGCCCAGCGGCAGGTCGAAGAGCGTAATCGTCAGCGCGCTGAAGTCTTCGTTCCAGTCGATGTCCTGGCCGGCCATGGCCATGATGAAACGCGTGTCGATCAGCATCGGATTCACCGTGCCCGGCTTGACCGGCTCCGTAAAGCTGATGCCGACCGTGCGGATGTCCGCGGGCACGTTCGTGGAGCCGCTGGTGGGGTTCCAGGTGTCGACGGCGGGCGGCGTGTCGTCGGTGGCGCTGCCCGTGGTGAAGCTGAAGCTGAATTCCTCGGGCAGGGTCTCGCCGTTCGCGGCCTGCGCCGCCGTGCTCACGGTGATGGTGTACCGGGTCTCGGCCGTCATGTCCTCGCCGAGATCGAGTGTGGCCTGATGCGTCTGTTCGTCCCAGAGCCAGGTGACGTCGAAGGCCACGGGCGGATCGATGGAGAGTGCCGCCGCCGTCGCGAATTCGCTCATCTCCTGGTTGAAGTTGATCCAGGGATTCGCGTTCAGCGCGACGCCGGTGTCATCGACCTCGGGATAATGGCGCAGCACCTCCGGCCAGGCGACGTGCGTGGTGAAAGACAGCGTCCAGGCCTCCGCCAGGCTCACGCCGTCCGCGCTTCGGGCGCTCGTGCCGATGTTCACCGTGTGCTCGGAATCGTAGGCGAGGGGGTTCGTCGGCTCGATCCAGAAGACGGTGCCCATCCAGTTCCAGTGGAAGGGGATGTCATCGCGCGCGCCGCCGGGGCCTGTGAAGCTCGTCGCCGCCTCGACGCTCGCGCGGTCCATGGGCTCGCTGAAGATGATGACGATCCCGGGCTGTACTGCGACCTGGACGGCGCCGTTCTCCGGGCTGCTCTGGAGCACCTCCGGCGGTTCGGGCGGGGTGGGATCGCCGCCGCCGCTGCTATCGCTGCATCCGCCGAGCACACCCGCCGCTGAGAGGCCCAGGATGAGTCCGAGTGCGAGCGAGCGTGGGATCCGTTCCAGCATCGCGATTCCTCCTGTAAGGGGTCTGCAGCCCGCCGATGGCGCCTTCTTGCTACTCCGCCTCCTGCCAAGCACTTGTTACCATGGCCGAGAAATACGGCTCGAGCAAGGACTCAGTTGCCATGACATCAGGGCCGCCGGGGCACGTGGTCAAGCTTGCCTGGTTCTCTTCTGCTGGAAGAGATTGTAGAGCAGCGCGAAGATGGCTCCGCCGATCAGGGCGTCCACAAAGCCCCACAGCAGACCGATGAAACTGCCCGCGGGGGAGATGCTGTAACCGCGGTATAGCCGCCCGAGAAGGGCGGCATCGCCGATGGCTCCATCGAAGGCCATGATCCACCAGGTCAGGAGGAAGAGGCCGATCCCCCAAAGAAGTCCGCATGACAGCGCAAATGCTTTGACATCGAGTTTCATGATTTGCCCTTCCGTGAATTCTCGCCGGGCATCTGCCTTCCATCCGTCCCCCGGCATCGCGGCGGCCGGGAGAGGGGAGCGCGCTGCCCGACCCCCGACCGGCCGTCCCGCTAGGGGAGCGGCCGGCCCGGGGCCGGTGGGCCGCCGCCGGAGATCAGGACTCCGAGGGCGGATCCGCGGGCGCGTCTCCCTTGGGCGCCACGCCAGCACCCGGCAGCTCGCGGTCGAAGGCGGTCAGGCCGCCGAGGGCACCGAGGCCCATGGTCTCCACGGCCGTCGAGGGCACGATGATCATGCTGCCCTTCTGCTTCAGGCCCTCGAAGACCATGTTCATGGCCCTGAGGTGGAGGGCCACGGGGTTGTCGCGGTAGGCCTCGCTGGCCGCGGCGAACTTCTCGGAGATCTCGGTCTCGGCCGTGCCGAGGATGACCCGGCTCTGCCGCTCGCGCTCAGCCTGGGCCTGACGGCTCATGGCATCCTCCAGCGCCTCGGGGATGATGATGTCCCGGATCTCGATGGACTGGATCGTGATGCCCCAGGGATCGGTCTTGCGGTCGAGGACCTTCTGGATCTCCTGGCCCACCTTCTCGCGGTGGGAGAGCATGTCGGACAGGTCGTGCCGGCCGATGGCGTCGCGCAACGCGGTCTGCGCGCTGAGGATCACCGCGTCCACGTAGTTCTCCACCTCGAGCACGCTCATCTTCGCATCCCAGACCAGCCAGAAGGCGATGGCGTCCACGTTCACGGGCACCGTGTCCTTCGAGAGCGTGGTCTCGGCGCGGAAGTCCGTGGCACGCACGCGGTGGTCGATGAACAGATCCACGCGATCGATCAGCGGCAGGATCATGAAGAAGCCCGGGCCCTTGAGCGCCTTGAAGCGCCCCAGACGCAGCACAACGCCCTTCTCCCACTGCCTGGAAATCTGGATCGAGGCGGAGACCAACAGGCCCAGGTAGCCGCCGAGGTGCATCCAGAGCAGCGGGACATCGCGGAACGCGAAGCGCAGGATCACCCAGTAGAGCACGCCGAGGGCGATGACCTTCTGCCACTTTGGAACCGCCGTCAGGATTCCGCCCATGATCACGGCCGCCAGGACGGCGAGGATCTCGGGCCTGACGAACATCCACGCGTGGCGCGGGACCTCCTGCCGGAGCTGCAGCGCAGCCCCGACGGACATGATCAGGATCAGCACGAAAAGATTGAACGCCCCGAAGCGGAAATCCGGCTTCATCGGGATCCTCCACTCGTGGGCATGACCCGTGGCGATCTTCTTGGCTAGCTTGCTCATCACGACTCCTTCCTGACGCTAGGGAGACGCTCGGTCAGCTCGGAATGCAGATCTCCCGCGCCGAAGCCGAACTCGGCCGCCTTGGACAGGAACTCGCCTACCAGCTCTCGCAGCTTCGCGCTGCGCACGAGTTCGTCTTCCGGCAGCTCCGCGTCGGATATGAAAGTGCCCTTGCCCCGCAGGGTATGGACGACACCCGCACGCTCGAGCTCCGTGTAAGCGCGAGCGGCGGTGTTGTAGTTGACGCCCAGATCGACCGCCAGCTGGCGCACCGTGGGGAGCTGGCTGCCGGGGGGCATCTGCTTGCCGGCCACGCCAACCTTCACCCAGTCAACGATTTGCCGGTAGATGGGCAGCCCGCTGGCGGTGTCGAGGGTCAACTTGGGGGGTCCGTTCTTCATCGCTCTCTCCGAGGGATATAGAGAAATGTTGTTATAGAGTATTAGTACAATAGAGATAGATGTCAAGGGAGAAATCCCTCGACGGGGGTCGGAGTTCGGGGTTTGGGAGCCCAGGGGATTTGGAGCCTAGCCCACCTCGGCGGGATCCACGTTCTTCTGGGTCTCGGTCGGGAGGAATCGCGTCAGGTGCTCGAGCTCGCGGGCCTCCTTGAGCACCCAGCGGGCGATCACCATGCGCTGCACCTGGTTGGTGCCCTCGTAGATCTGTGTGATCTTGGCGTCGCGCATGTACTTCTCGACGGGGTAATCGCGCATGAAGCCGTAGCCGCCGAAGATCTGCACGGCGTCGGTGGTCACCTTCATCGCCGTGTCGGTGGCGATGAGCTTGGCCTCGGCCGCGAGCTTGCTGACGTTCGGCGCCCCGTCGTCGATGTTCTTCGCCGCCGCGTAGACCAGATAGCGTGCCGCGCTCACCTGGGCGCTCATGTCGGCGAGCATGCCCTGGATCATCTGGAAGGAGCCGATCGACTGGCCGAACTGCCGGCGCTTATTCGCGTAGACCGACGCGTACTCCAGGGCGCCCTGGGCGAGCCCCACCCCCTGGGCCGCCACGCCCGGCCGGGCGCGGTCCAGCGTCATCATCGCCTGCTTGAAGCCCTGGCCGGTCTTGCCCCCGAGCAAGCGCTCCTCGGGGATCTCGCAGCCCTCGAAGTCCAGCTCGACCACGGGCACGGCGCGGATGCCCATCTTGTCCTCGATCTTGGCGATGCTGAAGCCGGGGTCGCCCTTCTCCACGATGAACGCGCTGACGCGGCTGCGCTGGCTCTCGGGGTTGGTGACGGCGAAGACCGTGTAGAGATCGGCGATGCCGCCGTTGGTGGTCCATTTCTTCTCGCCGGTCAGGGTCCAGCCCTTCGCGCTCTTCTCGGCCCGGGCGCGCAGGGACGCCGCATCGCTGCCCGCGAACTTCTCGCTCAGCCCGAAGGCGATGAGCTTCTCGCCCGCCGCGATCTGGGGGAGGTACTGCTTCTTTTGTTCCTCGGTCCCCGAGAGGAGGATGGGAAAGCTGCCCAGCGCGTTCACCGCGTAGGCCACGCCCACTCCGCCGCAGGCCCGGCTCAGCTCCTCCACGCAGAGGCAGAGGTTGAGCACGCCCGCGCCCGCGCCGCCGTACTCCTCGGGGATCCAGACGCCCAGCAGGCCGGCCTCGGCCATGGCGTCCTTGACCTCCCAGGGGTACTCCTGCAGCTCGTCGTACTTCTTGGCCAGGGGCCGCACGACCTCCTCGGCGATCTCGCGGGCCTTCGCCTTCCAGCGCAGATTCTCCTCGTTCAGAAAGGGCAGCATGAGCTCACTCCCTTGGAATGCGTGACTTACGGCATGGTGGGGTCTCGGCCCGCGCAGTATAGCATTCCGGGCGGCGAGGTAAAGGGGGGGCGGCGAAAAGCTTCCGTTCAAAGATCAGAGGCGGATGCGCTATAATTGTGGGGCTGCGGAAGAGGCACCGGATCCCACCCTCGGCGATCCATCCCCATGTCTATCCCATTCTCGGAGGAAACCATGCGCCGGTTACCCGCGCTCCTGATCCCGATGATTCTCCTTCTCTCCTTCGACGCGGCGGCTGTCGTCCAGCCGCAGAAGCTGCTCCTCGATCCCGACGCCGCCTCCGAAGCGGTAGCCTGCCGGATCGCGAGCGAGGTGGGAGAGCCGCTGCGACTGGAGTTCACGCTTCCCGCCCTGGATCTCGAGGAGATCGCGGTCGCGGGGGAGGTGTACCAGGCCCTCAGCATCTCCGGTGGGGGGATGAGGGGAGAGACCGGCCAGGCAGGGCTGCCCAGCTACTCCCGTCTGCTCGCCGTGCCCGCGGGCTCGGTCGCCCGGGCGACGGTCATCAGCAGGGCCGACCAGGCGCTGCCCGGTTATAGAGTCCTGCCGGTCCAGCCTGACGGCGCCGAGGACTTCGTCATCGATCGGGACTGGTACGCCGCGGGGGTGGCGGCCGCGCCGCCCGCCGTGGAGCTGGGCGATGTGGCCTACATCCGCGACCAGGCCGTGCTGCCGCTGACGATCAACCCGGTTTCCTGGGACCCCGCCACCGGCGAATTGCGCGTGGCGACGCAGCTCGAGATCGAAGTGGAGCTCGTGGGCGCCTCTGCCTTGACGGACGACAGCGCCCGTCGCTTCATCCCCGAGTCCTTCGACCGCCTCTTCTCGGACGTCCTGTTGGGCTACCAGCGTGGGGACGCGGAGGTGGGGCCCGGCACCTATCTCATGATCTGCCCCAACAACTCGGGCGTGACCAGCCGTCTCTCGAATCTGCTCGACTGGCGCCGCCGCCAGGGCTACAACGTGATCCTGGCCACTACTGCCCAGACCGGCACCACGACCGGCTCGATCTTGAACTACATCCAGAGCACCTACAACACGGTCGACCCGCCGCTGGAGCACGTCGTGCTGGCGGGCGACGCCAACGGCTCCTACAGCATCCCCTGCTGGTACGAGAATCTCTCCTGGTACGACGGCGAGGGCGACCACTACTACACGAACCTCGAGGGCGGCGATGTCCTGTCCGACGTGCACATCGGCCGCCTCTCCTTCCGCGACTACGGCACGCTCGAGGACATCGTCGACAAGATCGTCACCTACGAGAGCGATCCGCCCATGGGCGACGCGGGTTGGTTCACACGCGCGGGCCTGGCGGGAGACCAGTACACCCAGTCGGGCATCACCACGGTCTACGTGAACCAGTGGGTCAAGCAGCACCTGCTTGCGCACAACTACACGCAGGTGGACACGATGTGGGCCCCGAACGCCACCCAGATGAGGAACTCCATCAACCAGGGGCTCTCGGTCTTCGGCTACCGCGGCTACCTGAACATGAGCGGCATGTCCACCGGTTACATCACCGGGCTCACCAATGGCTACAAGCTGCCTTATGCCATCATCGTGACCTGCGACACGGGCTCCTTCTCCGAGCAGCAGACCTGTCGCTCCGAGGCCTTCCTGCGCGCCGCGAACGGCGGCGGCATCGGCTCGGTGGGCACCGCCACCTGGGGCACGCACACGCGCTACAACAACTGCTACTACCAGGGCTCCTGGGATGGGGTGATCAACGGCTCGGACCACCGTCTGGGTCCCTCACACACGCGCGGGAAGCTGGAACTCTACAACAACTACCAGCTTTCCCAGCCGAACACCGTCGAGATCTGGTGCGTGTGGAACAATCTCATGGGCGATCCCGCCACGCCCATGTGGATGGCCTATCCCGCCGACCTGGACGTCACCCACCCGGCCGAGCTGGCGGTGGGCGCCAACTCCGTGGCGCTGAACGTGAGCTCGAGCGGCCTCCCGGTGGAGGGCGCGGGAGTCGCGCTCTACAAGGACGGCGAGCTCCGCGTCACCGGCTACACGGACGCCGCCGGCGCGGCGAACCTGCCCATCGCGGGCTACGGCGCGGGCGAGCTGCTGGTAACCGTCACCAAGCACAACTTCATGCCCTACCTGGGCAGCCTCGACCTGGGCAGCCTGCCGGTCTTCGCGGCCTACGAGGCCTCGATCGTCGATGACGACGGCTCGGGCGGCAGCCTCGGCAACGGCAACGGCGTGGTCAACCCGGGCGAGACGATCGAGCTGCCGGTGGCGCTGCACAACTACGGCAGCGGCACGGCGACCGACGTCAGCGCCACGATCACCAGCAGCGATCCCTTCGTGTCAATCATCGACGATGTGGAGAGCTACCCGGACATCCCGGCGGGGGCTACGGTCTGGAGCGCCGAGGATTTCGATTTCGCGGTGGCGGCCGGCACGCCGGACGGACATGTGATCGCCCTCGATCTCGAGGTCACTAGCGGCTTCCAGTCCTGGACCTCGCTGATCGAGCTGACCGTTGTCAGCGCGGCCTTCGAGCAGGAGGACTTCTCCTGGGGCGGCTCGGGCAGCATGCTCGATCCGGGCGAGTCGGGCAGCTTCAGCGTGCTGATCCGCAACGTGGGGACGAGCAGCAGCGGGGGCGCGCTGGCCGTGCTTCAGACGGACAGCCCCTGGGTCGACGTGACCGATCCCTTCGGGACCTACGCGCTCATCGCCCCCGGCTCGACGGGCGAGAACCTCGACGATACGTTTGCGCTCGACATTGCGTCCGACTGCTTCGAAGGCCACCAGGCAGCCTTCCAGCTCACGCTGATCTACGGTGACGGCGCGCAGGCCACGGCGGAGTTCAGCCTGCCGGTGGGTTCGACCTCTACGGGCGACCCGATCGGCCCGGACGGCTACGGCTACTATGCCTTCGACAACTCCGACTCTGCCTATCCCCAGGCACCGGTCTACGACTGGGTGGAGATCGCGCCGAACCACGGCGGTTCGGGCACGAGCGTGGGTCTCACGGACAATGGCTGGGAGCAGGACGACACGAACATCCTGCCGCTGCCTTTCACCTTCCGCTACTACGGCCAGGACTACAACGAGATCTCCATCTGCTCCAACGGCTGGGCCGCATTGGGCGCCTCGGGTCTGGTGCACTACCGCAACTGGAGCATCCCTAGCTCGGGCAGCCCGAACGCGATGATCGCCCCCTTCTGGGACAACCTCTACCAGTCGGGCAACGACAAGGTCTACTACTGGCACGACACAGCGAACCACCGCTACGTCGTGCAGTGGAGCCGGCTGCGAAACCAGCACAATGGGTCGACCGAGAACTTCGAGATGATCCTCTACGACCCCGTCTACCATCCGACGGCCACCGGCGACGGCGAGATCGTCTTCCAGTACAGCACGATCTACAACGTCGACAGCACCAACGGCTACGGCACGGTGGGCATCCAGAACCAGGACCGCTCGGACGGGCTGCTCTACACCTACTGGAACCAGTACCCGGCTGGCGCCGCCAGCCTCTCGAGCGGCCGCGCGATCCGCGTCCTCACAGTGACGTCACAGCTCGAGCCCACCTGCGACGCCTCCCCCGAGGAGTTCGTCCGCGTCATGGCGCCGAACGAGACGACGACCGGTTGGCTACAGCTGAGCAACGGCGGCGACCCCGGCTCGATCCTCTCCTACCAGGTCGGCGCCGGGGAGCTGCCCAGTGGAGGCCCGGGCGGCGGCCCGCTGGCCGGCCGCGGTGTCGATTGGCTGCAGATTCAGGACGGCGCGGGCGACGTGCCCCAGGGCGGTACGGACGACGTTCAGATCACCTTCGACTCGTCCGGGCTGGAGGAGGGGACCTACGAGGCACTGCTGCTCGTGGCGAGCAACGCCGCAGAACCAGTGTTCGTGCCGGTCACCCTGATCGTGGACGGCACCGGCACGGGCGCGGAGCAGGCGCCGACCGTCTTCGCGCTAGGGCAGAACCACCCCAATCCCTTCAACCCGCGGACGGAGATCCGCTTCGCCCTGCCCGCGGATGGCGAGGCGCGGCTGGCGATCTACGACCTGTCCGGCCGGCGCGTGCGCACGCTGGTCGAGGGTTCTCTCCCTGCTGGCACTCATCATGTGGTCTGGGACGGCACGGACGATGCCGGCCAGGCCCTGGCCTCGGGCGTCTACTTCTATCGCCTCGAGACCGCCGCGCAGACTCTGAGTCGTAAGATGCTGTTGTTAAAGTGAGCTTGCTCGGAGAGGACACGTACCCTTTCGCCGTAGCGACTGTGAAGCTGGAGCCAAGGCGAAAGGGTACGTGTCCTCTCCGAGCACCCCCGTAGCTAACCCAGCTACCGAACAAACCACGGGGGTGCAGGGCCTCTCTGCTCGAGCCAGGATTATCGCTTGCAGCCACGGCGGACTTCGGGGCACAGTGCGCGCATGTCCACGCTCATCATCGGCGACATCCACGGCTGCTACGACGAGCTGCAGGCCCTGCTGGACCTCGTTGGCCCCGACGAGGATGACGATATCCTCGCCGTCGGCGACCTCGTCGACCGGGGTCCGGACAGCCTGCGCGTGCTCGAGTTCTTCCGTGACCATCCCCGTGCGAGTTCCCTGCTCGGCAACCACGAGGACCGTCACGTGCGCGCTTTCTACGGCGAGGGCAGCCTTGGCTTCTCCCACCAGATCGCGTGCGCCCAGATGGGCAAGAAGGCCTACCGCGACGCCTGCGCCTACATGGGCACTCTTCCCATCCACCGCGAGATCGACGACGCGCTGGTCGTGCACGCGTTCTGGGAGCCGGGCCTCCCGCTGAAGAAGCAGAAGGGCATGGTCCTGGTCGGCAACGCGGAGGGCCTACTCTACCTCTGGGAGAAGTACGAGCGGCCCTGGTACACGCTCTACGATCGCGAAGGGCCGATCGTAGTGGGGCATCTCGACTACCTGCAGCGCGGCGAACCCTTTGTCTACGAGGATCGCGTCTTCTGTCTCGACACCGGCTGCGCGAAGGGCGGCGCCCTGACCGGCCTGCTCCTGCCGGAGTACCGGCTCCATACGGTCGAGACGCCGCGAAACCACTGGCGCGAGCTCAAGTCCTCCTACGGGGACCTTCGTCCCGAGGTGAACGTCGCGGACACGAACGTGAGCTGGTCGAAACTCGGCGAGCTGCTCGAGATGATGTCGGAACAGAAGGAGATGACCCCCGGTCTCGAGAGGCGCCGAAAGAACCTGCGGGAGTTCAGTCTCCAGGGTGAGGACGCGCTCGACCGTCTCCTGACTGCGTTGCTCGCCAGGAACGCGGAGATCCTCCGCAAGCTGAAGACGAAGAAGGACTACGACGAGCTCCCGCCCGACAAGCAGCGCAAGCTCTACGCCGCCCGGGCGGGGGACTCGCCCCTGAGCCCGTTGCTCGAGCGGGCCCGCGAGGGGCGCCTGACGCGCAAGGCCCTGCGCAAGCACTTCAAGAAGCCCCGCGACCTGATCACCTTCTGCCAGACCGCCGACCTCCTGGGCGACGAACTGCTCGCGCTGAATGAAGGCAGTAACGGCGGGAAGAACAACAGCAAGAAGAACGGTAAGAACGGCGGCTAGGCCCCGGGCCGCCGACCTCATCGAGAAGGGTATGGTGGGGACGATCGGCGTCATGACCGTGACCTACGACTTCGAGCAGCACATGGACGGCGCGCAGCTCAGCCGGAGCGCTGCCATGCTGATCAGATTGCTCGTCATCGTTGTTCGTTGCCAGCTCTATCCGGACTCCATGGCCCCATAGCTAACAGACACT
>CAZVHI010000041.1:0-6985 GCA_964627205.1 uncultured bacterium
AGATCTCGATCTGCGGGTGGTCCGGGCCCATGTGGCACTTGCCGCAGTTCTCCGGTGAGCGGGAGAGCTCGACCTCGAAGGCGTGGCGGGAGTGGCATGCGTGGCAAGAGCCGGCCGAACCATCCGGATTGAGGCGACCCATGCCGCTGTTCGGCCACGTGTTCGGATCGATGACCGGCTTGTTCTCCTTGCCCGTGCGCAGGATCTCGCCGTTCTCATCCCGGCTGAAGTTGATGATGGAGCCGTGGCACTGCCAGCAACCATTGACCGCATCCGCGATGTTGCCCGGCATGCCGGCCGCCTTCTCGGCCAGGACGTTGTCGAGGCTCGCCAGGATCTCGCCAGCCTTCGAATGGTGGCTGTGGTTGAACTCATCGTACTCGCGCGCATGGCAGGCGGAGCAGTCCTTCGGCGTCACCAGGGAGGCGATCCACGCCCCTTCGTGCTTCCAGGCGTCGATCTCTCCCTCCTCCGCCTTGTGGCAGTCGATACACCCCACGCCGTAGATGGCATGGGAGGACTTCTCCCACTCCATGACCAAGGCCGCGGAGTCCTTGCTGTGGCACTCCACGCAGCTCTCGTTCGCCGCCGTCACGACGGCCTCCAGCCCCTCCTCGATCCGGTGCCGTTTGGATTCCTGGAAAGCCACCACCAAGAGCGCCACCAGGAAGAGGAAAGACAAGATCGCAACGATATAGCGCTTGAACGTCAGACTCATTTCAGTCCCCTTAACGTCTGCAAGACCAGCGACCCATTAGAGAGCGTAAGCTTCCCAGAGGGTCAGCACCAGAAAACCAAGGAAGGCCACGATACCGATGGCCGTCACGATCGTGTCCGCGGACCGGCTCCGCTTCGAAAGCCAGCTGTCGATGAAAGGCCAGAAGAATGCGACCAGGCCGGCCAGGCCAACAAGGGCCACGCTCATCGTCAACGAAGTCAGCTTCAGCAGGCGGAACTGGAAGTAGAAATACCATTCCGGCTTGATGTGATCGGGCGTCAGGAGCGGATTCGCCTTGGGACCCATCTCGGCCGGGAAGATCAACGCGAGCAGCGTGAGCAGATACATGAGCAGCACGCCGATGATCAACTCGGTGGTCACGTGATCCGGCCAGAAGCGGAAGAAGCGGTCCTTCTCCGTGATCTCCTCGCCCTCGAACTGCAGCTCCGTCACGCCGTGCATGCGGATGAGCACGACGTGAAGGCCGATGAGCAAGAGCGCGATGGTCGGCAGGATCCCGATGTGCAAGATGAACAGCCGGGTCAAGGTCGCGTCGCCTATCTCGGGTCCGCCCCGCAGGAAGTGGGCGATCAAGCCCCCCGCGAGCGGCACCGACTCGGCAAGATTCGTGGCCACCGTAGCGCCCCAGTAGCTGAGCTGCTCGTACACCAGCGAGTAGCCCGTGAACCCGAACATCATCGTCACGCCCAGCAGCAGGAATCCGATCATCCAGTTGAGCTGGCGGGGGTGACGGTAGGCGCGCGTGTAGAAGATCCGCAGCATGTGAAGAATCACGGCCACGATCATGAAATTGGACGACCACTTGTGCAGCGAGCGGATGAACCACCCGAAGCGGACGCTTTCGGTGATGGCCGAAACGCTTTCGTATGCCTGATCCACCGCCGGCACGTAGTAGAAGGAGAGCATGATGCCCGTGACTACCTGTACCAGGAACAGGTACATGGGCGTTCCGCCCAGGCAGAACCACCATTTCTTGAGGTGGAACGGCACCGGCTCTGACCCGGCGTGCCTGGCCAGTTCCCAGTCGAACGGGAACAGCTCGCCCAGGCGCTGCCAAAAGCCGACGGATGGAGCCGCAGCGTTGTCTTTTTTCATGCCCGCCTCCTCTTCGGCTCCCTGACCTCGAGATAGAGCACGCCCGCTTCCTCGTCCACCTTGAGCGGAACCTCGGCCAGGCTCTGGCCCGCATCCGCCGGCGGACCCGAGGTGGCCACGCCCTTCTCATCGAACACCCCGCGATGGCAGGGACAGAAGAAGCGGTTGTTCTCGGCCTCCCAGGCGACCCTGCATCCCAGATGCGGGCAGATCGAGCTGTAGGCGGTAAAGCCATCGCTGCTGCACTTGACCAGGATCGGAGTGCCCGCGAGGTTACGGATCGTGCGGACGGTTCCGATGTCGTATTCGCTGATCTGGCCTATGAACAGAAAGCGTGTGCGGGGTCGGAGTCGCTCAGGAAGGATGAACAGAGCGCTCTGGACTCCCAGGGAGCCATAGGCGAGGATCAAACCTCCCCACATAGCCAGGCGGGACAGGAAGTCTCGCCGACTCGTCTGTTCTTGTTCCGGCATGAATCCTCCTCACTGAAAACGCGGTGTCATCTCTCGGCTCGGACTAGCGATCTCGATCGATGCCGAACCGGAACGAAAGGGCGCCGCCGCCCTTCTGTTCGCAAGCCTCGAGGCAGAGCCCACAGTTGGAGCAGAACGGATAGATCCCCGGGCGAGTGGGCTTCAGGTCGAGCGGGCAGGCCCTGCTGCACATCTCGCCCTCGCCGAGGCAGTGGCAGGAAGCGGGCTCGTGCCTCACTCGCAGCGTCCAGGGTCCCTTGAACAGGGACAGCCCGGCGCCGACCGGGCAGACATACTTGCACCAGAAGCGCTTCCCCAGCAAATACTCCAGAACGAGGACGGCGAGAACCAGCCCCAGCTCCAGCCCGAGTCCCATGCTCAGGACGAGCTGCGAGATCTGGGCAGAGATGATCCCCGGCATCGACAGGTAGCTCAGCAGCGGCCATCCCGTGAAGAGGACCGCCGCGATCAGGACGGCGAAGATGCCCCAGAAGACGAGTCGAGCGGGATTGCCGACCGGTGCCTGCTTCGCTCTCCGCCGGCGACGCCGCGCGACACGTTGCCGGACGGCGTCGCTCCATTCCGAGAACGTGTTCTGGGGACAGACCCAGCTGCAGAACAGCTTGCCGAGCAGCAGGGCCAGCAGGACCGGGATGATCGCGGCGATCAGCAGGCGACCGAAGAACGCGCGCGACAGGATCAGCACCTGGATCGCCATGACCGGATCCACGATGTCCAGGCCCGCGATGGTCATACCGTAGAAGTTGCCGAGCAGGAACGTGTACCCGCGCCACACGAGAAGTGGCAAGGCGAGCAGGAAGAGCAGGGTTAGGACCTGCAGGATCTGTCGGATGCGGTTCAGCGCTCGATACGGCATGGCTTCCAGCTAGATCTCGTGTGCGCTGCGGATGGTGATGGCCGGGCCCTCCACTACGCAGACGCGCTCGCAGATCCCGCAGCCGATGCACTTGTCCTCCACCACCGCGGGACGCAGCTCGTCGGGCAGAACGATCGCCTCCCGGTAGATCGGACAGCTCTGGAAGCAGGACTTGCATATCACCCCGTTGAAGGCCAGACACCGGGTCTCGTCGATAACGGCCACGCCCATCTTGACGTCGTGCCGCTGCGTCAGCTCGTTGTCCAGAGCGCCGGAGGGACAGACAGGCGGGCACTTCATGCAGACGTAGCACGGCACCTCTCTCGGCTCGATCAGTGGTGTACCGTACTTCTCGCCCCAAGCCAGATGGGCCATCCGGATGCTGCCGAAGGGACAGACCTGTGCGCATTGGTTGCACTTGATGCACTTGTCAACGAACTCCGACTCGGGCACGGCGCCGGGCGGGCGGAGAATCGAGTTTCCGCCTTCCGGCCGACCGATCAGTTTACGTAAGAGCCCCACGCCGCATCATCCTGCATGGCCAAGCATTCAATCGACGAAGGACTCCTGGTCCGACCCCAGGAAGGTCGGCAGGACGGCCATGACCTCTTCGTTGTCCGCTAGGATCCCCTTGCTCAGCCTCTCCAGTTCATCGACGTCGCTCACTTCGGCGACGGCGATGATGTTGTTCTCTTTGTGGACGCCGTAGGTGGTCACGCCAGGCAGGGCATCCAGTTTCGCCTGGACCGCTTCCGCTTTCTCCGGCAGCACCTTCACGACCATGCTGGCGATCAGCATCCTCGGTCTCCTTCGGGGAAAGTGGGGACCTGTGGCTCCGGCAGGGGCTCCCGGTCATCCACCGCACGGCGGTGATGCCGGGGAGCCCCCGCGAGCCACGTCCCTGATAGTCCTTCGCCTCAAACCTTTTCGACGGTAGCCGCGCAGACCTTGTACTCGGGCTCCTTCGAACCAGGATCGATAGCGTCGATGGTCAGCAGATTCGCGAGCTTCTCCGGCCAGTGCCAGGGCACGAAGACCGTCCCCGGGCGCGGCCGATCCACGACCCTCACTTCCAGGACCAGCTCGCCGCGACGCGTGCTGATCTTGACCTGATCCTTGTCCTTGATCCCCTTGGCGGCCGCGTCGTCCGGGTGGATCTCCGCGAAGGGCTTCGGCGCCGCCCGCGTCAGCTCCTTCACCTGCCCGGTCATGGTGTTGGTGTGCCAATGCTCCAGCACGCGGCCCGTGGTCAGGGCGAAGGGATACTCGGCGTCGGTCGGCTCCTCGGGGCCCTTGTCGGGGCGCGCGAAGACGATCGCCTTGCCGTCAGGCTTCTTGTAGAAGTACATCCGCTTGCCGCCGGCCTTGTCCTTCGGAAAGAGAGGATCGCCTTCGACGAAGCGGTGCACGGTGCCCGGATGGTCCACCGACGGCACGGGCCAGCGCAGGCCCCGCACCTTCTTCAGACGCGAGTAGGGCGCGCCGGTCAGGTCCATGTCCTGGCCCTTGGTGCACAGGAGATACTCGTTCCAGATGTCCTCGGGCTGCTTGAAGTGCTCGAAGTTCTTGCCGTAGCCCAGGCGCTTGGCCAGGTCCATCAGGATGTCGGCGTCCCAGCGGGCGTCGCCAGAGACATCCAGGACCTTGGGCATGTACTGCGAGCGACGCTCGGTGCAGCCGTAGACCCCCTCCTTCTCGCCCCAGAAAGACGCGGGCAGGACCACGTCGGCCAGCTTGGACGTCTCGGTGGGATGGAACGACTCGGCCACCACCATGAACGTGTCCTCCATACCCTTGAGGTACTTGTTCAGGTTCGGCAGCGAGTGAGCCGGGTTGGTGCACATGACGTAGAGGGCCTTGATGGCGCCGCTCGCCACGCCCTCGAACATCGCGATCGTGTGCTTGCCCGGCTTCGGATTGATGACGCTCGGGTCCACGTTCCAGATCTTGGCGATCTGATTGCGGTGGGCCTCCTTCTTGACGACCCGGTGCCCCGGCAACAGGTGGCAGAGGCCGCCGCCCTCGCGGACGCCGCCGCAGGCGTTGGGCTGACCGGTCAGCGAGAAGCTGTCGCAGCCCGGCTTGCCCAGCTTGCCGGTGAGCAGGTGGAGGTTGTGGATCAGGTTGTTGAGCCAGACGCCGCGCACGCGCTGGTTCACGCCCATGGTCCACAGCGTCATGGCGGTCCGCGCCTGGCCGAACATGCGCGCGACCTGCGCGATGTCCTTGGCGTCGACGCCCGCCTGCTCCGCCGCGTACTCCGGCGTGTACTTCTCCAGGAAGGCCTTGTAGTCGTCGTAGGTCATCGGGTTCTTGCCGTCGCTGAAGTTCACCGAGTCCGCGATGAACTTCTCGTCGGTGTAGCCCTCCTTGATGATGATCCGCGCCAGGGCGTGGACGACGGCGAGGTCGTAACCCGGCTTCACCTGCAGATGCAGGTCGGCGATCCTGTCGGTCGGGGTCTTGCGCGGGTCGATGATGATGACCTTGGCGTTCGGATTGGCCTTCCTGCGCTCGACGATGCGGTCGTAGACGACCGGGTGAGCCTCCGCGGTGTTGCTCCCGATGAGCAGGAATAGGTCCGCGTGATCGAGGTCGTCGTAGCTGCCGATCGGCTCGTCGCCGCCGAAGGTGGTCAGGTATCCGCCCACGGCGCTGGCCATGCAGAGCCTCGGATTGCCTTCCAGGTTGTTCGTGCCGATGTGGCCCTTGAAGAGCTTGTTGGCGATGTAGGTCTCTTCCGTCTCGCCCTGGCCGGAGCCGTAGAAGGCCACGGAGTCGGGCCCGTTCTGGTCGATGGTCTCGCGGAACTTGCTCGCCACGAGCGACATGGCCTCGTCCCAGCTCGCCTCTTCCAGCTTGCCGTTCTTGCGCACCAAGGGCTTCAGCAGGCGGTTCTTCGCCGTGATGACCTTGTGCAGGTAGAACCCCTTGACGCAGAGCAAGCCGTGGTTGACCGTGTTCTCCTTGTCACCCTTGATCGCGACGGGCTTCCCGCCCTTCACGCCCAGCATCACGCCGCAGCCAGTGCCGCAGAAGCGACAGACCGACTTGTGCCAGGCGACGTCGGAAGCCGCCCAGGCACCCTGCGTTCCCAGCAGTTCAACACCGATCGCCGCGCCCGCGACGCTCGCTGCGGTAGTCTTGAGAAAACTCCTTCGGTCCATGGCTTCCCCCTTGGATCTTGCCCTCGAAACTGTAAGGCCTCAGCGGCCCCGAGCTAACGCGACGCCGGGCGCTGATGCGCCCGGCGCCATGGACGTACTAGCCACCGTGGAATTTCAGACTATGGCCACTGTGGCAGGTGAAGCAGGAAGACACGCTGGCGGCTGCTTGACCCGTTGCCACCTCGTCGTGGCAAGAAATGCAAGCGTCCGACGTCGGCTCCGGGTAGAACTCGTCTTCGCCGTCGCCGTGACAGACGAAGCAGCCGACGTTTGCCACCCCGTGCATCCCTGCTTCCCATTCATTGACGACTTCCGGGGTGTCCTCCAGGTGACACTCCTTGCAGCTGATCATCCAGTCCACGTCCTCGTGCCGGTCCATCGTCTCCGACGCGGAAATCACCGTCGTCACGGGACCTGGAACCTGCTTCGGAGCGCACGAGACGATCAATACCACCAGGACGACTGGCAAGCAGTGTCTGAACGAAATGCTCCTGGCTGACATGCCTTCCCTCGTCTAGAACTTCAGCGTGATGACGGCCTTGTACTCCCAGGCCGTCTCGGCGTTGTCCGTGTTGCCGTTGATCAAGTAGCCGGCCGCGTCGCCAGGAGTGAAGAAGCCGCCGCGGAAGGCGAA
>CAZVHI010000041.1:7085-27510 GCA_964627205.1 uncultured bacterium
ACGTTGGGCGCGCCGAGGCCCTGGGGAGTGATGCCCTCTTCGTCGGGCATGATGGAGTCTTCCCAGATCTCGGTGATGTAGAAGAAGCCCGAAGTGCGGAGCTTGTTCACGTTGCCCTTGCCGTCGGTCAGGTCGTCGTCGCCCGAGCCCATGCCGAAGACGCCGCCGAGATTGAAGCGAGGCCCGATGCTCTTGTTCGCCTTCAGGTAGACGTTGAAGCCGGAGAGGTCGCCGTTGTTGATGTCGGTCAGCTGCTTGGCATCGATGGTCGTGTTGTCGACCTCGTCCTTACCGGTCAGCATGTTGAACTCGCCGACGACATTCAGCCCCATGTCCTTGTTCTTGTAGTTGCCCGACAGGCCGAAGGCCGTGAGCTGGCTCAGGTGGGGCGTGAAACGGGACCGGAAGTAGTTGATGTCGTTCGGCATGTAGGTCGTGCCGTCGTCGCCGCCCTTGTCGCTGTAGTACAGGCCGAAGAGCTCGTAGCCGGCGTCGCCGGCCTTGCCCTTCAGCTGCGCGGTGAAGACGTCCGCGTCCTCCATGTCCGCGCCGTCGTCCGAGCTGTTGTCGATGTCGGAGAGACCGTCACCGCCCTCGGACACCTTCGCATAGCCCACGTGGAGCTTCTTTGCGATGGTGAACTGGAAACCGTCGAGGTTGTTGTCCAGCAACAGCTTGTTGCCCAGGCCGTACCACATGCGTCCGACCTTGGCCTGGATGGGAGCGTTCGGCAGGTCGAAGGTGATGTAGGCCTGATCGACGTGGAACAGGAAGTTCGTGTCCTTGTAGTCGAAGAGGCTGCTGCCGCCGATCTTGCCAGTACGGTTGACGGTCCGGTCGGCGTTGTCGACGCCCCACCAGCCCTGACCCATGTCGAAGCGCGTGATCGCATGTACGCCCTCGAGCGCCTCGAAGTCGAGATTCAAACGAAGCATCTGCACAACGTAGCGGTCGTCGTAGTCGGACTTGCCCAGAGTGAACTCGTGCTGTGACTGGACCCACGCCGTATAGACGCCCTTGTAGTTGAGCTTCGTGTCGCCGCCGGCGTACGCCGTGGCCGTGAAGGCCGCCATGAGCATCAGTACCGCCGCCGCAAGGAACAAGCGCGTTCTCATTATCCTCATCCTCCATTTGGAAAGACAAACCTGGGTTTCGCCCAGCGCGCACCGGCACCAGGACGGTTGAATCGAATCTATCCACTCCGATCCGGAGCTTCTTTGATCTGTGGTAACTTTTCGGATCTGAGTATATGGAACTCCTGATACAGGGGAAGCCGAATTCTTGAGGAGCATCATCAGAAGGGCGAAATCGGGGAGCGGGGGCTAGCAGCTTGCCAGGAAAAGCCGGGCGACGGCGCCGCCGCCGGGGTGGTTCTCCAGCGAAAGCTGCCCGCCCATCTCCTCGACCAGCTGCGCGCTGATGGCCAGGCCGAGCCCCGTGCCGCTGGTCTTGGTGGAGAAATAGGGCTCGAAGAGGCGGTCCCGCGCCTCCTCGGGCACACCCGGGCCGTGGTCCCGCAGGCTCAGCTCCGCGCGGCCGGTGCCGGCGTCGGCGCCCAGGACGACCTCGAGACGCCCCGAGCCCTCCATGGCCTCTCGTGCGTTCTCCACCAGATTGAGCAGCACCTTGCGCAGGGCCTCGCGGTCGGCGCTCACCGGGAGCGACTCCGGCCCCTCCCAACTCACCTGCAGCGTTTCCCCCCGGTAGGGCGCCAGGATCTCGGCGAGAAGCGAGGCCAGGTCCACCGCCTCCAGGCTCAGCTCCGGCCGGCGGCCGAACTGGCTGAACTCCTGCGCGATGTTTCGCAAGATCTCGACCTGCTCGGTGATGCTGCCCAGGCCATCCTCCAGGATCTCGCCGAAGTCCTCCTTCCTGTCCCGCCAGGCTCGGCCCAGGTGCTGGGCCGAGAGCTTGATGGGCGTGAGCGGGTTCTTGATCTCGTGGGCCACCTGCCGTGCCATCTCCCCCCAGGCCGAGAGCTTCTGGCTGCGGATCAGCTCGGTGACGTCCTCGAAGACCACGACCCGCCCCTCGCCCAGGCCGGTGCTGGCCACACGGAAAGAGCGCGCCCCCGCGGGGTGCTCCAGGCGCAGCTCGCGGGCCCGCGTCTCCGGACCGGCCTCGGCGAGCAGGCGGAAGAGCGGCCCCGGATCCAGGCCGCTTGTGGCGCTCGCGCCGGACAGCTCCGCGAGGGAGCGGCCTTCCAGCTCGCCCGCCGCCATCGCCAGGAGGCCCCGCGCCGCGGAGTTGGCCGAGCGCACGCGCCCCCCGTCATCTATAGTCAGCACCCCCGAGGCCACGTTCTCCAGCACGCCCTCCAGGAATCGCTGCCGCTCTTCGAGCGCGCGGCGCGTCTCCTGGAGACCGCCGGCCATGCTGTTGAATGAGCGTACCAGCTCGCCGATCTCGTCCCGGCCCAGAGGGGCCAGGCGGTGCGAAAGGTCCCCCGCGGCCAGGCGCCGCGTGCCGAGCTGCAAGTGACGGATGGGCAGGAACACGCGCCCCGCCAGGAAACCGCCCAGTCCCAGGGCGAGCACTATAAGGAAGGCGATCATGCTGAAGACCACGGACCCGCCCTGCTCGAGCGCCGCCTGACGCGCGGCGAGCCCCGAGAAGTCGAGGCTGCTGAGGACGGCGACCGGGCGCCCGTCCGGACCCGGCAAGGGCAGCGACGCGTAGCCGAAGTCCTGTTTCCCCGCCCGTCCGACGCCCTGGCGGTAGGGCGCGCCCCCCCGCAGCAGCTCCTCGACGCCATCGGGGTCGAGCACCGGCGGCTGGTAGCCCAGGCCGTAGAGGAAGGGCTGGTTGCTGTGCAGCAGGCTGCCCTCGCGATAGAGGCTGAGGTCGCCGCCGACGACGTCGGCCAGGTCGTCCAGGAGGCCTTCCCCGAGGAGCATGCGGTAGTAGGCGGAGCCCGTCAGGCGCTCGCGCCGGTGCTGGACCTCGATGGGCAGCAGGAGCCCGGCATAGAGACGGTTGCCCTCCCGCTCGTAGACGACGCGGTCCGTGGGCAGGCCCGCGAGGAACTCGCGCCCCTCGGCCGGGCTCAGATTGCGCAGGCTCTCGTCCAGGATCAGGCTGTCGGCGGCGTCGAAGATCATCACCCAGTTGTTCTCCAGGCTGCCGATGTCCCGGGGCACCGGTGGGAAGTCCGGCGCCACGAAGCTCTGCACGTACTCGCTCGCGGCGAGGTCCTGAGCATCCTGACGCACACGGTTCTCCAGCGAGCGCTGCGCCGCGAGCACGCGCTCGAGGCTCGCCTTCTGGCTCGCCTCTTCGTACTGCCGTCGCAACTGGCGGCCGGCGATGATGCCAGTGAGCACAGTGGGCAGCAGCGCCACGAGGAGGAAGGCGCCGAGCAGCTTCTGCTGGAAACCGAGGCCTCCGGGGCCGATGAGCGGTGGCAGGTAGCGTCGCACCAGGCGGAAGCGGGAGAAGAGGAGGTCGATGAGCAGCAGCGCTACGAGGACGAGCAGGTGGAGGAAGAGGCGAAGAGCACCCGAGAGAAGCTGATCGAGGAGGGGAGTCTCCCGGTAGCCGGCCAGAAAGCTCCCGTCGCCGAGGAGGGCCAAGCGGTAAGGTTCCCCGTCCAGGCTGCGCCGCTCCCAGCGTTCGGGAGCGTCGGGGGGCCGCAGGCCGGGATCCGCCAGGAGGGACGGGTCGCTGCTGCTCGTGATCCGCTCACCGGTCATGCGGGCCAGGAAGAGCCGGTCGACCCCGCTCGGCGCGGGCAGGCCCGCCAGAGGCGTTTCCGGGCTCCAGGCCGAGTTTGCCAGCACGCGCCCCGGGCTCTCCCTCCGATCCACCAGGGTGAGAGCCAGCGTGCCGAGGCGCCCCTCCGGCCCCGCCATCACCAGCTCCCCGACGAGCAGGGAGATGCGATCGCCCGCCCGCGGCAGCTCCTTCCGCTCGACGGTGATCCAGAGGTCGGGGCGATCCTGGCGGGAGAGCGTCGAGAGCGAGCGGAGCGGCAGATCGATCCCCCACTGACAGCGTCCCCGCCTCAGGCCGCGGCCGTCGAAGATCTCCAGCCCCCCCTTCTCGCCCAGCTCCTGGAGCCCGCTGCTCCGCCAGAGGGCGAGGGCCGTCAGCGGCTCGAGGCCCTCCGGGCGGCCCATCTCCCGGCGAAGGCCCTCGTCTCGGCCCATGTCCAGCAAGGCCTCCTCCAGGAGAGCCGTGCGCCAGAGGCCCACGGCGTCCTCGGCTCGAACAGCGAGGTCGCTCAGATGGGTCCGCAGGTAAGCGCGGCGCTCCCCTTCGACGGCGTCATGGGAGAGGAGCGTGACAGCGATCACCACGAAGAAGAGGTGGTAGACCAGCCCCGTCAGAGGAGCGGCGGCCCGCCGGAAGCCCCAGGCGACGGGGTAGAGCAGCGCCAGGGCGAGCGCGGCGGCAGGACCCGCCAGCAAGCCGGTGAGCACGAGCATCGCGCCGGCGATTGCCAGCCGCGGGCCGCGATTCAGGGCCAGGCGCCGCCAGGCGAGCTGGGCCGGCGAGAGAAAGAGCACGAGCAGGAAGCTCAGGGCGAAGAAGAGGGCCATGCTCAGGCCCAGGACCTCAGGGGCGAGCAGCCGCTCCTCGAAGAGCAGGGGCGCAGCGCTGTTCCTGTGGACGAGACGGGCAAAGGCGCCGGCCGCCAGCACACCGAGCCAGGGGCTGGCGAAGGCGAGCAGGAGGATGGGCAGGCGCCGCGGACCAGCAGTGCTCCGGGACCCCTTCGACTCGCCCTGCCACGCCTCGGCCTCCTCCCCGTCATCCTCCTCTTCGGGACGCAGGTAGGGGCGCAGGACGAGCACCAACACGAGGAACGCCGCCAAGGCGCTGAACAGGAACTCTCCGGGACTGGCGAAGAAGCCACCCAGGCCGTCCAGGGCAAAGTCCCGCGCGCTCCAGAAGCTGCTCCCGGGGAAGAGTACCGCGGGAATACCGGCGTGGACCAGCAGGCCGCGAAGGACGACGACGAGCAGCACGATCAGCGGCGCGCGCCAGGCGAGCGGCAGCCCGCCCGGGCGGCCGCGGCGCAGGCGCTGCCGCAGCCAGAGACCGAGGGCTGCGAACAGGATGAAAGCGCCCAGTCCCCGCCAGAGACGGCGGCGGGCCTTGATCCCGCGCCCGTACTCCGTCTCCCCCGGACCCCGGAGGTGCAGCTCGAGGATGTCCCGCCCGCCCGAGGCGAGGCGCCAGCTGCGCTCCAGGCCGTCCTGCACGCTTCCCGTCGTCTCGCCGACGGGTTCCAGTACCAGGGCCTCGCCCTCCTGCTCTCGCACGGAAGATGGCACGGGCGGCAGGAGCCGGAGGCTCAGGCCCCTTCCCACCGCTAGGAGGACCGGAAGCCCGCCGCGATCGGCGGGGGCGGGATCGCGACGCGCCAGCGGCAGGTCGAGCACCCATTGCAGGCTTCCGTCGCCAGGCAGCTTGCCGATCGACGTGAGGAACTGGTGGACGCCGAAGGCCCGGAGGGACAAGCGCGGGGCAGGGGCGCTCGCCCCAGCCCGGCTCCGATCCAGAGGGACGGGCCAGCCGGCCCAACCCAGGAGCTCCCCCTCGCGCAGGATCTGCACGCCCAGGGGCAGGCCAAGGACCTCCGGGTCCGCGCCCAGCGCGTCTTCGATCAGACGGAAGGCCGCGTGGGGGTCATCGGCGGAAAGAGCGCCGGTCTCCCCGTGGGTCTGGACGAGCTGCGCGGCAGCCGCTTCCAGGGCGCGGCTAGCCGCCAGGATGCGGGTCTCCAGGTAGCGGCCCTCCTCCGCCAGGCGCCGCTCGCTTTCGGCGACCCAGCTCTGGTAGAAGCCGTTCCCGGGCTGTGCGAGTGCCGTCCCCCCGCTGAGGAAAAGGATCGCGCAGAAGATCGCGACGGCGCCCGCGGCGCGCATCCCTGACGCCCCCCTTGCGGGCCGGCGCGTGCAGCGGAGTGCCCCCCTCATGGGCACCGGATCTCCGCGAGCCGCCAGGTAGCGCCGGTCCGCTCGTAGACGGCCACGATGCGCTCACGGCGTGCCCGCCCCCGTAGCTGGGTGCCGGTGAGGATGTCGATGGCGACGTGCGCGCTCCGGCCGTCGCCCGAGAGGCGTGCCAGCCCGAGGCGCAGATCCAGCCCGGAGCGGCGGCGGAGGAAATCGGCCAGGAGGGCACGGGCCTGCGGATGGGCGTAGAGGGCCAGGGGGATACGCTGGCGGACGAAGAGCAGGCGCAGCTTGCCCGCGCGGAACTGGCGCGCGATGGCGGCCACGTCGCCGCGCTCCAGCCCTTCGGACAGGGAGGCGATCTGCTCGATCAGCCCCGTCTCCTCGCCCAGGAAACGCGCCCAGACCTCCGGATGCGGGGATTCCTGCGCCGGAGCGGGAGCGGACGCGAGGAGCGCCAGGAGGCAGAGTTGAAGGAGTAGTGGCCGCATGGCGGGATCGTAAGAGAGTGGGTGACGGCTGACAATGAAAAGGGGGAGCCGAGGCTCCCCCTGTCAATCCTGATGCCGGCCGGTGGTTCCCGCGCGGGACGCGGCGAGTCAGCAGGCTAAGCAGTGGCGAGCTTGCGCTCGCGCCGGCGCTGCATGATGGCCTGCCATTCCACGAGGACGGGGCTGGCGATGAAGATCGACGAATAGGTTCCCACCAGCACGCCCACGACGAGCGCGAAGGCGAAGTCGTGGATCACGGCTCCGCCGAAGAAGAAGAGGATCAGCACGACGAGCAGCGTCGTCAGGCTCGTGATGACCGTGCGGCTCAGCGTCTGGTTGACACTGGTGTTGATCACCTCGTCGTAGACGTCGCCCCGGCGCCGCTGGCGCAGGTTCTCCCGGATGCGATCGAAGACCACGATCGTGTCGTTCAGGGAGTAGCCTATGATCGTCAGCAGCGCGCCGAGGATCGTTAGGTTAATCTCCTTGCCGAGCAGGCTGAAGATGCCCAGCGTGATCAGCACGTCGTGGATCAGCGCGATGATCGCCGCGATGGAGAACTTGAACTCGAAGCGCCAGCTGATGTAGAGGACGACGCCCAGCAGCGAGTAGAGGATGGCCCAGAGGCCCTGGGTCCTGAGCTCGGCGCCGATCTTGGGGCCGACCTTCTCCTGGCTGATCTCCACGACGGGGTTGCCGGTAAAGGCCGCGCGGATGCCGTCGGCCAGGCGGATCTGGACGGCGTCGCCGCCCGCGTCCGTGATCTCGCCGAGGGTCTCCTCCTCGGCCGCGAGAATGATCAGCACCTCGTTGGCCGTGCCGAAGTCCGCGATCTGCGCGCCCTCGAAGCCCAGGTCGGCGACCGTGGACCTCACCTTGCCCAGGTCGACATCCTCTTCGAACTCCACGATGAACTTGTATCCGCCGGTGAAGTCGATGCCGTAGTTCGGGCCGCCGTGCATCACGAGGCTCGCGATGCCGACGATGATCACCAGGGCCGAGATCGTCATCATCAGACGGCGGATCGGGATGATGGGGTAGTTGGTTCCAATCAATACCTGAAACATGTCTCTCTCCTTTCCGCCGTTAGATGCTGAGCTTCTCGACGGGACGCTTCATGACGATGAGTTCGAAAACGATGCGGCTGACGAGCAGCGCAGTGTACATGCTGGCGACAATGCCCAGCGAGAGCGTCACGGCGAAGCCCCGGATGGGGCCCGTGCCGAAGATGTAGAGCGCGAGCGCCGTGATGAGGGTGGTCAGGTTGGCATCGAAGATGGTCGAGAATGCGCGCTCGTAGCCAGCCTGGACGGCGCGGCGCACCTTGCCCTCGCGCCCGCCCTTGCGCAGCTCCTCGCGGATGCGCTCGTAGATGAGCACGTTCGCGTCCACCGCCATGCCGATCGTCAGGATGAGGCCGGCGATGCCCGGCAACGTCAGCGTGGCGTGCATGTAGGCCATGGCTGACATGACGATGACTAAGTTGAAGATCAGGGCGCCGGTGGCGATCAGGCCGCTGCCACGGTAGTAGAGCAGCATGAAGAGGATCACGGCGGTGAAGCCGATCATGCCCGCCTTGAAGCCCTTGTCGATGGAGTCGCGGCCGAGGCTCGGACCGACCGTGCGCTCCTCCTCGATGTGCATGGTCGCCGGCAGGGCGCCCGCCCGCAGGACGATCGCCAGGTCGCGCGCCTCCTCGGCGGCGAAGCCGCCGGTGATGTCGCCGCGGCCCTGCCCGATGCGCGTCTCGATGCGGGGCGCCGAGTGCACCTGGCTGTCGAGCACGATGGCGAGCTGTCGGCCCACGTTGCGCTCCGTGACGCGCGCGAACAGGTTCGCGCCGGTCCGATCGAGCGTGAAGTTGACCTTGAAGAAGCCGGGCCGGTCGTTGTCGGGCGAGGTCGCGGCCTCCTTCAGGTTCTTGCCGCTCAGCTCCACCTTGGACGTGCAGTAGTACAGGATGCGGGCCATCTCGCCCTGGTCGTCGGACACGTCCGCCCCACCCCAGACGAACTCGTAGCCCTGGGGGATGGCGGCGCTAATCTCCTCGTCGGCCAGGTAGCGCTTCACCATGGGAACGTCGTTCTTGTAGATGAACACGCCCCCGTTGCGCAGTCCGCGCATCATGGCCAGCAGCCCCGAGATCTCCGGCATCCCGGGTTCTTCCGGGGCGCCCTCGAGGAAGGAGATGGCCTCCTCGCTGCTGTCGGCCTCCGCCCCGGCAGCGAGGCTGTCGGGGGCCAAGCCCTCGCCCCTCTTCTCGCGGCTCTGGATGATCTCGTCCAGCTTGCCGAGCGTGGAGAAGAGCTCGCCCTGCTGGGCGACCATCTTCAGCTCGAGCAGGGCCGTCGTGTTGATCAGGCGCGTGGCCCGCTCCACGTCCGGCAGGCCGGGCAGCGAGATCACGATGCGGTTGCCCCCCTCCTGGGTGATGGAGGGCTCGGCCACGCCGAACTGGTCCACGCGGTTGCGGATGATCTTGATGGCCTGGTCCACCGTGTCCTGGTGCTTGTCGGAGTCGATGCCCTCGAGGTCCACCTCGAGAACCAGGTAGGTGCCGCCCTGCAGGTCGAGACCCATCTGCAGGGACTTGTCCAGCAGCGAGTGGTAGCCGGCGGGGTCGGTCACCTTGAGCTCATCGACCTCCCCCGCGCTCATGCTCCACAGCTTCAGCGATGGCCACAAAAGCCACAAGCTGAGAGCCAGCACCACGAAGGTGCTGTAGAACTTGATCTTTTGATTCCTGGACATGCTTGACCTCCGGGAAGCCGCCGGGCTTCCTCAGGAATTGGATACGGATCTCTACGATTGCCCTAATTCTCTGCGCTCTCGGACCCCGTCCAGCGGGCGAGGTCCTCGTAGAGCTGCTTAAGCGGGATCGGCCGGAACCCTCGCCGCCAGGCCGTGTCGGTGGCGACGAAAAGGGACGAGAGGCGCTGCAGCGGGAAAACGTGGAGCGTCTCTCCCGTGGGATTCCAGATCCCCGGCTTGGAGAAGGTGGGGTCCCTGTTGCCGAAGCAGAGCACGCGCTCGCCCTTGCGGAAGGCGGCGCGATTGAGGGCGGAAACGGTCCAGCGGTAGGGGTTCGCCCTCTGGATGAAGGTCACGGAGCCCTCGCTCGGGTCCCCCTTGAACACCTTCTCGGGCTTGAACTGGACGTACATGTAGTCCGAGGCGTTGTCGACGCCCTGGCGGCTGTCCGTTACGGTGCCGATCATGACCAGGTCGCTGCTGAGGGCCTGCTGCTCGAGGCTGCTGCTTCGCAGCAGCCTGCGGATCTCCTCCAGGAAGGACGAGACGGACTGTTCCTGCAGCACCGGATCGTCCTGCGTCGGCGCTGTCTTCACGAACTTCCGGAGCTGCCCTTCGGTCGACACGCCGTAGTAGTGCGTATCGGTGGTCAGGATGAGCGCGTTGTCGATGCGCAGGTCGCGATCCAGGAGCACGACACAGCGGTCGCCCACCGCGATGGGCTTCTTGAAGCTCTCCATCAGGGGGAGGCAGCGGAAGAAGAGGCGCTCGGCGTTCTCCTGCCCCGGGCGGTCGGTGCGGAGGAAGGTCTCCACCTTCAGCCATACGGCCCAGTTCAGCGCCTTTTCGGTGCTCTTGATCTCGTGGAAGGAATCGATCCGCCCGACGACGATCACCGGCGCGTTCATGATGCGCTGCTCGTGGGCCGCCTGCGTGTAGTTCACCAGCTCGTAGGGGAAGGGCGTAAGCTCGTCCTTGGAAGGCAGAGGGCGGGACGACTTGCCGGACTGCGGGCCCTGGACCTCCGACTGCGCCGGCGCGACGGGCGCCAGGAGCAGGGCGGCGAGCGCCGCCAGCGCGATGGCGCGGAGGATCTTCTGTAGCCGGTGGGACGTCATGCGGCTCCCGCTTCGAAATTCTTGGCGATCCGGGGGATTCGTGTTCGCGGACGGACGGGGCAATATAGCAGACAAGTGCTTTCGAATCAATGCCTCCCCCTCCCCCGGGTGGCCGGCGGGGCCGGGTCGTCCTCCCCCAGGCTCCGGGCCAGTTCGGGCACCGTGACGAAACGGAGGCCGTAGTCCTTCAGGCGCGGCGCCATCTTCCGCAGGGCCCGAAGCGTTTCGGGGCGCGGGTGGCCGATCACCATGGCCCAGCCCCGTTTGCGGGCTGTCTCCGCGGCCACCGCGATGTTCTCCATGATCTGACCTTCGTCCTCCCGCTCGCCGTCCAGGAAGAAGTCCGCCCGCAGGGCGGGCATCCCGAAATGGCGGGCGAGGGGGTAGATCCGGCTCTTCGGGTCGGTGTAGGAGTCCACGACCAGCAGCTCGCGGTTGCGTGCCCAGGCCAGGATGGGCAAGACCACGGAGTCGACGCAGGTGGCCCGGCTGCCCATGTGGTTGTTCAGGCCGTCGAGCCGCTCGAAGTCCCTCGCCAGCTCGTCGAGCAGCGCGGTGATGGAGTCCGCGCTCATGCCCACGAACACGGTCCCGGGCCCCGGATCCTCCTCGGGATAGCCCCTGGGCTCCATGGGCAGGTGCAGGAAGACGCCGTGGCCCCTGCGCCGGGCCTCTTTCTCGATGCGGCGGCTGTGGCGCAGTTCGGGCAGGATGCTGGCGGTGATCGGGACGCCCAGGTCCAGGAGCCCCCGCGGGACCCGGCTGTAACTGTACCCGAAGTCGTCGATGACCAGGGCTAGCCGGGGCCAGGTCTCCCTCAGGGGCGGCTCCCCCGTGGGCGGGTAGAGCAGGAGCTGGGCCCTGACCGCGTCTTCCCCCTCGCCGGCCAGCAGGTGGTAGCGGAGCTTGGGCCGCTGGGCCTTGCCCTCCTCGACGCAGTCGAGGATCTCGACCCCGCCGTCGGCGAGGATGCGGGTGAACCAGCGGTTGGCCGTGATGGGGTGCAGCCGGTCGGGGCAGCGGAACTCGTAGAGGGGCATGCCCCCGGCGCCGGGGCGCCGCGAGATGCGGTGGTGGGGCACGCCCATCTCCCGCGCGCCCAGGATGACCGCCTCCTCCAGGATCTCGCCGGGGCTGAGGCCGCGCTCGGGGGGATAGAGCTCCCCCCGGCTCCGCCACCAGAGCTCGTGCCAGTAGTCCTGGTAGTAGATGTAGGCGCCCGTGACGATCACCAGGAAGGTGCCGACGAAGAAGGTCGCGGCGAACCAGCGGGAGAAGCCGCGTGCCTTGCGTTTCTTCCTGGGGGACACGGACCCGCCTTGGGAAGGGCCCGCGGAGGGCCGGGAGGCCGCGGGACGGCGAGGGACCGGCCGGCAGGCTCGCCGGCCGCCCGGGCGCGCCCTTCGGCTGCGTCGCTCGGGCGGGCGCAGAATAAGAGCCGCCCCTCGGCGTTGTCAATGGCCGAGGGGCGGCGTGTTCGCGGTCAATGCGAAGGGTATCAGCCGTTACCCAGTGACGAGATCCCGCCACTTCCAGATGCGGTACTCGGTGCCGCCGCCGCTGACCTTCACCGGGATCGCGTAGAACTTCAGCTCGTCCTGCACCTCGTAGCCGGTGATGTCCGAGTTCGGGACCGTGCCCTTGAGCGTGACCAGCATGTCGGACTGGTAGATGCACTCCAGGGTGCCCTCGGGGTAGGTGTCTCCCTCCACGTACAGGGGATCGGGCGGCGGCTGCCAGTTGTTGTTCTTGGTCAGGGTGAGCGTGATGCTCCGCACGCCGGGCACATCGTTCTTGCCGTTGTTCCCGCTGAACATGCGCGTGATGTTGCCCACCTCTTCGTCGTAGGTCTGCTCCGAAGGCAGGGGATCGCCCCAGATATCATCACCCTCGGCGTAGTAGAAGATGAAGGGGCGGTAGGTCTGGTCGTCGGGAGCGATCTGCTCGTTGTAGAGGATCTTGTCACGGTACTGGATCGCATCGGTGTCTTCCCAGGCCAGGATGAAGTTCAATACCAGGCTGTCAGGGTGCGTGTACTCGTGATAGACGACCGGGTTGACGACGGGCGGCCTTATCGGCGGGTCGAAGAGGCAGCCGCTCGAGAGGACGGCCAGCAGGGTGGCCAGGCTCAGAAGCATCGTTGTGTGTTTGCTTTTCATCTCGATCGTCTCCACTGCGCTCGCAGCAAGGTTGTCAGACCTGGAGGTTGGCCCTCAGCCGCCCCCAGGAGTTCTCCTCGGGGCTGTCGCTCCCCGACTCGTCCCAGAGGTAGAGCTGCCACTGGCTGTTCTCGTAGCGCATCGTGATCACGGCGTAGCCCTGGTAGAGAACCTCGTCACCGGAGGTGTAGGTCACGGTGAGCTGGTAGTCGTCTAGCTCGATCTTCACCTCGTTGCCGGTCTCTTCCAGGATATCTTCGTTCGGATTGAAGTTCCACTCGAGCTGGAGGGTTGTCGTCTGCGTATACAACTTCCTGATCGCCGCGAGTTCCCGCTCCTTGTCGAAATCCTCGAAGTAGTCCGGCGGGGCTGCGTCCACATCCCGCTGCAGCGGGACGAAGAGGAAGCCCTCGGCGAGACTGTTGCTGTAGTTGGTCTCCTGCTGGGCGTTGACCGCCGATCTCATGTTCGCCAGCACGTTCCCCGGCTCGATGGGGCGGATCCACTCCACGTTATCCCCCGAGGGCGCCATGGGCTCCCGGGGCTGGAACACGCAACCCGAAGCCAGGATCGTGCCGATCATCGCGGCCGCGAGGAGCGTCCGGGTCGCTGATCTGGGTCCGATTCCGACTCGCATGCTTCCTCGCTCCGCTAGAAAGTATAGCCCATGGAAAGGGACGGGAGCCATAGGTGGCGCTGGTTTTCCCGTACGAATTTCCCGAAACGGGCTTGGTGCAACAGGGTGAAATCGAGATTGCCCGCATCCCCGATCTTCTTGTTGAACTTCACGGAAAAGGAGAGGGTCCCGAAGCTCGAGGCAGTCTGGGTCTCGTCCAGGTAGCTGAAGTCCACCTCGCGCCCCAGCTCCTCGTCACAGGACAGCAGCAGGTATTCCCGGTAGCGATAGGAAAGACCGAGGCGCAGAAACTCCCTCTTCAGGCGGGACTCCCGGAAGAAGGTCTTGGGATTCCCCGCCACATCGGGATCGGGCAGGAAGCTGCCCAGTTCCTGCTTGCGGAACTCGTGCTGGAAGTTGAGCAGGACCTTGCCGTAGAGGGGAATGTTGCTGGCCGTCACGAGCACGAACTCCCGGTCCAGGGCGTTCTTGTCCTGCGTGAAGATGAAGTCCTCCTCGGTCACGTTCACCTCGTAGCGCTGCGTGACCTTGAAGCGCCGGAAGAAATTGTAGTCGAGGTTGCTGCGCCAGGAGAGGGTACGCCGGTCCTTGCTGCCCACCGAGCGGCTGGATTGGATGAGGATGTCGCGGGACTCGTACCACTGCAGCATGTTGTCGGTCTTGATCCAGCTCAGGGGGACGCCGAAAAGCGACAGGGACAGGCGCGTCTGGGCCTGGTCGCGATCCTGGGGGTTCTTGATCGGATCGGCGTAGAAGTCCTGGTTGAGCAGGAAGAAGGCCTCGCCGGAGAGGCTGAAGCCGTCGTGCAGGGTCTGCTTGGTCTGGACGAGCAGCTCGCGCTTGACCGACTTCAGGTCGGCCGCGAAGTCCACCGCGCGGTTGTCGCTCGTCTTGTAGCTCAGGTCCAGCTGCTGTCCAGTCCATGGCTTGATCAGCAGGGACAGGTTCCAGTTCAGCTTGTCGCCGTCCCGGTCCTTGTTGCTGAGCCTCCCCTGGGAGTTGCTGACCCGCTTCTCGTCCTGCTGGCTCGTGACGCTGCCCTTCAGGCTGAAGCGGTCCCAGGGCGTGAAGTTAAGATCGAGCCTGCCGCCCCACTTCCGCTCCTCGGTCAGCTCCTTGACAACGATGCTGTCCTCGTCGCCGACGGTGACGATGAGGTTGTACTGGTCGCGGAGGAAGTCGAGACGCTCGCTGCTGTTCTCGAGCTGGCCGCCGGAGAGGTCGATCGAGAAGCGGCTCCCCGGCTTGTAGCTCACGCGGACCTGCAGCGAGTCGCTCGTGGTCTCGACGTCGTCGGTCGTGTCCATCAGCTGCTGGGGACCCGATCGCGCGGAGCCCACGTAGCCGGTGACGATCTTGAACTTGTCGACCGGGTCGAAGTCCAGGTGCCCCGCCAGGGTGCGCGGAGCATCGCTACTCTCGCGGCTGAGACCCTGGTTGTTCTTCGTGACCGATTGGTTGACGCCCACGCTGCTGCGCAGGTTGCCCGCAAGCCAGGGCAGGAACTCCTTCGCCCCGCTGGCGCTCATGCTGACGCCGGACTTCTCCGTCTCGTCCCGGCGGTAGTTGTTCTCGCCCTTGTTCTGCTCCTGCAGGGAGTAGCTGCGGTCCGCGAGGAGGCTGATGGGCACGCTTCCGATCACACGCTTGCTCGTGTTCAGCTTGAAGCCCGTGTTCAGCTTCTCCTGCTTGATCTGCCGCGGGAGCTGGCGGTTGTAGTGGATGCTACCGCCGACGATCCAGGTGTTCGGGTAGGCGATGCTGAGCCGCATGTCGTTCGTCAGGTCGACACGGGTGTCGTGGACCTTTGCCTTGCTTTCGAAGCTCGGGTGTACGCCGAGGGACTCCTGGGGGATGGCCGGCTCGTCGCCCTCCGCACCCGTGCTGTCCGCGGGGACGCCGCCGGGGAGGGAGTCCTGGGCTGCGGCACCCAGGGAATCCGGCAGGGCGCCGCTCGTGCTGTCCGGCGGAGCATCCCCACCAGCGGGCGCGCCCCGGGCGGGGGCAAGCGCGGCCAGGCACAGGCTCAGCGCGAGGATCGCCGGAACTGCAGTCCTCCGGGGGCAGGGCAAGAGCCGTGACGATATGCCGGGTCGCGTTCTCATGCTTGTGGGGCGGGCAGCCGGGCTGCCAGGCGAGCGAGCTCCTCGATGCTCAGGGTCTCGGGACGGCGGCCGAGGTCGATGCCCTCGGCGGCCCCCAGTTCTATCAGAAAAGTGTCGTCCAGAAAGTAGTATTTCTTGAGCAGCCCGCGCAGCTGCTTCCTCCTCTCGCGGAACACGGTCTTCACCAGGGCGCGGTAACGGAGCCAGAGCTCCGCCGACACGAGGGGCTTTTCCAAAGGCACGAGCTTCAGTACCCGGCTCCGCACCTCCGGCGGCGGAAAGAAGGCCTTGGGTCCCGCGTCGAGCACCTTCTCCACCGCGAAACGCGCCTGGATCAGGGCGGGCAGGATCCCGAAGCTCCGGCGGCCCGGCTCCGTCTGCACGCGCTCGGCCACCTCCCGTTGCAACATGAAGACCACGCGCTCGACCCGCTCGGCGCCGTCCACGGCCGCGAAGAGGGCCGTGGAGCTGAGCTGGTAGGGCAGGTTGCCCACGAGCTTCACCCTCTCGGTGCCCTGCTCGTCCGCCACGCGTTCCGGTGGCAGGGCCTCGAGCCCCTCGTCCCGCCACTCGACACCCGCCAGCTCGGGGTCGCCCTGCAAGCGCGCGAGGAGCTCGCGGTCCACCTCGACCCCGACGATCCGCGCTCCGCTCGCGACCAGGGGACGGGTCAGGGCGCCCAGGCCGCAGCCGTACTCCAAAACAAGATCCCCCGGACCGGCGTCCACCGCCGCGACGATCTTCCGGATGAGGTTGGGGTCCCGGAGGAAGTTCTGACCCAGGGACTTCTTGGGTCGCGGAGAGTCGTCTCGGCCGCCCGTCATCACTCCCCCGCGAAGTCCGCGAAGTTACGGTCCAGGATCGCCTCCAGTTCCTGCGCGGGGCGGTGCCAGATGCCCGCGAGGGTGGCGAGGACGTGCTCGAGCAGGGCCGGTTCGTTGCGCCGGCCGCGCCGGGGAAGGGGGGCCAGCCAGGGGCAGTCGGTCTCCAGGAGCACACGCTCGGGTGGCAGGTCCGCCAGGATCGCCGGCAGCCGGCTTTTAGGGAAGGTGAGCATCCCACCGATACCAATCCAGAAGCCCCGGCGCAGGCACTCGGCGGCGAAGTCGCCGTCGTGGCTAAAGGCGTGGAGCACGGCGCGCTCGGGATCCCCCTCCTCGTCCAGGACGCGCAGGAAATCGCTCTCGGCCGCACGCACGTGGAAGACGACCGGCATGCCGGCCGCTCGCGCCAGGCGCAGCTGCTCGCGGAGGGCCCTCTCTTGTGAATCGCGCGGGGACCAGTCCCTGTAGAAGTCCAGGCCGATCTCCCCGCAGGCCAGCACCTTCTCTTGACGCAGCCAGCCTTCCAGGTCGGCGGCGAAATCCGCGTCCCAACGCTTCGCCTCGTGGGGATGGCAGCCCGCGGCCACGCGCAGCAGGGGGTGCTCGCTGGCCAGGGTCAGCGCCTTGCCCGCGCCCGCGCGGTCGATCCCCACCTCGAGAATCCTTGTGACGCCGGCCTCGGCCGCGCGGCGCAGGACCTCGGCGCGGTCCTCGTCGTAGTCGCTCAGGTGCAGATGGGCGTGGCTGTCGATCATGGGCTCACGTCGCCGCGCGGGCGCCGCCCCCCGCCCTCAGGCTGAAGAAGAGGGAGAGCAGGGTGAGCTCGGCGTTCGCGTAGGACAGGATCTGAGCGCGCGCCTTCTCACAGCGGCGGATGCGGTCGACGAGACGCTCCTCGCCCAGGGCACGATAGCGTTCCAGACGCTCGCCCTGGTCAATGTGGACGCGCAGCGGCCCCTCCTCCAGCTCCTGACGGAGGACCTCCCGGTACCAGGAGACGGCGAGGCTCAGGAACTCGGCGCGGGCGCGGACCGGGTTGCTCGTCCCCTTGCCCTTTCGGGCGAAGGCCGAGATCGCGTCCATCATCTCAAGCTCGGAGCCGAACTCGCAGGTGTCCAGGAGCGCCAGGGACTCGGTCCGGGCGGCGAGGAGGGCGTTGCCGTTCTTGCCATCCTCGTCCTCCTCTTGCTCGGCCGCGGCGTACTGCGCAGCCAGTTCCAGGTTGCCATCGGCCAGGGTGGCCAGGAAGCGGGCCCGCTCGCCGCTCACGCCCCGCTCGGCGAGGGCCACCGCGATGTCCTCCGCGCCGAGGGGATCGAAGGGAACGCGCTGGCAGCGGCTGAGGATCGTCGGCCGCAGCGCCTCGGGTCGGTAGCTGATCAGGATCAGCAGCGTGTCGGCGGGCGGCTCCTCGAGGGACTTGAGCAGCGTGTCCTGAGCCTCGCTCTGCATCTGATCGGCGTCCCGGATGATCAGGACCTTGCCCCTGCCTTCGTAGGGCTTGGTGGCGACGATCCTCATCACCAGGCGCAGGGCCTCGATGGGCAAGTGGGGCTTGCTCTTGTACTGGGGCAGGTAGAGGGGGTCGTCGATTTTGTGGCCCTGCTGCTCGCGGAAGAGCGCGAGGAGATCCTCGGGCCGGATGTTGTTCCACGCCTTGCCGCTGGGCTTGAGCACGGGCAGCAGGTAGTGGAGGTCGGGGTGGGACCAGCGCCGCACGCGGGCCGCGTCGGGGTTGGCGGGGTCCGTGTCCCCCACGATGACCCCGGCGGCCAGCTCGACGGCGGCCAGTTCCTGGGCAGCCCCCGGGGCTCCCTCGAAGAGGTAGCTCCCCGCGAGGCGTCCACCGGTGAGAACTCGCTCCAGCTGGGCACGGATCCGTTCGTTGCCGGGAAAGTAGAGTCGCGTCGACATGCCGCGGAGCCTAGCACGGCCGCGGGGTGACTGACAACGTGGGGCGAAGGCCGGGGATGGGTCCGGCGGCGGCGAGGCTAGCGCTACCAGCGGATCCGGTAGGTGCAGCTGTCGTCGCCGCGCTTGCGACAGGGGGAGTCCGAATCGTGATCCACGAAGATGTCCGCGCCGGGCTCGGGGGGATAGCGGCGCGCGAATCCGAAGAGCACGCCGCGGTCGAAGTCGCAGGGATAGGGAATGTCGGACACGACCCGCACCACGCGCGGCTCCTCCCAGATCATCTTGTAGTGTCCGATCTCCCCGCCGCGGTGATTGCGGTGGTAGATCTCGTCCAGTCGGCGGGTGAAGTCTTCGAAGTCCAAGATCTCGTCGGTAGCCTTGGCGTTCTCGGCGATCTTGGAGCCCATGGTGTAGAGGGAGGTCGGCGTCATGAGCGTCGTGATCTCGGCCCAGGCTCCGATCAGGCTCTGCAGGGGGTACCACTTGCCCGGGCCGGGCTGGGAGATGCCCTGGCGACCGAGAATCTGCAGAGCCTCCACCTCGAAGGTGCGGAGTCCTTCGAGCAGCGCGAGGATGACCTCGCTCCTCACCTCGATCTTCGATTCGGTTTCGGTCTTTCGGTCTGACATGCGGCGGCAGCTTCGATCGAAAGGGTTGCCTGCGACTTCTTGCCTGGATTTTACTTTTTTACACCAGGAATGTCTACTACATCATGCAATTGCTATATATCAAGTATGCATTAAGCCATTGAAATGTCAACGCCTTTACTTCGAATTCGATATGTGATGGGAATTACAAGGACTTAGCTGCTGGTGGTTCGATTTTCCTGACGAATCTCTCGAGGGTGGCGGCCCCCACCGCGTCGCCCCAGACGTTCACGGTGGTCCGGCAGCGGTCCAGGAACCAGTCAATGGCGAGGATCATGCCGATTCCCTCGATGGGCAGACCGGCCGTGTGCAGGACCATGACCATGGTCACCAGGCCGGCCTCCGGAATGCCAGCGGCGCCGATGGCCGCGAGGGTGGCGGTCAGCACGATCACGAGCTGCACGGGGAGGGTCAGGTCCACGCCGTAGCTCTGGGCGATGAAGACGGCCGCCACCGCCTCGTAAAGGGCGGTGCCGTCCATGTTCACCGTGGCGCCCAGGGGGAGCACGAAGTTGCCCACACGGGAATCGACCCGCGCGCGCTTGGCCAGCGCGTCCATGGTCACCGGCAAAGTGGCGCTGGAGCTGGCCGTCGAGAAAGCCAGGACCAGGGGCTCGGCCATGTCCTTCAGGAAACGCCAGGGCGAGCGCCGACCGAGGAGGAAAAGGATCGCCGGCAGGGTGAAGACCCCGTGGACGAGCAGGCCTGCGATGACCGTGATCGCGTAGAGGCCGAGGGCCTGCAGCTCATGGGCGAAGGGGCCCCAGCCGCCGGCGCGTCCGATGCGCGTCGCCACGAGGGCGAAGACCCCGATCGGCGCGGTGGCCACCACGACGTGCACCATCTTCATGCTGATCTCGAAGAGCCCCTCGCAGAATGCCAGCACGGGCCGGGCCTTCTCCCCGGCCATGGTGAGCATGACCCCGAAGAAGAGGGAGAAGAAGATCAGGGGCAGGATCTGCCCGGAGGCCATGGCCCCCACGATGTTCGGCGGCACGATGCCGCGGAGCACGTCCAGGAAGGAGTAGTCCGCCACGTCGCGGGTGAACTCCGTGGCGGCGCTCACACCAGCGCCGGGATGGAAGAGGTTGACGAGGATCAGCCCCAAGATCACGGCCAGAACGGTCGTGCTCAGGTAGTACATGATCGTCAGGAGGCCCAGGCGCCCGAGCTTCCGCACGTCGCCCAGGGAGGCGACCCCCACGATCATGCTCGACATCACCAGCGGGATGATCAGCATCTTGAGCGCGGCGAGGAAGAGGTCGCCGATCAGGTTGACCAGGCTCAGCTCCCTGCCTACGAGGGCGCCGAAGAGGCCGCCCAGGAGCATCCCCAGGAAGATGGCCAGCACGAAGAGAGGGTTGCCGCGGGGGCGGGTGCTCTCGCTCATGCGCTCTCCTTTTCGCCGAGCTCTATCGGGCGGGGTGCGGCGCCGGCGGAATGCCGCGCCGGCGGGGGCTGACACCGATTAGCTATAACAGAAAACGGGGCGGACCCCAAGGCCCGCCCCGCTGTGCGATGCGCGATCGCCGCTGGTTCTCAGCCCTTCTCGATGGAGACGTCCCCGCTGCCCGTGTCCACGATGATGCGGCCGGACCCGCCGCCGACGGTCAGGGAGCGGATCTCGCCGTGGCGCAGCTTGACGTCCTTCGTGGGGAGGTCGCAGCTCACGTCGCCGCTGCCCGTATCCACATCGAGTCGGAAGGATGCCTTGCCCGAAGGCAGCACGAGGGTGACGTCCCCGCTGCCCGTATCCAGCTCCCAGTACGTGACCTCGCCCCCCGGCGAGATCACGTCCACGTCGCCGCTACCCGTGTCCACATGGAGCCGGGGATAGTCCACGCCCTTCAGCAGCACGTCGCCGCTGCCCGTGTCC
>CAZVHI010000041.1:27610-30594 GCA_964627205.1 uncultured bacterium
GTCGCCGCTGCCCGTGTCCACGCGCAGCTCGCCCGCCATGCCCTCGACGCCCACATCGCCGCTGCCGGAGTCCACGAAGAGATCTCCGCGCTGGTCCCTGGCCTCGAAGTCCGCGCTGGCCATGTGCACCTGGCAGTCAGAGGCGACGCCGTCCAAGTTCACTCGCCCCACCACGTTACGCAGGTCGCAGGCCACACCCGCGGGCACCCGGACCCGGATGTCGACCCAGAGCGGCAGGCCCTTGCGCTTGCGGCCCGAGCTCACCTTGACCTTCTTGCCGTCGTAGCGGACCGTGGAACTGCCGCCGAAGAAGCTGCCGTCCCCGGGCGAATAGTGGTAATTCCGGTATTCGCCGACGGGATAGCGGCAGATCAGAGTGAGCCTGCCGCCGTCCTCCTCGATGGCGACCTCCAGGAGATCGGAGATCTCTCGGGCCGTCATCTTGCGCCAATCCCTCGCATGGACCGTGGCCTCGATCTCGAGGCCCCCGCCTTCGCCGCCCTCGAAGACGACGTGGCCGGCGAGGTTCTCGACCCGGAGGCGCTCGATGCTGCCGGGATCGTAGGTCCGCGTCACTTTCCGCTCATGCGATTCGGCCGCGAGGGCCGTCTGGCAGAGCAGGAGCAGGCCGACGACCAGGGGTGTAAGGACGCGTGATTTCATGACTTCCTCTCTTCGGATCGGGAGTGGAGCGCGTTCCGGCACGAAACCTGTACGGCGCTCGGGAAGGGCGGGTTTCACCCGGGATCGGGTGGACATTCCTTGACGAGTTCGGGAAACCCCCTTTAATCTGTCGGACCGAGGTCCGATTGTATAAGGATCGAATCCATAACAGTTTAGATTCGACGGGCCCTTCAGCTGAACCCTAGACCTAAGGAGACAGCATGCGGAATTTCCGCCTGGTCGGCGCGGCACTGCTGGCGACAGCAGCGCTCACGCTGGTCGGATCCGGTGCGCTGGACGATGTCCGGCCACTGTCGACGCTTGCTGCGGCCCCCTGTGTGGCCGCCGAGCCGGGATCCGACGCGATGCCGACCCACTCCGCCGGCGAGATGAGCCAGGACGGCCACGAGGCCGCCGGCCACGCCGAAGCCGGACATGGCGTCCCCGGAGAGGACGCCCATGGCGGGAACCACAGTGGTGGACACGAGAATCCCGTGGTCCCCGTTCTCGCCTTGCTACTCATCGTCATCCTCGCCGCCAAGATCGGCGGCGCCGTCATGGAGAAGATCGGCCAGCCCGGCGTGCTGGGCGAGCTGGTCTTCGGCGTCCTACTCGGCAACCTCGTCCTGGTGGGCTTCACCGGGGTCGAGCAACTCTTCAACACCAACGTCTTCGGGATCCTGCCCGCGGAGCGCATGATCGAGATCCTCGGAGAGATCGGCGTCGTGCTGCTGCTCTTCGAGGTGGGACTGGAAAGCAACATCAAGGAAATGATGAGCCTCGGCGCCTCGTCACTGCTCGTGGCGACCCTCGGCGTCGTGGCGCCCTTCTTCCTCGGCTGGGGAGTCGGCGCCTGGCTGATCCCCGACGCCGGCGTATACGTCCACGTCTTCCTGGGCGCCACGCTCTGCGCCACGAGCGTGGGCATCACCGCCCGGGTCCTGAAGGACCTCAACAAGATCAACCTGCGCGAGAGCAAGATCGTGCTGGGCGCCGCCGTGATCGACGACGTCATGGGCCTGGTCGTGCTGGCCGTGGTCTCGGGCTTCATCGTGGCCGCCGGCCAGTCGGGGCCCGGAAACGGCCTGTCGACTCTCGCCATGGCCTGGATCGTAGGCAAGGCGCTGCTCTTCCTGGTGGGCGCCGTGGTCGTGGGCCAGTGGGCCGCGCCGCGGATCTTCGCCGTGGCCAGCAAGCTGCGCGGTCAGCACCTGCTGCTCACCACCAGCCTGATAATCCTCTTCGCGCTCAGCTACCTCGCCAACAAGATCGGCCTGGCGACGATCGTCGGCGCCTTCGCGGCCGGACTGATCCTCGACGAGGTCCACTACAAGGTGTTGGCCGACCGGGAGGAGCACTCCCTCGAGGAGCTGCTCCAGCCGCTGGCCGGTTTCCTGGTGCCCATCTTCTTCGTCTACATGGGCTACAAGGTGAACCTGGCCTACTTCGCCGACCAGCGCATCCTCGGCCTGGCCGCAGGGCTGACCATCGCCGCGATCATCGGCAAGCAGATCTGCTCCCTCGGCGTCATCGAGAAGGGGCTCGACAAGCTCTCGGTGGGCATCGGCATGGTGCCGCGAGGCGAGGTCGGGCTGATCTTCGCCAGCATCGGCATGGGCCTCACCTTCATGGGGCAGCCGATCATCAGCGAGGCCACATACGGCGCGGTGGTGATCATGGTCATCGTGACCACGCTGATCACGCCGCCCGCGCTGAAGTGGTCCCTCAACCGGCCGCGCGGCTACGAGGGCGCCAGCGACGACGAGATGGCCCGCATCGCGGCCGCCAAGCGGGAGAAGCGCAAGGAGTACTATCGCAGCCGCGCCCAGGACGAGGAGCGCGGCGATCGCAGGCGACGTGGTGACCGCGACCGTGGACGCGGGCGCGGGCGCGGCGGCGGACGCGGGCGACCTGCCCGGGCCCGGAGCGAGGCGCCCGCGGAGGGTGGCGGCGGCAGCCGCCGCCAGTCCGAAGGTCGACGCCAGGAAGAAGCCCCCCGGGCCGAGAGCTCCCAGCAGGAGCGAGGCGGCAAGGAGGGCGGCGGGCGTGGACGCCGGCGGCGCAGGCCGCGGCGGAGACGCGGTGGCTCCGGCGGCGGCGCCAAGGGCGGCGGCGGCCGCGGCACGGAGCAGCAGCCTGCCAAGAGCGAGGGCAAGTCCGAGAAGGACGAGCTCAGCTACTCGGACAGCACCTGATCCGCCCGCCTACGAACACGCAGTAATACCCAGAGAGCCGGATCGCATCGCCGATCCGGCTCTTCGTTTCCAGGCGGCGCCCCGATCTCTGTGGAAAAGCTCTGACGTAGCTCCGGTAGACATCGA
>CAZVHI010000042.1:0-30425 GCA_964627205.1 uncultured bacterium
CTCGAGGTGGGGGAGACGGCGGACCTGTCGATCCTGCTCGCCAACTACGGCCGCGCGGTCAGCCAGAGCTGCCAGGCTGAGGTCCAGGCACCGGTGGGGAGCGGGCTGATCATCCTCCAGGCCAACGACAGCCTGGGCGACCTGCCGGCGCTGAGCACGGGTCTCGGTCCGGCAGAGTTCACGGTGCGGCGGGCCACCTCGCACCCGCCGCTTGTCGACCTGCTGCTCACGGACCTGCTGGGCCGCACCGACACGCTCTCCCTGCTCATGGAGAGGCCGGTGGGGGTTCTCGATCCGCCGGGCTTCTCCTACAGCTCCGACGCGAGCCGTCTGCTGCTTCTCTGGACGCCGCCGGTGGAGGAAGACGCCGCGGCCTACATCGTCCTGCGCGCGGACTCTCCCGGCGGTCCCTACGCGGAGATCAGCGAGCACTGGGTGGAGAGCAGCAGCTACGAGGACGGCGGGCTCACGCCGTACACCGATTACTGGTACCGCGTGCAGCCGCTCTCGGCCTCCGGCCTCCCCGGCGCGCAGTCCGACTCGAGCATGGTCAAGACCAACCCGCCCCTCCTGCCCGGCTGGCCCGTCGAGCTGAGGGCGATGACCAGCAGCACGCAGCTGGTGGCCGACCTGGATGGCGACGACGACTACGAGGTCGTCGTGGGCGCGGACCTCCTCTACGGGTTCAACGCGGACGGAACGGAGCTGAGCGACGGCGACGGCGACCCCCTGACCCACGGCCCGATCTCGACCCTCGGCGAGGGCTTCGCAGGCGCGCTCACGGCCGCAGACCTCACCGCCAGCCCCGGCATGGAGCTTGTGGCCGCGAGCTGGGCGGCGCTGGAGGTCTACGTCTTCGAGTTCACGAACACGGGAGGAGGCGCCGAAGCAGCCCTCGCCCCAGGTTGGCCGCAGAGCGTGGCCCACGCCGACGGGATCTGGGCCTCGCCATCTCTCGGCGACGTGGACGGCGACCGCGACCTGGAGATCTTCGTCACGGAGACCGGCGGCGCGGCCGCCCTGATGGCCTGGCAGCACGACGGCAGCGAGGTGATCGACGGCGACGGCAATCCCGGGACGGATGGCATCTTCCACACGGGCATGGGCAGCTGGCCGCGCTCCACCGCGGCCTTCGCGGACATCGATGAAGATGCGATCATGGAGATCTTCGTCGGCACGGCGGACGGCTACCTCGTCGGCCTGGATGGCGAGGGCAACGACTTGCCAGGATTCCCCTTCCTGGCGGACGCCGAAGAGTCCGGCGACCGCGCCATCTTCGCCAGCCCCGCCGTGGGCGACGTGGATGGCGACGGACTGATAGAGATCGTCTTCCCGGCCGAGAACGACTCCCTCTACATGCTGGACCACGACGGCAGCCGCCATCCCGGCTGGCCGATCCACTGGGTGAGCGAGAATTGGGCCTGGGCGCCCAGCGTCGCCCTCGCGGATCTCACCGGCGACGGCTTGCCGGAGATCTTCGCCTGCGGGGTCCACGATCGCGAGTTGATGGAGGTGGCGTGGTTCGACTCAGCGGGCGTCGCGCTCCCTGGCTGGCCCCGCACGTCGCCCACCTCCACCCAGTCCTCGCCGGTCGTCGGCGACCTGGACGGGGACGGTGATCTCGAGGTGGTCCTCGGCAACGAGGACGCCTACCTCGAGGCCTGGCACCACGACGGCACGAGCGTAGACGGCTTTCCCATCATCACGGGGGACTACATCCGCGCCACTCCGAGCCTGCTCGACGTGAACCGCGACGGCCTGCTGGACATGATCCTCACGGGCTGGGACCAGAACGTCTACATCTGGACCTTCCCGGTGCCGCACGATCCGCAGACCACGCCCTGGTACACCTTCATGCACGACCAGAAGCGAACGGGGAACTTTCACACCTTCGACTGGGTGGTCGCGGTGGACGAGGGCGACGTGCTCGTGCCGGACGCGATCCAACTCGATGCCAACTACCCCAATCCCTTCAATCCCACGACCCATATCCGCTTCACGGTGGGGGAGGGCGCCGCCGAGGCCGTGACACTGAGCGTCCATGACGTGCGGGGCCGGCAGGTCGCGCTGCTGGTGGACGAGTCCCTGCCGAGCGGAAGCTACCTGCGCAGCTGGGACGGCCGAGACGATCGCGGCCGTTCGCTGTCCAGCGGCGTCTACTTTGCGCGACTGCGCATGGGGGCGCAGGTGGAGTGCCGCAAGATGACGCTGCTCAAATAGACTCGCAAGAGAGGACCTGCACCCTTCCGCCTTGGCTCCGGCTTCGCAGTCGCAACGGCGGAAGGGTGCAGGTCCTCTCCGCAAAGCTGTTCTAGCAGCGTCATCTTGCGGCGGCCCCGACCAGGGTACACACAAGAACCCCCGCGAGCGGGGGCTCGCGGGGGTCTGGGATTGCCGCTGAAAACGGGGGAAGTCCGGCGGTCTACTTGCCTGCGTCCTCCAACTTCTCCTCGAGCTCTTCGAGCTTCTTCTCTAGCTGCTCCAGCTTCTCCTGAAGCTCGTGCTCCTCGATGACGATGCGCTTCATGAAACGGTCACCCGTGTCGTCCAGCTTGTGGCGGAAGCGCTCGATGGCGATCTCGTGCTTGCTCTTCTCGAGGTCCACAGCCACCGTCTTGCGCTTGCCCTTGCGCAAGTAACGAAGCTCGATACCCTCCGCGCCGCTCTCCTCGCCCACAGCCTCCTTCAGGCTGCCCACGTCGTCGACCTCGTGCTCGCCGAGGCCCAGGATCACGTCGCCGGGCTTCAGGCCGGCCTTCTCGGCGGGCGTGTCCTCCACGACGGAGAGAACCAGGGCGCCACCCTTCTCGCTGCCGGGGAAGTACTCCGCGAGATCGTCGTCCAGGTCGCGCACCTCAACGCCGAGCCGCCCGCGCGAAGCGCCCATGTGCAGGATTTCGGGCATGTGAAGCTTCTCGATAAAGGGCTGGAAGTGGAAGCTGCCGTCGTCGCCGCGCAGGCTCACGGAGAACTGCTGTTCCCTCTCGCCGAGGGTGACCTTGAAGTCCTTCTTCTTGCCGTCCCGGCGGGCCCGGACCTTCACCTTGTCGCCGGTCTCGTGGGCGCGGACCATCTCGACCAATTCCTCCACGCCGCCGATGTCCTTCCCGTCGAACTTCACGATGATGTCCCCGGCCTCGATGCCGGCCTCGTCCGCGGGGGTATCGTCGAAGACCGAGAGGACCATCGCGCCCGTCTTCTTCTTCAGGCCGGCCTCCTTGGCGCTCTCCTCGTCCACCATGCCGAGGGTCACACCCAGATAGGCGCCCTTCTCCTTCTCGCCGAGGCACTTGAGCTGGTCGGCCTCGATCCAGGTTCCGTCCTTGCAGCCGACGACGACGTGCTTGCCGTCGCCATGGTGGATGGTCCAATCGGCATCGCCGCTCTGTTCGCAGCTCTGGGCCGAGAGCGGGGAGCCGAACAGACACAGGATCGCAAGCAATGCCATGGCACTCGTCTTCATGGAATACCTCCGTGCAGGGGGGATGGATAACGCCCACTCTACGAAAGGGTTCGATCCGAGTTCCAGGAAAGCCGCGTTGACCGTGTCTGGCACCTCGGCTATCTTCCGCCCCACGGAGGACCATGGATCTGACCAGGATGAGCGCGGCGGGGAACGTCTTCTATCTCGCCCTGGGGACGATGCCGCCCGCGCCGGCGCGGGCCGAGCTGGCCCGCGCGATCTGCGCCGGCGAGGGCGTGCGCGGCGTCGCCGGCGACCCGGGAGCGCCCGCCGACGGCCTCATCTTCGGCGCATGGGACCCGCCCAGCCAGCGGATGCACAATCCCGACGGGAGCGAGGGCCTATGCGCCAACGGCCTCCGCTGCCTGGCCCGCCTGCTCGCCGAGCGGGGCCTATTTAGCTCCGGGAGCAGGATCGCGACCCTCGACGGGCCGAAGCGCCTGAGTTTCACCGAGGGAAGCGGCGAGGGAAGCGTGGAGGTCGGCCTGGGACGGGCGCGGGATCTGCCCGAGCACCCCGGATCGCGGCGCGAAGGCCTGGTCCTCTCCCTGGCGGGGGAGGAGCTGCGGGGCTACGGGGTCTGGCTCGGCAATCCCCACTTCGTCCTCCTGGGAGACGCCGCCACCCAGGCGAGGCTCTCCGAACTGGGGCCGGCCATCGAGCGGCATCCCGCCTTTCCCGACCGGGCGAACGTCGAGCTCGCGGTGGCCGGAGCCGAGCCGATCTCCGTCCGCGCCTGGGAGCGCGGCGCGGGGGAGACCCTCTCCTGCGGCACGGGGGCCGCCGCGGTTGCCGTCGCGGGCCCGGACGCCCTGCGGCCCTGCCAGAGTCGACGGCTCCGCTACCCGGGCGGCGAACTGCGGGTCCGTATGGACGAAGGCGAGGAGCTCTTCCTCTCCGGCCCGGTGCGCGAGCTGGGCTCCTATCGCTACGTCGCCCCAGTAGAACCAGGCGGCCAGGAGGCGGGACTTGATTGAGCTGAGCGGCGTTCACAAGCACTTCAACGGCGTCGCCGCCGTGGACGGTATCGACTACCGCTTCGAGCCGGGCCGGCTGACGGGCTTCCTCGGCCCCAACGGCGCCGGCAAGTCCACGACGATCCGCATGATCATGAACATCCTCGTGCCCGACGCGGGCCGGATCCGCACGGAGGGGCAGCCGCTCAGCGAGGCCTTCCGGGACCGCCTCGGCTACCTGCCCGAGGAGAGGGGCCTCTACCGGAAGATGAGGACGATCGACCACCTCGTCTTCTTCGGTTCGCTCAAGGGCCTCTCCCGCTCCGAAGCCCGACGCCGCGCGCTCGCCTGGCTGGAGCGGCTCGAACTGGGGGACCGTGCCCAGAGCCGCGTCCAGGATCTCTCGAAGGGCATGCAACAGAAGATCCAGTTCGCGGGCACCCTGCTTCACGAACCGGAGCTGGTGCTCCTGGACGAGCCCTTCAGCGGCCTGGATCCCATCAACACCGAGGTCCTCACGGACATCATGCTGGAGCTCGTCGCCGAGGGCCGCACGGTCATCTTCTCCACCCACATGATGGATCAGGCCGAGCGCCTCTGCGACGAGATCGCGCTGATCGACCGCGGCAAGCTCGTCCTCTCGGGGACGCTCCGCGAGATCCGGGCTTCCTTCGGCAGCGGACACCTGCGCGTGCGCTACAGCGGCGAGAGGGACGTGCTCGCTGCCGACGAGCGCGTGCTGCGCTTCCGGGAGACGGGGGAGGGAACCGCGGAGCTCAGCCTGCGCGACGAGGAGGACGCCTCCCGGGTCCTGCGCGACTGGAGCGCCCGGCTCGACATCTCGCACTTCGAGATCATCGTGCCGAGCCTGCACAACATCTTCATCCGGACGGTCTCCGAGGGCAAGAAGCCCGCCACCGAGAGGGGAGGCGCGTCGTGAGCAAGGTGAAGGCGGTCTTCCTCAGGGAATTCCTGGAGCGCGTGCGCCGGCGCTCCTTCATCGTCGGGCTCGTTCTGATGCCCCTGTTCATGTCGCTGGCGATCGGGCTCCCTCTCCTGCTCGTCCGCGTCGAGGATGAGAGCAGCAGCACGGCGCTGGTGATCGACGAGTCCGGGCGCTACAAGGCGGCCTTCGAGGAGGCCATCCAGTCTACGCTCGAGAGCGGCGAGGAACGTTTCCTCTTCCTGGATCTCCAGACCGGCGGGAGCAGCGCCGACCCGAACCTGCTCACCGACCCCGGCCAGGCTGACCTTCTCCTCGAAGACGAGATCCTCGACTGGTACGTCCTCATTCCTGACGGTCTGGCCGATGGGCTGGAGGCCGAGTTCCACGGCCGCGTCGTCAGCAACATCGCCCTGCTCGACATGCTCGAGACGAAGCTCACCGAGGTCCTCAGGCAGGACCAGCTCCGCGCCCTGGATCTCGACCCGGACCTGCTCCGGCAGATCTCCTCCCGCGCGAGGCTCCGTACCCTCCAGCACCAGGGCGGCGAGACGAGCGAGGCCGGCTTCCTGTCGCTCTACTTCGGCACGATGGCCATGGTGATGATCCTGTTCATGACCATCACCCTCTACGGGACCATGATCCAGCGCAGCATCCTGGAGGACAAGAACCAGCACGTGACCGAGGTCGTGCTCTCGAGCATCGACTCGACGCGCTTCTTCGTCGGCAAGATCCTTGGCATAGGCGCAGTCGGGCTGACGCAGTACCTGGCCTGGATGCTCCTGGCGCTCGGCGCGGGCCTGGCGGGGGGCCTTGCCGGCATGGAGCTGCAGCAGCTGCCGTCCCTGCAGCCGATGGTCCTCTTCCACTTCGTGCTCTTCTACGTCCTCGGCTTCCTCTTCTACGCCGGCCTCTTCGGCGCCGTCGGCGCGATGAGTACGACCGACCAGGAGGCCCAGCAACTCAGCCAGCCGCTGACGATGATGATGGTGCTGCCCGCGGTGATCATGATCTACATCTTCCAGAATCCCAACGCGCCGATTCCCGTGGCGCTCAGCCTGGTGCCCTTCTTCTCGCCCCTGGTCATGTTCATGCGAATCAACATCAGCATCCCTCCTCTCTGGCAGATCCTCACCTCCGTCGCGATTCTGGTCGTCTCGATCGCTGTGGTGTTCGCGATCACGGGTCGCATCTTCCGCGTGGGGATTCTCATGACCGGCAAGAAGGCAAGTGTCATCGAGGCCTGGCGCTGGGCGAGGCGGGCCTGATGGGCGGCGCCCTGCGCATCGCGCTCGTCCAGACCCGGCCACGGCTCGGCGAACGCTCGGCAAACCTGGCGGCCATCGCGGCCGCGGCCCGATCCGCCAACGCGGAGCTCTACGTCCTGCCGGAGCTGGCGACCAGCGGCTACGCCCTCGCCGACCGGAAGCAGGCTCTCGCCCTGGCGGAGAGGCCAGAGGGCAGCGAGGGGCTGCGTCGCCTCCAGGAGCTCTGCGAGGAGCGGAACGCGGCTATGGCCGTCGGACTGCCCCTGGCTGAGGGCGACGGGCTCTTCAACGCGGCCGCGCTCCTGCGCCCGGGCCTGCCCGCCGTCTTCTATCGAAAGCTCCACCTCTTCGACCGCGAGCCGGAGATCTTCGATCCCGGACCCGACCCGCCGGCGGTGTTCGAGTGGCGCGGCGTCCGCCTGGGCTTGATGATCTGCTTCGACTGGCTCTTTCCCGAGACGACGCGCCTACTCGCCCTCGCGGGGGCGGATCTGATTGTCCATCCGTCGAACCTGGTCCTGTCGCACTGCCAGGAAGCGATGCGTGTGCGCGCAATCGAGAACGGCGTCTTCACGGTCACCGTGAACCGCGTGGGCGAGGAGCGCTATCCCGACGGAGAGCGCCTCGGCTTCACGGGCTGCAGCCAGGCGACCGACCCCGACGGCAAGCGGACGCTCGCTCTGCCCGCGGACGAGGAGGCGGTGGGGGTCATCTCGATCGAGCCGGCGCGGTCTCGCGACAAGCGGATCACGGCCCGCAACCATCTCCTGGGCGACCGCAGGCCGTCCCTGTACGTCGGCCTGATCGAGGAGACCGACGATGGTGCCTGACCGCCTGAGCGCGGAACGCGTAGCTGCGCTGCTCGGGCCGCGCCTGGACGCGCATCGCCGCTTCCCGGGCGATGAACGCAAGGGGCTCCTCCCCGCCGGCGTCCTGGTGCCGCTCCTGGAGGGTGAGCATGGGGCCGAGCTGCTCTACATCCGACGCAGCGACGAGCTCCCGGACCACAGCGGACAGGTCTCCTTCCCGGGCGGCGTGCACGAGGCGGGCGACGCCGACCTCTTCGCCACCGCCCTGAGGGAATCGGAGGAGGAAGTGGGGGTCGCCCCCGAGACCGTTCGCTGCCTGGGCGCCCTGTCGCCCGTGAGCACCCTGGAGAAGTACTGCATCCATCCCTTCCTCAGCCTCTGGCCCGACCGGAACTATGCGCCGGCAAGCCCGCGGGAGGTGCAGCGGGTGTTCCGAGTACCGCTCGCCCGTCTCCTCGACCCGGCATCCCAGCATGAGGTGGAGGTCGACGTGGATCGGCACCGCCTCTTCGTGCCCGCCTTCCTCCACGACGGCGAGGTGATCTGGGGCGCGACTCGACGCATCACCCTCGATCTGCTAAGCCGCTTGCAGGCGGCACTCTAGGTCCGCTTTGCCCTTGAGAAAAGGTCGACCGTATCCTAGTATCTGGTTCCTGCTCACGCGCAAACCTGTTTCTGGAAGGTGACATGGACTTTCGCCTGAACGAACAACAGCGGATGATTCGCGACATGGCGCGCGACTTCGCTGCCGGCGAGCTCGAAGAGCAGGCTGCCGAGTGGGATCGCACGGCGAGCTTCCCGAGCGAGGCGCTCTCCAAGGCCGCCGGGCTGGGGCTCATGGGGGTCATGGTGCCCGCGGAGTACGGCGGCGCGGGCCTGGACATGCTCTCCTATGTTCTCATCCTCGAGGAGATCGGCAAGGCCTGCGCCTCGACCTGCGTGATCCTCTCCGTGCACAACTCGCTTTATGTGGGGGGCGTCCTACGCTTCGGCAGCGAGGAGCAGAAGAAGAAGTGGCTGCCTAACGCCGCCCAAGGCAAGAACCTGGGTGCATACCTGCTCACGGAGCCAGGCGCAGGCAGCGACGCCGGCGCACTCCGCTGCAAGGCGGATCCGGTGAAAGGCGGTTGGCGCCTGAATGGCTCCAAGACCTTCATCACGAGCGGCGGACATGCCCAGGTCGGAATCGTCTACGCGCTCACGGATCCCTCGGCCGACTCGCGGGGGATCAGCGCGTTCATCCTCGACCTGGACACCAAGGGCGTGACCCGCGGGCCCGACGAGAAGAAGCTGGGACTGAACGCCTCCTCCACGGTGATGGTCACCCTGGAGGACGTCTTCGTTCCCGCGGAGAACCTACTGGGCGAGGAGAACCGGGGCTTCGGCATCGCCCTGGAGATCCTCAACTCGGGCCGCATCGGTATCGCCGCGCAGGCCCTCGGCATCGCCGGTGCCGCGCTGGCCGAGTCGCTGCGTTTCAGCGGCGAACGCGAACAGTTCGATACGCCCATCGGCCGTTTCCAGTCCATCCAGTGGCACCTGACGAAGATGGCCACCGAGCTCGAGGCGGCGCGCCTGCTGACCTACCGCGCGGCGGCGGCTTACGACAACGGCGACGGTATCATCACGGCGGCGGCGATGGCCAAGCTCTACGCGAGCCGAGTCGCCGTCGAGGCGGCGGAGAAGGCCGTCCAGATCCATGGCGGCTACGGTTACACGAAGGAGTACAAGGTCGAGCGTCTCTTTCGCGACGCCCGCGTGACGGAGCTATACGAGGGAACGAGCGAAGTGCAGCGCATCGTCATCGCGCGACAGCTCGCCGACATATAGCTCGTTTCAGCGAGAGAAGGAGAGTCATGAAAATCGCGGTTCTGGTTAAACAGGTGGCGGACACCGCTGCCAAGATCGAGCTCCAGCCCGACGCGTCGAACGTGAAGCTGGAAGGCGTGCAGATGGTCCTCAATCCCTACGACGAGTTCGCGGTGGAGGAGGCCATCCAGCTCAAGGAGAAGGCGGGCGAAGGCGAGGTGCTGGTCTTCAACGTCGGGCCCGACTCCGCCGACGAGGCGGTCAAGACGGCCCTGGCCATGGGCTGCGACCGCGCGGTCGTGCTGCGGGACGAGGAGGCTGGCGAGCTGGACGTCGCTGGCGTCGCGGAGGTCCTCGCGAAGATGATCGCGCGCGAGGAGGTCGACTTGGTGCTCTGCGGAAAACAGGCGGTGGACGACGATGCCCACGAGGTGGGGCCGGCTGTGGCCGAACACCTGGGCTTCCCGGCCGTGACCTTCATCACCTCGCTGGAGGTGGATGATGTCAACGCGACGGTCGGCCGCGAGGCGGAAGGCATCGCCGAGACGATCACTGTGCAGCTGCCCGCACTCCTGAGCTGCCAGAAGGGCCTCAACGAGCCCCGCTATCCGAGCCTGCCCGGCATCATGCAGGCGGCGCGGAAGCCCAAGGAGGTCCTGGCCCTCGCGGACCTGGATGCGAGCCCCGCGCCCATGGTGATCCGCAAGGGGCTCGCCGAGCCACCGGCTCGGGCCGAGGGGCGCATCCTCGAGGGGGAGATCCCCGATCAGGTGAAGGAACTCGTGACACTACTCAAGAACGAGGCGAAGGCAATCTAGGACCGTCGGGGAGGATGGAAATGGCATCGATTTGGGTCTATCTGGAGGCGAGCGGCGCGAAGATGAGCAAGGGCTCCCTGGAGGCGCTGGGGGAGGCCAGGCGCATGGCCGACACCGATGGCGCATCGGTCACTGGCCTCCTGATCGGCAGCGATCTCGCCAGCCTGGCCGAGACGGCCGGGCACTATGGGGCGGACAAGGTCGTCGTTGCGGACGATCCGGCCTACGCCGATTTCAATCTCGAGGCGAACACGAATCTCGTCGTCCGTGCCCTGGCGGGCTCGGACGTATCCTACCTGCTGCTGCCGGTGAGTACCCACTGCCGCGAGCTGTCCGCCCGCTATGCCACGCACGTGCGCGTCGGCCTGGCCGTGGACTGCGTGAAGATCGAGAAGGACGGCGAGGACTTCGTGTTCACGCGCCCGATCTATGCGGGCAAGGCGCTGGAGAAGGTGGCCATGGCCGGGAGCCATGGCGTCGCCACTCTCCGCCCCAACAACTTCGCCGCCCTGGAGCCCGACACGAGCCGCCGCGCGGAAATCGTGCCCCTCGGAGAGAAGCTCGACGCCTCCACACTGAGGACCGTGGTCAAGGAGGCCGTGGCCGCGGCGGCGGACAAGGTGCCGCTGCAGGAGGCCACGATCATCGTCTCGGGAGGGCGGGGTCTGAAGAGCCCGGAGAACTTCAAGGTCCTGGAGGATCTGGCAGGCGTTCTCGGCGCTGCGGTGGGCGCGAGCCGCGCCGCCGTCGACGCGGGCTGGCGTCCGCACAGCGAACAGGTGGGGCAGACGGGCAAAACTGTCAGTCCTGTGCTCTACATCGCCTGCGGCATCTCCGGAGCGATCCAGCACCTGGCGGGCATGGGCTCGAGCCGCTTCATCGTGGCCGTCAACAAGGATCCGGAGGCGCCCATCTTCAAGGTGGCGGACTACGGCATCGTGGCGGACCTCTTCGAGGTGCTCCCGCTGCTCACCGAAGAGTTTCAGCAGGTTCTCAGCTAGGAGGATCTCCTCGAAGCGAGGCGCGCAATCGATTGATACCGTGTTCGATGCCGCAGCATTGTCACGCTTCGTGAATGCCCATCGTCCGCGGCTCCGCCGTGTGGGGGGGAAAAGGAAACGAGATGACCCGAAAGTCATCCCGTTTCCCAGAGAGCAATCCCTATACCCCAGCCTGAAAGGCGTCGGTATAAGTCTTTGCGAAATCGTCAGTTGCATGCTTGGGGGCAGCAGCCGACGACGTCTCAATACTAGCACATGGTCTCCCGTTGCGCAAGACGACGCCCGCGAGAAAACGCGGCATGGGGCAGGCCATGTACAATTGCTTGTCGCTAAATAGATTGCGATGAGCGTCGGCTCGTGGGCAGACGTCGGAGACCGGTCCGGTCGCCCGCTCGAAGGGGAACATCAGAATGAAGCGAGTCTTCAGCGGTATCCAGCCATCCGGTGAGCCGCATCTGGGCAACTTCGCCGGCGCCCTGATGAACTGGGTGCGTTTACAGGATGAGTACGAGTGCATCTACTGCGTAGTCGACTACCACGCCGTCACGCAGCGATACGAGGTCGAGACGCTGGCAGACAAGACCCTCGACATGGCGGCCGCGGTGCTGGCCGCCGGTGTGGATCCGGAGCGCGCCACACTCTTCGTCCAGTCCGATGTGCCCGAGCATACCGAGCTGGCCTGGCTCCTCAACTGCGTCACTCCACTGGGCGAGCTGGAGCGCATGACCCAGTTCAAGGACAAGTCTGGAAGCGATCGTAAGAACGTCAACGCGGGTCTCTTGGACTACCCCGTGCTCCAGGCGGCCGACATCATGCTCTACAAGGCGGAGCTGGTGCCGGTCGGAGAGGATCAGGTCCAGCACCTGGAGCTCTCCCGCGAGATCGCACGCCGCTTCAACCGCCGTTTCGGCGACGTCTTCCCCGAACCCATGCCCCTTCTCTCTCACGCCAAGCGCATCCTCGGCCTCGACGGGCAGGCGAAGATGAGCAAGAGCCTGGGCAACACCCTGCCCATGCTGGCGACCGCCGAGGAGGCGTGGGCGATGCTGCGGCCTGCGGTCACGGACGTGCGCCGGGTCCGCCTCAGCGATCCGGGCGAGCCCGAGGACTGCAACATCTTCACTATCCACCGCGCCTTCACACCCGAGGCGAAGCGCGACGAGCTGGCCTCCGCCTGCCGAGACGCTTCGATCGGCTGCGTCGATTGCAAGAAGGTGCTCGCGGAGCAGCTCGACATCCAGCTCGAGCCCATGCGGGAGCGATATCGGGAGTTGACGGAGAATCCGGAACAGCTGCGGGAGATCCTGAGAGCGGGCGCCGAGCACTGCCGGGGCATCGCCCGCGAGGTGCTCGGCGAGGCGCGGGCGGCGATGGGCTTCTTGTCCTAGCCTAACCCCTTCCCCGGCGCGCGTCGGGGCGTTCCTTACCCTTCAGCAGGGTGACCCGCAGCAGGCCGTCGCGGCCGGGCGGGTCTCCCCGGAAGTCCTTGCCCTCCCAGGCCACCTGGCCCTCCGACAAGAGCAAACGCTTCTCGAGCGTGGCGGCGAGCCAGGCGGCGCGAGCGTCGGCCACCTGCTGCTGTTCAGCCCACGCCTCGACGCGGAGGGCCCGGCTGGGGGAGTCGAGGATCTCGCGGAGGATGCGGTCCACCTGTCGGTCCGCGTCCGGAGAGGGCTCGGCGCTCTGCTTCTCGAACAGGCTATGGCCTGCCGCTTCGACGCGCAGATTCCTACCGTCCTGATACGCGATGGAAGGCAGCGAGAAGGTGCTGCCGGCGTACTGGTAGCGGTTGGTGCCAGAGTCCTCGATGATGAAGAGGAACGAGTAGGGGAAGCCCGGCTTGAGCACCTCGCTGTGCGCGCCGCGGCCGTCCCAGGGCAGCTCGGCAGGCGGACGGCCCGAGCCCGCGAGCGTGCGGAAGATCTCGCCGCGGTAGTCCGTGATGTCCAGAGCCCACTCCTCGATGTCCGCACCCTCGCTGAAGCCGGTCCGGAAGGTGGCGACCGGCGACTTGCTGATCGGCCGCGAGGCGAAGTCCGGCACGAGGGGGCACTCCACCTTCTCCGTGTCGAAGAGGTAGGGGTTGAAACTCGCCAGGGGCGTGTAGCGGAACAGGAGCTCCTCCACCTCCGTGCCCCCGTCGTCGAGATCCGAGGGCCTGGGATGGAACTGGAACTCCGTCTTCTCCACCTCGAGGCGGAACTGGCTCTCGTCGATCACCTCGATCTGGTGGGCGGCCTGCCCCCCGAGCGCCTCCTCGGCGCGCGGCGGCCCCTGCGCTGCGAGCAGGCAGCAGACCGTCAGTCCGAGTGTCCATGGAGTTCTAGCTCTCATTTCTCCTCCGAGTCTCGGCTCCGCTAGCGGAGCCTGAAGACGATGGTCAGGACGCCCCACTGGTCGGCTGCGCCCTCCACGGGACTGAAGCGCCAGTCCCGGAGGCAGCGCCCCGCCGCCTCGTCCAGCACCTGATGGGTGCTCGCCTTCTCCGTCAGGATCTTGTTTATCGTGCCGTCCGGTCTCACCGTGAAGTAGATGCTCACCGTGCCCTGCCAGCCCCGCTGGGTCGCCTTCTCCGGATAGGAGGGGCTCCGCGAAACGAGGATCGCGCGATCGAGGATCGGACCGCTCAGGGTCATCGAGACGCCATCCTCATCCTCGACGCGGCGCGCCTCGGCCGGAGCCTCTTCGGCTCGGCTGGGGGAGGGCGGTTTCATCGTACGGGCCAGCGGCTCCTCCTGCTGCCGCAGCGCCGGTCCGGGCCGGAGCACTCCTCGCGAGATGGCGTCGCTGCCACCCCGGGAGACCAGGCCCTTCCCAGCCGTCGGCTCGAGCAGGGCGGCCGTGCCCAACTCGGACCCGGCGACGCCCGGCGCGGAGGAGCCCACGTCGATCTCTGCCAGGGCCAGCAGCCGGTCGCGCCCGGACTTCGCGACCAGGTGCCCCGCTGGAAGGTCGCCGCGATAAGCCTCCCTGCCTGCCAGCAGCTCGCCGCCAACGAGCTCCGGATGGCCCTCGGCCACACCGCCGCTCGGCAGGGCGAGTGTCATCGCGCTGCCGGCGAGGGAGACGTCTCCCTCGTCGACCTGGAATTCGACCGTCTCGGGCAGACGAGACTTGCGCCCCACGAGGACCTTGCCATTCAGGGCGACCTCCTCGCTGGCGATACGCATCTCGCGCGGCGGCTGGGATAGTCCGGCGGAGAGCAGCACCTGATCCGGCTCGACCTTCGGCGCGATGCTCGCGCTCGCGCTGCGGCGCCGGGACTCGAGGCGCTTCGCCTCGAAGGGATTCGTCTCCCTGGCGATGGGCTTCGGCAGGGGCACACTCGCCATGTCCGCGTTCATAATGGGGCCAGGGGGCGGCTTCTGCTCCGGCTTCGCCTTGGCGAAGAGCGAGCCCTCCCGCTTCACGGGCTCTTCCTTCCTCAGCACCGGCAGTTTCTCGGGCGCGACGGTTACCTTCTTCGCGACCTCCATGCCGTAGCGCTCCTCGATGTAGGAGATCTCCGTCAACTTGACGTCCTCGCCCAGCTTCTTCCCGCCCGCGATCCCGATCAGGACGATGAGAACGGCGTGGATGGCCGAGGAAAACACGAAGGAAGTGCGCGTCTCCTTTGAGATGCGTCGCCGTTTTCGCCGCGAAGGGCGGTAGGAGCTATTGCTGCGCCGGGATGTCATGGTGCTCCTCCCTGGGTTTTCTGCTCGGTGGCCAGTGCGATGCGCGGAGCGCCGGAGCGCTGGATGGTGGCGATGACTCGCTCGACGTCGCCGTAGGCGATGCCCTCGTCCGCCTTGAGCACGGCGATACGGCTCGGGTGGCCGTCAAAGTAGCTCTCCAGGATCGGCTGGAGGCTTGCCAGGTCGACCGGCTCTTCCTGAACGGCCAACTCGCCCTCGCGCGTGAAGATGATCTCGACCTTGTCCTGGTCCTCCGTCTCGGAGGTGGTCGCCTCAGGCAGATCCACCTCGAGGTCGGAGTTGTTCAGGAAGGGGCTGATGACCATCAGTGTGAGAACGACGACGAGGGCGACGTTGATGATGGGCACGACGTCCGTCTTCGGCTGCAGATGCTTGTGCTCGCGTTTCCTCATTCCGCCTTCACTCGGTTCAGGAGGGCGAGGCCCTCGGCCCCGTTCTGCTTGAGTACGTCCATTACCGTGACCACGTTGCCAAGGAGGACTGCGTCCTCGGGCACCACGATGACAGTGCGGTCGTCCGTGCTAGCCATGCGGCTGCGCGTGAGCTCGGCCAGCTCGTCCAGGCCCAGCTGCCGGCCGTCCACCTGGATGCTGCCCGCCGTGACCAGGACCGTCATCTTGTCCTGGACGCTGTTCTCCTTGCGCACCACTTCCCTGGTTGTGCTGGCGCGCGTCGCGTTCACCTGGATGCCCGACCAGAGGAGGGCGGGCATGGTCATGAGGAAAACCACGATCAACGTGGTCACGACGTCGGCCAGGGGAGTGACGTTCGCTTCGGCGATCCCATCACCGCTGCTGCTCTTGCTGCGCCGCATGCGGGCTCCTATTCGCTGACCTTGCCGATGTACTTCCAGAAGTAGTTGCGCGCGTCTTCCACCTCGATGTTGCGCACGCGGATCTTGCGCATGAACGCGTTGTAGAAGATCGTGGCGATGACGGCGACGATGATTCCGGCCGCCGTGGTCAAGAGAGCCTCGGAGACGCCCATGGCGATGACCGAGCTGCCGCCGCTGCCGGTGACGGCGATATCCTTGAAAGCGCGAATGATGCCCACCACGGTCCCGAAGAGGCCGAGGAGGGGGGCGATGTTCGCGAGGGTGCCCAGAACGACCAGGTTCTTCTCCATTATTACCTGCTGCTTCTCCATCTCGATGTCGAGGAGCTGGTCCACCTCCTCGCGCTTCGTGCTCACGTTCTCCAGCGCCACACCGATGACGTGATTGAGCGTGCCCTTGCCGTTTTTGCAGTAGTTGGAGAACTCACCGATCTGATTACGGCTCAGATGCTTGCGCATTGCCGTCCTGAACTCGCCCGAGGAGGTGTTGCTTTTTAAGAAGTACCACCATCGCTCCAGCGCAAAGGTCACCACGACGACGCTGCAGAGAAGCAGCACGATCATCGTGGGACTGTTCAGGAGAACGGATGTAAGGCTGTTCGTGGAAAGCATTGCCTCTCCTTCTGGATCCTTCCGGGTTACTTCGCGTTGGCCTGCTCGAGTTCCAGGTCAAGCGATTCCATGCGTTCGCGGGCGAGACCCGCCCATTCCTCGTTGTCGCTACTCTCGGCAATTCGGCTGTAGAGTTCGCGGGCCTCGTCAAGCTTGCCGTTGTCCTCGTAGGAGGCCGCCAGACGGGCGAGAGCCGCGGTGCCGAAGTCGCCAAGCCCGCCGCCGGATTCCGCCGCCTGGAGGTAAGCGGCCGCGGCTTCCTCGTCGCGGCCCAGCTTGCTCAGGCATTCGCCCTTCAGGAAGAGCACCTGGGACACCGGGGCCTCCGGAACATCTAGGAGCTGGTCGTGGATCCGCAGGGCCTGCTCGTACTCACCGGTCTCGCTCTGGAAGACCTCGGCCATCTGCATCTGGATTTCGACCCGTCTCTCGTGGTCCGCGAAGCGATCCAGGAACTCTTCACCGCTGCGAAGGAATGCCTGCCACTGCTCCAGCTTCCGGTAGCAGAGCCCCGCGTTGTACAGGCCCAGGGGAGCAAGTTCGCTGCCAGCGTACTGGTCGCTCAGGATCAGGAAGTGACCCGCGGCCTCCGCATAGCTCTCCTGCGCGTAGAGGATGGTGCCGGCCTTCAGGAGAGCGGTGGGAACGAGCTCGCGGTCCGGGTAGGTGGCCGTGTAGTTCTCGAACGCAGCCAGTGCGGCTTCCTGCTCACCCATGGCATAGCGAGACTCCGCCAGGTAGTACAGAGCCTCCGGCGCGATCTCGTTGTCCGGATAGTTGAGCGTGATCCGTTCGAAATGCGCCGCCGCCTCCTCGTAGCGCTGGTTCCGGAAGGTCTCGCCTCCCTTCTCCCAGAGCACCTCGGCGGCGAAGACCGCCTCGGGATTGTCGTTGACGTACTCGAGGAGGTCCTTGCCGCCCCGGAAGTAGCAAGCCTGGATCGCCTGCTGGGCGTCGTTCAGACGCAGCCCGCGGGGGTGGGCGAGGCAGTAGTTCTCGAAACCTGCGACGGCGTTCTCGTAGTCCTGGAGGTTGTAGAGGCAGTTAGCCTGGTTGAAGAGGGCTTCCTCAGCCGAGGGGTGCTCGGGGAAGCGCTGCACGAGCTCCTCGTAGCGCCCCTTGGCCTCCGTGTAGCGCTGCAGGCCGAAGAGCGTGTCGCCGAGCTTGAGGAGCACGTCGGCGCGCCGCCCGTAGTCGGGGTGGTCCAGCAGGAGCTGCTGCCAGCGTCCCACGGCGTCTTCGTAATAGTGCAGCGCATACATGCACTCGCCCGACTGGTAGAGGGCCTCGGGCCGGTCGGGGGCGTCGGGCAGGGAGATCAGGAAGTTCTCGTAGAGCTCCAGGGCGCGCTTGTACTCCTTGCGATTGAAGTACATGCCCGCCGCGGCGAGGGCGTTGCCGGGGTTGTCGCTCGCCTCGTTGCTGATGACCAGGAGATAGCGCTCCTGCTCGAGCGCCGCTTTCTGATCGTCGCCAAGCTGGCTGTAGCTCGCCATCATGCCCTGGAGCGAGTAGGGAGCCACGTCGCTGAACGGATAGTCGTTGAGGACCAGACGGTAGAGATCCGCGGCGTCCTGGTGGAGACCGAGCTCGTAGTAGCTCTCCGCGATCAGGTAGTAGGTGCGGGCCCGCCAGGGGTTCGGCGTAGGCAGGAGCCGCCGGGCCATGTGCCGGTAGTTCGTGACGATCCGGCTCAGGTCCTGCTCCTGGTGGTAGGACCAGGTCATCAGGAAGAGCGACTTCTCGCCGAGGTCCGTTTCGGAGTGCATGTCGAGTAGCTTCCCGAGGACGTCGCGGGCCTTCTTCATCTCGCCGAGCTCGAGGTAGGCGAGCGCCTGGATCAGCTGGACCCGGCCCGCGAGGGGATCGCCGCTGAAGCGGTCCAGGAACATGTGGCCGAGCCCGATGCTCTGGTTCCAGCTCGCGTTTCGCGAGTAGTGGTGGAGCATCTTGAACAGCGCGGTGCTGCCCGTACGACCCTCGGGGAAGAGCTGCAGGATGGCGCTGAAGGCGTGGTCCGCCTCGCTCTCGCGGCCGAGCTCGAAGAAGGCCAGGCCCTGGAGCATCAGGATCTTCTCGCGCAGGGGGTCGCCGCCTGCGTCGGCGAGGAGGATCTCGAGGCTCTCGAGGACGCGGCTGTAATCCTTTTCCCGGAACATGATGGAGGAGAGCTTGAAGCGCGCCGCCAGGGCGTTGGGCCCGTCGGGGTGCTTCTGGAGGACCTCCTGGAAGGCCTGCCGCGCCAGGCTTCGCTGCCCGGAGCGCAGAAAGGACTCCGCGATGGCGAAGCGCACGTCCTCGGCGAGGGGGGTCTGGGGATAGCGCACGAGCAGCTGCCGGTACTGCTGGATGGCCTTCAGGTACTGGCCTTCGTCGGCCAGGCAGCGGGCGTAGTAGTAGCGCGAGCGCTCGGATTCGACCTCATGAAAGAAGCCCATGGCTTCGTCGAGCTCGCCCTTTTGGTAGTGGTAGACCCCATAGGCGAAGCGGAGTTCGAGCCGTTCCCCGTAGCCGGGCCACTTACTCACCAGCTCGTCGGCCACCTGGTGAAAGCGTTCCCATTCGCCCAGCGCCACGAGGGTCTGGGCGAGCGCGAAGCGCGCGTCCCGCGCCAGGTAGGTATCCCCGTAGTTGTCGATGACGCGGTGGAAATGCTTCTCGGCCTTCTCGAACTCCTCCACGTCGAAGTCGCACTGCCCCAGCCTGAGCTCTGCGCAGGCGACCAGCACCTGCGAACCTCCGGCCTTGGCGACGCGTGAGAACTCCAGCTGGGCGGCGCTCAGGTCGCCGAGCTGATAGAGGCACTCCGCCGCCAGGTAGCGCGCGCGCGCGGCGTGCTCGGTGCCGGGGTAGCGCAGGCAGACCGCGCGGTATGCGTCCGCGGCCGCCATGCTGGCGCCCTCCGTCCTGAGCATCTCGTCGGCGTGATCGATCAGTTCCAACACGCTGTCCTGCGCGAGTCCCAGCGAGGCCGGGAGCAGGAGGAGCGCTGTCAGGATTCCTTTCCTCATGTGATCTCCGTCAGTTCACTTCCATTCGAACAGGCGTCTTGAGACCCGGGTCGTAGTCGCGAATCTCGACCGACGTTTCCTGGGTCCAGGGATCGTTGAACTCGTCGAGGACGACGACGACCACGCGGTATCGGCCAGTAGCCACGAGACGACCCTGGTCGTCCCGTCCGTCCCACGCGTAGGTCGCCGGCGGTTCCTTCGGCCCGGAGGCGCTGTGCCGAGGCTCGCCGTTCTGGTCATAGATGACCAGCTCCCAGCCCCGCGCCTTGCCGCGGAACTGGCTCTGCAGCTGCAGCTCCACGAAGTCGCGCTCACCGCTGGGGGAGAAGCGCGGCGTGCTCGTCTGGAGGCTGACGCCCAGCGGCACGCCGAAGCGCCAGGTGAAGCTCATGCGGTGCGAGATGCCCAGCGGGGAGTCCGAGAGCGCGTAATCCAGCTGCCAGGCGCCGCGGCGGTAGCCGGCCCCGGCCGTGTAGCTGCTCTTCACGGTGTCCCAGCCGCTGCGCAGGGCGACCGACGGGAAGCTCCAGTACTCCACGCCCGTGTAGAAGCCCAGCGGGGCGTCGCCCGTGCGGACGACGTCCAGGGCGGTGCGGACCCTTCCACCAGCCAGGTGGAGCGCACCGCCGGCGCGCAGGGTGAGGGGAAAGCTCTCGAGGTTGTGGTCCAAGCGGAGCTCCGGCGCGAGCACGTTCTGCACGTGCAGGCCGAAGCTGAACATCCGACTCGGGCGACTGAAGATGGAGAAGTCGATCCCCCTGCCGCTCGCGCCATAGTCGGCGATGCTTTGGTTCACGCTGCGGTAGGTGGCGGCGAGGCTCACCGGGCCGAAGCTCCTGGCGAGGCTGAGCTGGAGAGAGCTCTGGTTCTCGCTGAATGTCTGGTCCAGGTCCTCGTAGAGGGTGCTGCGCTCGTAGCCGCCGGAGCTGAGCAGGATGCCGGCGAGACCGATGGTCCCGATCCGGCCCAACGGCTGAACGATGCCCAGGAACTGGTAACGGGCGTCCAGGCCGAGCTCCGCGTGGAAAAAGAGCAGCTCCGTACTACGCACCTGCTCGAGACCAGCGGGATTGTAGAACAGGGCGCCCGCGTCGTTCGCGAGACCGGTCGCCGCGCCGCCCATGGCCAAGCTGCGCGCGCTGGCTCCGAAGCGCAGGAAGGCGCCCGGCTGCCCGTTCGCCGGCTCCTGGGCCGAGGCCGTCGCCGCCGACAGCAGGCTGAAGAGACAAAGCAGGATGAGGGTTCTACGCATGCCATCTCCTCGCAAGGCTATTTGACCACCGCGATCTTCCGCTTCAGCAAGTCGCCGCCCGTGCGCACGGCGCAGATGTAGCCGCCGTTGCCCACCAGCAGGCCGCGACCGTTGCGGCCGTCCCACGGCACCTGATAGGTGGCGCCGCTGGCCGTCTCGATCTCCTCGCGCCAGACCAGATTCCCGAACAGGTCGTAGATCTGTAGTGTCGCCGTTCCGTCGGCGCGGGCCCGGAAGAGGATCACGGTCTCCTCGTAACCGGCGCTAAACGGGTTCGGGCGATTCGTGATCGACTTGCCGTCCGCCAGATTGCTGCCCAGCATGACGGTGGCCTGCTGGACGTTCTCACTGTGCCCCCGGATGTCCTCGGCGTAGAAGCTGAGCGTGTGTTCGCCGTAGTCCGCGATGCCGAGCTCCGAGAAGCTCAAGGGTTGGTCGTAGATGATCTGCGGGACGTCCTCGGGACCGAGATCGAGGCCCCAGTAGATGCGGTAGAGCCCGATCTCGCTCGAGCTGCTGAGGCTGAAGGACGTCTCCGTGGTGATCATCGTGCCGTGGCTCGTGCTCACCGCCGTGCCGTCCAGGCTGAGCTCCGTCAGGGGCGGGCCGATGACCTCGATGCCGATCGTCTGGGTGGGCAGGTCCGACACCGCGATCAGGATCTCGAGGTCCTCGCGTCCGCCCTCGGGTACCGTGACCAGGTTGCTCGCCATCCCCAGGTTGCCGGTCAGGACGGAGTCCGCCGTGAGCACGCCGTCGCCGGCGAGCAGCGTGAAGGCCACGGGCTCGCTGATGACCAGGTTGCCGAAGAGATCCGTGAGCGTCGCGCTCACCGTGGCGCTGCCGCCCACCTCGATGACGTTGAAGTCCGTGCTCACGGACACGTTGTGCGGTGGACCGTTCCGAACCTGGATCGGGTCGGAGAAGACGACAGTGTCCAGGTCGTCGCTGATGACGAGGTAGATGGTTTCCGCCGCCGTGTAGGACTGGCTGAGCGAGGCGATGCCGCCTTCCGTCCTGCCCGTCGTGAGGGCGAGGACGCCGCTGCCGGCCTCGCCGGTATTGTGATTGACGGCGGCGATCTGGAAGGAGCGATCGTCGCTCGTGACGAGCTGGCCCGTGGCCGTGTCGACCAGGCGCAGCTCCAGCGGGAAGCTCGCCGGCGGTCCGACCGTTGCCGTCGAGGGCGCCACGACCTCGTAGGTCACGTCCTCGGGCACCATGTGGATCACGGGGCTGAAGCTCATGCGGTCGAGGTCGTCCGTGACGCGAATCACGATGTCCTCGACGGTGGCGTAGCTCTGCTCGGGGACGAAGAGCTCGCCCGCGGCCAGAACACCCATGCGCACGCCGAGCGTGTCCAGCGCTCCTTCGTGGCTGGGTTTCAGCGCCGTCAAGTAGACCTCGTGGTTGGCGGCCGTGATCAGGGTGCCGTCCTCCTTCACCAGGCGGACGGTCATCGGGAAGGTCGACGGCGGCCCGGCCTGCGCGGTCTCCGGCACGAGGATCTCGAAGCTCGCCTGCCCGACGGGCAGCGTGACGGCGTGGGCGAGGATCTCGGCGTTGTCATCGTCCTCGGCGTAGATCGTGATGCTGCCCTGATTGTGCAGCAAGACCTCGTAGTCGCCGATGCCCCCAATCAGCGGACTGCCCTGGTTGACGGGATTGCCCACGCCAAGGCTGCCGTCCGAGCTGCTGAGGCGGATGGCGCCCTCCTCGAAGTCGTCGATCAGGTTCCAGTACTGGTCCGTGGCGCGCACCTGCATCATGAACGGCACCTCCGCCTGCTGCAGGATCGGCTCGCCGGTCTTGCCCGTGGCGGACGTGACGCCGGGGACGGAAGTCTCGCCGGGCGCGACGATCTGCAGGCGCTTGTAGCCGTCCGGCTGCATGACGAGGGTCTCAGAGACGCCCACCACGCCGCGCTCGTCGCTGACACGCAGGTAGATGAGTCCGGCGGCGGTGTAGGTCTGGTCGAAGGTGGACACGCCGTCCGAGAGCACGCTGCTCGCGACGCTCCACTCGCCGACGCCGAGCATGCCCGTCTGCCCTGAGTAGACCTCGACCGAGAAGGTGCTGTCCTGGCTCGCCACGACGAGGCCCGTGCCGAGGTCCACCAGGCTCACGGTGACGGGGAAGGATGACGGGCCGCCGACTGTCGCGGTCTCGGGCAGCTCGATCTCGAAGGCCAGGCCGCCTGGCTGGAAGTCGATGATGTCCGTGTAGCCCACGCGGCCGACCTCGTCCTGCACGCGCAGGATGATGGACTCGACCCGGTCGTACTGCTGTCCGTTGATCACCCGCACGCCCTCGGCCAGGGTCTCCTCCGTGATGGCGAGATTGCCCGCGGCCACCGAGAAGTCCGGGTTGAGGGCGGTGATGCTGAAGCTGTGGTTCGCGTCGGGCGCCGGCGCGCTCGTCACGGGGTCGATCATCTCGACGATCATCTGGAAGCCCGGGTAGCCGGTGTGGGGGTTCGGGTCCGGCAGCGTGAGCTCGTACACATAGCCCGGATCGACGCCGACCGACACGGTCTGCCCGGGCGGCGCGGGATCCCCGCAGTCCAGGACGCTGAGATCGACCTGCCCCTCGCTCTCGAGGTAGATCTGGAAGGTCCGCCGGCCGTTTACGAACGGCGTGTTCATGTCCGGCGGATTGCTCTCGTCGACGGAGTTGTCCGTCGCGCTGAAGCAGATCGCACCCACGTTCGTCGTGTCGGCGATATTCCAGTACTGATCCACCGCCCGCACCGTGACCGGGAATGTGATGCGGCTGCGCTGCCGATCGGGGCTGCCGGACTTGCCGGTCTCTAGGAAGGCCGCCTGTCCGGGTCGCACCTCTTCGCCGGGGACGAGGATCTGCAAGCGCTTGTAGCCGTCCGACTCGATGGTGAAGATCGCGCTGTTGGCATCCAGGTCGGTGTCGTCCTCGATGTGGATGTAGACGTTCTCCGCGAGGCTGTAGCTTTGCTGGAAGATCGCGTACCCGTTCTCGAGGCTGGCCTCCGTGATGCCGACCATGCCCAGGCCGGGCGCGGCCTCCGCGGCCGACCAGACCTCCACGCTCAGCTCTCGATTCGCGGCGATGCGCGTGCCGGTGTCCGTGTCGCGCAGCTCTACATGCACGGGGAAGGTGGAGGGGGGGCCGGCCACGGTTGCCGCGCCCTCCTCGATGGACACGTGGTATTCGCTGCCGTTGGCCAGCATGTGGATGGGCTGGCTGTAGGCGATGCGCCCCGCATCGTCTGTGACGCGGATGATGATGTCCTCCACCGTGTTGTAGGCCTGCGCGGGGATGTCGACCACGCCGCTGCTCAGCGTCGCCTGGCTCACCCAGAGGATGGACGACGCCGGGTCGAGGTTACTCTTGTAGGCCGTGAGGTCGAAGGTGTTGTTGGCCGCCGACTCCGGCTGGCCGAGGGAGTCCACCAGACTCACGGTCATCGCGAAGGTCTGCGGCGGCCCGACGTAGGCGCTGTCCGGGACTTCGATGATGTACTGCGAGCCCTGCAGCATGTTGATGGCCACGGCCTGCGGCAGGATGTCCAGGTTGTCCAGCGGGTCGGCCTCGACGAGCACGGTGCCGCTCGAGATCAGGAAGATCGGGAACTCGATCTGTCCGCCGGAGAGGTTCTGACCCTGGTTGGGCGGGTTCTGATCGCTCAGCGCGTCGTCGGAGCTCGTGAGCCGGATATGCTCGTCGTTGTTGGGCACCAGGTTCCAGAAGGTGTCGACGCTGCGCACGGTGACCGGGAACTGCAGGCTCGTCACCTGCAGGTCGGGGGTGCCAAGCTTGCCGTCGGCCTCGTAGCCGCCGGGATTCGGCGTCTCACCGGGGGCCACGATCTGCAGCTTCTCGAACGCGCCCGGCATGATATCGACCGTGCTGGTGTCTGCGCGCTCGGGGAAGGTAACATCGAACGCGTAGAGGGGCTGGCTGCCCGCGGTGCGGAAATAGAGCTCGGCGGTGGCCCTGCCGTCCGGCTGCAGGGTGAGCGGGTTGGCGCTGGTCACCTCGCTGTAGCCGTCGCTGGAGATCAGGATGGTCGGCTGGGCCGTGACGATGTTCGACCAGGCGTCCACGGCCATCAAGGATGCCGCCATCGTCTCGCCCGCGGTCGTCGCGTAGGGGACACCCGCCTTGCCCGGTAGGATGCCGGGAGTGTGGATCTCGCCGGGCAGCATCAGCAGGATGTCGCTGTAGGCCCCGGGGAGGACGTCGAAGGGATCGCTGACGCCCGTGCGCAGGTAGGCGTCGTCCGTCACTGTGAGTACCACGTCGTCGCCGCTGCGGAAGATCTGCAGGCTGCCGCGCCAGACGCCCTGGTCGGTCCCGGTCCAGGTGCCGTTGTCCGCCATGTCGATGTTCACGGGGCTTAGAATGCCCTCGCCGTGGTTGACCGACAGCGTGACGAATCCGGTGAAGGTCAGGATGTGGTTCCCGAACTGGTCCCGCGCGATGACGGTCAGGTCGTTGAGCACCTGGCCGGCCACGATGTCGGGGATGGGATCCAATGGATCGTTCGGCGTGGGGTTGCTGCGGTTGTTGATGCCCAGTGTGAAGTGATCGATCACGCCCGCCTGGAGGGGCACGGCCGTGAAGGCCGAGACGCCGCCGACGGCGTCCGCAACCTCGACGGTCTGGAAGTTCGGATCGGCCAGGGTCCGCAGGGTGACGGCGAAGTTGCCCGAGGGCGTGGTCAGGAGCTGCCCGCCCGCGGGCAGGTCCGCGAAGGGATCCGTGCTGCCGAAGTCCAGGGTGATGGGCAGCGCGGTGTCGCTCTCGCTCACGGGATTCCAGAACTCGTCGGTGGCCACGACCGAGACGGAGAAGGACACGCCCGCGTCCTGGTAGTCGGGCTCACCGATCTTGCCGTCGTCCTCGATGGAGTCGAAGATGCCGGGCGCCAGATCCTCGCCGGGCGCGACGACGGCCAGACGACCGTAGTCCGCGGGCGAGACCTGGATGTAGCTGCTGGTCCCGCTGTCGCTCTGGGAGCTGGTGATCGTCAGGCTGCGCTGGCCGTAGGTCCGGAAGATCACGTCGATCTCGGTGGCGTTCGAGACCGTGAAATTATTGTCGGGGTAGGCCGGCAGCTCGAAGTAGCCGTCCATGCTGGACGCACCGACGAAGTAGGTGCCGCCGACCATGTTGAAGAAGGCATCGACGGGGCGCACGAAGACGGGCGTGACCACCGCGCCAGCCACCGTCGGGTTGGGTGTGCCCAGGTTGCCCGAGTAGCCCGGCGTGTTGAGACCGGGGGCGTAGGTCTGGCCGGGCAGGGTGACGAGGAAGCTCGCCAGGGGCCCGGGATCGACCTGGAAGGAGCCACTGTTGGTCGCCGCGCTGCCGCCGCTGTCGCAGACGAGCTGGCAGGAGAAGAATCGGCGCGTGACCTGGATGTCCGTGCTCAGTTGGCCCTCGATGAAGACGTTGCTGCCCGCGAGGATGTAGTCCTCGCTCTCGTCCGCGCCGAACTTCACGCGCAGCGAGACGGGGCCGTTGAAGGGATAGAGGTTGCCGAAGAAGTCTCGCGCCGTGATCGAGACGTCGAAGGGCTGGGTTGTCACCTGTACGTCGAGGGTGTCCCAGATCACGTAGTTGAACTCGAAGTGATCGAGGCCGAGCGGGTGGATCTCGACGTAGCTGTTGCTGACGTCACTGACCGGCCCCGTGGCCTGGACGCTCACCTGGTGGAGGGCGGAAGTAATCAGATTGACGCTCTGGTCGGGTAGGACATTGCTCGCCAGCCAGGTATCGGGCGGCAGCACGACGTCGGGGTGCGAATCCGAGCTGCTGAAGCTCAGGTGGACGGGCAGGGTCGGGTCCGTGTCCAGCACCGGGTTCCACCAGGCGTCGACCGCATAGACCGTCACGTCGAAGGGGATGCCCGCCGGCTGGGCATCGGGAGAGCCCGCCTTGCCGGGAGGCACGCCGGGGGTCAGTTCCTCGCCGGGCAGGAGGAGGACGGCGCCGTCCAGCCCCGCGGGCCAGAGCGGCGTGATGACGGCCTGGCCGCTGGGGTAGGCGGGCTGGCCCGTGTAGATGCGGCTGTTGACGGCCGTCAGAGTGTTCTGTCGCATCAGCTCGTGCGTGCCGAGCAGCTGCACGTCCACGGACGCGATGCCGTGATCGAAAACGCTGCCCGTGACGAGCTGCGTGGGACCCGCGCCGAGGTTGCCGATCTCCGCGCTCAGGGTGACATCGTCGGCGAAGTTCGCGATGGGAACGCCGAACTCGTCCACGGCCGTGAGCTGCATGGCGATAGGCTGGCCCACCCACTTGTCGCCAGGCGGCACATCGATGTTGAAGTGGTCGACGAAGGGGTAGCAGTTGATCCACTCGTAGCCCTTGGGGGCGGTGATGTCGTCGACGGCGCGGGCCTCGAGCTGGATGCCGATGCCCGGCGAGCCGAAGACGACGTCGTCGAACTGCACCTCGCCATTCACGATGTACTCGGACGGAGGCAGGTTGGCGTTGTGAGTGGTGTAGAGCTCGAACAGGAGCGCGTTGACGCCCGTGTCCACCGTGCCGCCGTCGTTCATGGTTCGGACCCGGACGCTGAAGCCCTGGCCCACCGTGACGGCGGGATTCCCGTCCACGTAGACCGGATCGATGACGGTCAGCTCGGTGTAGTCCCATCCCACGGCGGAGCTGGCCCCGAGACCCAAAAGCAGGAACGCCAAACAGGCCGCTCGCAGGGTGCGAATGTCGGGACGGAGCGGCATTTTTTACCTCCACTCGTCGGGTATTCTGATTTCGCGAGAGATCGCAGGCTTTCCCGTTGTTCCTAATCGCCTTCGTTTTTCTGCTTTACCCATGGTCGGGCAGAGCTCCCCCGCAGAAACGCGATTCCGGAGCGTGAAAAGTGCAATCCGTATGCCACAGGCCAAGTTATACTCGGAGATTGACTTAGCCCGCTCCGGCGGGGAGCGTTGCATCTTAGGAGACCCCGGCCGGTGTTCGCGGACTGGGATGGTGAGGGGATCCGGCGCGCCCTTTTGCACGCAAGTCGTTGCGGATCTTGGGCCTTTCGTTCCTCGGACTCCCGATTCGTGGCTTGCGGAGGCGCGGGAGGTGGGTTAACCTATACGGGTAAGAGATAAAGGGGTAAATCTTTTAAACCTTAAGCCAATGGTGGAGCATCCGATGAGGGGAAGGCGCTCGCTGGCAGCGCGCCCCAGGCCCTGCGCCGGATCCACGAGCGGCGCGAGTCGCCGGGGGCGCGGATCCCCCTCCGAAAGGTTCTTGTCGCCATGACCCAGCTCCGACTCGGCACCCTCTCCCCGGTCCTCCTGCTTCTCCTGGCCTTCCCGGCGGGCTTCGCGGCGGCACTGACGATCGACGTCCCGTCCGACTTCGAGAGCATCCAGGAGGCCATCGACGCCGCGTCCTACGGGGACCGGATCTCCATCCAGCCCGGCGTCTACGAGGAGGCCTTGAGCCTCCGCGGGGGGATCAGCCTCCTGGGAACCGGACTTTCGCCCGACGAGACCCTGCTCTCCGGTGGCTTCATGCACAAGGTGGCTAGCATCATCGGCGACGGTGCGCCACTGCACATGGAAAACCTCTCTCTGGTCGACGCCTACTCGGGCAACGGTGGCGCCATGAGCATCGACGACGGCTGCTGGGTCACGCTGCACAAGGTCTGGTTCATGGGGAACGGCTGCTCCGACGACGGCGGCGCCCTCTTCGTCCGCAACTCCCACATCGAGATGACCGAGTGCTTCTTCTACGCCAACTATGCGCTCGGCGGCGGCGGCGGCTCGGTCCACATCTCCATCGATGCGGATCGGGGGGGGTTGGGCACGCAGATCATCCGGAACTGCACCTTCGCCGGCAACTCCGGCTGTTGCGGGGGAACCTCGCTGGTGATGGCCGGCGGCGTCTACGAAATCACGAACAACGTCCTGGAGGAAGTGACCTGCCTCTTGGACGCGGAGCCGCACTTCGGCTGCAACAACGGTGAGATCTGCGGCTTCGACGAGGGCGACAACTTCATCGCCAATCCGCGCTTCTGCGGCTTCGAGTACGCCGACTGCCGCCTCGAGTCCGACTCGCCCTGCCTGCCGGAGAACAATCCGGCCTGCGGGCTGATCGGGGCCTTCGGCGCTTGCTCTCTCACCGCCACCGCGGAGAGCAGCTTCAGCACCGTCAAGGCGCTCTTCCGCTGATCCCCCCTCCCGACGAGCCCTGCGGCGCGGCGACGCCACCCCAGCGGGGAGGCAGACGCCGGATCAGGCATTCGATGCCCAGGGCGAGCAGGGCACCCTCCGCGAAACCGGCGAGCACGTCCAGGGGATAGTGGACGCCGACGTGCACACGGCTGTAAGCAACCAGCACGGGCAGGACCCACACCAGAGCCCGCCTCCCTTGCCCCCTCACGCCCAGGACGAGCAGGGTCCCCGCCGCGCCCATGTTGGCGGCGTGGGAGCTGGGAAAGCTGTAGGCCGGTCCGCAGTCGACCAGGAGGCGCAGACCCTCGACGCCTTCGCGGCAGGGCCGCGCGCGGGCGAAGATCTCCTTGAGGACCTGGCTGTTGAGCCCGTCGCTGATCGCGATCAGGGGCAGGAGCCAGAGGGCGCGGCGGCGCCAGTGCGGGCCGCAGGCCAGGAGGAGGAAGAGCCAGAGGATCAGCAGGGGGATGCGCAGGGGCTCGTCACGGGTGAGGAATACGAAGAAACCGTCCAGCCAGGCCGGCCAGTCGTTGCCGTTGAGCGCGCGGAAGAGCGCGCGGTCGAACGCAAGGATGGAGTCCAAGCGGAGCTCCGGGTCGGAGTGACGGTGTCTGGCAGCCTACTAGAGGAGCGGCGCCCAGGCGCAGTCTCCTGCAGCGCCCGCTTTTCATACCCGCGGGTGAGAAAGCTCCTCCCGGGTGCCCGCCGCTCTCATCGTGCTCGGTGCCGGAGGTCGGACTCGAACCGACATGCCCTTGCGGGCGGGGGATTTTGAGTCCCCTGCGTCTACCAATTTCACCACTCCGGCGGCAGGGGGCAGGATAGCAGCGTGCCATCGCATGTCAAGCGGTGGGCCTCGCCGGCCGAGCCCTGTTGACAGAAGCTCCAGAAGGGTATAGAAGCGGCTTCAAGGCCATCGCGGCGGGATCGCAATCGGTGATCTCTCCGGCTGGCGCTAGGCAACCCAGCCACACGGATCGGGAGGCGAAACATGAGAAACACGATCACAGCCGCGGGACGCAAGCTCGTGCTCATCCTCCTGCTTTTATCCTTCGCCTGCCTCCTTCCCCGAGCGATCGGGGCGTCGGAGGGGAGCTCGCCGGCCCTCGCCGAGAAGGAGACCGGCCCCTGCTCCGAGGAGGGGACCGAGGTGATGCGCTGGAGCTTCGAGAACGGACTCTACCCCGACGGCTGGAGCTGGGGAGAGTGGCAGGCCGCAGACGGCGTCCTGGATGGCCGGCACGACGGCGACTGGATCGCCGCCTACTTCACGCCCTATCCCTGTCCGAGCGACTTCGCCATCGAGACGCGCGTCATGTTTCCCTCTGGGCATGAGGGAAGTCCCAAGGCCCAGCTTCTGATCCGCGACAACGCGGAGCTCCGTTTCGAAAGCGGGCTCGTGCTCTACGCGGATACAGGTGTAATCTCCGTGAGACACATGGCCTGGAAGAAGAATCTTCTCTACGAGACCTACCCCACGGCCGAGGCGATCGAGTACGACCGCTGGTACGAGCTCCGCTTCGCCCTCTGCGACGGCAGGGTAGAGGCCACCCTCGATGGTATCCCCATACCCGTCCCCGATCTTCGCTACCCGGTGGGTGATTACCACGAACCCCACCTCGCTGTCGACGGAGGCAGCGCCCGATTCGACTACATTCGCATCATCTCCCTGCAATGAGTTAGCGGGATACGGAAATTGGACCGCCCCTTGCAAAATTAGGTCATGCAACAGCCTTTCTGTAAAATCGCTCAGGCCTCGCCACTCTCCATGCTG
>CAZVHI010000043.1:0-6294 GCA_964627205.1 uncultured bacterium
GTTCGCTGGCGCCTGTGCAGCTTCCGGTCAGCGGCCAGGGAGCGGATTCAATGAGTGTGTAACACTAACCGAGGATGGATGCACGGACAAGGAGAGCTTCGCACCTGTATCGTGAACACGTGGATGTGATGCAGGCACGTCGCTAGAAAGCGGCCATCACCTGGATGGTGGTCTTGTCGTGGTAGGCAAAGCTGTCGTAGGACTCGTCGTCCAGCTCGAAACTCTCCTCGATCCGGAAGCGAAAGCCCCGGATCGTGGTCGCGAGGACGAGAAAGAGGCGCTGCTCTTTGCGCTGCGGATCCCGGTGCGCCTTGATGTTCCAGTCCGGATCTTCCGTGGGCCGTAGCGATACGTCGGCACGCGTGAATCCGAAGTCGAGCCGCAGCTCGGGCAGTGCCTGCCACCAGAAGCCCGCCTGATAGACGCGCGAGATGGAGCGATAGAGGTATCGGCCCTGCGGCGCGGACGGGGTTACATTCTCCTCGCGCTTGTCGCGGTACTCGTAGAGGAGCACAGACCCCCAGCGGGAGTTCAGGTGGTAGTCCAGACTGGGCCGCAGCCACCACTCCCGCCGCCTGATCGACTCGGCGCTGATCTCCTCCCCACCGTCCAGCGGCGCGTCGTCGATCTCCCCGCGTTTCCCCCCCAGCTCCAGCAGCCAGGCAAGTGAACCGGCGCTCGTGCTCGACAGGCTTATGTCCGCCCGATCACCCGAGAGGATCCTGCGGTAGTAGGGCGGCAGGGGAGAGTGACTGGGTGGAGAGACCTCCTTCTCGGTTCGCGCAAGATGGGCCAGGTGGAAGTCGAGGGCGAACGGTCCCCGCGGCAGACGGCCAGAGAGCTCCACGAAGCGCGGCGGCCGCGTGTAATGCCAGCGCTCCTGCTCGAAGAGTCCGACCTTCTCCGCGATCCGGTTGTTGACCAGGTCCTCGAGACCGACCTCGAGGCCGAGCCTCTGCTGCGGACTCCATTCGTAGGCGACCAGAAAGCCCGCATCGTGGGCGGACTTCTCGAAGCGGGGACGGTAGTAGAGCCCAGCCGTGAAGCCACCGGGGCTGCGATAGGCGATGCCGAACTGGTTGTGCATGCTCTGGTAGGTGAAACGGTCGACGAGCTCGAAGCGATAGCGGAAGACGAAGCGGTCCGAGAGCGAGTGTGCGAGCTTGACGTCGGTGCTCATCTCCCAGTTCTCGTGGGTCGCACAGCCGTTGCTCAGGCGCACGCCGCTGTCGGCGTCCCGCCAGGCTTCGTCCCAGCCGTGGGGAAAGCGCAGAGAGAGATTGTCCAGGGCGTACTCGTCGTCGGCGTCCTGGAGATCGAAGCGCCAGGTCTCGAACTCCTCGAGGTCGGCCCGGGCCGTTGCGGCCAGGAAAACGAGGAGAAACAAGACCAGCAACGAAACGGATCCGCGCATGGCTCCCGCTCGCTCCTGTTGGTTTGCGCTTCCCTCGACCTCCCGAGTCTCGGCTCCCCATCACGGAGCCGATCCGCTGATCGTGCGGATCAGGTCTTGTAGTGAATCAAAGGATAGCACAACCGCGGGTGCGCGCGGGCAGCTCTCGCTCGGCCCAGCGCGGAACGGCCACCTCGCCGATGCAATGAGGATCAATGGGGAACGATCAGCCGCGCTGCTCTCGTGCTTTGCCACGCGCCCGACGAGTGGGACCGGCCGCTGCTCCTTCGTCTCGCAGCTCGAGCCAGCAGCGACGGGCCGCGCCCTCTGCTTGCTCCAAGCGGCTCAAGGCCTCGGCGAGGCCGCGCCCGCGCGCGAGGGCGCCGTGGCGATCCCAGATGAGGACGTCCGCCTCGCGCAGGGCGGCGGCGCTGCGGGAGGCGAGCGCCACGCCGCCCGGACTCTCGTGGCGCAGGCGCTGGATCACGAGTCCGGGGGCGGACCCTGCCGCTCGCAGCAGGGGCGCCAGCGCCCTCTCCAGGGCGCCCTCCCCCCGCAGCGCCGGCAGAGCGCAGAGGGCGATCAGGTGCGCGGCGTGGGCGTGAATCAGCGCGCTCCCCGGTTCGCGGCGCCACTGCGCGGCCAGGTGGACCGGCAGTTCGCTGCTGGGCTCGGCCGCGCCCAGGCAAGCGAGGCGCGCGGGGTGTCGCCGACCGGCACTCTCCCCTGCGGCAGCGGGAGATGCGCCGACGAGGCAGAGTCCGGCGGCAGGATCGCGCGCGAGCTCGTCCCAGCGGCTGCCGGCAGTGCTGATCAGGAGATAGCGATCCGCGGGCCAGCCCTCCGCCGCGGCGAAGCGCTCGGGAAGGAGCGTGCGCGCGCCTCCCTCACCCGCTTGTGTACCCGGGTACAGGACCTCGCCGACTGGTGCGAAGGGCGCGCAGAGATCCGAGCCAGAGAGAACGAGCGAGAGGTTGCCGTCCGCGGGCGCTCCCCAGCCCAGGGCGGAGATGCGGGCGGCTACGGAAGCAACACGGCCCAAGATCTCGGTACGGACCGGCGGTGGCGCGTTCATGGGTTCCAGGTCCGCGCGAGGCGCAGGCCGCTGCCGGCGTGGGACTCCTCGGGCCGCAGGCGGCCGCGGTTCCAGGACGAGAGCGCGTCGAAGGAGCCCGCGTACCAGCCGCCGCGCAGGGACTTGTCCTCGAGGAAGTCCACGTCGACGTCCACCGGGTCTGTGAGGTCTTCGTAGAAGTCCCACTCGGCCCACCAGTCCTGGCACCACTCGGACGCGTTGCCGGCCTGCTCGGACAGGTGTAGCCAGCCGTCGCCCCAGGGAGCGGTGTCGCCGGCTGGCAGCAGGCCGTCCTCGCAAGGATCGCCGCCGGGCTCGATGCGCCCGTTCACTCGCTGACAGTCGGGGACCAGATCGCCCCAAGGGTACTCGCGCCGGTCGGGGAAGCGCGCGGCACGTTCCCACTCCGCCTCCGTGGGCAGGCGCCAGCCGGCCGCCTCGTAGGGGTCGCCGCCCGGGCCGCAGGGCCAGTCGAAGCCCACGCGGTCGTAGCTGGCCGGCAGGCCGTCGGCCGCGTTACGCCAGTCGCAGTAGAGGGCGGCGCCATACCAGCTGAGGTGGACGGTGGGAAGCTGCGGGTCGGCGCGCCCGGCCAGCGCGAAGGAGTCGGCCAGCGCATCGAAGTCGATCTGCAGACCGGGGCCGTAGTCCAGCAGGGGCTGGCCTGTTTCCAGATCGTACACGCCGTTCTCGTCTCTGCCCAGTTCGAGGGCCGCCCAGGCGCGGTTGAGAGCGGGCAGGTACTCAGCGAGGGTCAGCTCCCGCAAAGCGAGGAGGAAGGGCCGGGTCAGGTAGACGCGCCGCGTGCCGGGAATGGGGTCGATGGGGTCCGTGGGCTCGCCCATGCGGAAGGTCCCCGACGGCACGATCACGAAGCCGTGTGGGGCAGGCGTGCCCCCGTCGCCGTCCGGTCCGAAGCAGGACAAGACCAGCGGCAGGGCGAGGGGCCAGAGCTGGCGAAGGGTCAGGCGCACGACGGAACTCCGGGGTTTCGGTGCTCGCAAGGAGAGTTTATCATAACGTTCGTCCCCTGGCGAGGAAAGGATCCGATGCTGCCTGCCGGCCACCCTTACGCGTCCGTGATCGACCGCGTCGCCCGTCCCGGGCGCTACACGGGCGGCGAGCAGAACCAGGTCGTCAAGGACCCGGTCGGCCTACGCTGTCGCATCGTCCTGGCCTACCCGGACGTCTACGAGATCGGGATGAGCCACATGGGACTCAAGATCCTCTACGGAATCGTCAACGCACGCGCGGACCTGGCCGCCGAACGCGCCTTCGCCCCCTGGCCCGATATGGAGCGCGAGCTGAGGGCGGCTGAACTGCCGCTGGTCAGTCTCGAGTCGGCCACGACACTTTCCGACTTCGACATCGTGGGCTTCTCGCTCCAGTACGAGCTCACCTACACGAACCTGCTGCTCATGCTGGACCTGGGCGGGATCCCCCGCCGCGGAAGCGAGCGCGGCGAGGGCGACCCGCTGGTCGTCGCCGGCGGGCCGGTGGCCTTCGAACCCGAACCGCTGGCGCCCTTCGTCGACTGCTTCGTGATCGGCGACGGCGAGGAGGCCCTGCCCGCGCTCATGGACGACTGGGCGAAGATGCGGGACGCCGGTCTCCCTCGCGCCGAGCGTCTGCGCCGCCTGGCGGACCGATCCGGCCGCTACGTGCCGAGCCTCTATGAGATAGAAGTGAGTGAAGACACGGGCCTCGCGGTCGTACGGGCGCCGGCGGATGACACAGTGCCCTACCCGGTCGTCCGCGCCCACGTACCCGCGCTCGACGCCTTCCCCTACCCCACCGACGCCCCCGTGGCCGAGGCGAGCGCCATCTTCGACCGCCACGCCGTCGAGCTGGCGCGCGGCTGCACGGAGGGCTGCCGCTTCTGCCAGGCGGGCATGATCTACCGGCCGGTACGCGAGCGTAGCCCGGAGGCCGTGCTGGACACGGTGATGCGCGGTCTGCGCGAGTCGGGCTACGACGAGGTCAGCCTGACCAGCCTTTCCACCGCCGACTACAGCGCGATCGTGCCCCTGGTGACCGAGCTGATGGCGCGGCTCGAGGACGCGCACGTGAGCCTGGCCGTCTCGAGCCTGCGCGCCTACGGTCTGCCCGAAGAGCTGCTGGGCGAGATCGAGCGCGTGCGCGCGACCAGCCTGACCTTCGCGCCGGAGGCCGGCACGCAGCGACTGCGCGACGTGGTCAACAAGAACGTGAGCGAGGAGCAGATTTTGGGAAGCGCGCGGCGGGTGTTCGCGCGCAAGTGGAACCACATGAAGTGCTACTTCATGATCGGTCTGCCCACGGAGACCGAAGAGGACCTGCGCGGCATCATGGAGACCAGCACGCGCTGCCTCGAGGCAGGCGAGTCGGTGCGCGAAGACCGGCGCCGCCCGCGCGTCATCTGCTCGGTAAGCAGCTTCGTGCCCAAGCCCCACACACCCTTCCAGTGGGCGGCCATGGAGGGCATGACTTTGCTCGGGGAGAAGCAGCGCTGGCTGCGTGCCGAGGCGAAGCGGCGGCGCCTGGAACTGAAGTGGCACGACCCGAGCGCAAGCTGGCTCGAGGGCATCCTCAGCCGCGGCGACCGCCGCCTGGCGGACCTCGTCGAGCTGGCCTACGAGAAAGGCTGCCGCTTCGACAGCTGGGACGAGCGCTTCCGCTTCGAGCTATGGAAAGAAGCGATCGAAGAGCTGGGCATCGACGAGCGGCCCTACCTGGCCACGCTCCCCGTGGACGCGCCGCTGCCCTGGGATCACATCGACCCGGGCCTGACCAAGGACTTCCTGGCGCAGGAGTACCGACGCAGCCTGCGTGGACAGCTCTCGCCCCCCTGCGGCAAGCCCAAGGGTGCGGTGATGCACCCCGCGAGCCTCGCGGAGGCGCATGCGCAGGAGCAACCGCTGGTCTGCTTCCACTGCGGCGTGGCCTGCGACCTGGACGGCATGAAGGCCGAACGTGCGTTCTTCCACGAACAGCTCGACCAGATCGCGCGGCTTCGCCCCGAGGCGGGGAAACGCGCGCCGCTGCGCTACCGCCTCGTCTTCGCGAAGGAGGGCGCCGCGCTCGCGCTCAGCCACCTCGACCTGGTCCGCCTCTGGCCGCGGGCGCTGCGGCGGGCGGGCCTGCGCGTCGCCTACTCCCGAGGCTACCATCCCCATCCCCTGCTCAGCTTCACGCCCGCTCTGCCCATGGGCATGGCCAGTTGCGGCGAGCAGATGGAGATCCTGCTCGAAGAGGACGTCTCGCCGGACGAGTTGATCGAGCGCCTCGCGCCGACCTTGCCCGACGGGCTTCGCATGCTCGAATGTGAGCGCGGCGAGAGCCGCCCCCTGTCCAAGCGCCTGCGTAGCTTTCGCATGCGCATTGACTTCGCGGAACCGGAGGGTGTGGAGCTGAACGAGGCCTGCGAGGCCCTGCTCGCAAGGGCCACGATCGAGCGCGTGCGGACACGCAAGGGACGGACGCGGCGCCTCGACCTGCGCCCCACGCTGCTCGGCCTGCGCCCGGCCGCGCCGGAGGAGCGCGGCGTCGGAGACAGGTCCGCCGGCGGTGTTGACGCGGGCGCCGGCACCGGGGCGCCGGGCGCGGAGGAGCGCGCGGCGAGCGTCGTCGCCGAGCTGGCCGTGCAGGGGGCCGCGCTGAAGGCCGGGGAGCTGGTGGAGCTGCTCGGCGGGGATCCGTCTACCACACGCGCCCTGCGACTGGGCTTCACCCTGGAGGGGATTTGAGATGTCCGAGAACGAGTTGAGAGTTCTGTTGTCGACGGCCCCCGATCGGGAGAGTGCGGAGCGGATCGCGCGGAGCCTGGTGGACGAGGGGCTCGCGGCCT
>CAZVHI010000043.1:6394-30197 GCA_964627205.1 uncultured bacterium
CGGGAGAGTGCGGAGCGGATCGCGCGGAGCCTGGTGGACGAGGGGCTCGCGGCCTGCGTGCAGATCCTGCCCGGCCTGACGAGCTTCTACCAGTGGCGCGGCGAGCTGGAGCGCAGCGACGAGCTGCTCATCCTCGCGAAGACCTGCCACCCGGAACCCTGCCTCGAGCGCCTCTCGGAGCTGCACCCCTACGACGTGCCCGAGGGCATCGTGCTGCCCGTGGCGGGCGGCCTAGCAGCCTACCTGCGCTGGGCCGCGGGCGAGGAGGCCTAGCGGCCCCCCGCATTCCCCCTGGTGCCGCGGGGCACGAGGGCGTATCATCGCGCCCGCTGATCCCCCAGATCCCGAAAGGGCACCTTCACTCGCGGAGACGAGGCCATGGAAACCAGCCAGCACGAACTGCTCGTCATCGGCGCGGGGCCGGGCGGTTACGTGGCCGCGCTGCGCGCCGCCCAGCTCGGCCTGGACGTCGCCTGCGTGGAGCGCGAGCCCGCCCTCGGCGGCACCTGCCTGCGCGTGGGCTGCATCCCCAGCAAGGCCCTGCTCAGTTCGAGTGCCCTCTACGAGCGTGTGTCCGGCGGCCTGGGGGAGCACGGCATCGCCGCCACGGGCGTGAGCCTCGACCTCGCGGCCATGATGCGCCGCAAGGACGAGGCGGTGAAGCTTCTCACCGACGGCATCGCCCAGCTCTTCAAGCGCCGTGGCGTGACGCGCTACGAGGGCACGGCGCGCTTCCTCGCGCCGGGACGCGTGGCGGTGAGCGGAGCCGGCGGCGAACACGAAATCTCCGCCAAGCACGTGATCATCGCCACCGGCGGCCGGACCGCCGCGCTGCCCGGCATCGAGCCGGACGGCGAGCTGGTCTGCACCAGCACCGAGGCCCTGAGCTGGCCGAAGGTTCCAGGCGAACTGATCGTGATCGGGGCGGGCGCGATCGGCCTCGAGCTGGGGACGGTCTGGCGGCGCCTCGGCGCAAAGGTGACGGTGCTCGAAGTCCTGAAACGCATCCTCCCTGGTATGGACGCGGAGATCGCCCGCGAGGCCCAGCGTCTGCTCAAGCGGCAGGGGATCGTATTCAAGCTGGGTGTGAGCGTGGAGGGCGTGCGCGCCGAGAGGGGGCGGGCACTGGTTCAGCTCGCCGGTGGTGACCAACTCGCCGCAGACCGTGTGCTGCTGGCCGCGGGGCGCGTGCCCTGCACGGATGGTCTGGGCCTAGAAGCGCTGGGCATCGAGACGGACGCGGGCGACCGCATCCCCGTGGACGAGCGCTACCGCTGCGCCGCGGAATACACCTACGCCATTGGCGACGTGATCACAGGTCCCATGCTCGCGCACCGGGCGGAGGAAGAGGGCATCGCCTGTGTGGAGATGATCGCCGGCGGCGAGGCAGGCGTGGATCACGACCTGATCCCGGGCGTGGTCTACACCGAGCCCGAGGTGGCGGGCGTGGGGCGCACGGAAGAGGCGCTCACAGAGGCGGGGATCCCCCACCGCAAGGGCGTCTTCCACTTCCGGGCCAACAGCCGGGCGCGGGCCGCGGGCCACATCGACGGGCGCGTGAAGGTGCTCGCCCACGCCGAGACGGACGAACTCCTCGGCGTGCACGCTGTCGGGCCGCAAGTCAGTGAACTGATCGCAGAAGCCGCAGTGGCGCTGTCGCGCGGGATGACGAGCGCGGAGCTGGGCGCGGTCTGCCACGCCCACCCCACCCTGGCCGAGGCGCTGAAGGAAGCGGCGCTGGCCCTGCACGGGCGTGCCATCCACGCCTGAGGGTCCGTCCGCAGTTAACGAAGGACGGCCAGGCTGCGCGTCAACATCCGCTCGCCATCTTCCGCGCGCGCGAGGTAGAGCCCCGAGGGCACCGGCCGGCCCCGCAAATCCCGCAGATCCCAATGCCAGCTGCCGCCCGACGCGGCGCGTCCTTCGGCGACGAGCTTCCCCTGCACGTCGTAGATCCGCAGCCGGACCTGCCCGCCCCGTGTCGGCGCGAACAGGAACTCCGCGCTCTCGCGCGCGGGGTTGGGGCTCACCGTGAGCAGCGCGCCGCCGAATCCCACACCCTCGCCCGGAATGCCGGTCGCGGGCAGGTTGCTCGCGCAGAAGACGTCGGTCCAGCTGCCCTCTACCTCGCGCATGTCCCGCCAGGCTGCGAAGGCGCCGCCGGCCGGTCCGCCCAGCACGGTCGCCGTGTAGGGCACGTGCGGCGCGACCATGTGCGGCACGTCGTTCACCTGGGAGGTGGGCATGTCCCAGCTCAGCCCGCCGTCGGTCGAGCGCGTGTAGAAGAGATTAACGTCCATCTGCCAGGGGATGTTGTGGATGAAAGCGGCGTGCAGCACGCCATCGGGGGCGAGGTCGAGGTGGGGCTCGTACTGGTTCCCCCAGATCACCTCGTCGTGGATCTTGATCGCCGGCTCGGTCCAGGTGGAACCCTGGTCGACAGAGCGCGCGAAGTAGACGTCCGTGTCCTCGCCGCTGCGATAGTCCGACCAGATCACGTAGAGTACGCCCGCGTCGTCGATGCAGGCGCTCGGAGTCGTCGCGGAGGCGGCGCCGAGATCGCTCACCCGCTGGGGGGCGCTCCAGCTGTCGCCGTGGTCGGTCGACGAGCTGATCCAGACGATGCCCGTGCGCGAGGCCCAGACCAGGTAGAGGAGCCCGAGGGCGGGATCGTGGGCCAGGACGGGCTGGCTGTAGACCTCGTTCGGGTAGGCGTCGTTCACGTGGACGTCCGCCGGGAGCCAGGTGTCGCCGGCGTCGACCGAGCGATTGAAGCGCACGCCGCCCGAGTCGTACTCGTACCAGGCCGCGCAGATCGTGTTGCCGTAGCTCAGGGCGCTGGGCGTGAGGTCATAGACGCCACCCGGGCTGCCGTCGTCGATGACCACCGGCTCGCCGAAGGTCGCGCCGCCGTCGGATGAGCGCACGATGCGCATGCCCACGCCCGTGCCCGCACCCACGGGCCGGTACTGGGAGTAGACGATCCACAGGTCGCTCGTGGTCGTCTTCGCGAAGACGGGACCCATGATGTGATCGTTGTCGCTGCTGTGGGCGGCGAGGATGTTCGGGTCGCTCCAGGACTCGTTGCCGTCGAGGGTGACCGCGTGCTGCAGGCGCAGGAAGAAGTACATGTTCTCCGAGCTGGTGAAGGCGCAGTGGACGATCCCCAGCTCGTCGCGGGCCAGCTCCGGCGCCTCGGACTGCAGCGTGCTGCCGTCGTTGACGCGGGTCCAGAGGTTCCAGTCGTCGATCCTCTCCCCGATCCCACCGTCGCCAAGCCCGCGGACCGGGGCGCGCTGGAGGGCGCCGGCCGCGTCGAACTGCGCGCGGCTGGGCCCGGGCTCGAACTCCGCGAGGGCGGGCATGGCGACCAGCCCGCAGAGGGAGAGGGTGAAAGACAGCCTGCGGATCGCACGCATCATCGCCGGCCTCCTCGTCACGGGTGGCGAATGGGGCGGAAGCTCCTCGCGCGGACTCGAAACCCGGCGGGAGGATCCGCGCTGGTATCCGAGGGGACGATTATAGCATAGTGGGATGCGCTTGACCGCCGCTGGGCGGGGCGGCGGGCTCGCATCGAGGCAGGGTCATGACCGAAACCACATCGCAGTCCGAGCAGGCATCGCACGTGCGCGGCCGGGATTACACCGAGGGCGGTGTGATCTCCGCCGTGCTGCGCATGGGCCTGCCCTCGATGATCGGCTTCGGCGCGGGCTCGGTCTACGACGTCGTCGACATGCTCTGGGTCTCGCGCCTGCCGGGCGCGCCGGTGGCCGCCATCACCTTCTTCTTCCCCTTCCTCTGGGTCATCTCGTCGGTGAACATGATCGCCGGCTCGGGCTCCGTGGCCGTGATCGCCCGGCGCTACGGCGAGCGGGACGTGCCGCGCACCGAGGCGGCGATCAAGGAAGCGATCGTGCTGAAGATCCTCCTGGCCCTGGTCTTCGGCGGGCTGGGCTTCATGGTCCTGAAGCCCGCCATGCGCCTGATCGGCACGACGCCCGAGGCCTGGGAGCAAGCGATCCGCTACGGCTCGGTCTACCTGCTGGGCCTGGCGGCGTCGTTTTCCAGCTACACGATCTTCACGGCCCTGCGCGGCGTGGGCGAGCCGGGCAAGGCCATGGCGCTGATGCTCTCGGGCGTGGGGCTCAACCTCCTACTCGATCCGCTGCTCATCTTCGGGGTGGGGCCGCTGCCGCGGCTGGGCGTGGCGGGCGCAGCGCTGGCCTCGGTGCTGGCCTACGGCTTCACCTTCGCCGCGGGGCTGGCGATCTTCTTCGGCGGGCGCGCGCACGTGCGTCTGCACCTACGCGGCGGGCTGCCGCTGTCGGCGCGGCGCATGGGGCAGATGCTGCGCATCGGCTTTCCCTCGGGCATCAACTCGCTGTCCTTCTCGCTGGGGCGCACCGTGCTTATGCCCATGATCGCCGCCTACGGCACAGGCGTGGTGGCCGCCTACGGCATGGCTCAGCGCATCACGGGCTTCGGGATCATGCTGATCGTAGGTATGGGCCTGGGGATCTCGGCGCTGATCGGACAGAACCTCGGCGCAGGCAAGCCGGAGCGGGCCTGGGAGACCGCGATCCGTTCCATGCAGTTTCTCGCCGGGGTCATGGCGCTATTCGCGCTGCCGCTGATCGTCTTCGCGGGGCCGATCGCCGGCGCCTTCTTCGCCGATCCGGCGCGCATCGCGGTGGCCGCCCTAACCTTGCGCATCCTCGCGGCCGCGCTGCCGCTGATCGCGGTAGGCATTCTGCTCGAGATGAGCTGCTCGGGAGCGGGCGAGAACCGCGTGCCGCTCCTCTTCTCGGCCTTCCACACCTGGATACTGCAGCTCCCGCTGGTCTACCTGGTGTCGCGCGTACTGCACTGGGACTTCCCGGGCGTGTGGTGGGCGATGTTCGTGTCGGCGGCGATCCCGCCTGCGCTCTTCTGGCTATACTTCCGCCGGCGCAGCTGGATGCACCGGAAGGTCTGAGCGCTTCTCATCGCTACCTGAAAACACCTTGCCTGGATCCACTCCGAACCGGAGCGGTCAGCAGAGGAGTCAGTGACTCCGCCCGTGGTGCATGGCCAGGAGCTTCTTGATCTCCTGGTACGCGACGATTCCACAGAGCAGGCCGAGAAAGATGAGAACTGTCGTCACGGCGTAGGGTGCGACGCCGGGAGGGCGGTCGATGAGCAGCATCGAGCCCTGGAAAAAGCAGATTGCACACAGGACGAGCAGACCGATGATCTGCAGGATGTCGCGTTTCATCCCATGACTCCTCATGCGGCGGCAGGTGGAGTGGACATATACACGCCAGCATATTCTACGCCACGATTACGCCCGGACCTTGTGGGTCCGGGCGCAATGACATAGCAGCCTGAGATGGTTTTGGAAAGAACCGTCGCGAGCCGATGCTCCGCCGGGCGCCCTCTAGGCCTCCTTCTTCGCCGGCAGCGGGCGGACGCTGTTGCTGTGGCACTGGGGGCAGGAGCGCTCCACCGGCTTGGCGGAGTCGTAGGGCCCCTCGTACTCGTGCTCACAGCGCAGGCAGCGGAAGGTCACGATCTTCTCAGCCAACGGGCACCTCCTTCTGCGCCTTGATGCGGTCGCGCTGCTTCTGGCGCTTCGCCTCGATCTTGCGGAACTCCTCCTCGAGGATGGCCTGCGTTTCGGCGACCTCCTCGCGGGTCACGGTCTTGCGCATCTCGTCCAGCTCCGTCATCACCTTGGCGAACTTCGCGCCCTGCGCCGCGCTGATCCACTCGAGCTGCAAGCGCTCGGGGCGGATGCCCAGCTTATCGAGGCGGTTCCAGAGCTTCTCGATGCGCTTCTGCGTCCACTGCACCGCGTTGATGTAGTGGCAGTCGGCGAAGTGGCAACCACTGACCAGCACCATCCCCGCGCCCTCGCGGAAGGCGTGGAGCACGAAGTCCTCGTCCACGCGCCCGCTGCACATGGTGCGGATCAGGCGAGCGTGCGGCGGGTACTGCGAGCGGTTCGTGCCCGCCAGGTCGGCGCCCGGATAGGAGCACCAGTTGCAGGCGAAAGTCAGCACCTTCTCCTCCGCCTTCTCGGCGCAGATGGCGTCGATCTGGGCGTAGATCTGGTCGTCGGTGTAGTGCCTCATCGCGACGACGTCCGTGGGGCACTCCGCGGCGCAGGTGCCGCAGCCCGCGCAGGCCGCCTCGATGACCTCCGGGAAGGTTCCCTCCTTCTTGCTCGGCGTCGTGATGGCGCCGTAGGGGCAGACCTTCGCGCAGATGCCGCACTGGGTGCAGAACTCGGTGTCGATCATCGAGGTGATCGCCTCGATGGTCACCCGGCCCTGGCTGAGCAGGATGCTCGCCCTGCTCGCCGCGGCGCCAGCCTGCGTGACCGAGTCCTTCACGTCCTTCGGGAACTCGTTGCAGCCCGCGAAGAACACGCCGCGCGTGGGCGCGTCCACCGGCTTCAGCTTGGGATGGCTCTCCATGTAGAAGCCGTCGGAGGTGTTGGACAGGTTGAGCAGCTTCTTCACCGGGCTGCCATCCTGCCGCGGGATGAGCCCGCAGGACAGCACGACCATGTCCAGCTCGTACTTCTGCAGCTGGTTGGTGGACGTGTTCTCCACGGTCGCCCAGAGGTTGCCGGTGTCGGAGTCCTCCTCCACCTCACCGGGCAGGCCGCGGATGTAGCGCACCCCCTCTTCCTTGCTGCGCGTGAACATGTCCTCGAAGCCCTTGCCGAAGGCACGGATGTCCATGTAGAAGACCGTGCTCTCGACGTCGGGGTAGTGATCCGCGAGCAGCAGCGTGGACTTGATGGTGTTCATGCAGCAGATGTTGCTGCAGTAGGGATTGCCCTTCTCGCTCAGCGAGCGCGAGCCCACGCACTGGATGAAGCCGATACGCTTGGGCAGCTCGCGGTCCGAGGGCCGGATGAAGTGACCCTCCGTCGGCCCGCCCGCGCAGATCAGGCGCTCGAACTCCATGCTCGTGATCACGTTCGGGTAGCGCGTGTAGCCGTACTCGTCGTACTCCGTGGGATCGTAGACGTCAGCGCCCGTGGCCACGATGATCGACCCGACCTCGAGGTTCGTAAACTCGTCCTTCATGTCGTAGTCGATACACTTCTTCAGGCAGACGTCCTTGCACTTGCCGCAGGCGATGGGGTTGTTGCCCAGGCAGGCGTCCATGTCGATGAGAAACGACGAGGGCACCGACTGCGGGAACGGAATGTAGATCGCGCGCCGGCTCGAAAAGCCCTGCTGGTACTCGTCCGGCACGGCGACCGGGCAGACCTCCACGCAATCGCCGCAGGCGTTGCACTCCTTCTCGTCGACGTACTTGGCCTTCTTGCGCACCGTCACGTGGAAGTTGCCCACGAAACCGGTGACGTTGTCGACCTCGCTACTGGTGAAGAGCTGAATCCTGGGATGTCGACCGACATCCATCATTTTGGGGCCCAGGATTCATATAGAGCAGTCCATGGTGGGGTAGGTCTTGTCCAGCGCGGCCATGACCCCACCAATGCTCGCCTCCTTCTCCACTAGGTAGACCTGGTGCCCGGCGTCAGCCAGGTCCAGCGCGGCCTGGATGCCCGCCACACCGCCGCCGATCACCAACGCGGCGGGAGTCACGGGCACGATAGCCTCTGTCTGCGGCTCCAGAACGCGGGCGCGCGCGACGGCCGAGGCGACCAGATCCATCGCCTTCAGTGTCGCGCCTTCCTTCTCCTTCTGGTGCACCCAGCTCACATGCTCCCGGATGTTCGCCATCTCGAGGAGGTAGGGGTTCAGCCCCGCCTCCGTCAGACAGTTCCGGAAAGTCGGCTCGTGGATCTTCGGCGTGCAGGACGCCACCACGACGCGATTGAGCTTGTGCTCCTTGATCGCGTTCATGATCTCTACCTGACCGGGATCCGCGCACGTGTACTTGTTCCCGACGACCACTGCCACGTCGGGCAGCGTCTTCGCGTACTCGCTCACGCGCTCGGTGTCCACGGTCCCGGCGATGTTCTTTCCGCATTCGCAGACGAACACGCCGATGCGCAAGTCGTTCAGCTTGACCAAGCGACTTCACCTCCGTCCAATGCCTCCGCCACGACCGTGGCCAGGTCGCGGATTTCGAGGCGCTTCAGGGAATCGTCCACTTCGCCGGCCTGGGCGCAGCGAAGGTGAATCTGGCACTTCGGGCAGGCCGTGACCAGGGTGTCGGCCCCGGCCTGTGCGGCCTCCTCAAGACGCGATTTCTGGATTTGCTGGGACGTGCGGTTGCAGTGCAGCCAGCCGTTGGTGCCGCAGCAGATGGCGTTCTTGCCGTGATGGGCCATCTCACCGAGCCCGTCGCCGAAGACCTCGCGCAGGGCGGCGCGTGGGGCTTCCGTTTCGCCGAGCTGGCGGGCGAGGCGGCAGGAGTCGTGGTAGACCGCGGTCCCCTCCCGCTGCGTGAGGCGCACATCCCCGGCGTCCATCTTCTCCTGCAGGTACTCGGACAGGTGCAGCACCTCGAAGGGGGTCGACTTGCCGGTCAGCTTTGCCCAGGTCACGCGCAGCGTGTGCGCGCACTCTGGGCAGGCAGTGACGACGCGCTCCGCGCCGGTCTCGCCGATAGCCGCCAGGTTCTTCTCCGCGAGCTTCGTCGCGCCCTCCTCGTCACCGCTCCAGTAGAGATCGTGGCCGCAGCAGAGCTCGTTCTCCATGAGCACCGGCGTTTCGCCAAGGGCATTGAGAACGCGCAGCGTGTCCTTGGCGATGCGCAGGGTGTCGGCGGACAGGTGCGTGAAGTAGGCATCGTAGAAGGCCAGGCAGCCCGTGAAGTAGAGCAGCTTGCCCTCGCGCGCGGTCTTGGCCTCCTCCGGCACCCAGTCCAGTCGGCGCTGCCCGTCGCCGTCGCCGGACAGGATCTTCATCACGTTCTGCAGCACGCCGCCGTGGGAACAGGGGAAGCGCCCGCCGTCGGCGTGCAGCTCGCGGCGCAGCTTCTGTGTGAAGCCGAGGTAGTCCACGGCGGCGGGGCAGCGTGTCGTGCAGAGCCCGCAGGTCAGGCAGAGGTTCAGCAGCTGCTCGTCCACGTGCCCGCCGTTCTGGGCGGTGACCGTGTGGTAGACGGTCAGGCGTGGCGAGAAGCTCTCGTCGTGGGCGGAGACCGGGCAGACCGCCGTGCACTTCCCGCAGTCGAGGCAGAAGTAGGCGCGGCTCTCCTTGATCGTCTGCTTCACACTCATGGGCTCACCTCCGCCACGGGATCGGCTTCTCCAGCCAGCGGCGTCGCTCCCAGCTCACCGATGCGCTCGGTGAACTCGCGCAGCCTGGCCGGCAATTCGACGTACTGGCCCTTGCTCATGAGCGCGAGCTCGAAGCGCTCGGGCGGTACGCCGAGTAGCTTCAGGATCCCCCGCAGGCGCTCCGCGTGGGGCAGGAAGACCTCGTTGCCGGTCCGGTAGTGGCACTCCCCATCCGCGCAGCCGGCGATGAACACGCCGTCCACGCCGGCCTCGAAGGCCTCCATCACGAAGGCCGGGTGGATCCGTCCGGTGCAGAGCACGTCCATGCTTCGCGCGCCCGCAGGAAGGTCGGCCTCGAGGGCCGGGTTCAGGGGGAAGCACCAGTTGCAGGAGAGGAAGAGCACGCGCGGTTGGCCGCTGGCCGCCTCGGGCGCGCCACCGTTCAGGAGCGAGCCGACCTGCTCGAGCATGCGCTCGTGCGTGAACCAGTCGGGCAGCATGGCCTGCGTGGGACAGACGGCCGCGCAGGCGCCGCAACCCTTGCAGAGTTCCGGCGAGACCTGCGCTCGCGACGGCTCGCCGAGCGGATCGACGATGCGGATGGCCTCGTAGGGACAGGCTTTGATACAGTCGCCGCAGGCGCGACAGAGCTTCGCCTCCACCCAGCTGAGCAGCGGCGAGAGCGAGAACCGCGCCTCGCGCTTCACGCTCTGTCCATCGCGACTCTCCTCCCACTCCAGAGACACGGGCCTTGCCGTGTGCAGCAGGGGAAAGTCCTCGGGATCCGTGGGCACGCGCAGTAGCGTGGACTCGTCGGGCAGATCGCCGTTCCCTGCGCTCGCTTCCGGCGAGAGCATGACGATGCGGTGGCGGCAGTCGCCCGCGCAGCTCTGGCACTCGTCGCAGGGGCCGCAGCGCAGGCAGCGGGCCGCCTCCTCCTTGGCCGCCTGCTCGATGTAGCCCAGCTCGACCTCGTCGAAGCCCTTGCGCTCTTCGGGCGACAGCACGGGGGCGTCGACCTTGGACTGCTTTTTCGCCGGCCGCGGCAGGATGCCGAGCTCGTAAGGCTTCGGCGCGCCGGTCGTCGGCAGGGGCTTGCCCCGCAGCCAGGCGTGCGCGGAGCGCGCGGCGCGATGCCCCTGGGCGATGGCCCCGATCACGGTGTCGGGCCCCGCGACCAGGTCGCCGGCGGCGAAGACGCCGTCGACGCCGGTGGCCTGGGTCTGCTCGTCCGCCGCGAGGCTGCCCCACCTGGTCTTCTCGTAGGCCTGGCCCTCGGGCAGCAGGCTGAGGTCCGCCTGCTGACTGATGGCGGCGACGACGAGCTCGGCGTCCAGCGTGAAGACGTCGCCCTCGATGGGGACCGGGCGGCGGCGGCCGCTCTCGTCCGGCTCGCCCAGCTCCATGCGGTTGCACTCGAGGCCCGTCACCTTGCCGCCGGTGCCGAGGACGCGCAGGGGCGCCGCCAGGAGCTCGAAGGCCACGCCTTCGCGCTCGGCGTCCTCCACCTCCTCCGGCACGGCGGGCATCTCCTGCTTCGTGCGCCGGTAGACGACAGTAACGTCGAAACCGAGACGGCGGCCGGTGCGCGCGGCGTCCATGGCACTCATGCCGCCGCCGACCACCAGCAGCCGCCCCTCCGCGGGCAGCGGGCGCTCGGCGTTCACCAGGCGCAGGAAGTCGACGGCGTCGAGCGAGCCTGTCAGCTCTTCCTCGCCGGGCACGCCCATGCGCTTGCCGAGCTGCGTGCCAATGGCGAGCACGATGGCGGCGTGGCCCTGCGCACGGATCTCCTCGAGGGTAATGTCGTGGCCCACGCGGACGCCGGTGCGGAACTCCACGCCGAGGCGGGCGATGTAGTCCACCTCGCTGCGCAGCACCTCGCGCGGCAGGCGGAAGGTGGGGATGCATTGCTCGAGCATTCCGCCCGGCTGCGAGCCGGATTCGAAGACCGTCACGCCGTAGCCCATCTTCGCGAGGTCGAAGGCCGCGGTGAGGCCGGCGGGGCCGCCGCCGATGACGGCGACCTTCTCGTCGTGGAGCCGGACGGAAGGCGCCCTGGGTGTTCCCGGATGAGCGAGCTCCCAGTCGGCCACGAAGCGCTTGAGCAGGCGGATGGAGACCGGATCGTCACCCTGGTCGCCGCGCTCGCAGGCCAGTTCGCAGGGGTGGGTGCAGACGCGGCCGCAGATACCCGGCAGCGGGCAGCGGTCGCGCACGAGGTCGACCGCGTCCTGGAAGCGGCCCTGGGCGATGAGCCCCACGTAGCCCTTCACGTCCACGCCGGCGGGACAGGCCGCCTGGCACGGGGAGTCGCTCAGTCGGCTGAGGACGAAGCCGTCTGGCTCCCCCTCCATGCTGAGCTGCACCCCTCCCAGCTCGACGGCCTCCCAGAGGCCGCGCCAGCTCTCGGGACGACTCAGGTTTCCGGCCACGATCTCTCCTCCCGCTCGGGGTTCCCTAGCTCACGGAAGCCAGCTGCTTGAGTCCGTGGGCCAGCCCGGCCTCGAAGGCCTGCAGGTTCATCTCCTCGGTGCCTGGGGGCACGGAGCTCTTCACCGCCTCGCGCGCGGCGTCCTCGCTGACCAGCCCCGTGATGGCCGTGAAGAAACCGACCATGACGATGTTCTGGATCAGCTTGCGCCCCAGCTCCTCGGCCATGCGCGTGGACGGGATGGTGAATACCTGCACGCCCGGTGGAACACCGTCCGTCTTCACCAGCTCCTCCTCGAGGATCATGATCCCGCCCTCCCCCAGCTCTGGCCCGAACTTCGTGTAGGCCTCCTGGCTCATGAGGATCATCACCTGGGGATGGCTCACGTAAGGGTAGAGGATGGGATTGCCGTCGACGACGAGTTGCGCGCTGCAGGCGCTACCCCGAGCCTCGGGCCCGAAGGCCTGCGTCAGCGTGGCGTGCCCCTCATCGTAGATGGACGCGGCCTTGCCGATGATGATCCCCATGAGGATCACTCCCTGGCCGCCGAAACCGCCGATCTTGACCTCACATTTCTCCACTGCAACAGCCTCCGTATTCCTCGTAGCGGTCGCCCAGGCGCTGACGGTACAGGTCGTCCATGCGCTCCAGGAAGGTCGGACGTTCCTTGTCCACGAACTCGCCGCAGATGATCTTCTGCTGGAAATCGATGTCCACGTCCTTCGTGCTCGCCCCGTGCTGGATCTCGGCGAAGTCGTGGTAGAAGTTGAGCAGCTGGCGCCCGTCCCCCAACCGGTTCTTGCGGCCGTAGAGTGTGGCGCAGGGCGCGATGACCTCGATGAAGGTGAAGCCCGGCTTGCGGAGCGCCTTGATCATCGACTCCGTGAGCCGGCGGAACTGCAGCACCGTCCAACGCGCGACGTAGACGGCCCCGCAGGACTCCGCGAGGAAGGGCAGGTTGAAGGGCGCATCGTAGCTGCCGTAGGGCGCCGTGGTCGCCACCGCCGTCGTCGGCGTCGTGGGCCCGGCCTGCCCGCCGGTCATCGCGTAGTTGAAGTTGTTCACGCATATGATGGTCAGATCCTGGTTGCGCCTTGCCGAGTGGATGAAGTGGTTGCCGCCGATGGCCATCAGGTCGCCGTCGCCGGAGAAGACGACCACCTTCAGGTCGGGCCGAGCCAGCTTCAGGCCGGTCGCGAAGGGGACCGGACGTCCGTGCGTGGTGTGGAAGGAGTCGAGGTTCATGTAGCCCGCCACGCGGCCCGTGCAGCCGATCCCCGACACGATCGACACGGTGTCCAGGTCGATCTCCTCCTTGCGAAGGGCCTCGGCGAAGCAGTTGACCGAGGTGCCGATGCCGCAAGACGGACACCAGATGTGCGGCATCCGGTCCATCCGGAGGAATTCCTCCATGGGATGCTCGGGCAGCGACTCCATCACTTCCTGATTCTTCAGTTCTGTCGACACGCGCAAGCCTCCCTGATCTTCGCGAGGATCTCCTCGGGGTCGTGGACCGTGCCACCGGCATGGCCGGCCAGCAGGACCGGCGCCTGGCCGGCCGTGCAACGCTCCACCTCGTAATAGATCTGTCCGAAATTCAGTTCTGCGACGACAAAGGCCCCCGCTTTCCCGGCGAGCTCGCGGATGCGCCGCTCGGGGAAGGGCCAGAGCGTGACCAGGCGCATGGCGCCCACCTTCAGGCCCTCGGCCTTCGCTAGCTCGATCGCGCGCTCCGCTACGCGGGCGGTGATGCCGTAGGAGAGGACCACCACGTCTGCGTCCTCGGTGTCGCGCTCCTCGACGATGAAGATGTCGTCCGCGTTGAGGTTGATCTTGTCGACGAGACGGCGGACCAGCTTGCTCTGGGCCTCGGCGTTGATCACCGGGTAGCCCTTCTCGTCGTGTGTGAGGCCCGTCACGTGAACGCGGTGGCCGTCGCCGGCCTTGCCCATGTCGGGCACGAGGTCGTCCCCCGGCTCGAAGGGCAGGTAGTCCTTGCCCTTCTTGGCGGTCCAGCGCCGCTCGAGGATCTCGATCTCGTCCGCGGACGGGATCACGACCTTCTCGGTCATGTGGCCGACACACTCGTCCATCATGAACATCACCGGCACGCGGTACTTCTCCGACATGTTGAAGGAGGTGATCATCAGGTCGAAGCACTCCTGCGGCGAGGACGGCGAGATGGCGATGATCTCGTAGTCGCCATGGCTGCCCCAGCGCGCCTGCATCACGTCCGCCTGGCCGGTCAGTGTTGGCAGACCCGTCGAAGGGCCGCCGCGCTGGACGTTGACGAAGACGCAGGGCGTCTCGGTCATCACCGCCAGGCCGATGTGCTCCATCATGAGCGAGAAGCCCGGGCCGCTTGTGACGGTCATCGCCTTCGCGCCGCCCCAGACGGCGCCCTGGATGGCGATGGACGAGGCGAGCTCGTCCTCCATCTGGATGAACATCGCGCCCGCATGCGGCGCGCGCGCGCTGAAACGCTCGACGACCTCGGTGGACGGCGTGATCGGATAACCCGCCACGAAGCGGCAGCCCGCGGCGAGCGCGCCCTCGCAGGCAGCGTGGTCGCCGTCGAGGAAGTGGATGCCGGTCAGAACTCCCTTGGGATCGGCTTTCATCAGACCGCCTCCTCTTTCACTTCGCTCTTCTCTTTCGGTGAGCAGAAGATGGCGAACTCCGGGCAGATCATTTCGCAGAGATCGCAGTTCACGCAGAGGTCGGGCTGAAGCGTGAAGGGCGGGTGATAGCCCTTGGAGTTGTACTCCTCGGAGAGCTGCAGGACATCGCGCGGACAGTAGTCCACGCAGAAGCCGCAGCCCTTGCAGCGCTCCTTGACGATGGTCACTTCCCCCTGCGGGAGATTCAGGTCCCCGCTGTCGAGGGGTTCACGCCAGAGCTTCATCGGAGCGACCTCCTTCCCCGCCTGGGCGGGGCAAAAAAAAACCGGAGCTATGCTCCGGAGCCTGATCCTCGATTCACTTCACCGTGACACGGTGCGGAGTCGTGTTCGTGCAACCTCGAGGGCGCGTTCGCAAAAAAAATCAGCTCAGCTCCCATGTCGAACTCGGAACCATTCTCTGAGCTAAAGCCTCGGCGACTTCCGTACCACACGAACACCACAGCACGGTTATTTAAGTAAACTCTGCCCGAATATCAAGATACGTGCAAGCGAAAAGGGGTGTTAACGAGCTAGTTATCTTTTTCACAATACGCCTGTAACGGGCCATAGGCAACCGAAAACGGTCGCGTGAAGCAGCCGTGCTAATCGTTCTCCGGGCGACCGCGCTGACGCTTGAGATCCCCCCGCCGCTTCTTTTCCTGGAGGCGTCGCTCGATCGCCTGGCGAGGACGGACGGTCCTCCGGCGCCGCTTCGGCCGCCGGTTCAGCAGGCGCAGGCGCGCGATCAGCCGTTCCATGGCGAGCTTGCGGTTGCGGCCCTGGGAGCGGTGCTCGGCGGCCACGACCGTCAGCCCGCTGGGCGGGTGCTGGATGCGCACGGCGCTTTCGGTCGTGTTGCGGTGCTGGCCGCCGGGGCCCGAGGCTCGATAGACCGTGACCACGATCTCCTTCTCGAGCTCGCGCGGGTCGGTGCTGTAGGGCGGATCTCGCCGCTGATCGCTCATCTCGTCTGCCATGACATCCATCCACGAGAAGGGGGCCCCGCCGGATCGGCGAGGCCCCGAACAGTGTCGGCTTCGGTGACGCTGGGTTCCCCCGCTCCGGGGTGATCCCATTCAGCGTCATACGCCGTGGAGGCCCGCTAGAGCGGGGACGTCACCTCCACCAAACCGCATATGCCTGAACTCAACGGATCACCTCCTTCCGGGCGAAGCCGCGTGCGGTGAGACCCAACTCACCCGGCCCCCTCGAGCGCCCTGATCTTCGGGGGCCGTCGCACTGCCGTGCGAAGGAATGCTGGCTATAGGATGCCGGAAACGCGCCGCTTTGCAAAGCGAAAAATCGCCTCGGGAGCGGTGCTACAGGGTCTCGGCCACCTTGCGGAAGTGGTGTCCGTAGATCGCCAGGGTCATGGCCAGGCCGAACTGGCTCGGGTGCCGGGCCAGGGTCCGCGCGCAGAAGCGCCAGTACTCGCGACGTCCGCGGCTCACCACGCCCATCAGCCAGAGGGACTTGAAGAAAGCCCCCACCTGGGCCGCAGACAGGCGTGGGCGCGGACCCCGCGGGCGATGCTGCTCCAGGAAGGCCTGGATACGCGCGTAGTAGGCCCGCGGCTCGTAGAGCCTTTGCATCAGCTCGCGGTACTTGCTCACCAGGAACTCGCGGTTCAGCTTGGGCTCGAAGTTGAAGGCCGCTTTGGTGTTGTCCCCCAGGCTCTCGCCGATCAAGCGGCCCTCCTTCGCCAGGCGCTTGTACAGACGGCTGCGCGGTACGGCCTGCAGCAGTCCCACCATGGCGGTCACGACGCCGGCTTTCTGGATGAACTCGAACTGCCTTTCGAAGATGTCCTGCTTGTCGCTGTCGAAGCCCACGATGAAGCCGCCCATCACCTCCAGGCCGGCGTTCTGAATGGTCTGAACGGTGTCCACGAGGTCGGCCCGCGTGTTCTGCGTCTTGCGGCAGGCCTTGAGGCTCTCGGCGTCGGGCGTCTCGATCCCCAGGAAGACCTTCTTGAAGCCGGCCCGCGCCATGAGGTCCAAAAGCTCGGGATCCTGGGCCATGTTCACCGAGGCCTCGGTGAGGAAGATCATTCTGGCGCCGGTGTCGCGACGCCAGCCGATGATGGTTCGAAGCAGCTCCTTGCAGCGCGCCTTGTCGCCGATGAAGTTGTCGTCGACGAAGAAGACCTCGCCGCGCCAGCCCAGGTGGAGCAGCGCGTCCAGCTCGGCGGTGACCTGTTGGGGAGACTTCATGCGCGGCTTGCGGCCGTTGAGGGCGACGATGTCGCAGAACTCGCAATCGAAGGGGCAGCCGCGCGTGGTCTGCAGCGGCATGGAGGCGTAGTGGCGACCGCGCAGCAGGTCCCAGCGCGGCGCCGGTGTCTGCGTGATCTCCGGGAAGCGCTCCGCCCGGTAGCGCGGCCTCACCGCGCCGCGTTGCATGTCCCGGACGAGCTCGTCGATCAGCTCCTCGGCTTCGCCGATGACCACGTGATCGATGCCGGTGACCGCTGGCGAGTCGTCGCTGAACATGGGGCCGCCGGCGATGACGGGCCGGCCGGCCTCGTGGCAGCGGCCCGCGATCTCCTCCACCGAGCGCTGGTGCACCATCATGGCGCTGACGAGCACGTAATCCGCCCAGGCGATGTCCTGGTCGCGCAGGCGGTGCACGTTCAGGTCCACGAGGCGGTAGCGCCACTTGCGGGGCATCATGCCCGCGACGGTCAACAGTCCCAGGGGCGGCAGCGCGGCGCGCTTGCCCACGAAGCGCAGGGCGTGCTTGAAGCTCCAGAAGGTGTCCGGCGTGCGGGGGGAGACGAGCAGGATGTTCATGGGGACAGCTTTCCGTGCGAGACGGGCAAGGGCGCTACTTGGCGGAACATTACGTCATCGAGGGCACGGACACTAGCGCTATCTCGCAGTCGCCTGAACCGCCACTCGGGCACGGGACCGACCCTGCGCCGAAATGATGCTCGCGCGGGTTTCTTCGGCAGAGCCCGCCTGTTTGGTCTATGATCGGGACAGGAGACCCCATGGAGAGGGAGGGGAAGATGAAACAGGCCTGGAATCTCTGTCGTATCCCAATCACTGTTCTGACGGCCGTTTTGCTCGCGTTGCCCGTTGCGAACGGATCCGCTGCGGCCGAAGTCGTCGTGCACGACGACTTCGATGATGCTGTCTTGGATCCTGCGTGGGAGGTCAATCTCCAGGATGCTCTCGGCTGGACCTACGAGGAGTCCGGAACGAGTATCACCGTTGCGAACATCGAGCCCGAGTTCATCAACCACACCAGCGGTGGCCCTTGGGCGATTGTCAGTTTGAGCCAGACGTTTCCTGCCTTGAGTGACTTTCACGTGGACTTTGAGCTCGCCTGGGACTGCTTGGGCAGCAACGCCGCGATGCAGCAACATCTCATCTTCTTGCATGATAGTAACGGTGAGGCGGTCGTCGGAGTGGGATTTTCAGATCAATGGGTCGGTGCTCGTGCTTGCCGATATGCCCTCATCGGCAGTACCACGCAATGTGTAGCCAACGAACTGCCCTTCTCGGGTAGCGCTTCTGTGGACATCGACAGAACGGGCGATCTGGTAACCATCCTCTGGGATGAAGTCGCGATCTTGTCGGAAGGTTTGAGTGTACACATCGCGGGCGTAGAGATTGTCTTCTCATTCAACGCCTACGACGGTCCGCCAACGGATTCGATCTTCGGGACCGAGTCGGTGGACCTCGTGACGGTCGAAGGAGACCTGACCGCCGTCGATCGCGTCGGCTGGGGCGCGGTGAAGCGGGCCTACCGCTGACTTCGCGGTCGCCTGATGGGCTGTGAGCCACCAGTGGCCACCGCGTGAGCACTGCTTCAAAGGAAAAGCCCCTCCGCGAGGAATCGCGGAGGGGTTTTCATCAGGTGTCGGGGCTGTCGCCTTCCGTGTGCTCAGTTCGCCAACACGACCTGATCGCGCAGGCCGACCAGGATGCAGACCACCTCGTCGATCTCTTCCTGGCCGTGGCCGAGGTTCTGCATGGCCTGGATGATATCGTGGCCGGCCGCCAGGAAGTCGGAGTTCGTAAGCTCCAGGTGCTCGTGCGAGTGGGTGAGGCTCGGCCCCTCGTAGACCTGGGGACCGCCGCTGCCGGAAATCACGAACTCGGCCACGCGCTTGGCCAGGTGGTCGGCGTAGCGCTCATCGACGAGATGCTTGATCGCGTCGTTCTCGAGGTGGAGACGGACGACCTCGCGGGTGAGGGCGTGGATCCTGTCGTCCTTGCCGAGGCGTTCGTAGAGCGACTGCCGGGCATGGCGCTCGCTGCGGGCATCGGCGTTCCCGGCGCACATTGCCTCGAGCGAGAGGACCTGGGCGTCGGGGCTGGGAGCCTGGGTCGCATCGGCCTTGGCTTCGCCCGCGAACGCGAGCGTGCTGGGGCCGATCGTGAGAAGCAGGGCCAGAGTCCAGATTGCTTTCCGCATGTTTCATTCCTCCGTACTGGTTGATTGAGTCGGGGTAAGAACTTCGTTTCGCTTCTCGTGCGCCGGCGCGGTCAGACGCGGATGATGTCGTCCTTCATGCCGTAGAGGATCGACAGGACCTCGTTCTTTTCCTGCGCGCCGATCTCATGTGTGTCCATCGCCGCCATGATGTCGTCCACCACGGCCAGGAACTCCGCCTCGCTGGCGTTCATCCCCTCGTGGGCCGAGCGCATGTCCCGTCCCGTGTAGATCTCCGGCCCGCCGGTGCCATGGGCGAAGAACTCGCCCGCCAGGCGCTTGAGCTGCTCGGGATCCGCCTTCAGGAAGCGGGCCTTGATGGCGGGATTGCGCAGATGCAGCTCCACGGCCTCGTCGGCGATGGCCCGGATGGCCTCACCACCGCCGAGTCGCTCGTAGAGGGTTCGGCTCATGCTCTTCCTCTCCTTGGTTTCCGGATAGTGAAATGCGTCTCGGTCACTCGCCGCATGCTGGTGGGCTTTTAACGAGTTCTCGCTCCGAAAGTTAGAAAGGTGCTTTCGGAATCAGCGGGAGAATAGCTGCTTCTCCCAGGCTTGTGGTTACGGGATGATGAGATTATCATGAGAAATCGCATGAACATCCGGAGGGGAATCATGGCCCGGCGAGTCGCAGACCACATCCATTGGGAAGCGGAACGAAGCTTGGTCGGGCGCACCCGGGAGCTGCGCGCGCTGGAGGCCTGCCTCACCCGGGACGCGCCCCGCGTCGTTCACGTGCACGGGATTCCGGGCGTCGGGAAGTCCCACCTCCTGTCCGCCTTCGTGGCCCGCGCCTCGGTAGCAGCAGCAGACAACACTGTCATACAAATAGATTGCCGCTCGGCCGAGCCGACGCCCCGCGGATTCCTGGGCGAGCTGCGCTCGCTCCTGGCTTCGCGCGCGCGCTCGCACGCGAAGCTTGCCGAAGATCTTGGCCAGGCGGGCGAGCATGTGCTACTCGTCCTCGACGCCTATGAGCTGTTCCGGCTGCTAGACACCTGGCTTCGGCAGGACTTCGTGCCCGCCCTCCCGGACAACGTGCGCGTCGTCCTGGCCGCCCGGCAGAAGCCGTCGGCGGGCTGGCTCTCCGATCCCGGCTGGCGCGGGCTCTTCCAGAGCATCCAGCTAGGCCCGCTCGGCGAGAGCGATTCGCTCCGCCTGCTCGAGCAAGCCGGCGTCAAGCGCGAGGCCGCGAATCGCGTGCTGCGCTTCACTCACGGACATCCCCTCGCCTTGCAGCTCGCCGTCGCTGCGCTGAACGAACGGCCAGGTCTGCGCTTCGAAGGACTCGCCATCCAGGGCGTGCTCGAGGAGCTGACCCGCATGTTCCTGGCGGACGTGTCCGACCCGGTCACGCGCCGCCTACTCGTTGGCGTATCCGTGCTACGCCGTGTCACGCTGCCGCTTCTGGAGGCGCTCTTCCCGGAGATCCCCGCCCAAGAGGCCCACGATCGACTCGCCGCGCTTCCCTTCACGGACGCCACCCGGGACGGACTGATGCTGCACGATGCGGTCCGGTCTGCGCTGGCGCGCTCGCTGCGGGCGCGGGATCCGTCGGATTGCCTGGCCCGCCGCCGCGCAGCCTGGCAGCGTCTGAGCCAGGAACTTGCCGGCGCCGCCGGGTCCGAGCTGTGGCGCTATACGGCCGACCTGCTCTACCTCATCGAGAATCCCGTGGTGCGCGAGGCGTTCTTCCCCTCCGGCGAGAGCTGGCTGCAGGTGGAACCTGCTCGGCGGGATGATATGGAAAGGGTCCGTGACATCGTGGAGAGGCACGAGGGGGTAGGCGCCGGCGCGGATCTGCTGCGTCTCTGGGACCAGCTGCCGGAAGCCTTCTCCGTCGTGCGGGGCGAGGACCTGGAGTGCCTGGGATTCTACGTGGCCTTCGATCCCGCGGACGTAGAGCCCGCGCTGCTCGCGTCCGATCCTGTCTCGTCGTCGTGGCTCGAGCACCTGCGCGCGAATCCGATCCCGGAAGGGCAGCGGGCACTCTTCATCCGCCGCTGGCTGAGCGCGGAGGCGGGCGAGGCGCCGTCGGAGGTGCAGGCGGCGTGCTGGCTCGACCTCAAGCGCAGCTACCTGGAGATGCGGCCGCAGCTGCAGCGCGCCTATCTGACCCTCGCCGATCCGGGTCCCTATGCGGCGGTGGTGACCGAGCTGGGCTTTGTCCTGCCCGCGGAGATGAGCGTCAAGCGCGACGGGGTGATTCATCACGGCGCCGTGCTGGACTTCGGCCCCGGGTCCGTCGACGGCTGGCTCGCCGGGCTGTTGGCCGTGGAGATCGGCGCCGTCGCCGTCGCGCCAGAACTGGACGAGGAGGCAAGAGAGCTGCTCGTCGAGGGCCGCCGGCATCCGCTGACTCGCCTGGAGTTCGGAGTGATTCAATACCTGCTGCAGAGGCCGGGCAAGGCCGTCTCGCGCACTTCCCTGCTGAACGACGTCTGGGGGCTCAGCTACGAGGGCGGCAGCAACGTCGTCGACACGGTCGTGGTCGCCCTGCGGCGAAAGCTCGGCGACTGGTCACGCGTCGTCGAGACGGTCACCGGCACGGGCTACCGCTACCGTCCGCCTGCCTAGGCGCACTCATCGTCGGCGCTGAGGCTCGAACCGGCTTGGCGCCAGCCGTTCCAATACTACTTCAGGAGCACGCCGCGGACGGTCTCGCTCAGGGCGCCCGCCTGGGCCCGCAGGAAGTAGATGCCGCTGGGGATGTTCTGGCCCTGCTCGTCCTGACCGTCCCAGACGATCTCCATCCAGCCAGCCGATTCCACCCGCGTCTCGATGCTCCGCACCAGGCCGCCCGCCACGTTGTAGACGTCCAGGCTGACGGGACCCGCCGCTGGCGCGTAGAAGTGGGCAGTGGTCTTGGGGTTGAATGGGTTGGGGTAGACCCCGAGGCCGAGTCCGGCCAGGGGTTGCCCGTGGTCAGGCGCCGATGTCAGATCGTCAAGGGTGATATCGAGGGTGATGTCGTATCGCTGCACGACCAGGCCAGTGCCGGTTTGCACGCCGTCTACGCGGATCCAGTATTCGCCCGGGCTCAGCGTGTAATCGAGGAGGATTTCGTCCACGCCCTCAATGGTATCGTCGACGGTGAGGATGATGTTGGAGCCGTCCACACCATCGCGCAGTTCGAAGCTCAGGTCCTGCATCTTGTGTGTGAAGACCACCACGCCGTGTATCTGATAAGCCGAGCCCACGGGATGCACGGTCACATCCAGGAGGCTCGTGGCCGTAACGACGAAGTGGAACCAGTCGGTATCGTAATCGTGGTCCAGGGAAGGCGTGGCGATGATCATCTCGCCGGTGAAGGCGCCCAGCTCGTTTGCCTCGCCTGCGTCATCGTCGTTCTCCAGGAAGTCGCCGTATGAGTTCATGCCGCCGCGGATGTCGTCATCCTGGGGGTAGGTGAAGTTCATGCAGAGATTGGCCTCCATCAGCTTGGTGCAGCTGAGGGGGGTCTCGTGATTCAGGCCGTGACCATGACCGTGCTCGTGGGCGACGATGTTGCGGAAGAAGCGATAGTCGGAGGCAGAGTTGCCCCAGTTATCAGCGGTGTCGAGGACCATGTCCCCGCCCGGGGGAAAGTAGTTGTAGGCCAGGATGACGCCGCCGATGTAGTGGGCGCCGATGCGCACGTCGCCACGGGCGCCCAGGATACCGGGTGAGTTGGGGAAGGAAGCTCCGTCGTCTTCCACCTCGACATAGCTGATTCCGATGTGCTGGCCCCAGGACTCGAAGTGCTCGGCGAAGAACGGCTTCCAGACCGAGGGATCTCCGAAGTGAGAGTTCATCTCGGCGTAGAGCTCGCTGGGGCTGCCCGGCTCGCCCGCGCCGGGTGGGATGTAGGTGCCATCGGGGATGAAACTGTAGGTCAGGGTGATGGGATCTCCCCAGGCGCCGGTGGAGCCGTCCGTGGCCGTCGTGGCCCACCGGGGACCTGGCATGAAGCGGTCGTCCTCGTCTTGCCATGTGGGCAGGCGGCGGAGGATTGCGTCGATCTCGTCCTGGGGAGTGCCCGGCTCGAGACAGAGGGCCAGCTCACGGGTCGAAAGGCAGGCGGGTGTAGGCTCCTCGCCGAATAGACGCTGGAAGTCGTTGGCCACGATCTGTGCCACGGCGTTCTCGATGTACTCGTAAGCCGGAATGTCGCCCAATTGGCCGGTCTCAGCCGCGGCAGGCGCGGCCAGAAGCAGGGCTGCGAGACAGATGAGCATGAGTTGGCGGACGCGAGACATGGAAACCTCCCCGGATGGACGCAAGATTCAGGGCATGGGTGCAACGGACAGAGCGAAGACACAATTGTATCAGAATTCGAGTATCCTCGGATAAGGAATCCGAGGACTCTGTCGCGAACAACATGCTGCCTCGCAACGCCCAGTCTCCCGCACCGGTTTCGCTCGCTCCCCAGCCCAGATGAACGAGCCTATCCCGTACAAACCATGCTACACTTGTCCTGATTCATTGATCGAGAGGAGAGAGCGATATGTGCTTGAACGGAATTGCTGGAGTTTTATGGAGGACGATACTTGCGCCGGGTCTCGTAGCGTGCATTCTCATGATCGGACCCGGGCTGCCTGCAGCACAGGATTGCATCGACTACTCGAAATATCTTCACTGGTCAGGGGCATCAGCACTCCAGGAGACGCCAACAGCGTCTTTGTTCACGGTGACTATGCATACGTCGCCGAGCTGTACATGGATCTCCAGGTGCTGAACATCGCAGATCCGCAAAACATCTTCTTCGTCAGCAGTGTAGACATCCCTGATCACTCGCGCTTTGTCACAGTCAAAGATGGCATCGCCTACCTCGCTTGTGGTGAGGCAGGTCTGCAGATGGTGGATGTATCGGATCCGCTCGACCCACTTTACCTTGGTGGATTGGCTTTATCCGATGAAGCTCGCGTGGTGGATGTTACCGGACAATACGCTTACGTCGCGGACTTTCATGGCGGCCTGCAAATCGTAGATGTTTCCGATCCGACTAATCCGTTTGTCGTCAGCTCCCTAGATACAGGCACATGTTTCCTGCCAGCAACGTCCGGACACGATGAAGCTCTAATCTAATGGACACT
>CAZVHI010000044.1:0-29717 GCA_964627205.1 uncultured bacterium
CTTCATCGTGTCCGGACGTTGCTGGCAGGAAACAGCAACTCTCTGTTCCCGAAGCACTTCCAAGGTAGCGGCTCAGGGACTCGAACCCCGGACACTCGGATTATGATTCCGATGCTCTAACCAGCTGAGCTAAGCCGCCATGCGCCAGATAGGCTAATCTCGACCTGGCGGAAAGTCAATAGTGCCCGGCGGTGTCGGCTGCGCCTCCGACAGCCCTGGCCGCGCGCCCCGGCGGTGTCGTTCGCGCGACCGCCGCAGCCCCTTGCGCCGCCGAGAGGCATCTGCTAGACAGGCCCCATGCCGCGCATCTTCACGCAGAAGGACGCCCCCGCCGCCGGCCTGGCGGGCGAGCGCGTGGCCCTGATCGGCTTCGGCAATCAGGGCCGGGCGCACGCGGCCAACCTGCGCGACGGGGGCACCGAGCCCCTCCTGGGCCTTCGGCCCGGGGGAGGGTCCTGGAACTCCGCGCGCGAGCTAGGGTTCACGGTCCTCACCCCCGCCGAAGCGGCCCGCAAGGCCGACATCCTGGTGATGCTGACCCCTGACGAGACCCAGGCCGAACTCTACGAGCGCGAGATCCGTCCTCACCTGCGCCCGGGCTCGGCCCTCAGCTTCGCGCACGGTTTCGCCGTGGGCTTCGGGCTTCTGGAGCCGGCCGATGGGATCGACGTCTTCCTGGTGGCGCCCAAGGCCCAGGGGCGGGCGCTCCGGCGCCTCTACGAAGAGGGGCACGGCGCGGCGGCGCTGATCGCGGTGGAAAAGGACACCAGCGGCCGCGCCTGGGAGCGCGCGCTGGCCTACGCGGCCGCGTTGGGCTGCCTGCGCACCGGGGCCTTCGAGACGCGCTTCCGCGAAGAGGCCGTCAGCGATCTCTTCGGCGAACAGAGCGTGCTCTGCGGCGGGCTCTCCGAGCTGGTGCGCGCCGCCTTCGACACGCTCGTCGCGCGCGGCTACAGCCCCGAGGTCGCTTACTTCGAGTGTCTGCACGAGGTGAAGATCCTCGCCGATCTACTCCACGCGCGCGGCATCGACGGCATGCGGGACGTGATCAGCGGCACCGCGCTCTATGGCGACCTGACGCGCGGCCGGCGCATCGTCGACGAGAGCGTGCGCGCGCGCATGAGCGAGCTGCTCGACGAGATCGAGTCCGGCGACTTCGCGCGCGAGTGGGTCGCGGAGAACGCGGCGGGCCGCCCGCAGCTCGATAAGCGCCGCCGCGAGGACGCGGAGCACGCCATCGAGGAGGCCGGCCGCAAGGTGAGAGCTTTGATGCCCTGGCTGGAGGAGGACTCTTGATGAACCGCATATCGCTCGCCCTGCTCGCGCTCGCCTGCCTGGCAGCCGCGGCCTGGGCCCAGGACGAGCCCGCCGTCGTGGACACCACCTTCGTCTCGGAGGAGGGCACGGTCCTGCGCGTGCGGGGCCAGCTACCCGCCATCGACATGCCGGGCGGCAAGGAGCGCGCCGAGGCCCTGCCCCACGACGATCGCGTGCCTCTGGGCTACGGCTGGCAGACTGTCCGCGCGTGGAAGGAGGGCGACCTGCGCCCCCGTCCGGAGGAGGGCGAGGGCTTCGTCCGCACCGAGTTCTTCGATCTCCGCTACAGCCGCTCCGTCCCCCCGCTGGCCGCCAAGGCCTTCGTCGAGTACGGCGACTTCGTCCACTTCGCCATCAAGGACCGGCTGGGCTGGACCGTCGAGGAGCCCGCGCTGCTGGCCGTGCCCCTGGACGGAAAATCCTACACCCGGCGCTACGGTCTCCCCTGGTGGATCCCCGGCGACGTGCGGGGCGACACGATGGTCGTCCAGCCGATCTCGGCGATCACCAGCCGCGGTATCGCCATGGAGACGCTCACGCGCATTTACGTGGAATGGCAGCTGCGGCAGCGGACCGGCGATCGCCTGCCCTACTGGTTCCTCTACGGCGCGGGCGCCCACCTGGGCGGAGAGGGCTGGATCCTGGAGGACCAGGTGAACGCCCTCGTCGAGGAGTACGAGATCGAGATCGACCAGCAGACCATGATCCGCGACCTGGAGATCTTCCGAGACTCCGCGCTGATGCTAGAGGAGCTCGAGTCCCCCGGCAGCCTGGAAGAGGAACGCTGCCGCAGCCGCCTCGCCTTCTGGCGCGCATACAAGCTTGCGGAGAACATCCTGATCAGGGAGGGACAGGCGGCCTTTGGGAAGCTCGTCGCAGCGATGGCCGCCGATCCGGCGCTCGGCTTCGACGAGGCGGCGCGGCAGACCTACGGAAAGGGCGTGGACGCGCTCGTCGCGGAGCACGCCCCCTGGTAGACGAACCCTGAGAAAGGAAGCGAGATGAGCGACGGCGTAAGGGTGCGCTTCGCCCCCAGCCCCACCGGGCACCTCCACGTTGGCGGCGCGCGAACCGCCCTCTACAACTGGCTCTACGCACGCAAGACGGGCGGCTGTTTCGTCCTCCGCATCGAGGACACGGACGCCGCGCGGAGCACGGCGGAGTCGCTGCAGGGCATCCTCGCGGGGCTGCGCTGGCTGGGCCTGGACTGGGACGAGGGGCCCGAGAAGGGCGGCCCCCACGGACCCTACTTCCAGAGCGAACGCCGGGACCTCTACCGCGGCGAAATCGATCGCCTGCTCGCCGCGGGCAGGGCCTATCCCTGCTTCTGCAGCGCCGACCAGCTGGCGGCAATGAAGGCAGCGGCGGCCGAGGGGGGAGACGAGTTCCAGGGCTACGACGGCCGCTGTGGACGGATCCCGCCCGAGGAGGCGGCCCGCCGCGTCGCGGCGGGCGAACCCCACGCTCTGCGCTTCCGCACGCCAGGCGAGGGGGAGACCATCCTCTACGACGTCGTGCGCGGCAAGTGCGTCTTCCGTAACGACGTGCTCGAGGATTTCGTCATCCTCAAGGGCGACGGCCTGCCCACCTACAACTTCGCGGTGGTCGTGGACGATCACTCAATGGCGATCACGCACGTCATCCGCGGCGACGACCACATCAGCAACACCCCGCGCCACCTCCTGCTCTACGAGGCGCTGGGCTACGCGCTGCCGAAGTTCGCGCACCTGCCCATGATCCTGGGCGCGGACAAGACGCGCCTGTCGAAACGCCACGGCGCGACGAGTGTGGACGAGTACGCCCGCCGCGGCATCCTGCCCGCGGGCATGATGAACTACCTCGCGTTGCTCGGCTGGAGCCTGGACGGGAAGACGGAGTTCTTCACGCCGAAGAAGCTCGCGGAGGCCTTTAGCCTGAAGCGCGTGGGCAGCAATCCCGCGGTCTTCGACCCCGAGAAGCTGTCCTGGCTCAGCGGTGAGCACTTCGTTCGCCTTTCGGAGCAGGAGAAGCTGGCGGGGGTGCTGTGCCAGCTCGCCGCCGACGGAGTGATCCCCGCCGAGCCAGACGAGGAGGAGCGCGCGCGGGTCGCGTCCCTGGTGAAGCTCCTCGGCAAACGCCTGCGGAGCTTCGGGGAGGCCGACCACCGGGTCTGGCACTTCTTCCGGGACCTGCCCGAATACGATGCCGAGGCTGTCGCCGCACATCTGGACGGCGAGGCCGCGAACACGCTGGCCGAGCTGGCAGGCCGATTGGAGGCGCTTCCGGACTTCGACGTGGCCGGGATCGAGGGCGCAGCGCGCGGCCTGGCCGAGGAGAAGGGGCTGGGGGCCGGCGAGATCATCCATCCCCTGCGGGTCGCTGTGACCGGAAGAGCAGTAAGCGCCGATGTCTTCAGGACTTGTGTACTGGCCGGGCGGGAGCGGGTGCTGGCCCGGCTGCGGGGCCGCGCCTGGGAGGATAGCCCGGGGGACCTTGCGACTCCGGAGGGAAACTGTTAGATTCTGCGCCGTTATTGCCCCGTCGTCTAATGGCAGGACAACGGATTCTGGTTCCGTTGATCGAGGTTCGAATCCTTGCGGGGCAACCTGGCCTGCGCTACATTGCGCAGGTTTCCGGCCCCATCGTCTAGCCCGGTCAGGACACCGGATTCTCGATCCGGCAACAGGGGTTCGAATCCCCTTGGGGCTACCTGAAAGCGAGGGGGGCTTCATGCCCCCCTCGCTTTCATATAACCCAGGATTGGAACGCGATTTGGGTTTCGGTCCCTCGCGCGCCGATTTCCGGCGCGAGGGACCTGTGAGCCGGCGGAGCCGGCGAGCACATCCCCTTGGGGCTACCTGAAAGAGAGCGGAGGCTTCCTGCCTCCGCTCTCTTTTCTTATTAGCGTTCGAGGATTGGTACGCAGCTGCCGTGTTTACCTGCTGTGGAATAGCCGCTAGAATGACCGTCAATACGCGGGACGGCCAGGCGCCTCCCGGGAACACCGCTGGGGAGGATCGGAGAGATGGAAGCGAAGAAGAAGCCGACCAGAAAGCAGGAAGAGCGTCGCGGTTCGAGCGCGCGGATCCGCGAAGTCCTCGACCGCGTGGACATGACGGTCAAGACCGTCAAGCGCAAGAAGCGTATCCGGAAGATCCTGGATGAACTCCGCGGCCGGGAGCAGAACGAGCTGCTGGACGCCGGCCTGACGCGCCACTTCGAAACCGAAGAGCTGAAGCCCTACCAGGCGGAGCTCATCAAGATGCAGCAGCACCTGGAGCGGACGCAACGGAAGATGATCATCCTCTTCGACGGCCGCGACGCCTCGGGCAAGGGCGGGACTCTCCGCCGCGTCACGCGCTACATGAACGAGAAACGTTACCGGATCGTCGCGCTCGGCAAGCCCACCGAGTACCAGAGGACCGAGCTGCACATGAAGCGCTACATCGAGCAGTTTCCCCACGCGGGGGAGATCGTGCTCTTCGACCGCAGCTGGTACAACCGCGCCATGGTCGAGCCCGTGATGGGCTTCTGCTCCCCGGCCCAGTACCGCCAGTTCATGGACAGCGTGGTCGACTACGAGAAGAACTTCCTGGATGACGGTCAGACGACCCTGCTCAAGCTCTACTTCTCCGTCTCGAAGGAGGAACAGGAGCGGCGTTTCGAGCGCCGGAAGAACGATCCGCTGCGCCAGTGGAAGCTGAGCGAGGTGGACCTGCAGGCACAGGACCTCTGGGACGAGTTCACCATGAAGAAATTCCAGCTGCTCAAGAAGACCCACACCCGGGCGACCCCCTGGCACGTCATCCGCTCGGACGACAAGCACCTCGCCCGTCTCGAGACGATGAAGCTCATCCTCAACACGGTGCGCTACCGCGGCCGCAGCCGCTCGCTCGATTTCACGCTCGACGCGGACGTGGTGGTCCGGGGCGACCGCGAGGTCCGCATCATGGAGCGCCAGCGGCGCCGCTACGGCAAGTTCCTACATTAGACCGCTGCGATACGGACGAGTGGCGATGCCGTCGCGGCGGTGCTGCGCTCAGCGGCGGCCCGGCAGCGCCGGCGCGAGTGTCTCGCGCAGACGCCGCAGGAGCGCTGCCGTGTCCTCCCAGCCCATGCAGGCGTCCGTCACCGAGACGCCATAGCGCAGCCCGGACGCATCCTCCGGGAAATCCTGCCTTCCGCCTTCGAGATTGCTCTCCAGCATCAGGCCGATGAGCGAGCGGTTGCCGCTGGCGATCTGGCGGGCGCAGTCCTCCGCCACTCGCTGCTGCAGCTCGGGCTGCCGGAAGGAGTTGTCGTGGCTGCAGTCCACCATGACGGTCCTGGCCAGCCCGGCCCTCTCCAGCTCCCCCTCGCAGAGGCCGACGCTGACCGAGTCGTAGTTGGGCCGGCCGCCGCCGCCACGCAGGATGATGTGTGCGTGCCGGTTGCCGGAGGTGTGGAAGACGGCGGACTGGCCGTCCTGGTTGATGCCGAGGAAGTGGTGGGGGCGGGAGACGGAGCGGAGGGCGTTGATCGCGACGGCGAGGGAGCCGTCCGTGCCGTTCTTGAAGCCCACGGGGGTCGAGAGACCGCTGGCCATCTCGCGGTGCGTCTGCGACTCCGTGGTGCGGGCCCCGATCGCGGACCAGGTGATCAGGTCCGACAGGTACTGAGGCGTGAGCGGGTCCAGCGCTTCGGTCGCGGCGGGCAGGCCCAGCTCCGCCAGGCTCAGGAGAAACTCGCGCGCCAGGGTCAGGCCCTTCTCAATGTGGAAGGAGTCGTCCATGGAGGGGTCGTTGATCAAGCCCTTCCAGCCGACGGTGGTGCGGGGCTTCTCGAAGTAGACCCGCATCACGAGCAGGAGCGTGTCCGCGAGCTCGGCGGCCAGGCCGTGCAGGCGTTCGGCATAGTCCCGCGCCGCCGCGAGGTCGTGGATGGAGCAGGGTCCGACGACCACGATGAGCCGCGGGTCCTCGCGATCGAGGATGCGGCAGACCGTCTCGCGGCCGGCCAGCACCGTCTCCGCGGCGCTCTGGCCGGCGGGCAGGCCCGCCTTGACCTCGCGCGGGGTCGGCAGCAGGTCCTGCGAGACTACATTGATGTTCTCGAGCCGGCGACTGGATTCGTCCCCTGTCATGCTGGGCCTCCTTCCCGGCAATCAATACCCGAGGGGGCGCGCGTCGTGCAAGCCCTCTTGCCTGCGCGGGATGAAGTACCTAGGATGTATCACTCGCCGCGCGAAGACGCGCAGCCGAAGGAGAGCGAGCACGATGAGCGTTGAAGAGAGCAGCACGCCCAGCCACTTCATCCGGGAAATCATCGAGGACGACCTGCGCACGGGCAAGTGGGACGGCCAGGTTGTGACCCGCTTCCCGCCCGAGCCCAACGGGCTGATGCACATCGGCCACGCCAAGGCCTTCAGCCTGAACTTCAGCCTGGCCGAGCAGTACGGCGGCGCTTGCAGTCTCCGTTTCGACGACACGAATCCGGAGAAGGAGGAACAGGAGTACGTCGACGCGATCATCGCGGACATCCGCTGGCTGGGCTACGATTGGGGCGAGCGACTCTATTTCGCTTCCGATTACTTCGAGCGGATGTACGACTACGCCGTCCAGCTCATCGAGGCCGGCAAGGCCTACGTTGACGATCTCGGCGAGGAGGAGATCCGCGAGCACCGCGGGACGGTGACCGAGCCCGGCCGCAACAGCCCCTACCGCGAGCGAAGCGTGGAGGAGAACCTGGACCTCTTCGCGCGCATGCGCGCCGGCGAGTTCCCCGACGGCGCCCACGTGCTGCGCGCAAAGATCGACATGGCCTCGCCGAACATGCTCCTGCGCGACCCACTCATGTACCGCATCCGCCACGCCGCGCATCACCGCACGGGCGACGACTGGTGCATCTACCCCATGTACGACTGGGCCCACGGGCTGGAGGACTCCATCGAAGGCGTCACCCACTCCATCTGCTCCCTCGAGTTCGAGACGCACCGGCCCCTCTATGACTGGTTCCTCGACCAGCTCGGCGTGCACCACCCGCAGCAGATCGAGTTCGCGCGGCTCAACCTGAGTTACACCGTGATGAGCAAGCGCCGCCTCCTGCGCCTCGTCAGCGAGGGGCACGTGCGCGGCTGGGACGACCCCCGCCTGCCCACCCTCCGCGGCCTGCGCCGGCGCGGCTACACGCCCGCGGCACTGCGTGACTTCCTGGAGCGCATCGGCGTGGCGAAGCGGGACAGCACGGTCGACATGGCCCTGCTCGAGCACTGCCTGCGCGAGGACCTGAACCCGCGTGCGCGTCGGATCATGGGCGTGATGCGGCCGCTGAAGGTCGTGATCACGAACTGGCCCGAGGGCAAGGTGGAGATGCGCAAGGCCGACAACAACCCCGAGGACCCGTCCGCCGGCACACGCGAGCTACCCTTCACGGGTGAGCTCTGGATTGAGCGCGACGACTTCCGCGAGGATCCGCCGAAGAAGTGGTTCCGCCTCGGACCGGGTCGCGAGGTGCGGCTCAAGCACGGCTATTTCGTCACCTGCGAGGAGGTCGTGCGGGACGAGGCGGGCGAGGTGGTCGAGCTGCGCTGCAGTTACGATCCGAAGACGGGCGGCGGCGAGGCCCCCGACGGCCGCAAGGTGCGCGGCACCCTGCACTGGGTCTCTGCCGAGTACGCCCTGGACGCGGAGCTGCGGCTCTTCGAGCCGCTCTTCACCGTGGAGGATCCCCAGGCCGAGGACGACTTCGTCGCCGCCATCGATCCGGACTCCCGCCGCGTGCTCCGCGGCTGCAAGGTGGAGCCCTCCCTGGCCAGCGCGCAGCCGGAGGACCGCTTCCAGTTCCTGCGCCACGGCTACTTCTGCGTCGACCCGGACTCCGGCCCCGACGGCCTCGTCTTCAACCGCAGCGTCTCGCTCAGGGACAGCTGGGCCAGGATCGAGAAGAAGCAGGGCGCGAAATAACCGCGAGGTGCCCGATGCGCCCCCTGCGGGCCGCGTTCCTCATCCTCTGTTTGCAGCCGATCGCCGCGGCGGCCTCTGCCCGCGGGAGCGAGGCACCGCCGCGCACGCCCGTCCCGGAAACCGCGTTCATGTTTGGCGCCGACCTCTCCTCCCTGCCGCGCGTCGAGGCAGCGGCGGGTGTGTTTCGGGAAGACGGCGTTGCTACCGATGCGCTGACGGCCCTCGCCACGCGAGGCCTCGGCTGGGTGCGCCTGCGCCTCTGGCACTCGCCGGAGGGCGGCCGCTCGGGCCTAGCCGAATCCGTCGCCCTCGCCGCGCGGGCGCGCGACGCTGGCTGCCGGATCCTCCTCGACCTGCACTTCTCCGACACCTGGGCCGATCCGGGCCGCCAGGACATGCCGCGCGCCTGGGTGGGGCTCACCCTGCCCGCGCTCCGCGACAGCGTGCGCGCCTACGCGCGCGACGTGTACCGCACCTTCGCGGCGGCGGGCGCACCGCCGGCGATCGTCCAACTCGGTAACGAGATCTCTGCCGGCATGCTCTGGGATCTGGGACGCGTGGGCGGCGACTTCGATAGCCCGGAGCAGTGGCGCGCGCTCGCGGGGCTCCTGAACGCAGCCGCGCAGGGACTGGCCGAAGGCGCGGCCCCCGCGCCGCGCCCGCGCCTGCTCGTGCACTTCGATGACGGCGGCGACGCCGAGGCGGCCGTGCGCTTCTTCACGCGCCTGGAAGAGGAGGTCGTGGACTACGACCTGATCGGCCTCTCCTTCTATCCCTGGTGGCACGGCAAGCTGTCGGACCTGGCCCGCACCCTCTTCCGCCTTTCGCGCCCCCGCTTCGGCAAGGAAATCGTGGTCGTGGAGACGGGCTATCCGTGGACGCTGTCCTGGTTCGACGACCATCACAACATCGTAGGCCTGGAGTCGCAGCTATATGACGGCTATCCCTCCATGCCCGCGGGGCGGCGGCTCGGCGGCTATCCCGCGACACCCGCGGGGCAGCGCGCCTTTCTCTGGGACCTGATCGCTGTCGTGATGGGTGTCTCCAAGGCGCGGGGCGTCTTCTGGTGGGAGCCGGCCTGGATCGCCGCACCGGGGGAGGGCTCGCCCTGGGAGAACTGCGCGCTCTTCGACTCGACGGGCGCGGCGCTGCCCGCCATCGAAGAGCTCGGCGCGAAGTCGCGGCGGGGGCGCTAGCCGCGGACGGGGAGCTTGACGTAGCGGCGGATGGCCTCGAACTGCCCGCGGCTGTCGAGGCCCGCCTGGGCCATGACCTTGTCGGCCTGCCCGCTGCCCAGGTAGTGGCCCTTCCCGAAGGGGTGCAGCGAGGCGGCGCGGCCCCTCTCCGACGTGACCCAGCGATAGAGCGTGGGCAGGGTGAAGCCCGTCACTCCCATGGCGCGCGCGGCCTGCGCCGCGGGGAAGGCGCGCTCGCGCTCGTCGGCGGGCAGCAGGTCGAAGAGTTCGGCGCTGGCGACATAGTAGACGTCGAGCTCGATACCCTCTGCGGCGAGCAGCGGCAGGGTCTCCTGCACGAAGGCGTAGGTGACGCCGCTGCCTTGCAGGACCACGACGCCGTCCGCCTCTCCCTGCGCCGCGCGGAGCTTGTAGACGCCGCGGGTGGCGTCTTCGGCGGGCTCGAGGCCGAGGGCCGCGCGGTCGAGCACCGGCTCGGCCGGCCGCGTGACAAAAGGCGCGAGCACGGCGGGGTGCGCGGCCATCGCGGCCTGCATCAGCGGCCAGATCTCCTGCGGGTCCCAGGGAGTGAGCGTGATCGCCGTGCCGTGGGGGAAGTTCTCCTGCAGGAGCTGCAGGGCCTGCGGGTCGGCGTGGGTGGGGCCGTCCTCGCCGGTCTTGAGTCCCGCGTGCGCGCAGAGCAGGATCATCGTGCGGTAGGGATCGTCGGCTACGATCTCGCGCCGCGCCTGCGCGCCGATGGCGTGGAGGCGCAGGGAGACGTGCCCCAGCGCGGCGATGAAGGCGGCGTAGGAAGACGCCACACCGACGTGGCGGCCGTAGGCGGAGACGCCGGTCATGATGCCCGTGAGGGCGTCCTCGCAGATGCCACCGAGAGACAGGATGCGGGATTCGGGATTGCCCGTGCTGTGGTACAGGCCCGCGGGGAAGCCCGCACCGGTGCCGCTCACGCTCGTGGAGTCGAGCAGGTCCGCGGCGGCGGCGAGCAGGGCGCCGCCGCTGATCTGGTTGTAGTGGCCGAAGACCTTGCCCAGGGTGCCACGCAGGGTCGCGGCGCCGCCGGGGGCGAGGCCCAGGTCGGGCGCCGGGGCGTCTGCGGCGGCCGCCGCAAAGACCTTCGCCGCGTCGGGCGCGCCGGGGCGCGGCTTGCGGGCCCGCGCGTCGAGACGCTCCCGCGAGCTGCGCAGGCCGGCGGCGAGGAGCGTGAGCGCGCCCGTTTCGGCTTCGAGGCTCTGGCGGATCGCGACGAGCGAGCACCAGAAGCAGTCCTCGCGCTCGGCCTCGCCCTCGCTGCTGCGGCAGCGGGGGTCGTCCGCGTCGCAGGTGGGGAGGGTGATGCCGTGATTCTCGGTCCAGGGGCGGAGGGCCTCGAGATAGCCCTCGGAGCAGAGCTTGTGGCCCGCGCCGTGGGAGGCCTTGCCCTCGATACCGTAGTGCCAGCCCTTGACTGTGCGGTAGACGATCGCCGTCGGCTGGCCGTTGTCGATCGTCAGCGCGCGGCGCTGGGCGGAGGCGATCTGCTGCAGGTCGTGGCCGTCGGGCGCGAAGATCACGTTCCAGTCGTGGAGATGGATCAGCTCGCGCGGATCCCACTGCACATAGTCGCCGGGCTGATCCCCTTCCCGGCAGACGTGGTCCGAGTCGATGGAGGCCTGGTTCCAGTCGAGGTGCAGGATCAGGTTGTCCAGCGAGGCGGTGCCGGCGGCAGCAAGGGCCTCGGCGGAGCGGCCGGGGGTGAGCCCGCCCTCGCCCTCGACGATGTGGATTAGCGGCGCGGCGGCGCCGTAGGTGTCGCGGGCGCCGAAGGCGAGGCCAATCGATGAAGCCATGCCGACGCCCGACGCGCCCGTGGCCAGGCGCAAAAACGGCGTGGCGGGGGTGGGATGGCCGTCGAGGGATTTCGCATTGAACTGCTTGAAGAGCGGCGTGCTGGTGACGGGGTTGCGGCGGAAGCCGAGCAGATCCTCGAGGCGGAGCTGCAGGCGTTCGTCTTTCGGGAGCAGCTCGGGCGCGGCGATGCGCGCTACCTCGTTGCGGAGCGCCCACAGGGCGTAGAGGCCGAGGGCCTTGTGGCCGGCGGCGTAAGAGACGAGATCGGCGTCAGGGCGGTCGGGATCGGAGACGTCGTGGTCGCAGGTCGCGAACAGAATCGCGCGCACGAAGCGTCCCGAGGAGATCGAGCCGCCGGGGTGGCCGGACTGGGGCACGAAGTTGTAGAGGATCGCGCAGAGAGAGCGGTAGATCAGGTCGAAGCTCTCGAGGGCGGCCTGCTCATCGACAGGCAGGGGGCTGGCGCCGTCCATCTCTTCTGCGATGTCTAGGTATACACTCCGACGCGGTCCGAACTCGAATGCCATCGCTCTCTCCTTGCCTGGATCGGATGCTTCGCCGGGAACCGGCGCCTCTCCGGAGTTTCCACAAAATAGCCCATCCGTCACGAAAAAACAGGCGGGAGAGGAGGCTTCAACCCATTTCTCGAACAGTTCGAGTACATGCTGGGATTCAGGTTCTGGATACCGGGCGGAGAACAACGACTCTTCATCACCAGGCTATTCGCCGGTCCAGCCTCCTTCGGAGTAGAGCTCCTGGATATCGTCCGCGGAGAGCGCGCGGTCGTAGAACCTCACGTCGTCGATGAGCCCGCTGAACCACTGCGGGTCGTTCTGGTTGTGCCTGCCAAATCGGAAAAGGTCTCCATCGAGAGCGACCTCGGGATAGTCGACATCCTCTCCGACCTGTACGCCGTCGATGTAGAGCTGGATGACGTCCGAGAAGTTGACCACCGCATGGTACCAGGTGTTCACGGCGACGGCGAAGTCGGTATCGATCCCCGAATCGTGGTATTCGACGTCAAGATTCCCGTCACCGGTCCACCAGCCGATGATTAATGAGTGGCCGCTGAGGCCGGACACATCGCTGTCGACGATGGAGCGCTCGCCGGAGAGTTCGCTCGCCTGGAACCACACCGAGAAGCTGATGGGGAGGGTGTTGCTGTCCAGCGGGGTCTGGATGTAGTCGTCATCGCCGTCGAAGAGGTAGGCGCTATCCAGGTTGTCGAATCTGTCCGTGGCAAGCGTCGCGCCGAAGACGGTGGCGTCGTTCCCGCCCGTGCTCTCGTCCTCGGCGTTGCCGTTGAACGGGTAGTAAGCGATGGGATCGGGAAGAGAAGAACCGCCACCGCTTGGTCCCGTCGACTTGGAGCAGCCGAGCGGGGAAAGAGCGATGAGCAGGATCGCCAGACAGGCGACAGGCGGTATCGATACGCGGTGTGCCATGGGAGGATCCTCCTTCCGTGAGGTCTCGAGGGGGGTTGTTCCTTGAGACTGCATTCGTCGGCGAGAAATCACAAGCAATACTCCGCTTTCTGCGATTCCAGCCGGCTGGACTCCCGCGCCCGCGTCATTCGATGGTTGCATGCCACCCGAACAGCGCCTATCCTTCGACAAGCCCCACGATCGGGAGGTTTGAAATGAGACTCATTATTGGAATCGGCTGCCTATTGCTCCTCGCGGCGGGTTCCGCTTGGGCCGATGTCGATCGCATCGGCATCTACGCGGACCCCGAAGGACAGGTGAGTGAGCTCACGATCCCGCCCGGAGAGACGGTCTGGGCCTACCTGCTCGCCTGCCTCCCCTCCTACCCAGAGGGAATCTGGGCCACGGAGTTCCACGTGGAGAACTGGCCGGGGAGCCCGGGCGAGCCCTACGGCGTGGCCGCGGTGAACTGGGCCATGGAGCTGGTGATAGGCGAGATGGGGGACGACTGCATCGCTCTTGGTCTCCACGAAGACCTGGGCATCCCCGACGAGAACGGCGTGGTGCTCCTGGCGACGATCCAGTTCTTCGCCCTGAGCCCTGACTGGCTCCGCAACGACCTGGAGATCAGCATCGTGACCACGCTCTGCTGGGACTACGGCTGCGATGAGGGTCCGGTGATCGTCCTCCGCGAGGACGACACCTACGACGCGTTCTGCATCGCGGGCGACACCTTCGTGATCAACCCCACAGGCGGCGCGGACGCCATCGCGGTCATGGAAGGCACCTTCAGCCAGCTCAAGGCGCTCTACTAGCGGCGCGACACAGCTCTACGACTTGATCCCCCTCGCGCGCGGCCGCTGCGCGAGGGGGATTTCTTCTTGTCTCTCTCCGCCGCATGGGGAAGGATGGCCTTCGCGGCCGGGCCCGGGTCGGGTCCGCGAGACGGAGGGCATCCCATGTTCGCTATCTGGAGAGAGTGGGTCGCCGGCTGGGGCCTCGGCGCCGGCGCGACCAACACGCTGACCATCGGCGGCGAGATCCTCATCATTCTCATCCTTGCCGTCCTGGCCAACTTTATCGCCAAGCGCATCCTGCTCGCGGCGCTGACCCGCATCATTCGCGCCAGCGAGACCAAGCTCGACGATGTCTTCCTCGAGCGCCAGGTCTTCACGCGGCTCTCCCACCTGGCGCCCGCCCTGGTGATCTATCTCGTCGGCCCCGTGGCCTTCGCGGCACAGCCCACGCTGACCACCATCTGCCTGCGCGGCGCGATGGTCTACATCCTGGTGATGGCGATCCTGGTCATCGACGCCTTCCTCAACGCCCTGGTCGATATCTACCGCGGCACCGAGATGGGCGCCGAGCGGCCCATCAAGGGCTACGTGCAGATCGTCAAGATCATCCTCTACCTGGCCATCGGCATCGTGATCTTCTCGACCATCCTCGACCGCTCGCCCATCGTGATGCTCAGCGGCCTCGGCGCGATGACCGCCGTGCTGTTGCTCATCTTCAAGGACGCGATCCTGGGCTTCGTGGCCGGCATCCAGATCTCGGCCAACGACATGCTCCGTCCGGGCGACTGGATCGAGATGTCGAAGTATGGCGCCGACGGCGACGTGCTCGAGGTCTCGCTCACCACCGTCAAGGTGCGCAACTGGGACAAGACCATCGCCACCATTCCCACCTATGCGCTGGTCTCCGACGCCTTCCGCAACTGGCGCGGCATGGAGGAGTCGGGCGGGCGGCGCATCAAGCGCGCGCTGAACATCGACCTGAGCACGATCCGCTTCCTCACGCCGAACGAGGCCGCGCGCTTCGCGAAGGTCGAGTACCTGGGGGAATACATCGCCGAGAAGGAGAAGGAGGTCGCCGACTGGAACGAGAACCAGCGCACCGACCTCGGCGAGATGATCAACGGGCGCAGGCTCACGAACGTGGGCACCTTCCGCGCCTACGTGGTGAACTACCTCCGCGCCCACCCCATGATCCACGACGAGATGACCTTCCTCGTGCGCCACCTCCCGCCCACCGAGCACGGCCTGCCCATCGAGATCTACGTCTTCAGCCGCGACCAGGCCTGGGTGAGCTACGAGGCGATCCAGGCCGACATCTTCGACCACATCCTCGCCGTCGTGCCCGAGTTCGGCCTCCGGGTCTTCCAGAGGCCGTCCGGCACGGACCTGCAAGGACTATCCACTTAACGCAGCAGGACGAGCTTGCCGGATTCGCTGCCGCCGCGCAGTTCCAGGCGGGTGAAGTAGACGCCCGCCGGCAAGTCGCGGCCGGCCTCGTCGCGGCCGTCCCAGGTCACGCTGTGGCGCCCGCGCGTGTGCTCGCCGTCCGCGAGGACGCGCAGCAGGCGGCCGCGCCCGTCGTAGACGCCGAGCCTCACCCGCTGCGCCTCGGGCAGCTCGAAAGACACGAAGGTCTTCGGATTGAAAGGGTTGGGGTAGGCGGGCAGGAGCGCCGCCGGGCCCGGTGTCTGCGCTTCCACGAGCACGCTCTCGCTGCGCAACAGTTGCCAGTCTCCGTCCTCCTCGTGGTAGAGGCGGTAGCCGAACTCGCCGCCCGCAAGTAAGGCTTCGTGTGTGTCGAGGGCTTCGAAGGAGCCGGGCGCCGTTTCCATCACGGGCAGCTCCCAGCTCTCCTCACCCTGGCTGCCCACGAGGTGGAAGCGCGCCGCGTCGGAGTCTTCCGTCAGCTCCCAGCGCGCGCGCACCGTGGAGCCCTCGGCGCCGATCTCCAGGAAGGAGAGGAGCACGGGCGTGTAGTCGCCCGCGCCGTAGCGGGCGATGTTGAGCGACGGCGTGCCGGGCGCGCGCTCTGTGTACTCGCCGATCTGCGTGAACTCGCCCAGGACGAAGAGGAAGCCCATGTATATCGCCGCCGCGAAGACGCCGGGGAAGAGCGCCGCCGGTCCGCCGAGCCCGGGACCGAGGAAGGCGTGGTTCAGGACGCCGGCGACATAGAAGAGCATCATCAGGAAGCCCGCGTAGAAGGCCCCGGCGTGGAGGAAGTGGCCCATGAGCAGTGTTTGCCTTACGCCCAGGTGCATGAAGGACATCGCCGCGAAGATGGGCGCGCTCATCAGCAGAACCGTGAAGGGCAACCAGGAGCCGAGGCCGAAGAGCGCCACGTACTGCGTGATCAACCCGCCGATGTTGTAGAAGCAGCCCGCGACCAGCAACTCCTCGTCCTCGCGGCCGTCGGGGAAGAGCGGCTCGCTGTCGAAGACGTAGTTGTCCGCGAAGCCGCCCATGTCGTTCCAGGCCGCGCCGTCCCAGAGGGCGATGTTGCCGGCGGGGGCGCCGCCCGCCGTGTCGAACCAGCCGCTGGCGATCACGTCGCCGCCGAGCTCGCCTATGTCGTAGACCTCGGCCCAGTCAATGGCGCTGTTCTCGACGCCCTGGCCGAGGGCGTGGAACTGCTCGCCGTCCCAGCGCGCGATGTTGTTCGCTGCCACGCCCCCGATCTGGTCGAAATTCCCGCCGACGTAGAGCTGGTCCCCGACGACCTCGAGCTCGAGGACGTAGTCTACGATGGGGGTGACGCCGCCGGCCACGGGCTGCCACTGGGCGCCATCCCAGCGCGCGATGCCCGCGATGGGCGTGGCGCCGGAGTAGTTGAAGAAGCCGCCCGCGTAGAGCTCGTCCTGGTAGACGGCCAGGGCCATGACCGGACCGGTGAAGCCGTCGCCCAGGGCGGACCAGGTCTCGCTGAGTCCGTCGAAGGCGGCGATGCGGCTCACGGGCAGGTCGCCAGCCTGTGTGAACCTGCCGCCGACGATCAGCTTGCCCTCGAAGACCACCGCGGCCCAGCCGGAGTCGTTCAGGCCGAGGCCGCCCTGCGCGGACGGGCCGAAGCCGTCCCACCAGGTCTCGCGGTCCGTGATCGGATCCGTGGGCACGGCATCGGGGACCTGGTAGCGGCCGTCTCGGGCCAGGGCGGAGTCGATGACGAGGGGCTGGAGGAGGATCAGGGCCGCGAGCGCGAAGCGGAGCAGCTCGCCACCGGGTCCGGGATTCTGCAGGCGGATCATGGCGGCCTCTTTTCGCGGGAAGATCAATAATTTATTGCATTATAGCAGATATGTCAGGATGTACAGGAATTTCTGCCGGGGGGGACGATTTGGAGATGGGGGCATGGCGCTGGAAGCACATGGATTGGAGGGTGCGAGGCCTCCCGCCGTAGCGACTCGTCAGTGGAGCCAAGGCGGGAGGCCTCGCACCCTAGGAATCACTGTGTTTACCGCAACAGTACCATTTTCCGGGTTTGGACAGATTGCGCAGTCGAGAGCCGCGTGAGATAGATCCCCGTCGGCAGATCGCGGACATCCCAGTCGAGCTCGTGGGGGCCGGCGGCCAGCAGGCCGTCAAGGAGGGTCGCCACGTGGCGACCCGAGACGTCGTGGATCGTGAGACGCGCGCGCTCCTCGCGGGGCAGCTCGAAGCGGAGCCGCGTCCGGGGGTTGAAGGGATTGGGGTGGTTCGGCAGCAGGCGCAGAGTTGCCTCGACCGGCGGTGGATCCTCGGCGACGCCCGTCGGATCGGACAGCGGCTGATCGTTGGTGACGCAATGCACCCCGCCGCCCCAGTACCAGAGCTCGAGGGTCTCGACGATGTGCACGTCCCTGCCAGGAAAGAACTCCTCGATACGGGTCTGCGCAGCCCCGTCCCATGCCGGCGCGCCGAAGCCCGTCGCAATGACACAATCGTCGGCAAGCAGCCAGTTCACGTAGATGGCGGGCATGGGCGAACCCATGTAGTCGATGTAACCGGGCATGTCGATGCGCTCGACGGTGAAGCCCGCGGCCTGGATGATCGCCGCCGCCTCTTCGTAGATCCAGGCGTCGGGGTCGCCCTGGTTCACGTAACGGACGACGGCGACGGTGTCCTCATCGATGAAACGGGCGATGCCGTCGACGTGGCCGTTTGTGAGGTCGCCCGGCGGCGCGCTCAGGAGCCAGACTACCTCGGTCACGCCGAAGGCCTGCTCGAACATGCTCTCCATTTCGGCCTGGCTCACACCGGGGTTCCGGTCGCTCTGGCAGGGCCAGGATGCGATGAGCGCGCCGGCGCCATTGAACTCGAGGTTCCCCCGCTCCGTGATCAGCTCGTAGCTCTCGCAGGGCAATCCCACGATGTCGGCCACCTGGCAGGGAACGGCGTCATCGTCATCCCAGGGAGGGTACTGCCCACCCCAGGCATCGAAACCCCAGTCCTGGACGACGATGTTGCTGTCGACAGAGACCCAGACGGGTCCGTTGTCGCGCATCCACGCCCAGTTGTAGGGAAGGATGTGCCAGTCGAGGTTGCTTAGCGGCACGCCCTGGCCGAGAAGATAGCTCCGGGCCTGGCTCTCGGCCGCGCTGCTTTGCACGATGATGTGGATGGACTCATAGTCCTGGAGCGCATCAATGATGCGGCTGAAATCCGGTCGGTAAGAAGACTCGATGCCCTTGGGCCACTGCATCCAGGTGCCCGCATGCAGCTCCCATTCCGCCGGAACCCTCCGCGTTTCGCGGGGCGCTCTGTCGTGCTCCGTGGCGAGGCTCTGCGAGAGCGGGATCAGCAGGGCAAGTAGGCAGTGCATGACTCGACGAGGCACGGCGATCCTCCAGCTCGATGTGGGCATCAGCGCAGCAGGACCAGTTTCTGGGTTCGTACACCCTGCTCCATGGAGAGCTTGGCGAAGTAGATGCCCGTCGGCAGGTCGTCCGCCTCCCAGTCGAGCTCGTGGGGGCCGGCGGCGAGGGGGCCGTCGAGGAGGGTCGCCACGTGGCGACCCGCGACGTCGTGGATCGACAGGCGCGCGTGGCCCTCGCGCGGCAGCTCGAAGCGCAGGCGCGTCGTGGGATTGAAGGGATTGGGGTGGTTCGGGAGGAGACGCAGGGCGAAGGCCGCGGGCGGCGGCGCGGCTGTACCCTCGTTGCTGGTCCCCGGTGTGGGTTCGGTGAAGAAGACCCAGGGCTCGCCGCCGTCGCTCTGCCGGCCCTCGCTCACGTCCGCCGTCTGCGCGCCGAAGACGTAGGTATCGATCGCCTCGTTGCCCGCTGCGATGCGGCCGAAGAGACCGATCGACTCGCCGCTGCCGCTCAGCTTGAAGTTGGTATGCAGGGGGCCGTCGCCCTCGTCGTTGTCGCACCAGACGAGCAGGAAGTCGCCGGCCGCTAGCGTGGTGTCGGGCAGCTGCCACTGGGTCGTGAGGCTGAGGTCGTCGGTGAGGAAGAGGCCGCCCATCTCGACTGTGGCGGGACCAGGGTTGTAGATCTCGAGCCAGTCCTCGAAGGCGCCGGTTTCGTCCTGGATGTTCGTGTCGTTGATGGCGAGGAACTCGTTGAGGAAGAGCACGACCTCCTCGGGTTCCTCGGAGTGCTGGTTCTCGGCGCCTGGCGTTGCCTGGCTGAGCAGCTGCCAGTCGCCCGTGCCGTCGGGCCAGCGGCCCCAGCTCTGGTCGGCCCCGAGCGATCCCCAGATCACCTGGTCGATGATGACGCCGTCCTCGATGAGATAGAGGCACTCGCCGTCCCCGTCGAGCTTGAAGCCGGCGTGGAGGCTGCCCTGGGCGGTGGAGTCGTCGGCCCAGACGACCAGGTACTCGCCGGGGTCCAGCGTGATCGCGGGGAAGACGAAAGCGCTCGGGTAGGCGAGGTCGTCGGTCAGCGAGAGGCCGGCGAGATCCAGGGGGGACGCGCCTGCGTTGGCGATCTCGACCCAGTCGTCGAACTCGCCGAACTCGTCGGCATGGGTGGAATCGTTGACGGGCATCAGCTCGTTGAGGACGAGACCGCCATAGGCGCTGGCGTCCCAGCTGCCGATCACGCCGAGCAGGTAGCTGTGGCGGTCGCGGATGAAGGGCTCCAGGGCGGGCGAGACTCCGCCGGGGCCGCCACCGATGTCCACGGTCATCGCGTTCTCGAACTCGGAGTCGGAGTACATCTTCCGCGTGTCTGCGTAGACCCAGGGCCGTATCAGGTCGCGCAGGGTCTCCATGCGGCCGAGCAGCGTGTCGGGGTCGGCCGCGTCGGCCATGAGCTCGCGCAGGAAGCCCAGGTAGAGATCCTCCCACTCGGGGATCTGCCAGAGCTCGGCGCAGAGGGGGCGCGAATTCGGCGGGCCGCCCATCCAGAAGGGCGGCAGGGTTTTCATGGCGTGCACGGGCAGGCCCATGTTGAAACAGCCCCAGGCCTCGTTGGCGTCCCAGGAGATCGCGATCATGCGTCCGTCCAGGTCGCGGTGGTAGAGATACCAGTTGTGCCCGCTCCCGCTGTAACTGTCCAGGTTGGCCGTGAGGTTGTTGAGGGCGAGCATGCCCAAGGCCGAGCCGAGCTCAAGGCGCGGCGAGAGGGAGTCGGGGCGCTCGGTCTGAGGGGTGAAGTTGAGCGCGTCGATGAAATCCACCAGGGCCGACCAGTCGTTCTGCGACTCGTTGGTGTGGAGCTCGTAGTGGTCGTAGTAGTCGGACTCGTTTGGGCCCCGGTACATCAGGTCGCCGTGCGGATCGCCCTGCCAGAGGTTGCCGTCCTCGTTGCCGCCGAAGCGCAGCTCGGCGAAGGTGCCGTCCACCTGCTCGACCACTGTGTAGAGCCCCCAGTACTCTCCGTTCAGGTAGAGGGCGCCGTAGTTGGTCCTCGCTTCGGGAAGATCCGCCGCGGCGACGAGGTCCCAGAAGCAGCGCTCGCGGACGAAGCTGGGATCCTTGAAACCGTTGCTCAGGTTGATCTTCTTCAGCCCGCCCAAGGTCTGCTCGTCCACGTAGCGATCGAAGTCCAGCTTGAAGGGCTTCTTGTCGCCGGGATAGTGCCAGTAGCTGCTGTTGCCCTTGAAGCGTACGCCGATCGAGTCGAAGTGCGTGTCCTCCCAATCGAACTCCGCGGCCATGTAGGGCGCGTCCTCGAAGTCCTCGTAGTTGTGCACCAGGGAGTCCCACCAGCCGGGCTGGTGGAAGGTGAGGTGGATCTCGTGAACGGCGTCCGGGGTGAAGAGGGGGTGCTCGGGCGGGTCGAAGCCGGCGGCAGCGGCGATCGAGGGCAGGACGAGACACAAAATGGCGACAGTCGGGAAGCGTGTGGAACTCACGGCGTGTTCCTCGCGAAGATGTGCGGGTGTCGAGTGCGGCTCGAGCGGACTGCTATTATAGCACAGGAGATTAGGGACACGCGAATCGCGGAAAACGCGGCAGCCCGTCCTCGCGCGCAGAGATCGGATCCCGGATCGGGCGTCGCCCACCGCAGCTCCCGGAACGACAGGCGCTTCCCGGGAAAGGTCTTTTCCCGCACCAGGGGGGGTGCTATCGTTCGACACTCGCCGACTCTTTCCAAGGACGCTGCGGATGCCATCGCTCCAAGAGTTCCTTTGCTGTCCGTCCTGCCGGGGGGATATTGCCCTCGTGTCGAAGCACTACCACTGTCCCGACTGCAGACGCGACTATCCGATCCTCCTCGATGACATTCCCAACCTGCGTCTCGACATGGACGACGAGCACCTCGCGGTGGAAGAGGAGCGCGTGGCCGCCCTTCTCGAGCGCTACGACCGCCAGTCCTTCGACGAGCTGCTGCGCTGGTACATGCAGGTGACGACGACCCCCTCCCTGCTCGACCACCAGCTCTCCTACGAGGCGGCCTGGCAGAAGCGCGGCCTCAAAGAGCGCTTCAAGATTCGCACCTTGCTGGAGGGGTCCACTGTGCGCGGCCCGGAGAGCGGCCTCCACCTGGACATCGGCTGCGGCAAGGGCGCGCTGCTCTTCACCTTGGCGTCTGAATTCGACGTGTCCATCGGCGTGGACCGCTCGCTGCCCTACCTGATCCTCGCCCGGAAGCTCCGCCAGGAGCTCGAGCTGGACAACGTCCACCTGATCTGCGGTTCCGCGGAGGACCTCGCCGTGCGGTCCGGCCGCGCAAGCCTCGTGACGGCGCTGGACCTCATCGAGCATGTCCAGGATCAGAACCGAATGCTGGACGAGATCGTCGCGGCCCTCGGCGAGGACGGCGCCATCTTCCTGAACTGTCCGAACCGTCTCAGCCTCTTCGCCAAGGAGCCGCACGTCTCCCTCTGGGGCGTCGGGCTGCTGCCCCGGCGCTGGATGGAGTCCTATGTCAGGTATCGCCGCAACGAGGGGTATCGCATCCGGCTCCTGTCCCGCCGGGGGCTGATGCGCATGCTCGACGAGAGGAACTTCGACTACAACATGGCGGGCATCCTCTTCGATCCCGAACGGTCCGACCTGGGGGGCAAGGAAAGCCTGCTCGCGCGTTTCCCGCTCTCCCACCGGCTGCTGAACGGACCCCTGATCCAGTTCGTGCCCGCGTATCACGTCATGGCCTGGCGGAGGAGCTAGCGGGCAGACAGGGCCGATGCGATGCGCGCGCCTTCCCGCAGGTCAGTCGGTGGGGGCGCTGCTCTCTTCGGGGTAGAGCGTGAGCAGGACGAAATCGGGGTGGTCGGTGGGCTTGGCGCCCATGTCCTCTTCCATCAAGGTGCCCAGGCTGCGCCTCGGCAGTGCGGGCGGGTCGGGAGCTTCTCCTGCGACCTCGTCCTGGAAGAACTCCGCCAGGGCGCCCTCTTCCTCGAGACGCATCACGGCGTCGACGATCTCCGGGTCGTAGAGCAACCCCCTGCCCAGGTCCAGCTCCTTCAGGGCGCGGGCGCGTCCCAGGCCGGGACGGTAGGGCCGATCGGTGGCCATGGCCTCCAGGAGATCCGCCACTGCCATCAGGCGCACCTGCCACATGATCTCGTCTCCCATGAGACTCTGGGGATAGCCCGACCCGTCCAGGCGCTCGTGATGCTGGTAGACCACCGCCGCCACCGGCCAGGGGAAGGAGATGTCCTTGAGGATCTCGTAGCCCATGGTCGGATGCTGCCGCATCAGGTCCAGTTCCTCAGGCGAGAGGCGACCCGGCTTGGAGAGGATCTCCGTCGGGATGCCGATCTTGCCGATGTCGTGCAGGAGGCCCATGAGACGCAGGCCCTGCAGCTCGTAGGCCGAACGGTTCATGGCCTCGCCGATGAGGATCATCAGCTGCGCGACCCGCACCGAGTGGCCTTTCGTGTAGGGATCGCGAAGCTCCACCATGCGGCTCAGGGCCTCGCAGGTGCCCACCAGCGTCTCCTCCAGAACGCGCCTGGACTCGAACCAGTCGGTGATGTTCCGGTCGACGCCGCGATAGCCGCAGACCTTGATTCGCGCGTCGAAGATCGGAAAGGCGCGGCTCTCGATGTAGACGATCTTGCCCTCCGCGTTGAAGACGCGGTTGATCATTCCACCCAGCGGCTTCCTCTCCCTCTGCAGCTTGATGAGGTAGCGGCGGGTCTCCTCCCGGTCCTCGGGATGGACGAAATCCACGGGGCGCTGGCCATGGACGTCCTCGGGCAAGTAGCCCATCGCGTGAGTGATGCTGGGGCTGTTGTAGACGTAGCGGCCGTGGCGGTCCACCTCCCAGATGTGGTCGGCGCTGCTTTCGGTGAGATCCTTGAAGCGGGCTCTCAGCTCGCCGCTCTCCTCGCGCAGGCTGTGGTTCTCGAGGGCTTGGCCGAGGAACTGGCCTAGCCAGCGCAGCATCGCCTTCATCTCGTCATCGAGATCCAGCGCTCGCTTCGAGGCGATCACGGTGATGCCGCGGAGCTTCCGGTTGGACACGAGGGGAAGGATCACCGAGCCCCGCATCTCCTTCTCGTGGAGTGCCTCCAGAAGCGGCGGCCGGCCGACGGGCATGTCGCTGCTCAGGAGCCGCGGGTAACTCCGGTAACTCGCAGGTAGGGGGGAGTCCGGAGAGCCGTCGAACGATAGCACGGGCGGTGTGAGTTCGGGGTGCCCCACCCGTGCGACTCGGCTCATCCTTTCGTCGTCCTGCCACCGGTACGTCGCCGCGGCCTGGAAGCGTCCCAGGGAGAGCAGGCGCAGCAGGATCTCCTGGAGCAGCGTGTCGACGTTCCCGCCCGCGGGCAGGGTCTCTGCGATCTCGCGCAGGACGGAGAAGCGACGACTGTGCTCGAGGAGAAGATCGACGTGCTCGCGGTCGCGTCGCGTCTCGCGGATGAGGCATTGGCTGCCGACGATCGTCTTCCCGTCGCGAAGCGGCCGCGCCGTGAGCTGCACGGGGATCGGTATGGCGTCCACTCCCCGGATCTCGAGGTCCAGAGGGGCGGGGGTCCCGCCCTCGCGGAGCAGCTGCAGGAAGTCGCGCAGGCCGGGAAGGTAGGACTCCTCGCTGAAGTCCTCGATCCCGCAGCCGGCCAGGTCCTCTGGCTCGCGTCCCAGGATGCGCCGCGAGGAGTCGCCGACCTCGGCCAGGCGGCCGGCCAGGTCCATGGTGAAGACCAGGTCGGCGAAGGCGTCGATCTGCAGCGAGAGTCGATGCGAGGTCATGGTCTCAGACAAGGGACACCGATCCGTGCTCGCCTCCGCCCGATGCGGAGACGAAGCGGGTATGAAAGGATCATTCCAACCCGGCCGCTTCTCTAATCCCTTGTCCGGTGGTCGCTTCCTCTGGGCCGGCAGGATCTGCCCGGGCCTCGCCGTCCCCCTTTGCTTCCCTAGTCGGAGCAGAATGCGAGTCCGGGGCGGCCGATTCCCTCCCGTCGGGCGGGAGGGGCCACACTCCCTGGGGGTCCGGCCCCGAACACCCTACAAGATCTCGTGGCATGAGGATGCTAAGCGGTCCACTTGCACAGGGATGCCAGGGGCACTTGAAGAAAATTCTTGTCAAGATGACGGGTGGAGGGGATAAACAGGAGCCGCGGGGAGCACTCCGCTCTCCGGTCCAGGTAGGAGGATTGCAGCGCATGATCCGCGAGAAGCAGGTGCGCATCCGCCAGGGCGAGGACGAGATCTCGGGGACCATTTCCTATTTCTCCCCCTACCTGATGAAGAAGCGGCGCGAGGCGGAGCTTCCGGGCCACGATCGCCTGCTGCTCCTCGAGCTGAAGTCCTTCGACATCTCCTCGATTCTCATGGTCAAGAAGACGGTGATGGCCGAGGGTCGCGGCTACGACCACTACGACAGCTTCCGCTGCCTCCAGTCGGAGCTGGCCGACATGGACAGCGTCATCCTGGCCTGCGGGAACTGCCAGTACTTCCTCTTCTCCGGGATGGCGCGGGACATGAGCAACGGCTCGCGCGGCTACTGCCTGCACGGCAAACTCGGGCAGAACCTCCGCCCAAAGGACATTCGGGAGATCTTCCACTGTTGCGCCTACTTCGAGTACGGCCCCAAGGAAGAACGGGAGGCCTTTCGCCGCCGTTGGAAGACAAGCCTGATCGAGCGTCCGCTGAACGAGCGGCCCAGGCCGGGCCACCCCCAAGGCGGGCCGGTGTCGCGGGAGCAGACCGACGACCGGGACTCGTCCCCCCCGGTCTGACGCCCTTTTCGCCTTCGCATCTACCTCGACATCGATTATATTACGCCGCTCGGGAAGGGCTCCGGCCCCGGCCGGAACGCATGTTCCGCGCTCCCCGCCAGATCAACACACAACGGGATCGCCCGGCGCGCAGCGCCGGAACGATCAGAGGAAGCTCATGTTCGACCCCAACAGCGAAGCTCCCGATTCCCCCGTGAATCCATCGCCGGAGGAGATCCTGGAGATCTGTCGCGCCTGCAAGGCGACCTGCTGCACCTACATGGCCATCGAGGTCGACACTCCCAGCACGCTGGAGGACTTCGAGAACATCCGCTGGTACTGTGCGCACAAGGATGTCTGGGTGTTCCGCGAGGACGGCGACTGGTACGTGGTCTTCAACGCGCGCTGCGAGAAATTGGTGGAGGACTCCTCCTGCCGCATTCACGCCACCCGGCCCAAGGTCTGCCGGGACCACAAGTTCGGCGAATGCGACTACTATCTCAGGGGAGAGTTCGAGCTGGAGCTGAGGAGCCTGGAGGAAGTCGACGCCTATCTTCGCAAGCGCTTCCCGAGCCACTTCCGGAGGAAGCGTCTGGCCGAGAAGAGGAAGGCGAAGATCGAAGCCGCCGGCTAGGCAGGATATGCGCAAACGAACGCGACATGTCGTCCCCTACACGTTGCTGGCCCTTCTCCTGACGGGCTGCGTCGGGGGGGACTCCGACCTGGCCCGACTGCACCGGGCGCAGAAGGACTTCTGGCAGGCCAAGCACTACCAGCAGCGGCTGGACATCTATCCCAACCAGACCCTCGCCGAGGAGAGCCTCGAGCACTACCGCGAGATCGCGCGGCGCTTTCCGCTCGCGGACTTGCCGCGCGCGATCGAGGACCCCGACGGGATCCCCGTGAAGCTCGCCCGCGTCGGCGCGATGTCGTCGCTGGGGGCGGCGGGGATCCTGCGTGAGCTGGGCCGGCCGGACGAGGCGATCGCCACCCTGGAGTCGGCCTGCCGCCCCGACCTCCCCCTCGGCGCCCTGGTCGAGCGCATGCTGAGGAACGAGCTGGCCAGCCATCTCCTCGAGGCGGAGCGTCCGGTCGACGCCATCGCCGCCTATCACTCGCTCCTGGCGCCGCTGGCGCCCGACCTGCACGAGGAACATGCGGCCTATCCCAACGAGGAGGTGCTGGCGCTGCCGGCTCTCATGGTGGACCTGGCCAAGGAGACCGGCGATTCCCTCCTCACCGCCGACACGGATCGGCTCGTCGCCCTCTACTTCGACGGCGTCTCGCGCCACTACCCCGACAGCGACGTGGAGTGGGAGGCCTTGCTGCGCTCCGCGGACGTGGCCATCACGCTGGAACACTGGGAGCGCGCCACGCAGAACCTTCGGAAGCTCGCCGAGCGCTTCCCCGATCGCGAGCCCTGGCGCGCCGAGCTCAGGCGGGCGACGCTTCTGAGCGAGCAGCTGGGCCGGAGCGAGGAGAGCGAGGCCATCCTCCTGCGCTGGGCCACCGACGGTGTCGGCGATGCCGCCGTCGAGGCGAGCTTGCAGTGGATCCGCCTGCTGCTCCGCACGGAGCGGCGGGAGCAGGCGCTCGAGCAGATCCGTCGCATCAAGAAGATGACGAACAGACGCTCGGATCAGGCGGAACTGCTCTACCTCTGGGGCGTTCTGGAGCTCGGCCGGGGTTCCTGGGAGGAGGCTCGGCCCCGCTGGGGCCAGGCTGCGGCCAGCCATCCCTACACTCGTTACGGCATGGAATCGCAGCTCGCCATCGCGCACAACTGGTCGGAGCGCGAGGAGCCCCGATTCGCCGCCCGCTCGCTGGCTCGCCTCTTCCGGGCTTGCCGCCGGAACACCCGGCACCGGGCGGGCAGCGAGCTGTCGCGGCTCTCCCTGGAGATCGAAAGTCGAGCGGATTCGCTGCTCGGCACACTCCCTGCGTCCGAGCCGATGGTTCGAACCCTGGTGGAGAAGCGGAATCCGAACGCGGGTGGAGTGCCCGAACGTTCCCCTTGATGGACAAGGAGTCCCGATGGCTACCGAAGAGTTGCTGAAAGAGCTTCTCGGCACGGGAAAGAAGAAGGACTTCGATGTCCAGCAGTACGTGCGGATCCTCCTCCGCAAGAAACACCTGATCCTCATCCCCCTGGTGCTGAGCTGGATCATCTCCGTGGTCGGGCTCAACTACGTGCCGGATACCTATCTCGCGGTGAGCTCCGTGGCCATCGAACCTCCCCCCAGCTTCACCCGCGAGTTCCAGCTCATGCTGGACCAGCAGCGCCGGCAACGCCAGGACGTGAGCGAGCTGAACAAGGTGCGGGCCGAGATCTACAACCAGAAGTTCCTCGGCGGTGTGATCGAGGCGCTGGGCCTGGACAAGACACCCATCATCCGCGAGCGAGCGCAGAAGCTCGTGGAAGGCCCGCTCGCCGGCCAGATCCTCGACGATGTCGTCTACCGTCTGGTCGCGCGCGAGATCGCCAAGCGCGTGGAGGTACATCGGAGCACTTCCGGCGTCTACAACATCCGCACCGAGAGCCACGACCCGGACAACGCCTTCTATCTCAACCAGGTCATCGCGCAGATGTACGTGGAGGCCAGGCGGCGGAAGGAACTGGCCGAGGTGACGGCCAAGGGCGACTTCAGCGACGAGCAGGTGGCCATCCACAAGGAGAAGCTGTATCGCGCGGAACAGGAGCTGGAGCGCTTCCGGGAGACCCAGCAGCAGGTGCTGGTGAGCGGCAATCCCGTGAACGTGAACAACGTCATCCTGGCCGAGGAGGTGATGAACCTCTACCGCGAGGAGCTGAAGAACATCGAGGGCCAAGTGGGCGACTTCCGCGCCCAGTTGCGCGCCGGTCTCGGAATGATTCCGACCAACGAACAGCTCATGGCGAACCAGGATCTGCAGGGCCTGGAGAACAAGCAGATTCACGCGATGCTCCAGAACCTCGTGCACTACCTGGCGCGGCGCGAGCTCCGAGGCGGCGAGACCATCACCCAGGTCATCGAGGACGCTGGGATCGGACGCGACCGGCAGAGTTATCGCGACAAGCTCGTCAGCCTCGTCTCCCGCGTCTATGCGAGCCGGGCTCCCCAGATGCAGGAGGACATCGTCGGCTATTACTATCGCCTGATGCTCTACAGCAGCTTCCAGGAGATCGTTGACACACTGAATCGCTACATCACGAACTACCGGCAGAACATCAGCGGCGCTCCCGCTATTGAGGCCGAGCTCGCGCGACGTCGTGCCGAGGTGGAGAAGACCCGCGAGGTGCTGAGCGCCTTCCAGCAGCAGTCCACGAGCGCCCAGATCACGCGCGCCATCCAGGCTAGCGAGCTGGCCACGCGGATCGAGATCCGCGACCATGCCGTTCGCCCACTCAAGCCCATCAAACCCCACCGCCCCCGCCTCCAGCTGATCTTCGTATTCCTGGGCTTCGCGACGGGACTTGGGCTGGTCTTCATCATGGAGTACCTGAACCGTTCGTTTACGGACACCAAGGATATCGAGGCCGCGCTCGGCGTGCCGGTACTGGGTACGATTCCTTCCATGGCCAAGGGTCCCGGCCAGGCGAAGATACAGGCCCGCAAGAACACCCTGCTCTGGGCAATCGCGATGGTGCTGTTTGTCGTCATCCTGGCGGGGATGCTGTACTTCCTGAAGGGCATGAACACACGGCTCGAGCTGTACATCGACCGCGAGGCGGTTCAGGAGATGGTGCTGTGAGCAAGAAATTGCAGACACCCAGGGCTCCTCTGCCCAGCGAGGTCCTGGAGGGGAAGCCGAAGGAGGCCAAGGTGCCGGAGCAGAAGTCCAACCGGGACGCGAAGTCCGGCAGGAATCGCAGGGAGCGCATCCCCCGCCCGGATGCGAGGGGCCGCAGCGTCTACGAGACCTTCGAGGAGGACAGCCCCGTCGCGATCGAGTTCCGCCGCGCATACGCCAAGCTCAGCTACCACATGAAGCAAGAGAACAAACGCTGCTTTCTGGTGACCAGCTCTCTTGCCGGCGAGGGCAAGTCCACGGCCGCCGCCATGCTGGCGATGACCATCGCTCGCTACCGCAACACCAAGACCTTGCTCATGGATGCGGACCTGCGCCGCCCCCGCGTGCACGAGTTCTTCGAGATGCAGGCCCGTCACGGCCTGGCGGATGCCCTGCTCGGAGAGTCGGAGATCATCGACACGATCAAGGACACGCGCTACGAGAACCTCAAGGTCATCACCTGCGGCAAGCGCGTGTCCAGCCCCACCAGCCTGCTCCAGGCGGACAAGGTGGCCAACATCCTCAGCGAGCTGAAGTTCTACTTCGACACGGTGATCATCGACACGACCCCCGTGCTGCCTGTGAGCGACGCCGCCCAGATCGCCACGGAGACCGACGGCGTGCTCTTCGTCCTCATGGCGGGGGTGACCCAGCGCGACGTGGTGGAGCGGGCCTTCTCGCTGCTCAAGGACAGTCGCGTGGACATCATCGGCACGATCGTGAACAACGCCAGCCAGGTCCTTCCTTACTACTACTCCTACGACTACTACGACTACAAGTACTAGCCTCTGTCTGAGCCCTTCTGTCGCCATGCATACTGTACCGGCCCGATACCGGCGTTGAGGATCTATGAAGTGGAAGGATGGAATTCCCCCAGTTTCGTAGACACCTAGGGGCTCTGGCTTGAGAGGCGTTCGA
>CAZVHI010000045.1:0-19280 GCA_964627205.1 uncultured bacterium
TGTCCATTAGATTAGAGCTTCATCGTGTCCGGACGTTGCTGGCAGGAAACAGCCGCGGGCCCTTCTCTCCTGGACCCTTGGCTGCACTGCCGTCTATTCTGCCCTGTTCGCCACGGGGAGCTTCCTCTACGGCCGCACGGGTAGGGGCATCCTGCTCTCCGGCCTGGCTCTCGCTGCGGGCTTCGCGCTGAGCCGGACCTGGCGCGAGCGACGAGCGTCCTGATTCCTCAGCTGCCCCGGAGCCTCCATCGCGCCGGTGCGGTCAACAAGGATCGAGTGATCGGAATGGATGAACTGCTTGCGAGACTTGCCACCTGTATCGAGCGGGGGAAGGTCGACAGCGACTCTCCCTACCCACCGGAGCTGAAGGGGCAGGAGGGTGCGTCCGAGACAACCCTGAGAGCTCTGGCGGAGGATCGCCTTCCCGCGGATGTACTCAGGAACGGACTGATCGTCGGCATGAACCGGATCGGCGACAAGTTCGAGCGCGGCGAGGTGTTCATCCCGGACCTGCTCATCGCCGCTCGGGCGATGATGGCCGCCATGGACCATCTCAGGCCCTACTTCGAACGGGGGGACATCGGCTACCGCGGCAAGGTCATTCTCGGAACGGTCGCCGGCGATCTCCACGACATCGGCAAGAACATCGTCCGCATGGTCCTGGAGGGTGAGGGCTGGGAGGTGATCGACCTCGGCGTCGACGTCGGGAGCGAGCGCTTCCTCACGGAGCTCGATGCCAACCCGGACGGCATCGTCGGCCTGAGCGCTCTCTTGACGACGACCATGATCAACATGGAAAGGACCACGTCGGAGATTCGCGACAGATTCCCGGACACCCCCGTCTTCGTTGGCGGGGCGCCCCTCACACGCGAGTTCAGCGAAAAGATTGGCGCAAGCGGCTTCTTTCCGGACCCGCAGAAGTTCGCCAAGCATCTGGCCGATTCGATTGGCGAGAAGAGCGGATCGTAGAGTCGAGATGGATGGGTCGCCACGAGAAACCGTGACTCGGGCCCTGAGATTCGACTACCCGCGGCGCCTGCCGCGCGATCTCTGGACCCTCCCCTGGGCAAGCATCCACCATCCGGAGACGGTGGCTGAACTGGAACGCCGCTACCCTTCCGACTTCGCGACGACGCAGTATTTCTATCCGCCCTCCTCCCGCGCGAAGGGCGATCCCTACAAGGTCGGCACCAGCACCGATGCCTGGGGCTGTGTGTTCCGGAACATCCAGGAGGGACTGATCGGCGAGGTCGAGAAGCCGATCCTGGCGGACATGGACGACGCCAAGGCCTACCGGCCGCCCTATGAGCAATTGCCGGAGGGCAAGGCGGGGGCGCGGGACGCGATCAACGAGTTCTACGCGGGCACCGACAGGTTCGTCTTCGCCAACATCTGTCCCCAGCCATGGGAGCGCTACCAGTTCCTGCGGGGCACCGAGAACGCCATGGTCGACATCTTGATGCCCGAGCTGGGGGCTCTGGATCTGCTGCGCAAGATCCACGACTTCTACCTGGCCGAGCTGGAGCTCTGGCTCGAGGCCGACGTCGACGCCATCCGCCTCGCCGATGACTGGGGAGCGCAGTCGCAACTGCTCATCAGCCCTGAACTCTGGCGGGAGATGTTCAAGCCGCTCTATCGGGACTACTGCGAGCTCGCCAGGGCGCACGGCAAGTACGTCTTCCTCCATTCGGACGGACACATCGCCACCATCTTCGAGGACCTGATCGAGATCGGCATCGATGCCGTCAATTCCCAGCTCTTCTGCATGGACATGGCCAAGCTGGGGCGCATCGGCAAGGGCAGAATCACCTTCTGGGGCGAGATCGATCGCCAGTCGGTCCTGACCTCCGCGGATCCGGAAGATGGGCGAAAGGCGGTGCGCGAAGTTGCGCGGCATCTCCACGATCCCGCGGGCGGCATCATCGCCCAGTTCGAGTTCGGCGCCGGCGCGAATCCTGAGACGGCGCTGGTCATCTTCGACGAATGGGAGCGGATTCATCGGAATGCGATCGGACGGAGCGATGACAGGCAGAGATAGGCTGGTCCGGATACTCGCAGGCGAAGTGCCGGATTGCCCACCTCACTTCGAGATCGCCTTTCAGCTCGGGAAAGAGTTCTTCGGCTTGGACTGGCAGGCGGTAAACAGCGGCCACTATTCGTCGGAAGCGAATCGGATTGAGGCCCTCGAGGATTTCCACATCGAGCTTCAATTGCGGCTGATCGAAGAGTTCGACTACGCGGCCGTCCAGCCGCCCAACAGCCTCGCGGGAATCGAGAAGACGAAGAAGGCGGTGGAGGGCAAGGCGCTGGTCGCTCCCCATGACTGGGACGGCGTGTTCTGGATGGTTCCCGGCGACGAGATCATGCAGTTCGTGGAGCGGATGTACAACCAGCCCGAGGAGATGCACGCGGAGGCGCGCCGCAAGTGCGACGCGGCGAAGGGGCGCATCCGGCAGCAGGTGGAGGCTGGGGCCGACTTCCTGATCCTCGCCTACGACTTCGGCTTCAATGCGGGACCCTTCATCTCGCCAAGCCAGTTCGGAGAATTCGTCGCTCCCTACCTCGCCGAAATCGTCGCGACCATCCACGATCTCGGCAAGCCAGCCCTGCTGCATTCCGACGGCAACATCAGCTTGTTGCTGGACCAGATTCACGGGACGGGGATCGACGGGTATCAATCGATCGATCCCCAGGGGAACATGGACATCAGAAAGGTGCGTGAGGCGTACCCGGACTGGATCCTGATGGGGAACGTGAACTGCGGCATGCTCCAGTTCGCCGACGAGGAGAAGATTCGCGACTCGGTCCGCTATTGCGTGACGCATGGGGGCGTCGGGAAGCGGTACATCTTCTCTACATCCAACTGCATCTTCGATGGAATGCCGCCTCGCAGCTACCGGATCATGCTCGACGAGTATCGCCGCATGATCGGTGAAGATCGAAGCTGGAGCTCGGGATCAAGAGAACCGAGTGACCCCTAGGCTGGTCTCAACGAGGAAAGCCGATGAACTCACATCTCGCAGACCTTCATCGCCGGGTCGTGTTTGAGCAGGCTGGCGGACGGATCATCTGGCAGCCGCGGATCCTCTGCTGGTTCTCCGACAAGCAGTTCGCTGGCGAACAGCTTCCGGAGCCCTACCGCGGAATGGATCTCTACGACATCTACCGCTCCCTCGGCTGCTCCGCCCGCCTCTACGAGTTCAATTCCTGCTTCCGGCGCGTCGAGCACGCAGATGTGACCGTGCAGCGGAGACCACTCTCCGATACGGACACGGAGACGGTGATCGAGACCCCGGTCGGTCGCCAGGTCGCGGTGTCGCGGCTGAGCGGAAACAGTCCGCACCCGATCACCTTAAAGTGGGAAGTCGAGACGCTGGACGAACTCCGGGTCGCCGCCTGGCGGGAGCGGCACGCGACCTGGGAGTGGGACCAGGGGCAGTACGAGCTCTGGATGGAACGGGCCGGCGATCTGGGCGCTCCCACGATGTTCATGCCCCGGATGAACGTGCAGTGCCTGTACATCGAGAAGATGGGGGTGGAGAACGCTGTCTACGCGATCTACGATCAGCCGGACGAGGTAGAAGCGTTCTTCGATGCGCTCGATCGGTGCCATGATCGCCTGATCGACGTGATCTGCGAATCGCCGATCGAGATCGTGAACTTCGGGGAAAACATCCACGCCGGCACGCTCTCGCCGGACCTGTTCCAGCGATGGCATCTGCCGGAGTGCCGGCGCCGCTGCGAGCGCCTGCACGCGGCGGGCAAGTTCGTTTGCTCCCACTGGGACGGCGACACTGGTCCTCTGCTCCCCTTCGCCAGGGAAACCGGGCTGGACGGCATCGAGGCGATCACTCCCGTGCCGCAGGGGGATGTCACCCTCGAGGAGGTGCGGCAGGCTCTCGGCGACGAGATGTTTCTCATCGACGGCATTCCCGCAGTCTACTTCGACGACACCTATCCCGTCGAAACGCTCATCGAAACGACCGAGCGGATCATCGATCTGTTCGCACCGAAGCTCGTGCTCGGCATCTCGGACGAGATTTCCTCCACCGGGGATATCGAGCGGATCCGGATCGTGGGGGAGATCGTAGATCGTTACAACGCAGGGATGGGCGGGGAGCGGGCTTGACCGAAGATCTGTTCGGATCAGGGTTCGCGTCCCGTCGTTAGTCCTCGGGCTCCGACTCCATCGCCGCCTTGGCCGAGCGGTCCGCGCGGAACAGGCCCCAGTGCTTCTCCACCTCGGCCGGGTGCGCGCCGCCCTTCCAGTTCTCATCGAAGGCCTCGAAGAAGAAGACCACGCGTCTTTCCGCCGCGGCCCATGCGCGGACGGAGTCGTGGAAGCGTTTCTGCTCGCTCTCGCCGGGCCGGCCCTGGATCAGCCGGGCTTGCTCGCCCTCGTCGTGCACCGACGACGCCCAGCCCGTCTCGCCGATCACGACCGTGCGCCCCGGGTGCATGGCTTGCACCGCCGCCGCCTGCTCGCGCAGCCAGGGCAGGGCGTCCTCCAGCTGCAGGCCGTTCCACATGGGGTGGGCGTGCATCATGATGAAGTCGACCTCCGCGCTCAGCGCTCGGCTCTCCGGCGTGTTCCAGAAGCCGAAGTCGTCGGCCACCGTGACCGGGACGAGGGCGTCCGCGCGCGCCCGGCGCACATAGCCGATCAGGTCTTCGAGCGAGCTCTTGTGGGCCGACCAGGAGACCTGGGTCTCGTTGCCCACGCTCAAGGCCCGGACGATCTCGGGGTAGGCATTGGCCAGGCGGATGGCGGTGTCGAGCTCGCGGCGGTTGGCCGCGGCCGCCTCCGGGGCGATCCATGCGCCGAGGATCACCTTCATGTCCAGGCTGTCCTCGCGGATCACGGCGAGCAGCGTCTCGGCGAACTCCACGGAGCCGTATATGCGCAGCAGGTTCCAGCGCGGCAGCATCAGACGCAGGTCCTCACGAAGGTCGGCGGCCGAGGGGGAGGGGCCGCCGGGGCGCTGGCCGTCGCGATGGGGGCCGTAGCAGATCGCGTTGCCGATCCAATGACCGCCGCTCTCCACGAGGAGGGGATGGGGAACGAAGGGTTCTTCGCGGGGAAGGGAAGCGGTGTTCGTCTCGGCGATGGAGTTCGACAGGAGCGACAAGAGAAGGGTGGCTGCGAGGGCCAGGAATCCGAGCAGTCGGTGCACGATCCTCAGCTTTCTGGCAGCCGCGGCGCGCGGGCACGCGGCATCGATCACGAAGCAGCCGGGTTGCCCTCTGCCTCGGGCCGTCCCCGCCGGCGTTCCAGCTCCTGGCGCACCTCGCCTGCCCTGGCCTCGGTGATCGGGTACCTCACTACCGCCCAGATGGCGATCGCCGAGGCCAGCATGGGAATGCCGGCGTCGAAGAGGCGCATCAGGAATATCGTATGTGCGCCCTGATTGCCCTCGAGGGCTACGTCGAAGCCCGTGGCGTTGAGCAGGTAGCCGCCGCCGGCCAGCGCGGCCGCCAGGCCGAGTTTCACCGTCCACCAGAAGATGGAGCCGAACATGCCCTCGCGCCGCCGGTGGGTCTTGAGCTCGTCGGTGTCGACGACGTCCGCGATCATCGACGGCATCAGCGTGAACAGCCCGCCCAGACCAAAGGCCATCAGCGGCGCCGGCACGATCAGGAGCCAGGGCAGGTCCGGGTTGTAGCAGATCCATTTGAGCCCGTAGCCGAGGATGGACAGCCCCGTGGAGAGGAAGAAGGCCCGGCGCTTGCCGATGCGTGTCGAGAGCCAGGTGACGAAGGCGACTACGGCGAAGGTGCTCACCGCGCCGACCGTGCCGGCCCAGCCGGCGTACTTGGCGCCCTCGACCTGGTCGCCGCGGAAGACGTAGTAGATGATCACGTAGAACTGGAACGACGCGATCAGGATGAAGCCGTTGAAGACCAGGAAGGTCGCCGCGCAGAGCTTGAGGAAGGGACCGTTGGACATGGTGACGCCGAAGCCCTGGAAGAATTCGACGAGGTTTCGCTTGAGCCCAGCGCTCGTACCTTTGTGCACCTCGTTCGTCTCCGAGGCCGCCAGGTCCTTCATCCGTTCGCGGAGGAACACGGCCGGCAGGATCCCCAGTCCCATGGCCACGACCGCGACGACCACCGCCAGGCCGGCTGCGCCGGAGACCTGGTCGGGGAAGAACTTCCCGGAGTTCATGATCCAGAGGAACCACGGCGAGACCACGTAGGCCAGCTGACCGATGAAGTTCTGCGTGCCCATCAGGCGCGTGCGTTCGTGGTAGTCGGGGGTCAGCTCGTAGCCGAGGGCCACCCAGGGCGTGGCGAACACCGTGTAGCCCATGTAGAAGAGGATCGATCCGAGCAGGAACCAGACGAAGTAGAAGGACTCGCTCTGGCCGCCCGGCAGCTGCCAGAGCAGCGCAAAGAGGAGGCCCGCGGCGATGGCGCCCCCGAAAATCCAGGGACGGCGCCGACCCCACCGGCTGCGGGTGTTGTCGGAGATGAAGCCCATCAGCGGATCGGTAAACGCGTCGGTCAGACGGGGCAGCGCTCCCAAGAGCCCCACGAGCGCCGGATTCATGCCCAGCCCCAGGTTCAGGACGATCATCATGCCGCCGCTGGCGGCCGCAAGCAGGTTGTTGACGAAGGCCCCCGCGGCGTAGGCCATCCGGTGCGTCAGCCTGACGCGATCTTCCGGGGCGGTCCGGGTGTGGGCGGCGGCACTCATGCACTCATCTCATTCGTTTGCCAGAGCTTGCCGGACTGGGCATAGCCTGCTCGATCTTTGTACGGGACCCGAACAAAGTATCGGATTTCTGTATCGCGGTCAAGATGAATCTAGAGGGGCGACTTTCGGTCCAGTCTATTCAAGGGGGGGCCCTTGGCGAGGGAATTCGCCCGAGGCCGCTTCCCCTGGGCCTCCCAGGTACTTTTAAACTTGATACGGTAACCGAACATAGTGTAGAATTCTGAATGTTCGGATCGGCCGGAAAAGCCGCTCCCGCCTGAGGGTGCCGGCCCCAAGAGTGCCGGCATCCCGTGGGATTTCTCAACGAAAGGTCAACACTATGAAGAATAGAGTTACTGCTGTTCTCGCGGTCGCCGTGCTGGTCTGCCTGATGCCCGCAGCGGTTAGCGCACTGGCGCACTACGAGCAGGACTTCGAGGGTCTGGTCCAGGATGATGTCGACGCGCTGGCCAACGACGGCTGGCTGGTCTTCGGCAACGTCTTCGGTCCCGACTGGGGCTATTGGTATGGCTACGGTCCCTTCCCGGCTCCCAACGACGGCGCCGCGTTCTGCGCGATCGTCATCGGACAGGGCGGCCCGGATCAGGGCGAGCAGCAGCTGTCCGTCTACAGCGACTACAACAACGGCGATCACGGCAACGGCGCCTGGATCGAGTCCAACGTCTTCCAGGAGCAGACGGTCGAGGCGCAGGATGTCGGCTACAACGCGATCTTCGACTTCCAGGCCAAGATGGGCAACCTGGAGGGAAGCTCGACCGCACAGGCCTTCATCAAGACGCTGGATCCCGCCAACGGCTGGGCGATGACCAATTTCGTCACGCTGGACATGACCACGATTCCCGACACCTGGGCCGACTACCACCTCGAGCTCTGGATCGACGAGACCCTGGTGGGGCAGATCTTCCAGTTCGGCTTCATGAACGTGGCGACGGCCTACGAAGGCTCGAGCATCTTCTACGACAACATCATCTTCGATGTCGATGGCCTCACCGCGACCGAGGAGAGCAGCTGGAGCCGCGTGAAGTCGCTCTTCCGGTAGTCTGGAATACTGGTTCCTCCTCTGTTCGGGGTCCGGCCCAGCCGGGCCCTTTTTCATGCCCACCCACGGGGGCCATGCCTCCGCGATGAAAAGGCCCCGGGCTGATTGCCCGGGGCCCAGCGTATTGGATCGATCCGTTGCCCGAGTCGACTGCTTACTTGATCAGCACCATCCGCTGCGCATCGATGACATCGCCCGTGCGGAGCATGCAGAGATAGACGCCGGATGTCATGCGCCGTCCGTCGTCATCCCGCCCGTCCCAGGCCGTCTCGTGCGTGCCCGCCTCCGCGAAGCCCCTGTGCAGAGTCCTCACCCGGGCGCCGGCCACGTTGAAGACGGCGATCTCGACAACACCGGCGTGCAGCATGTCGAAGCGGATCCTCGTCGCCGGGTTGAAGGGGTTCGGCGACACGGGATGAAGGCGCGCCGTCTGGCCGGATGGCGACGAGGTCTCCGGTGGAGTGGCCACGCCGGTAGCCCCGCTGGCCAGGAAGGAGAAATCGGCGACGATCACTTCCTGCTCCGTGTCCGGCGGTCCGTTGAACTGCCAGAGGTTCATGTGCACCCGGGGCTGCTCGGGGCGCGGGATGTGCGGCCCGGTGTACGTCCACTCGTGGATCATGTTCTCCGGGGATTCGTCCGCGGCGGCGCCGTGCCAGCAGCGGAACTCGACGCGGTCGGGGAGCCAGTTGAAAGCGTAGCTGGAGAGCTCCTCCGCCCCGAAGCTCGCGTCGAAGCGGCTGATGTTCCCGGGCCAGTCATAGGGCTGGGCGACGAACTGGCCGATGTCGTTCCATGGGTTGCCCCAGCGGGCGATCTCCACGTCGATCTCGTTGTAGGGATTCCACCACAAATAGGCGGGGTCCCAGCACTGACCGTACTGCCATAGGAACAGGCCGAGAACGGTGTGGACGTCGAGCTGGTCGAGGGAGCCGACCGTCGTGAAGACGTAGTCGCCGTAGCCGAGCGCCTCGCCCAAGACCACCTCGGTGCTGTACCAGGTGGAACCGGTGTGGGTGATCGTCAGGTGGAGTCGGCCATCATCGTCCGTCCAGACGCATTCGGGCAGATGGCAGAAGTTGCTCGGGCCGGGGCCGTAGTAGCCCGGGCCCTTGACGTGCCAGGTCCGGTTCGCGAACTCGACGGTCCGGCCGCCGGGGAAGTCGTTCCACTGCATGTCGTCGATGGTCGGAGGAGTCGTGCTGTAGCAGGTGACCTGATCGAAGTAGACGTCTGGCGGGGGATCGCTCGGGCTCTGGAGAACGCCGAGTAGGAAGTGGATCGCCACCGTTCCCGCCGGAGCGGGCGTGCTCAGCACGGAGAATTTGAAATACTCGTCCGTGGGGGTGGAGGCGTCCGCGACCGTGAAGGAGTCGTAGTCGATCAGATCGCCGCCTGCATCGCGCCACTCGATGTTGACCAGGGCGGCGCACTGGCCCGTCAGCGGATTGCCCGAGGGGTGCTGTACGTGGCCGGTGGCTTCCCACTGTTCACCCGGGGAAGAGTCCAGGCGCTGCCAGTAGCCGGAGACGCACCAGTCGCCGTAGTTGGGGCCGGTGACGCGGGCCGCCTGGGCGCCGTGAGACGCTGCGGTGGCCACCCCGACCACGCCGAACTGGCTCCAGCCGCCGAATTGGTCTCCCCCCGATCCGCCGATCTCGAAGCTGGGATTGGCGAGGATGCACTGTCCGGCCGCCTGTTCGTGGACACCGGCAGCGAGCGCTAGAAGGATCGTGAGAGAGGATAGGGTATGATTCAGCCGCATGATCGATTCCTATGGAAAGACCTGTGATGCCGAAAGGCGATTAGCCCCGCAAGGAGATGCTCGAGTCCTCAGCTCGGGATCCCGACCTGGATCTGTCTGATCAGGCCGCTCCGGGCGAATAGCTCCGTGCTCGACCGGGCATCGAGCCGATTCCCGGGCTGCTCGGTCGACGACCCGTCGGCGAACACGATGCGAATCCAGGGATTCCCTGTGACGCGCTCGTAGACTACAGGGACCTGGCAGTACGTGAACGCCAGAGTGCCGGGGGACAGAGGGATCGACCGAGCCTCCCCGTCGACGTCGAAGTAACGGTACTGCGAGGGCTGCTCTAAATACTCGTCGGAACGGAGAAGGGCGGGCTGGAAGCGCACGGCTCCCTCCTCGACGCGGATCCCGAGTTCGCCGATACGAGTGAGGATTACCTCCTTCACGTGTCCCGTCATGCCGGGCTGCTTCGCCCCTCCTCCGGGTGGCGTGTGCGAGTAGGGATCGGTGGGGAATGCCCCGTACTCGACAACCGACTTCTCGTAGCCGAGTCCGGCACGGATCCGGAAGTACATCCCGGCGAGATCCTTCCGAATCGATGGGTGCGCATCCTCGCGCTCCGCGCACAGGATGAGCTCCTGGACGGCGAGCATCAGCTTGGCGACCATGTGCCAATAGATGCAGCCGAGGCCTTCGTAGGCGTACATCACCCCCGAACGACCCGTATAGGACTTGTGCTGGAAGACGTCCTCGAACAGCTCCAAGACTGCAGCCCGATCCCGAGCCACCTTGGCGGTCCATTCGTCCTGCTCCGCGAGTTCGTCCAGCGCGGCGGCGAGGTCATGGGCGTTTTGGAACGAGCCATGGAAACGGTGGATACCGTCGCTGTCCCGGGCGACCAGGGAGTGCTCGCTGGCTGCCAGCAGTTCCTTCACGAGGGGGATCGCCCGCACCTTTGCGGCCGGGATCACGTTCTTGGCGAGGAAGCCCGGCAGCTCGCGCTCCGGGTAGAGCATGAAGCTGTGCTGATCCGGCCGGTAGAGGGGGCTTGCAAAAAGGTGCTCGAGAATCCGCAGTCCCTCCTCTGGATCGGGGATGCCCGAACTGAGCGCGGCGACCTGCCCCTCCAGCATTTCTTCGAGGCGGACGATCTCGACTTCATCACCGTCTGCCGCGAAGGCCAGCAGATTGTAGGAGTGGTAGAGCCCGTCCTCGCGGCGGTTGGCTCGGATGCCCCACTCGATGTATTCCAGCGCGCTCTGGCACAGGTCCGCGACGCTCCGCAGGGGGAGGTCGGTCATGCCCGAGAACCCGTCGGCGTAGACCGTCTCCCGGTACTCGGAGAATGCTCCGCCGAGTGCGTCCAGCAGACGCTTCCGGTCCCCCGCCGCGAGGCGCTTCCCCACGAGCAGGCCCTGCTCGCCGGCCAACACGGCCTGGATCCGCTCGAACCAGGCGGCGACTTCCGTGGAGACAGGCAGGCTCGCCTCCGGCAGGCCATCGAGCGCGTCGGCGAGGAAGAGCAGATAGCGGCGGAGGTAGCAGAGCGTGACGACGGAGACGCCCCCGCCGCCGAGCACGTTGTTCGCGTCGTTCCACTCGGGCCGCTGGGTGTTCATCCAGATGCCGGCATCCGGGATCAGGTTCGAGAGCTTGGCGAGGGCCGGAACGAGCAGCTTCTCCAGAAGATTGACGTGGTAGACCGCGCCGCCACGGTCCGTCAGGAGCTTGCCGTCCGTGCCCACGTCCGCTATTTGCGCGTCGATGCGTGCGGCCCGCGCCGTGTCGAACTCGATGGTCGCTTTGGAATCCCGGAGGATATCCGCGTAGGGCTTGATGATGTAGGGGACCTCGGCGTAGCTGAAGATCTCCCGGCCGAGCAGTCCCGCGAGCATCGCGGGGTCGTGTCGGTTCATCTTCTCGAGCAATTTCAGCAGGTAGACGATCTGGTGGTCGCCCCAGTACCCAATGTTGCTCCAGGGTTCATTCGGCGCGGCTGTCTCCCAGTCCACGCCGTCCCGGGAGATACGATAGGGATTGTATCCATCCACCGTCGAGGCGTTGACGAAACTGGCGATGACGTTCGGCAGGAAGCCAGGAAAGGCGGTGCAGAGGGCTTCCCAGTTCTGGAAGATGTCCCGCCAGTTGCCCTCGTAGTGCAGCACCCGCTCGCCCGTCCCGTTTCGCACGCGGATCGAAAAGCGGTTCCAGGGACGGCTCGGATCGCCATGACGTCGGCCGAAATAGAGCGGCAGATACTCGAGACAGAGCCGTTCGAATTCGGCGTCGCCCGCCTGCCTCGCGGCGCTTCGGAGCTCTTCTGCCGTTATAGTCGGGGGGAACTCGGCGAGAAGAGACTGCCAGCGGTTGGCGACAGCGCGGTTCCGCAGGCGGAGGAAGTCCATGAAGTCCGCGACAGGCAGGTCGTAGTTGTGGGCGAAGACTCCACCCCGCATGTTGTTGAACAGCACGTTCGCGAAGTGGTGGGCCGTCGACTCGAGATGTCCCGAGAGCTGGATGCCGTCTGCGCTGCCGACGTTGCGCAGGAGGTTCTCACCGGCTTGCCGGAGACCCTCCTCGATCCGGGCACCCAGCTCCTTGCTCTCGAGCAGCTGGCGGCGCAGCTCGAAGATCTGGATGTGGTCACGTCCCGCGTCGGCGACCAGGTGCCATTTCGACGACTCCCCCGGTCCCAGACCGAGGCTGCAAGTCACCAGGTAGTTACCGCGGGCTCCGTTCAGCACGCTCTTCCCGGAGATGATTCGCCCGTGTCGGAAGGCGGCCACGGCCTCGAGCGAGAGGTGCACCTGGAAGTCATCCAGGCCGCAGCACCAGACGGTGTTGGCCCGGAGGACCTCCAGTGCTTCCGGCCGGTCGGTGATGCCGGCGGTGAGTGAGAAGATGCCGAGCCCGGTCTCGGGGTCCACCTCCGTCTTCTTGTATGCGTCGACGAGGTTACTCGACTGCTGGTAGAGGTGCAGCGGAGCGCCATGGGGCAGCACGTTTCTCAGACCGTCTAGCAGGGTGGCGCGGACGGGAGACTTCCCCTGGTTTTCGAGGGTGGACGTCCGCACCCAGCCGAACTCGTCGCAGCCGGACCAAGCGTAGCGGAAGGCGAGGCCGAGGCCGTGGTTGATCTCCTCGAACACGAGACGATTACCGACGGCGTTCTTGTAGAGGTTCCGCTCGATGGTGGTGCTTTGGCTGGTTGCCTCGGAAAACGGCTCCCACAGGATTGAGCTGCCATCCCGCTCGACGCGGATCAGGGTCACCGGTCCCGTGTGGCGGTGGGCGTCATGGAGCTGGTCCACCGTCAGGTAGGGAAATAGGCTACCGTCGGGATCGACTCGTCCGGCCGTGAGCCCGCCGCCGGAAGTCACGGATATCCAGAGATCGGTGTCGCTCGCGAGGCTCATCAGGAAGGGGTCCATCCGATGATATGCCGCGATGCAGTAGTGTTCCTCCCCGTCCATGAAGACAAAACCCCCGTCCGGAGACGCGGACGGGGCTTCCGCGGGCGACGAGAGACGCGCGAGAACAGGCCGACCTTCCATTTATCGTCCCTACTTGAGCAGAGTCATGCCGCGCGAGACCGTGCCCGCCGGGGTATCGAGCACGTAGCAGTAACGGCCCGAGGCGACGCGCCGTCCGCTCTGGTCGGCGCCGTTCCAGGTCACGCGATGCTCGCCTGCCGGCAGGTTACCCTGCTGCAGGATCGCTACCTTCCGTCCCGCGAGATCGAAGACGGAGAGCTCGACCTGTCCCGGCTCGTCCAGCGTGAATTCGATCCGAGTCTTCGGATTGAACGGATTCGGGTAGTTCTGGGACAGCGCTAAGCCACTGCTCGGCGACACGGGGCCATCTGTCGAGATGGCCTCGAAGAAGTTGACGTTGTCGTAGTAGATACCCGATCCCTCATAGTGCGTCGCAGTATTCAGGAAACCGAACTGCAGGATCTGGCCCACCAGGCTCTCGTCGATGATGATCTCCACCGCGTAGTACTGCCAGCTTACGGGGATGGACGTCATGTCCGCGGTGAGGAAGTTGGTCAGGGCCCAGCCGTTCGCCGGATCCAGCGTCTTGATGAAGCCAGCGGCGGTGGAAGCGCCCTCGATGTTGCCGAGCTTGGCGTCGTAGCTGAAGATCCAGGTCTCGCCGACGTCCTCCGCTCCGACGGTCTGCTCCTGGAAGACGTTGGACTCGATGATGTTGCCGTTGGCGTGATCGCCGTTCTCGTAGTCGCTGAAGACGACGAGCTGCTGCGCGCCCTGATCCGGCCCGCCCTGTCCCACGACGAGTGCGCAGAAGGCGATGCTGTGGTTGGGGGCGGGGAAGGGGCCGTAGCCGTACATGTAGTCGCCTTCCGGGGTGAAGACGTTGCCGAAGACCCACCAGCCGTCGTTGCCCAGCGCGGCGGGATCCTCCAGGACCAGGCCCTCGAAATCCTGGTAATAGGCCGTCAGGGCTTGGCCTGTCAGAGGAGCCAGGCAGGCGAGCGCGACGAGCGCGAGGACTGCGGTAGCCCGTTTCTGCATTGCAATGACCTCCAGTTGAAGTACCGGAACCCCCATCCCTGGAGGCCTCTTGATTCCGGTGCCATCCGGGACGGGAAGGGATTCCTGCCTTGACAGAACACCCACTATCATACACTATGTTCGGAGTCCGAACAAAGATTTTTTTCGGGTGATAGAGCTAGACTGCCCGCCGGTCTCGTGGCCCATACTCGCCGGAAGCGATGGCCGACAGGAGAGCCGAGGAAATCATGACCCGCCACCCCTTTCCAGACGGGTTTCTCTGGGGCGCCGCCACCTCCGCCCAGCAGATCGAGGGCGGCCGCCACGAGGGAGGCAGGGGGGAGTCGATCTGGGATCGCTTCGCCACGATCCCCGGTAAAATCGAGGATGGCTCGAATTCCGACGTCGCCTGTGATCACTACCATCGCTGGCGCGAAGACATCGAGCTCATGAAGTGGCTCGGCCTGGGCGCGTATCGTTTCTCCATCGCCTGGCCGCGGATCCTGCCTGCCGGAACGGGGAAGCCAAACGACGTCGGCCTCGACTTCTACGATGCCCTGGTGGATGCCCTGCTGGAGGCGGGTATCGAGCCCTTTCCGACCCTTTACCACTGGGATCTTCCCCAGACGCTACAGGATCTCGGGGGATGGAGCGAACGCGACACGGCTCAGGCCTTCGTGGACTACGCCACGCACGTCGCGCGGCGCCTGGGCGACCGGGTTCGCCGCTGGGTGACCCACAACGAACCCTGGTGCGCCGCCACGCTCGGCTACGAAGAGGGGCATCACGCCCCCGGGCACACCGACCCCGCCGAGGCCCTGCGCGTCGCACATCACCTCCTGCTCTCCCACGGCCGGGCGGCCGCGGCCATCCGGAACGAGGCGCCCAACGCCGAAGTCGGTATCGTGCAGATCCACTGCCCGGCCTATCCGCTCACGGACTCGGAGACGGACAGGGACGCCGCCCGCTGGTTCGACGGTTTCTTCAACCGCTGGTATCTCGATCCGATCTTTCGCGGCGCCTATCCCGCCGACGCGATCGCGGACCGGGTCGCGGCGGGCCACCTGCGGGACTCCGAGCTGCCCTTCGTGCGCGAGGGAGACCTCGCCGCCATCGCCGCGCCGCTCGACTTCCTGGGTGTCAACTACTACAGCCGCAACGTCATGCAGACCGGCCCGGACGGCCGGCGCGTGGCTGTGAAGATGGGTCCTCCCGAAGAGCTCACCGACATGGGCTGGGAGGTCTATCCCCGGGGCCTCTACGACAGCCTGGTGCGCATCCACCGCGACTACGGACCCCAGCGGATCTACATCACCGAGAATGGCGCCGCGTTCACCGACACCGCCGACGCGACGGGCCGCATCGCCGACACGCGTCGAATCGCCTACCTGCGCGAGCACCTGCTGGCCGTCCGCCAGGCCATCGCGGATGGAGTTCCCCTGGCGGGCTATTTCGCCTGGTCCCTGATGGACAATTTCGAATGGGGCTACGGCTACGAGAAGCAGTTCGGACTCTTCGCCGTCGACTTCGCCACCCAGGAGCGAGTCCCCCGGGACAGCGCCTACTGGTACCGTGACCTCGTGTCTGCCAACGCCGTCGTTGATCCAGCCAATTCAACAACTCATGGAGAATCCCGTGCACTCGAATCGTAAAGGGAGAGTCCTACGCTCCCGAACCATCGCTCTGCTTTGGGCTCTGTTCCTGTTGCCGACATGGGCGCCAGCCTCGGCCCAGTCCGCCGGCACCGGCATGCCGGAGATCATGGTCGTGACGGACGAGAGCGGCTCGCGGCTGCAAGTGGATGGCCGGGACTACATGGTCCTCGGGATGAACTGGGGATACATGCCCATCGGCCAGAACTACACCTACGACTTCTGGGGCAAGCCCGACGATTTCATCGAGGCGGCCCTGGCCAGGGAAATGTCCCTGCTGAAGGAGATGGGGATCAACACCATCCGGCACTACGTGGGCATTCCGCCGCGCTGGGTGAAGTACATCTACGAGGAGTACGGCATCTTCACCGTGCTGAACCACACGATCGGGCGCTACGGCCTGACGATCGACGGCGCCTGGCTCCCGAACACCGACTACAGCGATCCGAAGGTGCGGGAGACGCTCAAGGCCGACTTCGCCTCGGTGGTGGACGAGTTCAGGGACACGCCCGGCGTGCTCATGTGGCTGCTGGGCAACGAGAATAACTACGGGCTGAGCTGGTCCTCCTTCGAGATCGAGGCCCTGCCCGAGGGCGAGCGCCATGCGGCCCGCGCGCGCTATCTCTACTCCCTCTTCGGTGAGATCATCCGCGACACCAAGCGTCGCGATCCCGGCCGGCCGGTGGCCATCGCCAACGGCGATCTCCAGTACATCGACATCATCGTCGAGGAATGCCGCGAGTTGGACGTGTTCGGCTCCAACGTGTACCGCGGCATCTCGGCCCGGGATTTCTTCCAGGTCATCCACGACAAGATGGGCATTCCCGCCCTCTTCACGGAGTTCGGCGCTGACGCCTTCAACGCCGTCACCATGCAGGAAGACCAGGCGATGCAGGCCCGCTACCTGATCGGACAGTGGCAGGAGATCTACGAGCAGTCGGCCGGCAAGGGACGCGTCGGCAACGCCATCGGCGGACTCACCTTCCAGTGGAGCGACGGCTGGTGGAAGTTCCGGCAGGAGGAGCGCCTGGACATCCACGACACCAACGCGTCCTGGCCCAACGGCGGCTACGCCGAGGACTACCGCGAGGGCGACAACAACATGAACGAGGAGTGGTGGGGCATCTGCGCCAAGGGCTTCCCCGATTCCCGGGGGCTCTACGAGGTCTACCCCCGCGCGGCCTACTACGCGCTCCGCACGGCCTACCAGCTGGATCCCTACGCCGCGGACACGGACCTGGCGAAGATCCGGGTGCATTTCGGGAACATCCGGCCCATGGGAGAGCTGCTCGTCGCCCGCGGGGACGAGGCCAGCCAGCGCACGCGGCTGCTGAGCAAGGTGCGCGTCGCCGGGCTGCGCGCGGAGTTCGAGACCATCAGCACCGGCGGCGAGAACGTGAGCACGCCGCCCATCGCGACGCCCCAGGACGCCCGGCCATCCTTCCTCGGCTTCGACCACGGCCAGTCCTTCTTCGCCACGATCGAGGCCAAGCCGAGCGACGCCATCATCGGCCGGATGTCGCTGAACGTGCTGGGGAAGGTTCCCGCGAATCCCATCGACGAGATCTTCTACGAGAACCGCGGCAGGACGGATTGGGTCGAGGGCCAGGACGGCGAGCCCGTGGGACTGGAGGAACTCGAAAGGGTGCGGGTCTACCAGGCCTCGGTCAGCTGGGACGACCGCTGGTTCGTCCTCGACGCCTTCTACCGCACCGGCCACCTCCACTGGCAGTACTACGGCGACTTCTTCGGCCTGTACCGCGACGCCTACTACGGCGAGAACGTCGACATCTACAACGGCGAGGCGCCGATCGGCGTGCAGATCGAGGGGAAGAAGAAGTTCTCGGGTCTGACCATCGCCTTCGGCCCGCAGCTCTGGTGGGGCGCGAACCCCGCCTTCTTCGCCAAGTACCGCTGGTCGGCCGGCAATGCGCAGTGGACCGTCGTCTTCCAGAAGGACTTCGCGGAACAGGGCCAGGCGACCAGCTCGATCGCCATCCCGATCCGCAGCACGCGCAAGGCGTCTTTTCAGATGCAGAGGCGCCTCGGACCCTTCGACTTCGAGGGCGGCGCCCTCTGGTCCGGCTCCCCGCGTGTTGGCGAGACCTTCCAGTTGATCACCGCCGAGGCCGAGGAGACCGGCGGCCCCCTCGATCCCGAGGACATCCGCGAGGACGATGTGACGAACGACGACACCTTCGGCTTCAAGGGCAAGCTGATCTGGCAGAAGGGACGCTGGAACTGGTACGGGCAGGGCGCCTACATGGGGCTCGTGGCCGAGGCCGGCCCGACCGCCATTCCGACGTTCACGGGCTGGGGGCTGAAGGACAGCGGCTCTGGCAACCAGATCAACGCCCTGACGGGCCTGGCCGTCAGCGTGGGGAACTGGCAGATCGGCCCGAATCTCCTGTGGCAGAAGCCGATGGTGGGCCCCATGCCTCACTCCGGCGATCTGCAGTACACCGCCGGCCGTCCGCGGAACGTCTGGTACGATCCCTTCGCCGTGCGCTACAACCGCGAGACCACGGCCGGCGAGATCATGCTGACCTACGATCCGACCCCCGCGACCTGGATGTGGGCCTGGGACAGCGACAGGCGCGAGGACGCGGAGCTGGCGGCCAGCCTGGGCTTCGTCTACAAGCGTCAGCACACGACCGCCGACGCGGGCCTCTTCGTTTCGGAGACCGGCGCCGTCTATCCGTTCCCCGGCGCCACGCCGGCGCGCGACCTCTGGGAGCTGCGCTGCCGTCTGGTCAAGCGCCTCAGCACGAGCGCGCGCATGATCGGCCACGCCTACCTCGGCACGGCCGAGCCCAACGGCGACAACGATCGCCTGCTCCGGCGATTCGGCCTGGGCGGCCGGATCACCTGGCCCGCGGCGGCGCTCGCCGTCTCCATGAAGGTGGGCGACCACGGTCCCTACGACTACCACCGGGACCACAACCTGACCTACCCGCTGCAGCTGATGGCCGACCTCTCCTACACCCTGGGCAAGCCACGCTGGTTCGATCTGCCGCAGACCCGCTTCGGCGTGCGCGGCATGTACCGCAGCCTGGACCGCTACTCGAACCGCTACCGGCCCGAGGGCGAGCCCGAGCCCGGGCCGGGCGAATCGTATGCGGATGGCTTGCCCGAGGGGAGCGAGTGGGAGATCAGGACCTACCTGCACCTGGACATTTAGCGGGTTCGTCCGAATCCGCTCCACGGCCTCGATCGACGGCCCGGTCCTGCAGACCGGGCCTTTTTCTAGGGGAGCGTCCCGTAGACCCGGACCCAGTCCACGAGCATGGTCTGGGGGAAGACCGTGTTCTCGTCGGGCGCTCCGACCCAACGTCCCCCGACGGCCATGTTCAGCAGGATGAAGAAGGGATGGTCGAAGACCCAGTCCGTGCCGGGCGGAAGGTCGGACGGACCGGCCGTGTGGTAGGTGTGGCCGTCGACCTCCCAGGTGATGCCCACCTCGTTCCAGTCGATGGCGAAGACGTGGAAGCCGAGGTGAAATCCGCCCTGGGCCAGGACGTGACGGTTGCCGATGGCGTTGTCGCCGGCATGGCCTGGTCCGTGGATCGTGCCGTGGAGCACGCGCGGCTCCTGACCGCGGTACTCC
>CAZVHI010000045.1:19380-26274 GCA_964627205.1 uncultured bacterium
GCCTGGTCCGTGGATCGTGCCGTGGAGCACGCGCGGCTCCTGACCGCGGTACTCCATGATGTCGATCTCGCCGCAGGTGGGCCAGCCGACCTCGTCGAGGTCGTCACCGAGCATCCAGAAAGCGGGCCAGATGCCCTGCCCTATGGGCAGCTTGATCCGCGCCTCGAAGCGGCCTCTGTTCCGCTCGAAGAGGTCCTTCGTCTTGATCCGCCCCGACGTGTAGGGCTGCCCGCCGTACTCCTCCTCGCGCGCGGTGATGGCGAGGTGGCCCTCTCCGTCGAGGCTGACGTTCTCGGGCCGGTTCGTGTCGTACTCGAGCTGGGCGTTGCCCCAGTCGGTGCCGATGTCGAACTGCCAGCGTTCCGGATCGGGCGGTTCGCCCGCAGGCCCCTCGAACTCGTCCTGCCAGATCAGGCCGTACTCCGGAGGGGGGGCGTCTTCCGAGCATCCCAGCAGCGGCACGAGCGTGAGCGCCGCGGCGAGAATCGTAAGTGCGCTTCTCACGATGAGGACTCCCGCGTGGGCGCACTGGTGGGCGCCCCGACGACGGGGAAGAGGCCGGAATCGTCGAGCGCCGCCTTGAGCGCCAGGGTGGCGGCGCCCACGGCCACCGACTGGGGACCGAGTTTGCTGACCCGGATTTCCGCGGACGCGACCGAATCGACGAGGGTGCGGCTGTGAACCCTCGCGCGCAGGGGATCGAGCAGCAGGTCGCCGAGCCTGGCCAGATCTCCTCCCAGGATCACAACGGCCGGATTCATCAGATTGAGGAGGCCGGCGATGGCGGTGCCGAGATGCTCCGCCGCCTCGCGGATCACCTGGAGGGCGAGAGAGTCGCCCGCCAGGGCGGCGTTCTCGATGTCGTGGACCGTGAAGTCCTTCCCGGCCAGGACGCTCTGGGGATGGTAGGTGGCCAGCTCCGTCGCGCGGATCGTGAGGGCGTTGCCGCCGATGAAAGTGGCGAGACAGCCCCTCAGGCCGCAGATGCAGAGCTCCCCGTGCGGGTCGATGGCGATGTGGCCGATCTCCCCCGCGAAGCCGGCCGCGCCCCGGTAGATCTCTCCGTCGATGATGTGTCCGGAGCCGATGCCCGTCGCCACCTTGATGAAGGCGAGGTTGTCTGCGTCTCGGCCCAGTTCCCACCACTGCTCGGCGAGAGCGCCGAGGTTGGCGTCGTTGTCCACCAGGAGGGGCACGCCGTGGCGCTCGCTTAGATCGTCGAGCCCGAGCCGGCCCTGCCAGTCCGGAAGCACGACGGTCGAGAGGCGGTCCGGGTGGGAGGGGTCCACGGGGCTGGGCACGGCCACGCCGATCCCCACGAGCGGTTTCCCGGCGGCCGCAGGCGCCGCCAGGCAGAGTTCGCAGAGCTCGGCGATGACCTGCCGGGTGCCGGGCGGGTCGGAGCGGACGGGGTGCTCCCGCGTCTCCCAGGCCAGCACCTTGCCGCGCAGGTTCGTCAGGGCGACCGCCACGTGAGCGGCGCCCATCTCCACCCCAAGGAGGACACAGACGTCGTCCTGGAATTCGAGCACGATGGGACGGCGACCGCCGCTGGAGGGGCCTTCGCCCACCTCCGCGACGAGGCCCAGGGGCAGGATCTCGCCCACGATTTCCGAGACGGTGGACCTGGAGAGCCCGGCCCGTAGCGCGATGTCCGCCCGGGAGATCCGGTGCTCTTCCCAGATCATCCTGAGGACCGCATCGGCGAGGGGGCGTGGCCGGTCGGGATCCGTTCTCCGGAGTCCCTTCCAGGTCAGGAAGTCGTTGTTCAATTCTCTACCTCTCCGTACCGACGTCTTGATGGGCGGGATTCTATTTGTGCCAATAGAGATTGTCCACCAGTACCAGCTCGGCGTCGTCGGTGCTGAGGACGATTATTCCGATGAACTCCCAAGAGACTGCGAGGTTGAAATCGGCCAGTGGAATCTCCAGGGACGACCACTCTCCGGCGACGAAAGCGGGCGTGCTGTACGCGTCGAATTGCAGCTGCGGCTCATGGTCGGAATTACCATCGTCAGCGCTACCGAAGGCGACGACCTTGACCCGGAAGTTCGTGCCCTCGGGCGCGAAGACATCCAGGTGCAGGTGTGTCATCTCGGAGGCGTCGATCTTCTGGGAGGTGAACATGATGCCCACCCAGTTGAGGAAGGAATACATCTTCATGTTGTCGCCGTCGATCGAGTAGTCGGCGACCTGGGTCGTGGTCCCTCCCCAGTGGGGATTCCAGGTGTCGACGAGAACATCCTGGTAGACGTCGCTGAACATCGAGATCACGTCCGAGGCGGGCAGGGTGGGTGCGTCGGCCGGCCCGCTCGGGGGGAGGTAGGCAGTGAGCGTATCGCTTCCCTCGACCGCGATGCCATCCAGGCTGGCAGCGATGGCTGTTTCACCCACACCAACGGCCTTGATCAGGCCCCTTTCCACGGTCGCCACCGACGGATCCGTGAACTGGTAATCGAAGTAGCTGGACGAGTGCACTACCTCGACATCGGCTCCGTCCACGTCGAAGGTGGTGGAGATGCCATCCAGTTTCACGTTCGTGCCGACGAAAGCCTGGAGGTTCACCGACGGCATGTAGGGGCGCGGATTGGAGATGTTGTCCAGCTCGGCGAAGCGGATCTCGTCGAACCACAGCTCGTGGCCGAGGGGATGTGCATACTCCCAGCCCTCGGCGACGGTGAACTGTCCCCGCTCGGCGATCAGCCTGGAGGGAGACGGGATGGGGATGACGACGAAGGTCCATTCGTCCGTCAGGGGAATGTCCACGCGGCCCGCTTCGTAGAGCGAGGTGCCGGTGTTGTCGTTGCCGAAGCCGGCCACGTTCAGGGAGGAGTTCACGCTGGACCGGGCGTAGAAGGTCAGGGCGTTGAAGTCGGCATGGTCCCGGACGGCCGACGAGGTCAGGACTCCCCCGGCGTAGGCGCCCAGGGCCGAGCCCTCGGGCGGAACGGTCACCTTGAAGGACCTGGCGCTGCCGTATGCGTAAAGCGAATCGATGCTCGCGGCGTAGATGTCCGTGCCGCTGAAAGCCTGGAAGTAGACGTCCACGCCGTAGTCGTCATCGAAGACCAGGGGGTCGATGCGCGCCCGCGCGACGTCCAGGCCGGAGGGGTCCCTTTCGCTGCACCCCGTGCTGAGGATCAGAAGGGGTAACGCCGCCAGGATGAACAGCTTGCCTCTGGAGAGATTCACTCTTGCTTCTCCCTGTGGAAATGAAGGACCGGCTTTGATTTCCAGGGCTTGCGCCCCGCCGAAGTCTTTGTACGGTAGCCGATCAAAGTGTGCCTCACAGGACTGGGCTTGTCAAGCCCGGGAGCTCCATCGAGGCTCCAGGACGCTAGCGGACCTCCCCCACGAAGAAGCGCAGGCTGCGCTTCTCGGCGAAGTCGTAGCCGAGATCCAGCAGCAGCTCGCCCTCGGCGCCGAGGATGCGCAGGGCGCCGTTTTCGCCCATGCGCTCGGGCTCCGAGCCGCGAAGCCACCAGTGGCGGATCAGGCCGTCCTCCTCGCTGTCGGTGAACTCGAAGGTGTAAGCGCCGGGCTCCAGGCGGACGCGGTCGCGGTAGCTGCGGTCGTCCTCGAAGGCCTCGCGTGTGGCGAGGATGCGGCCGGCGCGGTCGGTGATGGTCCAGCGGTTCTCGGCGGCGCGGCCGAAGCCGGGGGTCTCGACTTCCACCAGGAACTCGGCGGGGAGCAGGTGGGGCGCGGCCACCGGCACCGTCAGGCGGTCGTTGCCGCGCTGCATGTCCTTTCTGCCGTTCGGCCGGCTGACCGCAACGGTGAACCGGGCGCCACCCGCCATGCCCGACCAGTCGGCCGCCGGTAGCGTCACCAGCTCTGTGACCAGGAACGGCAGCTCGCCGCGCCACTCGTGGCGGCTGATCTCGCCGCCCTCCAGGCCGTAGTCGATGCGGAGGGATTCCAAGGTCTCGGCGCCCAGGTTGCGGATCCGGATGACGGCCTGGTTCGAGATCGGGTTGAGGCGCCGGTGCTCGCCGTGCTTGGAAGGCGCGATCACGTCGACGATCGCCGCATCGCGCTGGAAGCTGGGTGGGCCGTAGCTGAAGAGCTGATGGGCGGAGAGGAAGCGGCCGTCCGCCTCGCCGCTGTCCGGGTCGTAGGCCTCGACCCCATAGTCCAGGGGCAGTTCTTCGCCGGGCGAGATCCAGGGCGTCAGTTCGTGGTCGTAAGTGTCGACGAAGGTGCCCGGACACCAGCCGGCGCGGTCGAACTGCCAGGTGCCGCCCTGGGGATGGACCGGATTCATGCCGCAATCCCGCCATACCGTCCAACGGAAACGCTCGAGCCCGCCGATCAGCAGCATGTGCTCCTTGGGATCCCACTCGCAGCAGTTGCGCGGCCCTGCGTGGCCGTGGCCCGAGATGCGTGAACGCAGCATGAAGCCCGCCGCTTCGGGATCGGCGCGCAGCAGGACGGGCTGCAGCTCCTTGTCGTCGGCCAGGTCGCGGTAGCGGTAGTTGGCCATGGGCCAGAGCTTCTCGATGCTCCGCACCTCGCGCGGCGGCGTGCCCGCGATGAAGACGAAGTCCAGATCCAGGAGCTCCTGGGTGTTGCCCGCCTGCAGATCGACCTCGCCGACGAGCAGGGGCGCGTAGTCGGTCACGTCGTAGATCCAGGTGAAGCCCGTCTCGCCGAGATCCAGGCGCTTGCCGTAGGGGGTGATGAAGCGGGCCAGCTCGTAGGTCTCGACCACCTCGAAGGGCTCGCTGTAGCGCTGGCGCGTCTGCTGCACGAGCCGTTCGGGATCCTCGATGGCGACCTCCTCCAGCAGCTCGCCCGTTCCGTCGAAGTAGGAGTCGTGGGCGGGCCAGACGTCCAGGACGCGAGTCGGGGTGTCCGGCGCGTCGGGGTCCTCGTAGAGCCGCACGCTGAGTTGCGGTGCCGGAATGCTGTCCGTGCGCAGGATCGCCCGGGGACCTGGTTTCTGGTCTGCACCGCCCAGAAGGCTGTGGGGCCGCGCCTGGGGCTGGCCGAAGCTCTCGCCGTGCCGGCCGTGGGGCGAGCTGTCTTTCGCGGGCTGCGAGGGGTCGTCGAAGCGGTACTCGGCGCGGAGCTGCTCGTAGGCGGGATGCTCGGGCGTGATGTCGCGGTGCCGCCAGGCGGCGATGGTCTCGCCGCTGAGGGCGATGTCCCAGATCCGCAGGTCGTCCAGGTCGCCGCGGTACCAGCCTCCGTTGCAGTTCAGGCCGGCCCCGACCGTGAAGCAATCGATGGGGGGGATCGCCTTCGTCATTTTGCCGGCGCTGTGCCACAGCTCGCCGTTGAGGTAGATGGCCATCTCGCCGCTGCGGGCGTCCTTGGTGAAGGCCCAGTGGTTCCAGCGTCCCTTGAATTGACCGGGGCGCGCCTGCTTGCTCAGGCGGTTGTTGTTGCCGCCCAGGCGTCCGCCGCAATCCCAGTACACGGTGCCCGTGCCCCAGGGCAGGTGGATGTTCACCACGCGGCCGCCGGCCTCTCCCGCCTCGAGGATGTGGTCGCTCAGGGGCTGGCCGGCGTCGCCGCGGACCCAGAAGGAGAGCGTCAGGCTGGAGTCGATTCCCGCCAGCGCCGCCGGCGGCACGGTGATGCAGTCGGTGCCGCCGAAGCGCAGGTAGTGGCCGCCCGTGCGCGGGGCGTCCGGGTCGGACCAGGCGGTGAAGAAGTGGTGGCGCGGCTCGGCGCTGTAGAGCAGCTCGTCGGGCGCTTCGCCCGCGACCTCGAAGGAGGGGTACTCGTGCAGCGTCGAGTCCATCCGTCCGGTGTGGACGTGGACAAGAGTGTGGGTTGTATAATCCCACTCTCCGCATGGATAGGGGTCGGCGACGGTGGCCTCGTCGCACTTCAGCGTGTAGTGCATGAGGATGCGCTGCCAGCTCTGCCCCGCCGTTGGGAAGGTGAAGACCGCCCGGCGGGTCTCGATGTCGTCGAAGGTGAAGGTGGAGACGACGAGAGTGTCAGGCTTCGCGGCAGCGGTGGGATCCGGTCCGCGCACGGACAGGCAGGCGACAATGCCGAGCACGATCGTCAGACAGGCACGCATGGAGGTATGGTCTCCTTCGTCAAACATGAGTCGAAAGCACGGTTCACGATGTCCTGGAGACTGTAGTCCGGTTCAGCCACGAGGTAAACGGCTTCTCTCGAATGCACACATCCTGCGCTGTGACAGGCGCTTACATGCGGGAGGCCATAAGGCTCCACGTTTTGACGCAGGGGGGCGTGCCGGCAACATGGCCGCAGCGGGCGAGTTCTCACGGGCCATCTCGGATTCGCGTTTCCCGCTTCCCGCCCGGAATTCGCACTGGTGTATGGAGGTCACCATTCCGGTGCAGGAGGTGTCACCATGACGAGAAGAAAGTGGCCGATCAACTGCGTCGCCCTGCTTTGTCTGGGCGCGCTGACACTCGGATGCAGCGAGGACTATCGGATCCTCGGTGTCCCGGGTCCGGGGAATGGAACAACCTTGCCCACGATCACGGTTCCGGTGGCACTTGGAAACATGTGGGTCTACACAACGGATACAGACACATCTACGGCTCGAGCCCTCGCCACCGATACGACGCGTGTCGTCGGCACAGAGTTGTTTGACGGTGAAACCTGGTACGTACTCGAGAGCACCACTGCCGAGTGCACGAATCGCTCGCTATTCAGGCAAGTCGGTCAGGACCTTTTCGTGATGCCATCCATGGGGGAGGCCGGAAGCCAGGATCCTTTCCAGGAGTGGATGGATCAGATCACATCGGCCAGCCTTCCCTGGAAGATGGCCGACCTCGATGCGCCCTCTGGTTCCCAATGGGTCGAGATCGACTCCTCGTCGCAGTTTGAGCTGGGCGGTTCCCCGGTGACTGTTCGTTGCCAGCTCTATCCGGACTCCATGGCCCCATAGCTAACAGACAC